>JBCCOK010000037.1:0-50814 GCA_039025395.1 Pseudomonadota bacterium
CGCAGCCGGACAGATTGAAAAGGATGAACTGATCGCGAGGCTCGTTACGAGTTTTGCAACCACGCAAAATCATATCGACGAATTTGCCCGCCATTTGAGATGAGTGACCGCAAGCAATCGCCGGCCTGCGGAACCGAAGCGAGTCGAAGAAGCCGGTCGACGGTATTAACCGTTTGAAAAAGCGAAGGAATTTGACAGATTTTGAATGCGCGATTCGGTAAACTGGCAGTCACATATTTGCTGCAAAAAATAACACGCTGTTGATTTCCAATTTATCTTGGTTTTGCGGACAATCTCTCGTGGCTCGGTGACAACCGGGACAAGACGGGTTTGACGACCTGATTTCAACCTCCGAAGGAGATCACAATGTCCAAGAAAACAATTATCGGTGCTTCCGCTGTTGCTGGTGCGGTCGCAATGGCCCTTTCCGGCGCAACGCTGGTTGCAACCACCGGGACAGCATCCGCAAAGGAAAAGTGCTACGGCGTTTCGCTCGCGGGCAAGAACGATTGCGCGGCCGGACCGGGCACCACCTGCGCCGGAACGTCTACGGTTGACTATCAGGGCAACGCCTGGACACTGGTTGCCGATGGCACCTGCACGACAATGGAACTTCCTGATGGCCGCGTCGGTTCGCTTGAGCCGCTCGATCGCGACCTTCCGGCCTGATTGTAATCGCAAATTCGGACTGCCCGGTTCTTCCGGGCGGCCGCCACTTTCCGGCAGAACGGGAACTGACTCATGACCTCCATAGCCAACCTCACGCGATCCGCCACTGAACCGCGCTTTTCAGATAGCACAATCCCTGCACGGGCTGGCGCTGGTCTTAAGCCGATTCACGTCGATGAGATCCTGAATGACGATTATCGTATCGGCTTTCTTGAGGTACACGCGGAGAATTACATGGGTGCGGGTGGCGAACCGCACCGGTCGCTGACTGCGATCCGGCAGGCATTTCCGCTATCAGTCCACGGTGTAGGCCTTTCGATCGGCAGCGAAAGGGGCCTTGACGAAAAGCACGTCAAGCGCCTGAAAGCGGTTGTCGACCGCTACGAGCCAGGCCTGGTATCCGAGCATCTCGCATGGTCGACACACGACAACAGCTATTTTAACGACCTCCTTCCCGTTCCCTACGATGAGCCCACGCTTGACCGCGTCTGTGCGCACATCGATCAGGTGCAGGAAACACTCGGGCGGACCATACTGCTCGAAAACCCATCGACCTATGTTCAATTCGAGAGATCGACCATGCCGGAGACAGAGTTCATACGGCAAATCGCCATGCGCACCGGCTGCGGCTTGCTGCTCGACATCAACAATGTCTTCGTTTCCGCCACCAACCAGAAATACCGGCCACTCAGTTATTTGTCCGACTTTCCACTCGAGAAGGTGCGCGAGATACATCTGGCAGGCCACGCGCCGGATACCGACGATGAGGGAGAGCGGCTCCTGATCGATGCCCATGACCGGCCCGTCGACGACGAAGTATGGCAACTCTACGATATTGTTATCGGCCAGATCGGACCCGTACCGACACTGATCGAATGGGACGCCAACGTTCCCGATTGGCCCGTATTGCGCCGCGAAGCGATGCTGGCTGAGGACATTCTCGACAGCCGGGCAGACAATTTCATGCTTGGAACTCGCCATGCCGCTCATGGCTAAAGAACATGGCTCAGCTGAGGATGCGGTGCCGCTGGAACCGTTTTCCGATGCGCTTTTGAACCCCCAACTTCCGACGCCCGAAGGCGTCGTCGGCCCCGACGGCAAGAAAGCCGACAAGCGTTTCAACGTTTACAGAAACAATGTGACGGTCGGCCTCGTCGGCACGCTTGCCGATATCTACCCCGCTGTCCAGCGCCTCGTAGGGGAATCTTTTTTCGGCGCGATGGCGCAAATCTACGTTCAATCGGAACAGCCGAAATCGCCAATACTGTTTCGCTATGGCACCGGTTTTCCATCATTTCTCGAGACATTCGAGCCGGTTGCCCGCTTGCCCTACCTGCCGGACGTTGCGCGTATCGAACGCGCCTGGCTCGATGCCTACCATGCGGCGGACGCTCCGATACTGAGCCCGGCCCAGTTGAGCGCGGTGCCGCCCGAAAATCTTGCGGAACAGAGATTTGTTGTACATCCGGCAACGGCCATTGTCCGTTCGCAATTCGCCGCAGTGTCGATATTTTCGGCCAATCGCGCTGGCGGCGACCTGACCGGAATTGATCCGAAACAGGCAGAAGACGGGCTTGTCACGCGCCGCGTGGTCGAAGTCGAAATCCGGAC
This sequence comes from Pseudomonadota bacterium, assembly GCA_039025395.1. GTDB lineage: Bacteria > Pseudomonadota > Alphaproteobacteria > Rhizobiales > Rhizobiaceae > Hoeflea_A. Next base: position 2,281 of record JBCCOK010000037.1, read on the forward strand.
ACTGCCGCCCGGAGCGGCCGTTTTTCTGCAAGCCCTCTGCGACGGTGCGACGCTTGGCGAAGCAGCCGGACTGGCAACAGACGAAGCGCCGCTGTTCGACCTGTCCGCAGCGATTTCCGCGATGCTTGAAGCCGGTGCGTTCACCGCGCTGGCAAACTGAGACTTATTCAAAAAGGGGCAGAACGATGACGTCGATTGTTGAAGCGGTGCGGCGGCTGCACGACGGAGTTTTCGATACGCTGGAGAGGCTGACCGAGGGTTGGTTCATGGGCCTGTTTGCGCGGTTGATCGTCGCCGCAACGCTCTATCTCTACTATCTCAATTCCGCTTTGACCAAAGTCGGCGACGGTCTTCTCGGCATGTTCGAGGTGACGGACGGAGCCTATATTCAGATTGCCGGCCAGGCCTTTGAAGCCGCCGGATATGATGCCAGCGCATTGCCATTGTCGGCGCATGTCATGGTGTTTGCCGGAACCTACGGCGAGTTCATATTGCCAATTCTCGTCATCATCGGCCTGTTTGCGCGGATCGGCGCAGTCGGAATGATCATCTTTATTGTCGTTCAGACCTATGTGGATATCGCCGGACACGGCGTTGATGTCGGTGTCCTGTTCAACAGACAGCCCGGTGAAATCATCGACCAGCGTCTGTTTTGGGTCTTGCCGTTTGTCTATGTTGCCATCAAGGGCCCGGGAATGATCTCTCTGGATGCGTTTCTGTCGCGATGGTGGGGCGGACGCGTCGGCCGGCCGGTCCCTGCATAATCAACAAAAACGGCGCCTTTTCAGGCGCCGTTGCAACCTCTTTGTCGAAGGTCCGTCAGGCGACGGTTTCAGCTTCGATCTGTTTGGTGGCCTTGTCTGCCTTGTCAGCCGAAATAGCAATCCGGCGCGGCTTCATGGCCTCGGGAATTTCGCGAACAAGGTCGATATGAAGCAACCCGTTTTCGAGCTTTGCACCTTCGGCTTTGACATGCTCCGCAAGCTGGAAACGTCGCTCGAAAGTGCGCTTTGCGATACCGCGGTAGAGGTACTCGCCGCCTTCCGGCGCGTCGCTATCGGCCTTTTCGCCTTTGACATTGAGCGTGTTCTCGCGTGCCTCAATCGAAAGCTCGTCTTCTCCAAAGCCGGCCACGGCCATGGTGATTCGGTAGGAGTCTTCTCCTGTTCTTTCGATATTGTAGGGCGGGTAGGACTGGCCCTGGTCCGGCTGGGCAAGGCTGTCCAGCATGGTAAAGAGACGGTCGAAACCGACCGTTGAACGATAAAGTGGTGAAAAATCGACATGACGCATGGTCTTGTCCTCCTTTGAGCGACTAGTTTTTGTCATGGCATAGCCGTTCCCCGTCTATCGGCGGAACATGCAGCCAGCAGGCCCTTTCGGCGCCTGCGCAGGTAACATGGTGATTGGTCAGCAGTGTTTCAAGACATGCTGGAGCAGGCGTAAAAGCGCTGGTTTACGGTTACAAGACACCTTGATCTGCATGGTCTTAGCGGTTCTAAAGGGGCATGGACCAAAGGGCCACCGAAACCGACAGAATCATCCACGACACACCGGACAATCCCACTCCGGCCAACGCCATTACGGGCTATTTCGAAACGCGCGACAAGAAGCGGCTGCGCTACGCCATATTTCGATCCGGCGCGACGCGTGCAACCGGTACTGTTGTCCTTTTGCAAGGCCGCAATGAAACCATCGAAAAATACTACGAAACGATACGCGACCTCACTGATGCCGGATTATGGGTGGCAACCTTCGATTGGCGCGGCCAGGGCGGTTCGCAGCGGCTCCTGAAGAACTCGATTGCCGGCCATGTCCAGCGTTTTTCCGACTATGAGAAAGACCTCGAGCACTTCCTGGAAACGATTGTACTGCCTGACGCGCGCTTGCCCTTTTTCATGGTTGCCCACTCGCTTGGTAGCCTGATCGCCTTGTCCGCAGCGCCCCGTTTGGCCAACCGCATTGAACGCATGGCTCTGTCCGCGCCTTTCGTCGGAATGCACAGCGAAGGAATGAGCCAACCTCTGCTCAGGTTGATGGTCGGTGCCGCCAGCCGGTTCGGTTTCGGGAAGAAATCCCCTACCGGAAACAAACAAAGCAACCTGCATTTCGAGGGCAACGCCCTGACCTCGGATCGGACGCGTTTTGCCCGCAATCGTGCCATTTACGATATCTGTCCGGAATTCATCCTCGGTGGACCGACGTTTCGCTGGCTTTCGGAGTGTTTCCGCGCCATCGATCGCGTCCATGACCACGCACATTTGGCATCGATCCGCATTCCGACCCTTTTGATCGGAGCCGGGGCCGACGATGTCGTGCCCATTCAAGAGCTCGAGGAACTCGCTTCGCATTTTCGCGCCAGCGAACTGATTACCGTCGACCATGCCAAACATGAATTGTTCCAGGAAGTGGACCTTTACCGCAACCAGGCTGTGGCCGCGATCACCGCCTTCTTACCCGGAGACGGGTAAGTGCCGACGACGACAAACCTATGATCCAAGCAATTGCAAAGCCTGTTCGTGCACGGCGCGGCTTCCGGCTGCAATGATGTCGCCCCCCTGCTCTGGCCGTCCGCCTTTCCAGTCTGTCACGACCGCGCCAGCAGACTCCAGAATAGCAATCAGCGCGGCGATATCATAGGCAGCCAGATCGGCTTCGATCGCCAGATCGGCATGGCCGCTGGCAACCAGTGAAAAGGCATAGCAGTCGCAGCCATAGCGAAACAGGTTTACCTTTTCCTCAACCGCTCGGTATCGCACGTCCTTTTCGCCGGAATACAGGTGCGGAGAGGTGGTAAAGAGCGTCGCCTTCGAAAGATCGCCGCAATCGCGCGCAGCAACCTTGCGTTCGCCGTCCGGACCCCGGTAATGCGTGCCGCCCTGGTCGGCCACGTAGCGCTCGCCTGTAAAGGGTTGATCCATGACGCCGGCAACGGCGCGGCCGTTTCGATAAAGGCCGATCAGCGTTCCCCAGACCGGCAGACCTGAGATGAAGGCCCGCGTGCCGTCAATCGGGTCGATCACCCACAGATATTCGCGGTCCAGACCGAAACTGCCATGCTCCTCGCCCAGAATGCCGTGCTCGGGATATGATTTTTCGATAAGCGACCTTATGGCTGCCTCGGCGGCACGATCGGCCTCCGTAACCGGGTCAAAACCGCTTTGCATCTTGTTTACGACCGACGTGTTGGTACGAAACCGTGGCAGTGTTTCCTTGGCCGCCGCGTCTGCAAGGCGATGCATGAATTCAAGTTCCGGCTGCATTCTCATGTCCTGGACTGTCGTTGAAAGAGCCTTCTATGGCTGTTTTCCGGGCTTTCGAAGCGTATTCATAAAAGGGCGCAAATTTGGTTCATCCCTTGACTTTTGTGCAGCGCAGCAATACGGTCATTATGCAGTCGAAAGGCTGTATTTGCCCAAAAGGGCATTTCCTCCCTAGATTTGACCGCGCCAAATTGGTGCGGTCTTTTTTGTAAGCTGTTGCACTGCACTGCAAGACCGGCCGTCTATTCAGCTGCGAGAGCGACGTCCGAATGGCTGCTGGAAGAATACTCCGTTAACAATTGTATAAAACGCTTCAGATCGCGTTCCAAACCGTCAAACCCGCTTGTTTTCTCGAGCGATTGCTCGTTGACGTAAAGACCGCGATTGATCTCGATCTGGATTGCGTGCAAGCCGCGGGCGGGGCGCCCGTAGTGTTCGGTAATGAAGCCGCCGGCATAGGGTTTGTTGCGCGATACCGTATATCCCAGGTCCTGCAAGATACTGACGGCCAGTCGGGAAAGGGCTTCCGCAGCGCTGGTGCCGTAGCGGTCGCCGATGACGAAATCCGGCCGGTCGCGGCTTCCCGTTTGTGCGTTGGCGGGCATTGAATGACAATCGACCAACACCGCATAACCGAATCGTGAATGGGTCTTGACCAATAAACCGCGAAGCCGGTCGTGATAGGGCCGGTAGTAGCGATCAATACGCTGCAGCCCCTCACCCAGATCCAACGGCTCGCCGTAAATCTCCATGTTTTCCGCCACAAGCCTCGGAATTGTGCCAAGCCCGCCGGCCACCCGCATGGAGTTGGCATTGATGTAAGAAGGCACCTGGCCGTCGAACATACGCGGATCCAGTTCGTAGGGCTCGCGGTTTACATCGATGAAGGCGCGCGGGAAATGTGCCGCCAGCAGCGGCGCACCAATGCGCGGCGCCGCGTCGAACAGTTGGTCGACGTAATAATCCTCCGAGCGACGGATCGAATGCCGGTCAAGTCGCGATGCCGCGAGAAACGCTTCGGGGTACTCCCGGCCGCTGTGAGGGGAGTTGAATACAAAGGGAACGGTTTGTTCTGCTGGCAGCCTGATCTCGAACGCACGATGATCGGAAAAGCTGTCTTCGGCCAATGGCTTAATCCCGTCTATCCTGTTTGGCGGCAACAAAGGCATGGTGGCTGATCACGACCGCTAAAGCTTATGTTGCCAGTTGATTGCAGCCAAGTCCATACTCCTTGCGGGAGCTTCGCCCGGCCCCCAGATAGGGACATAACAAATCAACATGGGGACATACAAATTTCGCCGGGTTTTGGTCGCAAATTCACCCGATATTTACTTCACCGGGTTTGAATAGGTAGTGCCCGCAGCAAATCGGCGGGCTGGGGCAATACCAGACATTGGCTCTATCCGTGTGGTGCGCGCGGGTGCCGATCTTGAGCCGGAATTGGTACTGGTACGGGAAATGCGAGTATGAGTAGCTGTATGAAGATTCTTCTTGCCGAAGACGACGACGATATGCGCCGATTCCTGGTTAAGGCGCTGGAGAAGGCGGGTTATTCAGTACAGTCCTACGATAATGGCGCGAGCGCTTATGAACGGCTGCGGGAAGAGCCGTTTTCATTGCTGCTTACCGATATTGTCATGCCGGAAATGGACGGTATCGAACTGGCAAGGCGAGCAACGGAACTGGATCCGGACCTGAAAGTGATGTTCATTACCGGTTTCGCCGCCGTTGCGCTCAATCCCGAATCCGACGCGCCCAAAAACGCCACCGTTCTTTCAAAGCCCTTTCATTTGCGCGACCTCGTCAACGAGGTAGAGAAAATCCTGCAGGCAGCTTGAAGCCCGCCATGTTTTCGCTTGGCTTGCGTGTTTCAGTCTTGACCCGTTACCGCCATTATGGTGTATGCGGCCGGTCGGATGGGCGGTTAGCTCAGCGGGAGAGCACTACGTTGACATCGTAGGGGTCACTGGTTCAATCCCAGTACCGCCCACCACCTTCCAGAACGCCTTGATCACGCTCTTTTTGAATTCGGTGTTGCGCGCACAACGATCACCGGCCACCCGTTTCATCATGTTGCGCCAGAGCTTTATGGGCCTCGCAATCGCTGTGCCTGCCGACTGACCGTGACATGCATCTTCTGCCGCCGGGACAATCCGCGACCGGTACATTTTGCCGCATAAAGTCCAAATGCCATCGGAAAAGCCCTTTTCCGGCGCAAATTGTGCCTTAAATATTGGAGGGCGAGCGTGGGATGTGATCGCTTGAAATACCGGATGACAGGTCTTTGGGGACGTTCAAATATGTGCACAACCCAAAACTTCCGTCACTATAGTGTGGTATAGTCGAACCGAATCGCATTGCCCGCACTTTCGACAAAGCTTGAGGGATCGCTGATTCAGCACCCCTTAGATCTGACGAAAGCGTACTGCGCTTCGCGTGTTGATGAGAAATGCTTGTCAACAGGAATTGATTCGCCAAACAACCGCACCGGCACCACCTTAGAATTATTAAGCAAGACAACGGGGGAAAGGCCTAGGATCAGGAAAGGACAAATATGATGGATGTGTTTTCTCTGCAATCTGAGGTTTACGAAAAAACCAAGGTAGAAGAGATTACCCTGCAGGATTATCTGTTGGCATGTCGCGACGATCCGGGGATGCGCGCGACCGCAGCGGAAAGAATGATCAAAGCGATCGGAGAACCGGAGCTTGTCGACACCAGTCAGGACCAGCGGCTAAGTCGGCTCTTCTTGAACCGCACAATCAAGCGTTACCCGGCATTTAAAGAACTCTATGGCATGGAGGAGACGATCGAGCGCATCGTCGGCTTCTTCCGCCATGCATCACAGGGGCTCGAAGAAAGAAAGCAGATCCTTTATCTGCTCGGCCCGGTCGGCGGCGGGAAATCTACCGTCGCAGAAATCCTCAAACGGCTTGTCGAGCACGAGCCGATCTATGTACTGAAAGCGGGTGAACAGATTAGCCCGGTCTTTGAGTCGCCGCTCGGACTGTTCAACCCGGAACGTATGAGCGACCTGCTCGAGGACAAGTACAATATCCCACGGCGCCTCCTGACCGGATTGATGTCGCCCTGGGCGGTCAAACGCCTCGACGAATTCGAGGGCGACATATCCAAGTTTTCGATTGTCAAGCTGTTTCCTTCGCGGCTGCGGCAAATCGGCGTCACCAAGACCGAGCCCGGCGACGAAAACAATCAGGACGTGTCATCGCTTGTCGGCAAGCTCGACATTCGCAAGCTCGAGCATCTGAGCCAGAATGATCCCGACGCCTACAGCTATTCGGGCGGGCTCAACCGCACGACTCAGGGCTTGCTCGAATTCGTCGAAATGTTCAAAGCGCCGATCAAGGTCCTGCATCCGTTGCTCACCGCAACGCAGGAGGGTTCCTATGTCGGCACAGAGAATATCGGCGCGTTTCCCTACAGGGGCATTATTGTCGCGCACTCGAACGAAGCCGAATGGCAGCAGTTCAGGAACAACAAGAACAATGAAGCGTTTCTTGACCGGATTTCAGTGGTCAAGGTGCCCTACTGCCTCAGCGCAACGGAAGAATCGCAGATCTACGAAAAGCTTTTGCGTGAAAGCGCGTTGCGCGATGCCCAATGTGCACCCGAAACGCTCAACATGATGGCACGGTTCTCCGTGCTGACACGCCTGCACGAGCATGAAAACTCGACCTTGCATTCAAAGCTTCGGATCTACGACGGCGACACGCTGAAAGACACCGACCCGAACGCGAAGTCACTTCAGGAATATCGTGACGTGGCCGGCGTTGACGAGGGTATGACGGGCACATCGACCCGCTTTGCCTTCAAGGTCCTTTCCGAGACCTTCAACCACGACACGGAGGAAATTGCCGCCGATCCCGTTCACCTCATGTATGTGCTCGAACAGGCGATCAAACGCGAACAGTTCAACGACGATGTCGAGGGCCGTTATGTTGAGTTCCTCAAGGCGGAATTGACGCCGCGCTATGCGGAGTTCATCGGTCACGAAATTCAAAAGGCCTATCTGGAATCCTATTCCGATTATGGCCAGAACCTGTTCGATCGCTACATTGCCTATGCGGACGCCTGGATCGAGGAGCACGATTACAAGGACCCCGATACCGGCCAGATGTTCGACCGCGAAATCCTCGATCAGGAATTGTCGAAGATTGAAAAGCCGGCCGGCATTGCCAATCCGAAGGACTTCCGCAACGAAGTGGTGAAATTCGTGCTGCGCGCACGTGCCGAAAACCAGGGCAAGAACCCTGACTGGCGCAAGTACAAGAAGCTGCGGCGTGTCATCGAAAAACGCATGTTCGGACAGGTGGAAGACCTACTGCCGGTGATCAGCTTCGGCGCCAAGCGCGACAAGGAGGCTGATGCCAAACATCACGAATTTGTCGAGCGGATGATCGAACGTGGCTATACCAAACGACAGGTTCGCAGACTGGTCGAGTGGTACATGCGCGTCAACAAGGCCGGCTAGCGCCGTGGCTCATTTGATAGAAAGCGTATGAACCCATGGGCCACTTCGTCGACCGACGTCTGAACCCGAAAGACAAGAGCATCGGCAACAGGCGTCGGTTCATCAAGCGTGTCCGCTCGCATGTCAAGAAATCGGTCGATGACGCGGTGCGCGAACGCGGCATCGCCGATGCCGACCGGGGCGAGAAGGTTGTCGTGCCGTCGGGCAGCATTGCCGAACCGAGCTTCCGCCACTCGGGCAAAGCCGGCCGTCGGGAATATGCATCCACCGGCAACAAGTCCTTCAATACCGGCGACAAGATAAAGAAACCGCCCGCCGCTGGCGCGGGCGGTCGCGGCAAAACCGGCACCGATTCAGGTGATGGCGAGGACGATTTCCTGTTCGTCTTGTCGCGCGATGAATTTCTCGATCTTTTCTTTGAGGACATGGAATTGCCCAACCTCGTCAAACGGGGTCTGAAACAGATCGAGGTAAAGCGGCCGCATCGCGCGGGATTTTCAATTACCGGTTCGCCATCGAACATCAATGTCGAGCGCACCATGCGCAATTCCTTGGGGCGGCGGCTGGCACTCAAGCGCCCGAAAAGTCTCGAAATCAGGGAACTCCGCGCCGAAATATTCAAGCTCGAATCCGTATCGTCGCCATCGGGCGAACAGCGCGTCGAACTTGCGAAGCTCCGTGAAAAACTCGAAGACCTGCTGCGAAGACAACGCGTCATCTCCTATATCGATCCGCTAGACGTACGCTACAATTACTTCGAACAGCGGCCTGAACCCCGAGAACGCGCCGTCATGTTCTGCCTCATGGATGTGTCCGCTTCCATGGGTGAGCGCGAAAAAGACCTGGCGAAGCGCTTCTTCGTCCTGCTGCATCTTTTCCTGAGCCGGCGCTATGAATCGATCGATCTTGTATTTGTCCGGCACACGCATAATGCGCAGGAAGTCGACGAGGAAACATTCTTCTACGCCAAGGAGACCGGCGGCACGGTTGTCAGTACCGCGCTCATCGAGGCCAAGCGCCTTATTGAGGAACGCTATTCACCGTCGGAGTGGAACATTTACATTGCCCAGGCCTCCGACGGCGAAAATTACTCGGGCGATTCGAAGAAGTGCGTGACGCTTCTCAATGAAGAGTTGATGAAAAACTGCCAGTATTTCGCCTATGTTGAAATCGTCGACGAAGCCGAAGCGGAATTCCTCAGCAGCGAGGAAAACGGTATCGAACTTTGGCGCGAATATCGACGCGTGGCCGCGCGGTGGCCCAATTTCGCCATGAAACGGATCGCCCGGCCGGCCGATATATATCCGGTGTTTCGGGAGTTGTTTGCCAAGAAGTTTGCGGAAGGCACCAGTGGCTAGATCGGCACGAAAGAAAAAGACCGAACCCTTGTTCGAGGGTGCAGATTGGACGTTCGACACGCTCCGGAGCGTTCACGACGCCATTGAGGAAGAGGCGCGCAAGGACCTCAAGCTGGATTTTTACACCAACCAGATCGAGATTATTTCCTCAGAGCAAATGCTTGACGCCTATTCGTCGATCGGGATGCCGCTGATGTACCGGCACTGGTCTTTCGGCAAACACTTCGTGTCCAATGAACGCCACTACCGAAAGGGCGCCATGGGCCTCGCCTACGAGATCGTGATCAACTCCGATCCGTGCATTAGCTATTGCATGGAAGAAAATACCATGGCCATGCAGACATTGGTCATGGCGCACGCGGCCTTTGGGCATAATCACTTCTTCAAGTCCAACCACCTTTTCCGGCAGTGGACCGATGCGGCCGGTATTCTCGATTACCTCGAATATGCCCGCCAGTTTATCGCCCAATGCGAGGAGCGCTACGGGATCGGCGAGGTTGAAGCGGTCATCGATGCCGCGCACGCCCTGATGCCCCACGGTGTGTTCCGCTACCGGCGCCCGCGCCGGCCTTCGCTACGCGAGGAAAGAGCCCGGCAAAGGGACCGCCGCGAATACGAGGAACGCGCCGTAAACTACCTCTGGAGCACCCTTCCCGGCTCGCCATTGTCGGCCAAAGCCGACGCCGAGGTGCGCGAACGCAAGCGCGAACTACACCTGCCTGAAGAAAATCTGCTGTATTTCCTGGAGCATTACAGCCCGACGCTACGCCCTTGGCAACGCGAAGTCCTGCGCATAGTTCGCAACATCGCCCAGTATTTCTATCCCCAGAAACAGACGAAAATCATGAACGAGGGCTGTGCTACCTTCGTCCATTTTCATATCGTCAATGCGCTGCACCAGAAGAAGCTGATCACCGACGGCGCGTTGCTGGAGATCCTTCACAGCCATACCAATGTTATCTTTCAGCCTGAATTCGATGATCCGCGCTTCAGCGGCATCAACCCCTACGCGTTAGGCTTTGCCATGATGCGTGACATTGTGCGCATCTGCGAGGAACCCACGGAAGAAGATCGCGAGTGGTTTCCCGATATTGCCGGCTGCAAGGACTGGCGAAATGTGCTGATTGAGGCATGGGCCAATTATCGCGACGAGTCCTTCATCGAGCAGTTCCTGAGCCCCGCGGTAATCCGCCAGTTCCGGATGTTTGCTCTGTCGGACAACGCCGATGACCCCTTCTACCTTGTCACAGGGATACACGACGAGCGCGGCTTCCGTCAGATACGTGAAGTCTTCGCACAAAACTACGATCTCGGATCTCAGGAACCTTTTATCCAGGTCGTCGATGTGGATCTGCTGGGTGACCGCTGTCTTAACCTGCAGCATATAAAGCGTAACGGCGTGCCGCTCGACAAGGATCAGAAACAGGCAACACTTGCCCATCTGGAATTTTTGTGGGGCTATGACGTGAAGTTGAAGGAAGTTGCCGCGTAGCTTCGGCAAACGTTGCGTCGCAATCGAACGCTAGGACTCCTCGTCCGATGACGGATTGGTGAATTCCTTCTCAAGCCGTTCTTCCAGCCTGACGAGGTCTTCGGGCAAAGGCTGACCGGTTGCCTTCATCTGGTTCAATTCCAGACGGATCTGCTCCAGCAGTTCGGCGGCGTCCTCCGGCTGGTTCTCCATTTCGACAAACAGCATGTTTATCCGGGTGATCAGGTTCTCAAAAGCCATTGGCCGGCATCCCTATCAATGTCGCTAAGCGTGCGCATCATAATCAAGGTTTGGCAGATTTGCGAGCGCCGCGGAGAACTCAATCTCGGCCGATTGCGCTCACCGCCCGCACCGATCGGTGCTCATCCAAACAGTCAAAGGGACTGCGACCTGCCCAACATCCATGAGCAAAACAGGTTGTGGATTACCGGCAACGCCAATCTCCCGCCAAGATTTTTGACTATTCTTTTTCTTTCCGGGCTACGCCCGCCCCGCCCGGAAACTACAGGGAGAAATCACGTTGATTTTTGAGGATTTGCGTTCCGCCCCGTCGCATGTTCTGGACGGCGAAGAGGTTGCTGGAAGCGGATCGAATTTCATTTCCTCGGTCAATCCTTACACCGGCGATACAATCTGGACCGGTTATGCGGCAACGGCCGCCGATGTCGACAATGCCGTCCGCATTGCAAAACGGGCGTTTCCGGATTGGGCTTCCACACCCTACGAAGCGCGGAAAGCCGTGCTTCTCAAATTCACCGCCCTGGTGAGAGAAAACGAAGAGCCCCTCATCCACCTCATCTGCGACGAAGCGGGCAAAACGCTGAGAGATGCGAGAACGGAGATTGCCGCGCTGATCGAGGAGTTTCGCACGAGCGTCGAGGCCTATGAGACGAGGTGCAAGGAACACACGACAGAGCTTGACGGGAGCCGGCTGAAAACACGATATCTGCCGCGCGGTGTCATGGCGGTGATCGGTCCGTTCAATTGTCCACTGAGCATGTCGAACGGGCTCATCATGCCCGCTTTGCTCGCCGGCAATGCGGTTGTCTTCAAGCCAAGCGAGCATACGCCGCTTTGCGGCGCTGCGATGACCCTTCTGTGGCAGCAGGCGGGCCTGTACAACGGTGTATTGAACAGCCTGACCGGCGGCGTTTCGGCCGGCGAGCAGCTGGCATCCCATGCGGGCGTGGACGGCATTCTTTTCGTCGGCGGACATGCGGCCGGCATGTCCATATTCAATGCGGTCAAGGACAATCCGGAAAAAGTCGCTGCGCTCGATATGGGCGGAAACAATCCCCTGATTTTGCACGACATTCCGCCAGACTCCGTTGCAGCGGCCTCAAAGGCTGTCATTCAATCCGCTTTTGCCGGCGGCGGTCAAATCTGTACGGCGGCGCGGCGGCTTATCGTAAGCGAAACTGCGATAGACACCATCGACAGGATCATTGAAGACTGCAAAGCGCTGAAAATCGGCAATCCGTCCGACCCGCAAGAGGAACCCTACTACGGACCTCTCATAACGCCGCTTGCGGCGCGCAAGGCTGCGGCGCGGTATTCTGAACTTGTCGACAAAGGCGCCATCAGCCTGCTGGAGCCGAATATATCGGGCCCTGCAAACACCCTTATGAGTCCGGGCATACTCGACGTCACGGACTGCGATAGTGACAGCGACGAGGAAATTCTCGCCCCGATCCTGAAGCTCTACCGTTACGACGGCGACATCAACGCCGCCGTCAGACTGGCCAACGCGACAAGGTTCGGCCTTTCTGCAGGCATCATCTGCGCCGGTCCCGACAATTATCGCACCGCTCAGCGCGACATCAAGGCGGCCCTCTTTCACTGGAACCGGCCGATGACCAGCAGGGGTAGCTTGACCCCGGTCGGCGGGCTTAAACAAAGCGGCAATCTGAGACCGGCCGGAAGCATGTCCTGCGATCACTGCGCGTATCCCGTGATCTATCATGAGTCCGACATACAGGGATTGAAGTCACTCGATCAGGCTGCAACCTCGTAAGCCAGAGACCGCAGAAGGTTGATCGGCGATCATGTTGTCAGTTTGGTTTTGACGTTGTCGGGTCGCCGCAAATGCCGGTCGCTGGGCTGATTAATTGATCATCAGCGTCTATTTACTATGCAATGCAAAGGCGATTGCGAGGATGCCGCTCGAAGGCACAAGCCTGTTCGCAAAGCGATAAGCCTCTGTAATATTTCGCCTTTAGAGCCCATCTCCCCTTATACGTGTCCTTTCTAGAGGATTGGCATGGTACTTGCGTCGTTACCAGCGTGCATCGCACCTAGGGTTCCGGTTTCATCGCAATTCAGGGCGACGAAACGCTGGTCCAAGAGGTGCACGCCGGCGAAAAGCAAAGGCCGGCGACACGGCGGGGCAAAAACCCGGGAGATCAATGCACAGGTTTGCGCGCGCAAACCGCTCCCGGAATGTGCGCCAGACCTCTTTTTAGCAAGCCGGCTCGAAAGCCAGCAAAAAAGCAGGAAGGCTGACAATAATGCCCAAACTATCACTGAAAGCCATTTGCCTTGCTACGGCACTTGCATTGCCAATGTTGCCTGGAACGGCTTTGGCGCAAGAGAAGAAAGACTTCAAAGTCTGCTGGACAATTTATGCCGGCTGGATGCCGTGGGGTTACGTATCCGAATCCGGTATCATGGACAAATGGGCCGACAAGTACGACATCAATGTCGAGATCACCCAGTTCAACGACTACATCGAATCCATCAACCAGTACACGGCCGGCGAGTTTGACGCCTGCGCGATGACAAACATGGATGCGCTGTCAATTCCATCAGGCAGCGGTATCGACACGACCGTGCTGATCGCCGGCGACTACTCGAACGGCAATGATGGCCTCGTTCTCAAGGACGGCGGGGACCTCGATTCGATCAAAGGTCAGAACATCAATCTCGTGGAACTCTCGGTCTCGCACTATTTCCTTGCCCGTGCCCTTGAGAGCGTTGGACTGAGCGAAAAGGACATTACGGTCATCAACACCTCCGACGCCGATATCCTGGCTGTTTACGATGATCCGTCAATTACCGCCGTCGCAACATGGAACCCGATGCTCTCGGAAATCCTTGCCAACAAGGAAGGCACGCTCGTTTACGATAGCTCGAAAATCCCGGGCGAAATCATTGATGCCATGATGGTCAACACCCAGACGCTGGCCGATAATCCTGAACTCGGCAAGGCACTTGTCGGCGCATGGTTTGAAGTCATCACCCTGATGGGCTCCGATACCCCCGAGGCAACAGCAGCGCTGGAATCAATGGCAGAAGCTTCAGGCACCGATCTTGAAGGCTATAAAGCGCAGCTCGCCGCGACCGCCTTGTTTTATACGCCGGAAGATCTACTGGCCTTCACCAGTGACGAGCAGCTCAAGAAAACGATGGAATTCGTTGCGAACTTTCTCCATACGCACGGCATTCTTGGCGAAGGCGCGCAGTCGCCCGAACATGTTGGCGTGGAGTTTCCTGACGGCAGCACCTTTGGCGATACCAACAATGTGAAACTCCGGTTCAACAACACATTCGTTGAAATGGCCGCCAAGGGCGAACTCTGATCACCCATTGCCACGTGGCGCGGCGAGCGCAGACGCCGCGGTGATCGAAGGATCCATTTTGCAGGAGACAATCATGTCAGGCCGAAAACCGACAGCATTCACCGAACTTCCCGTGGTCGACGTTTCAGGGCTTTATTCGCAAAGTGCGGAATTAAACCAGCAAGTCGCCGACAATCTGGGCAAGGCGGCAGAAGAAACCGGTTTTTTGTATGTCACCGGCCACCGCGTTTCGCCACGACTCAGACAGGATCTGTTGGAGCAGACAAAACGCTTTTTTGCGCTATCCCTAGGGCAAAAGATGGAGATCTACATCGGCAAGTCGAACAGCCATCGCGGCTATGTGCCGGAGGGCGAAGAGGTGATGGCCGACGGTAAGCGAGACCGCAAGGAAGCGCTCGATCTCGGATACGAAGTGCCATCCGACCATCCGCTTGTTGCTGCCGGCACACCGATGATCGGACCGAACCAATGGCCTGATCTTGAAGGCTTTCGACCGGCCATCGAGGCTTACTACAACGCCGTTTTCGATCTTGGCCGTCATCTCCTACGCGGTTTTTCACTGGCGCTTGGACAGGAAATGACATTCTTCGACAAGTTCGTTACCTGCCCGCCAAGCCAGCTTCGGCTTCTGCACTATCCCTACAATCCTGATGCCGTCGATGCGCAGGGTATCGGCGCGCACACCGACTATGAGTGTTTCACTTTGCTTTTGCCGACTGCGCCCGGCCTTGAGGTCATGAACGGCGCAGGCGAGTGGATCGATGTGCCGCTCGTGCCGGACGCCTTTGTTGTCAATATCGGCGACATGATGGAGTGCTGGACCAATGGGCGGTTTGTCGCCACGTCGCACAGGGTTCGCAAGGTCAAGGAGGAACGCTATTCATTTCCGCTGTTCTTTGCCTGCGACTACGACACCGTGGTCGAGCCGCTTGCGCAATTCGTCTCTGCCAATGAAACATCGAACTACCAGCCGATACGCGCTGGCGAGCATCTTTTTGCGCAAACCATGCAAAGCTTCTCCTACTTGATCGAAAAACAGAAACGCGGCGATTTAAGCCTTCCCGAGGGCGCCAAGGCGCTGTCTTCATTTGGTCAGGAAGCCAGAAAGCAGGCTGAAAGCAATGCTTGACCAGCTGCCGCATGTACCCGGCGAATGGCAGGGTCTGTGGAAACGGACGCTGCTGGAGCGGCGCGGTCCGGGCTCTCTTACCAACGACCGGCCAGCCGAGGTATTCTGGCTGCAGACCCCATTATGGCATGCCGACATTCGGATACCGGCGCAAAGGCCGTACTTTTCCGGCATATCGTCGCTGCAAGAGTGCAACAGGGCACAGCTCGAATTTCTGGCCGGTCAGGAAGCTTTTTTCGGGATCACGCGCGTCGAAGGCTGCACCTGCACATGGTCGCGCCTGATGGATCTCAATCCGGGAACCGCTCTGGACGTGGCGTATATGCGCTTTGAAAGCGACACGCTGATCGTCGAGAGCGGTATTGCCGAAGATTATCTTGAACACTGGGAACTGGTGCCGGATTCAAGACCGGCAGCGAACGCAGAGTCCCTTATTCCCCTCGACGGCACGTCTTTCATGCTTGCCGCCGGCGAATGGTCGATCTGTGTCACGCCGCGTACAAAAGCGCCGTCGGAAATTGATCTTTACGCGCAAACTGCGGATCGAACCCTTGACGATCTTCTGTGGCAGGCAACTCTGGTGTTTTCGCTTTGCCAAAAAACCCCCTCCGGCTGGACAATACGGCTTTCGACACTTCCCTGGCTTGAGGGCCGGCTCGTGGAACCGGCGGAAAGCACCGCAGCATGCGCCTGATCAACCGCAAGCCCGACCGGACCCTGAGCGTCCTTCTAGGCATCTTGCCGTTTGTGCTGCTGATTGTGGTCTATGTACTGGCAAGCCAGGCCCGGCTTGCCGAAAATCCGTCGGACAGGCTTCTTCCCTCACTGGCGTCGATGGCTGATGCCATGCATCAAATGGCCTTCGAACCGGACCGGCGCAATGGCGAACTGCTTTTGTGGAAGGACACCATGGCGAGCCTTGCCCGGATCGGTGCTGGGCTCGGGATTTCGACCGCACTTGCCCTGGTGATCGGCCTTATGATGGGGATCATGCCCTTTGGAAAGGCAACGCTCGCGCCCTTTACCTCCGCCTTTTCACTCATTCCGCCCATAACCATTCTTCCGATCCTCTTTATCATGCTTGGCCTTGGGGAGGCGTCGAAGATCGGCCTGATTGTCGTCGGTACGGCACCGGTCATGATCCGCACGGTCGCCCAGGCGGCTCTCGACATCCCGCGCGAACTGATCATCAAGGCAGAAACGCTGGGCGCATCGACATGGCAAATGGCAACCCGGGTATTCATACCGAATGTCCTGCCCGTTGCTGTCCAGGCGCTCAGGATCGGGCTTATCCCGGCATGGATCTTTCTGGTTTCCGCCGAAGCGATCGCCTCGACAGAAGGGCTCGGCTACCGCATTTTTCTTGTCCGCCGCTACATGGCTATGGATATCATTCTTCCCTATGTGGCCTGGATCACGCTTCTTGCCTTTGTGATGGACAGGCTGCTGCATGCCTTTTCCAGAGCTGCTTTCCGCTGGAAGCATCTGGATGGGGAGAGCCTGTGAGCGACAAGCCGGTCATACGCATCCGGCATTTGGCCAAGGAGTATGACGGCGCCGTTGTCCTCGAACGCCTCAATCTCGACGTGTCAGCCGGAACCTTCTGCACAATTGTCGGTGCGTCTGGCTGCGGGAAATCCACGTTCCTGCGGCTTTTGCTTTCCCAGGAAAGGCCGGATCGCGGTTTTATCGAACTGGAAGGCACGCCGCTGCCGCCAGAGCCGACACCGCAACGTGGCATCGTCTTCCAGAAATATTCCGTATTTCCGCATTTGACTGTCGAGGGCAATCTGCTTCTTGCAAGTGAATTTTCCAAGGCACCAGCGACAGGACGGTTTTTCGGCGCAAGACGCCGCAGGGCGCGTGAGGAAATTGCCGGATTGATCGATGAAATCGGGCTGTCGGCAGCGCGTAACAAATATCCTGCACAGCTTTCCGGTGGTATGCAGCAGCGCCTTGCAATCGCACAGGCACTTCTGAAAGAACCGAAGATCCTTCTGCTTGACGAACCCTTCGGCGCGCTCGATCCAGGTATACGCGCGGATATGCATGTGTTGCTTCTGAACCTTTGGAAGAAAACCGGCATGACCATATTCATGGTGACCCACGACATTCAGGAAGCATTCAAGCTCGGAACGAGAATGCTCGTCTTCGACAAGCTGCGCCATGACCCGCACGCGCCAAACGCCTACGGCGCGACGATCACCTACGACCTGGAATTGGATGGCAAGGATTCCAAAACATTGCCGGATCCCGAGACGCTCGAGCAGCGCCCGGCCGGCCAAACAAAAAGACAAGGAGATATTGCCCATGCGTGATCCGTTTTTGACCGAGCCTGCGCAGACGGCCCGAAAGGCGGGTGTGCACCTTTGCAGGGAGCCCGCACGATTCCACCACCCTGACTTTGACAAGCTGCAGTTGCGCGGCTGGAAAGCGGCGGAAAAGGAGGCAACGCTTTCGACAGACGCGTGGAACAAGGAAAAACAATGGGCTCTGCGCATGGGTTTGACGGGTTCGGACTCGCTTGAGGACCGCTCGATCCCGACCTTTGCGCGTGGAGAATTGCCGCACTATGCGGGCATCAACACCTTTCTCAAGGCGCCCTATATAGAAGACGTGACTCAGGTGGGCGCTTATGATGCGGCAATTATCGGCGTTCCGTTCGACGGCGGCACCACCTACCGGCCCGGGACCCGTTTCGGACCGCAGGGCGTCCGCAAGATTTCCGCCCTCTACACCCCCTACAACTACGAAATGGGGATCGACCTGCGCGAGCAGATGACCCTTTGCGACGTTGGAGACGTCTTCACCATTCCCGCCAATATCGAAAAGACGTTCGACCAGATCACCAGGGCCGTCAGCCACGTGGTCTCCTCTGGCGCCCTGCCAATTATCATCGGCGGCGACCATTCCATCGGCTTTCCCTGTGTACGCGGTATCGCGGAGTGCACGTCCAAGAAGATCGGCATTGTTCATTTCGACCGCCATATCGATATCCAGGAAAAGGATCTCGACGAACGCATGCACACAACGCCGTGGTTTCATGCGACCGATCTGGTCAATGTGCCGGCTGTCAATCTGGTGCAAATCGGCATCGGCGGCTGGCAGGTGCCCCGGGAAGGCGTTGAAATTGCCCGCCAGCGCAACACCAACATTTTTACCATGCGCGATGTCGAGGAACTGGGGCTCGCTGAAACGGCGGCACGGGCACTTGAACTTGCCTGGGAAGACGCCGATGCGGTCTATATTTCCTTTGACATCGACAGCATCGATTGCGGTTTCGTACCGGGCACCGGCTGGCCGGAACCGGGCGGATTCCTGCCGCGCGAGGCCCTCGAACTCGTTTCGCTGGTCGCGGCCGAGGGCATCTGCGGACTGCAAGTTGTCGAGGTTTCGCCGCCCTATGACACATCGGATATCACCGCTTTGATGGCAACGCGGGTGATTGTTGACGTTTTGGGCACCATCGTTTCCCACGACAAGATGGGTGCGCATAAGGCAATCATCGACAGGCCGGTATCGATACCAGCCGGACCGGATGCGGAGTAGCACTATGGGCCGTCACCACGACCACCCTCATCCGCACGGCCATCACCAAACCCATGATCACATGCATGAACACACGCATGATCACACTCATGATCACACGCATGATCACACCCATGGGCCCGGTCACAATCATCACCACCCGGCCGAACACCTTCACTCGCATGTCGGCGGCGGGCAAGCAAATGAACGGCGCGACGAGTTGCAAACCCTCGCGACAGGTTTCATTGAAGGCTTCCGCAGCGCCAAGGACAAGACATCATACCTGCGGCTGGCCGGCATCGATTTCCAAAGGCCCGGCACCGACGGGCTAAGTATGAATCTTGTCGATGCGTCGATTGTGGCAAACTGGCAGATCGGTACGGCATCGCCCGCCTTTGCCTCGCGCGAGCTCGTCTACATGCCATTCCCGGGCGAGATGGTTTCCCACCGCGAGAACATGGTCTTTACCTATGTGTCCCTGACCGCACGGCAGGACATCGACCTGATCTCACTCCTGCAGGAGCGGCTGGCACGCGACGCAGAAGATTATTGAAACGACAGCCCCGCGCCGTTGGCATCGCCTTCCAAAACAGCCTTTAGGCAAATGATCCGCCCCGCGGTACAAGCGGGGCAAAAATTGTCCTGACGCCTCCGTTCTGCGCAACAGCATTCCTTCAATCCCGGCCGTTGAATCGAGACAATGGCAAAAAGATGCGCTTGCGCGTACGCCTATCCAAGGGATTGAAATGAACAACGACAGCCGTAGTCTTTCGACCTTCCCGGCTTTTTTCAACGTCGCCGGCCACAAGGTCGCCATCTTCGGTAACGGCGAAGAGGCCTATGCCAAAACACGCCTTCTCGCCAACACGGCGGCGGCGATCATAGTCTACGCGGACGCGCCCGAACGCTCCTTCGCGGCATTTCTTGCGCAGCGGAACATCAACACCGTGCGTGAAGCCTACGCGGTTGATCATCTGCAAGGCGCTACTCTTGTCTTTGCTGCGACCGGCGAGGAAGCGCTTGATGCCCGGATCGTCATGGATGCGCGCGCAATCCGCATTCCCGCAAACGCGGTCGACCAGCCCGAATATTGTGATTTTCTGACGCCTGCGCTTGTGAACCGCGCGCCGGTAGCGGTCGCCATCGGCACGGAAGGCGCGGGGCCGGTGCTGGCCCAGATAATCCGCGCCCGTATCGACCAGATGCTGTCGCCCTCGCTCGGGCCCCTCGCCCGGCTCGCCCAGGACTATCGCGAGGTCGTTGACAAGATGGTGCCACGCGGTGCGACGCGCCGCCAATTCTGGCGCCGCTTTTTCTCCGGCGCCGTCAGCGAAGCGGTCGAAAACAATGATCACGCAGCCGCAAAAAAAGCCGCGACGCATTTGTTGCACAATACGGACAAGGCGGAGGGTTACGTGTGGCTGGTGGGCGCCGGCCCCGGTGCGGAGGATTTACTCACACTGCGCGCCCAGCGCGTGCTGATGGAAGCTGACGTGATCCTCTATGATGCGCTGGTGCCTGAAACCATCGTCGACATGGGCCGCCGCGATGCTGAGCGCATCCCGGTCGGCAAGCGCAAAGGCTGCCATTCCAAATCCCAGAATGAAATCAATCAGCTACTTGTCGATCTCGCGGGCGGCGGAAAACGCGTCGTCCGCTTGAAGTCGGGCGATCCGCTTGTCTTCGGCCGTGCCGGCGAGGAAATGGCGGCGCTGCGCGATGCCGCCATCGGATATGAAATCGTGCCTGGAATTACATCCGCATTTGCGGCGGCTGCGGAGTTTGAACTTCCGCTGACGCTGCGCGGTGTATCCTCGTCCATGATCTTTACCACCGGGCACGATCTCAAAAGCAACGTCCTGCCGGATTGGATGCGGCTCGCCGTGTCCGGCGCGACGATCGCCGTCTATATGGGACGCACAGTCGCGGCCTGCGTGGCTGAGAGGCTGATCGACGCCGGTCTGTCCAGCGATACCGCTGTTGCCGTTGTCGAAAATTCAAGCCGCCAGAACCGCACCATGCTGCACTGCACGCTGGCCGAACTACCCGCAATCGAAAACCGCGATGCGCTGACCGGCCCGGTGATGGTGATCATCGGGGACGCGGTTGCCGGCGCAAACTTCGAAAACTCGACGCCACTTTCCGCCTATGAGGTGGAAAGCGCCGTCGCCTGATTGAAGCAAGGATGTCCGAGATGAAGAAAGTACTGACTGCAAACCGGCTGACCGACGGGATAGCCGTCTGGCTTGGCCCCAACGGCGAGTGGACCGAAAACCTCAACACCGCATTGATCGCACGCCACCAGGAGGCAGCCGACGCGCTCGACGAAGCCGGCAAATCGGCATTCAACAACAATGTCGTCGTCGACATCGCGATCATCGATGTCGAAGAGGTCAACGGCGATGTCTATCCGGTGCGCCTGCGCGAGCGAATCCGCGCCGCCGGTCCGACGATCCGCACCGATCTCGGCAAGCAGGCCGATCTCGAGCCCGCCAACGCCGCCTGAAGAAACCGGTTCGCGACCGGATTGCAAAGCCAGAGACGCTCCAGGAGCCATGCATGTACCGCTACGATGAGTTTGACCATGATTTTGTACGTCAGCGTGTCGCCCAGTATCGCGACCAGGTCGAACGCCGCCTCTCCGGCGAGATAGACGAAACTGCATTCAAGCCGCTGCGCCTGATGAACGGGGTCTATCTGCAACTGCACGCCTATATGCTTCGCGTCGCCATTCCCTACGGGA
This sequence comes from Pseudomonadota bacterium, assembly GCA_039025395.1. GTDB lineage: Bacteria > Pseudomonadota > Alphaproteobacteria > Rhizobiales > Rhizobiaceae > Hoeflea_A. Next base: position 23,864 of record JBCCOK010000037.1, read on the forward strand.
CGCTCAATAGTCGTCAGATGCGGCGCCTCGCCCGCATCGCGCGCGATTACGACAAGGGCTACGGGCATTTCACCACCCGCCAGAACATCCAGTACAACTGGCCGAAGCTTTCCGACACGCCGGCCATTCTGGAGGAACTGGCCGAGGTGGAGATGCACGCCATACAGACGTCCGGAAACTGCATCCGAAACGTCTCGGCAGACCATTTTGCGGGCGCCGCCGCCGACGAGGTTGCCGATCCCCGTCCCTACGCCGAAATCCTGCGCCAGTGGTCATCGAACCACCCGGAGTATTCCTTCCTGCCGCGTAAGTTCAAAATCGCTGTCACCGGCTCAGAACGCGACCGCGCTGCAATCCAGGTTCACGATATCGGCCTGCACTTAAAGCGCAACGAGCAGGGCGAACTCGGCTTTGCCGTCTATGTCGGCGGCGGCCAGGGCCGCACCCCGATGATTGCCAAGAAAATCCGCGACTTCCTGCCTGAAGCCGATCTGTTGTCCTACACGACGGCGATCATGCGAGTGTACAATCTGTATGGCCGGCGCGACAACAAATACAAGGCACGCATCAAGATCCTCGTACACGAGACCGGGGAAGAGGAGTTTACCCGTCAGGTCGAGGCAGAATGGGAGAACCTTAAGAATACCGGCCTCAAGATGCCGGAAGACGATCTTGCCGCCATTGCCGCCTACTTCTCCGCGCCCGAACTTCAGGATAGGCCGGATGGTTGGACAATCATCGCCTCCGGCAAAAAAAACGATCCCGGCTTTGCGTCCTGGGTTCACCAGAACGTAACGCCGCACCGCCATCCCGACTATGCCGCGGTCACCATTTCCCTAAAACCCATCGGCGGCATTCCGGGCGACGCCAGCGATGAACAAATGGAAGTGGTCGCTGACCTCGCAGAACGGTTTGCACATGACGAGATCCGCGTTTCGCACGAGCAGAACCTTGTTCTCCCGCATGTCGCGTTGGCTGACCTCGAACACGTGTACCATGCCCTGCTCGAGGCGGATTTGGCGATCGCCAACGCGGGGCTCATCTCCGACATCATTGCATGCCCGGGTCTCGACTATTGCGCTCTGGCCAATGCACGCTCGATTCCGGTGGCACAGGAGATTTCCGAACGTTTCGCCTCCATCGAACGGCAGCGCGCAATCGGCGAGCTCAAGATCAAGATCTCGGGCTGCATCAACGCCTGCGGGCACCACCACGTAGGCCATATCGGCATTCTTGGCGTTGAAAAGAAAGGCACGGAGCTCTACCAGATCACCCTTGGCGGATCTGGCGACGAGAACAGCTCGATCGGGCAGATCATCGGCCGCGGCTTCGAACCTGACAAGATCACGGATGCCGTCGAGACAATCGTCGAAACCTATATGGGCCTGCGTCTGAACGCCGAGGAGACCTTCCTTGAAGCGTATCGCCGTGTCGGCCCCGCACCCTTCAAAGAAGCGCTTTACGGCGACAAGGCCAAGGCCGCCTGAGGGGGAGACCATAAAATGTCAGAGACCCGCATTTGGCGACCCGGCGGCTTCATTGCCGACGATCCATGGCATATCGCCGATGCCAACGATGTGCCTACAGCGATTGCGGCGGACGCGCGGCTCATCGTGCCGATGCAAACCTATCTGGAACTCGAGCCGGAGGACAGGCAGCAGGATAAAACTGCCGTCATTGCCGCGCCCGACGATGATGTCGGCAAGCTTGAACAGCACTTTGCAAACCTTGCGCTGATCGCACTGACCTTTCCGGCTTTCAATGACGGACGCGCCTTTTCGCAGGCATCGCTGTTGCGATCGCGCCTTGGCTACAGGGGTGAATTGCGCGCGACCGGGGATGTGTTGATCGATCAGGTTCCATTGATGCAGCGCTGCGGCATCGACAGTTTTTCGATCACAAACGCCACTGCAATCCGGCGTCTTGAGGAAGGCCGGCTACCAGGCATCACAGCCTATTACCAGCCGGCCGCCGCGCCGTCACGCGCCACGGGCACCTATGCATGGCGCCATGTCGAGGCACCTGCCACCGATCCGGCCTGATCTCCTTGGCTTCTTCAGGCCTGCTTGGATATCTCCACCTGGTGCGGATAGGGGATTGAGATGCCTTCCTTGTCGAAAGCCTCCTTGACGGCCTTCGTCATGGCAAACTTCAGATCCCAGTAATCGGGCGCGTCGCACCAGATCCGGGTCGTAATGTCGACCGAGGAATCGTTCAGGTTGACGACCCGGACCCAAGGCTCGGGATCCTTGTGCACGCGTTTGTCCGCATTGGCGCATTTCAGGATCACCGCCATCGCCTTGTCGGCATCGTCGGCGTAGTCAATGCCATAGGTAATATCGACGCGGCGCGTGTCGTGGGCTGAGTAATTTGTAATGATCGAACCCCAGACCTTGCCGTTCGGCACAATGATCTGGACATTGTCGGGAGTCACCAGTTCCGTAACAAACAAATTCAGGTCCTTAACTGTTCCGGCCGTACCGCCAATATCGACATACTGGTCCAGCTTGAAGGGCCTGAAGACGATCAGCATCACGCCTGCCGCAATATCCGCAAGCGTTCCCTGCAGCGCCAGTCCGACCGCAAGCGTTGCGGCGCCGAGTACGGCCACCAGGCTGGTCGCCTGAAATCCGAAGACCTGCAAGACGGCAATCACCGTGACGGCCATGATCAGCCATTTCGCTATCGACGCGAAGAAGGTACCCAGCGTGTCATCCAATGTGGGGCTGGCAAGCACCCGGTTGCGGATCGTCCGCGACACAATGCCGGCTATGATGTAGCCGACGACAAGAAAGATCAGTGCCTTGAGCGCACCGAACAGCAGCGGCCCGGCTGCACCCATCTGAGAGGCCAAGTCATCCATGACGCCAACTCCCTGTTTTACGGTCCGCCGGAGCTTAGTGCCACAATCGGTCAATTTGAAGCGTTTGCCGGCAAAACTTATTGACTGGCTCCGCAGGCCCAAAATCCGTCCGGCGTTTCGCCTAAGGATGAGGTGACAAAGATTATCCGTTTTGATCGAGCGGCGGCTTTGTTTCAGACATTTTCGGTTTCCGGTTGTGGGGTCGCCGATTGAAGTGATGCCGGCTGTGGAGGATCAAGTTTCCGGCTTGTGGCCGCCTTGACGACGTGCAGCCCGCATTCGCGTTTGTCATCGTTTTCCCACCACCAGCGCCCGGCCCTTTCGTCTTCGCCCGGCTTGATCGCGCGCGTGCACGGCGCGCAACCGATCGACGGATAGCCCCGATCATGCAGCGGATTGATTGGCACCGCATGGTCATCTGCATAGGCACCGATCCTGTCGATATCCCAATCGGCAAGCGGGTTGGCCTTGAAGAGGCCGCGTGAGGGGTCCCATTCGACAAAAGGTACGGCTGAACGATTGCCCGACTGGCCACGCCGCAGGCCGGTGATCCAGAGATCGGCCGCATGAAGCGCCCGCGCCAGCGGCTCCAGCTTGCGAACCCCGCAACAGGCGTGTCGCGCCTCGACGCTTTCGTAAAATCCGTTGATGCCGAAACGGCCGATGAAGTCTTCGAGTTGTCCTGGATCCGGCCGAAACCGTTCGATGGCGATACCGAAACGCGCCTCGGTCCGCTCAATCAGGGCAATCGTTTCGTCGAACAGCCGGCCTGTTTCCAGTGTCACGATCCGCACGGACGAAACCGCGTTTGCAAGCGCCGCCGTCAAGACCTGATCTTCGATGCCGAGACTGGTGGTAAAGACCGCATTGGTGCGTCCTCGCGTCAGGTGCGCCAGGCGCTCTTCCAGCGTCATATCGCCATAGTCGGCATCGAGCGCTGTGTCCTCGATAATGGCTTGATCCGTTTGCATGATTCCGTCCACCGTTTATGTGGCCCGAGTCTGAACCGGATTTGCCACCAGTGGAAACAACGCGGTTCTATATGCACGCATGCAACGCAAATGAATTGTCGTGATGCCGTTGCGGACCGAAATAGGGTTTCGGCAGCGCATTCGCGTCCAGAACCAGTCTCCCCGTAGACCGCCGACTGAAGCTATCCGAAGCGGTAAGCAGACCCTTGCTGCTTCGCCTGCGTTTCCGGGGCTTTATCAATCGGCCAAGTACGATATCATGTTCGATGCTGAAAATCGCAGATGAACAGGCGAGGTCGGCTTGAACGACAACCGCGAATTTTCCGGATCAAACGACGAGACCGAGGTCTTTGCACAGCTCCAGTCCGTGCTGCCGGACCTGTTCAGCCGCGTGTTTCCCGACCGGCTGCATCCGCGTACCGTGATGATCCTGCCAAGTCTCACGCTCGACGAAGAAGTCCTTTCAAAGATCACCGGCGTGCACCACTATGAGGAGCGGATGCTGTGCATGTTGCTGCTGCTTCGCATGCCGCGCACCCATGTCATTTATGTCACCAGCCAGCCGATCGCCGACAGTATTGTCGACTACTATCTCCATCTGCTGCCGGGCATCCCGTATCAGCACGCACGCAGGCGGCTGACGCTGTTGTCCTGTCATGATGGTTCGATGAAGCCGCTCACGCAGAAAATCCTCGAACGGCCACGGATGCTCGAACGTCTCAAGATCGCGCTCGGCGATCGGTCCGTCGCCCACATGACCTGCTTCAATGTGTCGTCACTGGAACGCCGGCTCGCCGCAACGCTTGGCATTCCGATCTACGGTTGCGATCCTGAACTGCAGCATCTGGGCTCAAAAAGCGGAAGCCGGAAATTGTTCCGGGAGGCGGGCCTGCCGATTGCCGATGGTCATGAGGACCTTGCCGACGAACATGACCTGGCCGAAGCACTGACAAACCTCAAGACCCGCAACCCGGAACTCCAGAAGGCGGTCGTGAAACTCAACGAAGGCTTTTCCGGCGAGGGAAATGCTGTCTTCTCCTTTGTCGAAGCCGAAGACGACGGCATATCGCGGTACTGGATCAAAGCACGGCTGCCCGATCTTGATTTCGTCGCACGGGACATGGATTGGGATCTGTTCCGCGCCAAGATCAGGGAAATGGGCTGTATCGTGGAAGCCTTCATCGGCGACGACGATAACCGGGTTCCGTCGGTGCAGTACCGGATCGATCCCTCCGGCACTCTGGAAACAATTTCCACCCACGACCAGATGCTGGGCGGCGGCGGTGGGGGGCAGACCTTTCTTGGCTGCAGTTTTCCGGCCGACGAGGCATATCGGCTGGAGATCCAGAAAACCGGCATGGCGGCCGCCCGCCTGCTTCACCAACGTGGGGTCCTCGGCCGCTTCGGCATTGACTTCATATCCGTTCGCGAAGGCGATTCGTGGCGGCACTACGCATCGGAAATCAACCTGCGCAAGGGCGGAACCACGCATCCGTTCGTCATGCTGCAATATCTGACCGACGGCACCTATGACAGCGGTTCAGGCCTGTTCAACACATCGAACGGGCGGACGCGCTATTATCTGGCGACCGATAACCTCGAATCGGAACACTACAAGGGACTGACACCGGAGGACCTTATCGATATCGCGGTCAAGCACGATATTCATTTCCACAGTGCCATTCAGCGCGGCGTCGTCTTTCACCTCATCGGGGCCCTGTCTGAATTCGGCAAGCTGGGCATGGTGTGTGTTGGCAACAGCCACGATGAAGCAAAACAGCTTTACCGCGAAACGGTCGATATACTCGACCGAGAAGGCCGCCGATAAGCGATCTTCACGGAAGCCGAAAATGGCCTTTGCGAATGGTAATCTGACCTATATGTATGGCCGCAGTCCACGAGCGAGATTAGGCTGATCTATGCCATCCACCATCTCTTTATCGCAACTCGCCGATCTGGTCGGCTCGGAACTCGGCGTTTCGGACTGGATTACGGTCGATCAGCAGATGATCAATCATTTTGCCGATGCGACGCTCGATCACCAGTACATTCACGTCGATCCGGACCGCGCCACGAAGGAAACCCCGTTCGGCGGCACGATCGCGCACGGATTTTTGTCGCTGTCACTGCTCTCTGCAATGTATGTCGGCAGCGTGCCGGAAATCCGCGAGCGGCGGATGGGAATCAATTACGGCTTCAACAAGGTGCGCTTCATGGCCCCCGTAAAGTGCGGGGCGCGGGTGCGCGGACGCTTTATTCTGAAAGAGATGCGCTACCGGGGAGAAGGTATGGCCGTACTCACCCATACGGTTTCAGTCCAGATCGAAAACGAAAGCAAGCCGGCGCTGACCGCAGAGTGGCTTACCATCGTCAATTTCGATCCCGCAGACCACCCGGATAATCGGCAGGAAACGGCCGGTTAGTGTTCTTCAATTAGTGTTCTTCAAGGAGACAGTCAGATGGCTGGCGCACGGCCGGCTTCTGAGAGAAAAGCAAAAGCATAGTCGGAAAACGACCGCCAAACCTCAACGCGGAATACATCTTCAGCCTCGCGCAGCAATATGATCTCCGTCTTGCCGAGCAGCGTGCGCGAGCAAGCGCCGACAGGAAACGCCGTCAGCGAGAGATCCTGCGGACAGCCGGCATTGATCGTTGCCTGTGCCGCCTTTCCCGACACGATGATTGCCGTGTTGCGGTTTGAGACGTCAACCAGCGAGTAGGTGCCGGCGGCGTTCTTGCAGGCGGCCGCGAGGTCGGCAGCGCCATCGTCGATCAATAGCCACTCGTCGGGCCCGATCCAGAGCGCCCGGCGGCCTGCACTTTTACGGGCTGTAGACGTTGCAGATGTCTTCGGTTTTTGCGGCAGCGTTACACCAAGCACCTTGGAAAGCGAACCGATCGCATCGTCCCGCGCCCGCAATACCGCGCGGCTGGCGGGACCGGCCGGAGTTATGGCAACAAGGGCGGACCCGCCGACACGGCCTTCCAGCGGATATTGGGCATGAGCCAAAGCGGGCTTATCCATTCACCCGTTCTCCCTTTTCGTCAAAGAACACCGTACCCGTGACCTCGACTTCGATTGTCCGGTCCGGCATGGGCACGTAAAGCCGCTCGCCCATGCGTGACCGCCCGCCGGCAACCAGGGCCATGGCGATGGACCGTCCGCAATTTTCCGACCAGTAGGACGACGTAACATGGCCAAGCATCTGCATCGGCACAGGCTGGTTTGGGTCGGCGACGAGGTGCGCCCCCTCTTCCAGCACCGTCTTCGGATCGCGCGTCTTGAGACCGATCAATTGCTTGCGGCCTTCGGCAACCAGATCCGGTCGCATCATACCACGGATGCCGACGAAATCCGGTTTGCTCTTGGCCACTGCCCATGCCAGTCCGGCATCCTGCGGCGTGACGGTGCCATCAGTATCCTGGCCGACAATAATGAAACCCTTTTCGGCGCGCAGAATATGCATTGCCTCGGTACCGTACATGCAAGCGCCGAGCGGCTCGGCGCGCGCCCATATGGCTTCGAGGACACTGCGTCCGAAATCGGCTGGAACGTTGACCTCATAGCCGGCTTCGCCCGTGAAGGAGACCCGGAAGAGCCGCGTCGGCACACCGCAGATCCGACCCTCGCGCGCACTCATATGCGGCATTGCCTCATTCGACAGGTCGATCCCCTCGACAAGCGGTTCAATGATCTCGCGGGCTTTCGGGCCCTGCACCGCGATCACTGCCCACTGTTCGCTTGTTGACGTCAGCCAGACATTCAGATGCGGAAACTCCGTCTGCAGATAGTCTTCCATGTGATTGAGAACGCGCGGTGCTCCGCCTGTCGTCGTGGTGACGTGGAACCGGTCATCGGCGATCCGCGCAACGACGCCGTCATCATAAATGTAGCCGTCTTCGCGCAGCATGATACCGTATTTGCAGCGCCCGGGTTTCAGCTTGCTCCAGCCGTTTGTATACATCAGGTCAAGAAAAGCAGCCGCATCCGGTCCCACCACTTCAATCTTGCCCAAGGTCGATGCATCGAAGACCCCGGCGACCGTGCGGACCGTCTTGCACTCACGATTGACTGCGGCATGCATGTCTTCGCCGACGCGCGGATAGTACCAGGCCCTTTTCCACTGGCCGACATCCTCGAACACCGCGCCCTGCAACTCCTCCCATTCATGCAACGGTGTTCTGCGCACGGGATCGAAAAGAGCGCCGCTTGCATGACCGACGATCGATCCGAACGTGACCGGCGTATAGGGCGAACGGAAGGTTGTCAGGCCCACTTCCGGCATCTCGCGGTTCAGGGCTTCGGCGGCAATCGCGAGACCGTGAATATTGGATGTCTTGCCCTGGTCCGAAGCCATGCCGGTGGTGGTGAAGCGCTTGACGTGCTCGATGGAATGCATGCCTTCACGCACGGCCAGACGGATATCCTTTGCCGTTACGTCATTCTGGAAATCGACGAAGGCCTTGACGGGTGCATCTGGTCCCGCGCCTTCGGCGCTGCCGGCCATGCCGCCAGACCAGTTGCCGCCGCCATTGGCGGTAATTTCAGGGCCGGACGCGATCGCGCCACCGCTTTCTGTCACTGCGGCATTTGCCGCGGCGACCGCTTCTTCGATACTGGCCTGGAGCGTGTCCGTACCGTTGCAGGCGCCCACGCTGGCGCAATCCTGAGCGTATTCGCCCGGCAGGAACCGCTGGCTTTCCGGATCCCAGGCGACCTTTCCGCGCGATTGGGAAAACATGTGCACCGAAGGTGTCCAGCCTGCAGACATGATAAGCGCATCGATGGCAATCGTCTCTTCCTTTCCGCCGCCATTGCGGGCAACAACCATCGCCGACACGCGGCGCGCGCCCTTGGTGTTCGTCACCGCATGTCCGGTTTTGACCGGTATGTCCAGATCTGCGGCGGCGGAAAGCAACCCTTCGCCGGGATTGTCGCGGCTATCGACAATAGCCTCGACCGAAACACCCGCGCGTTTGAGATCGAACGCGGTGTGGTAGGCGGAGTCGTTTGCCGTGTAGACACCGACCTTGGTGCCAACCGCAACGCCGTAATGGTTGAGGTAGGTCCGTGCTGCCGACGAAAGCATGATCCCGGGACGGTCGTTGTTGGCAAACACAATGTGCCGTTCGATCGCACCCGTCGCAATAATCACATGTTTGGCCCGTACCTGCCAGACCCGTTCTCGTGGAAGCTCGGCGGCTGGCGCCGCAAGGTGATCTGTCACTCTTTCACAGAGCGCGACGAAATTCTGCGCGTAGTATCCGAATGCTGTCGTGCGCGTGAGAACGCGAACGTTATCCATTGCTGAAAGCTCGCCAGCCGCTTCTTGCGCCCAGTCATATCCGTTCGCATCATTGATCCTGACGCCTGTTTCATAGGCGAGCGCCCCGCCAACCTGCGGCTGCTCGTCACAGAGGATCACACTGATGCCTGACCGTGCCGCAGTCAGAGCGGCTGCAAGACCTGAAACGCCGCCGCCGATAACCAGCAGATCGCAATGCGCAAAGCGGTTCGCATAGCGGTCCGTATCCGGTTCCTGCGGCGCAACACCAAGACCGGCAGCACCTCGTATAATAGGCTCATAAAGCTGTTTCCAGGCGGCTTTCGGCCACATGAACGTTTTGTAGTAGAAGCCGGCCGGAAAGAAGGGCGACAAGAGGTCATTGATTGCTCCGACATCGAAACCGAGCGACGGCCACCGGTTCTGCGACACGGCCGTCATGCCGTCGAACACTTCCTGTACGCTCGCACGGACATTCGGCTGCTGGCGTGATTTGTCGCGTTCGATACCCATCAGCGCATTTGGCTCCTCGGAGCCTGCGCCCAACACGCCGCGGGGCCTGTGGTATTTGAAGGAACGGCCCATCAGATGCACGCCGTTGGCGATCAGGGCCGACGCGAGCGTATCACCTTCAAGGCCGGTATATATATCGCCATCGAATGTGAAACGAACCGTCTTTGCCGGCGTAAGGCGACCGGCGCCCGCTATCCGGTTTGCACCGCTCATTGGGCAGCTCCCGTTCGTGCAGCGTCAATTTCCGCATCGGAAGGACGCGGTTTGCCGGCTTCATAGGTCAAGATGATCTTGTCGGTCACAGTATCGCGCACAGCGTTGAAGAACCGCCCGCAGCCGTGCACATGGCGCCAGCGTTCGAATGCGAGACCCTTGGGGTTGTCTCGAATGAACATCAAAGCCATGAACGCGTCATCATCGATCGACTTGATGTCCGAAGGCCGTGCAATATGCGCCTCGCCAGCGTAACTGAATTCGATCTCCGGACGGTCTTCGCCGCAATAGGGACACCGTATAAGCAACATACTCGAACCCCTTGGCTAGAGCGAGATGAGGTTGGAATGGATCATTTGACCGAGACGATTTTGTTCGCTGACCAGACGGGTCACGCGCCGTGGTGCCAACCCACCACAAGCGTGAGCCAACGTAGTCAGGGGGCAAAATCGCCCGGACCACTCATCTCTGAAAATCAAGAGCTTCTTCCCCTTAAAGGTTGCGGACAATCTGCCATCAAATGTTTCAAGCTAACCTCATCTCGCTCTAATGCGCGACGGCCGCAGCGGCCGCCTCGTCGATCAACCGGCCGGTCCGGAAACGGTCAATGGTGAAGGCCTCATTGATCGCATGCGGCGCGTCATTCGCGATCGTATGGGCGAAGACGTGTGCCGACCCGGGCGTAGCCTTGAAGCCGCCCGTACCCCAGCCGCAATTGACATAGAGGCCCGGCACCGGCGTCTTGGCAAGGATCGGCGACCGGTCGGGCGTCACGTCGACTGTACCGCCCCAGGAACGCAGCATCTTCATGCGTGAAAAGATCGGAAACATCTCGCAAATGGCATCCAGCGTATGGGTCAGGATATGCAACCCCCCGGTCTGGGAATAGGAGGTGTACTGATCGGTGCCGGCGCCGATGACCAGTTCGCCCTTGTCGGACTGGGAAATATAGGCGTGCACCGTGTTCGACATGACAATGCAGGGAAAGACCGGCTTGACCGGCTCAGAGACAAGCGCCTGCAACGGGTAGCTTTCAAGCGGCATGCGCACGCCGGCCATTTCCATCAGCACCGAGGTATGGCCCGCGGCGACAACCCCAACCTTCTTTGCGCCAATGAAACCGCGCGTCGTTTCCACGCCCTCCACGGCGCCGTCGGCGGAACGTTTGATGCCTGTAACCGCACAGTTTTGAATGATATCGACGCCCCGATCCGTGGCCGCACGTGCGTAACCCCAAGCGACCGCATCGTGGCGGGCGTTGCCGCCGCTTCGCTGCAGTGCCGCACCCATGACCGGGTACCGGGCTTGCTGGGAGATGTTGAGCGGCGGGCAGAACGCCTTGGCCTGTTCCGGTGTCAGCCACTCATTTTGGACGCCGTTCAACCGGTTTGCGTGGATGTGGCGCTGTGCGCCTTGTACATCGTGAACGTTGTGCGCGAGCATCATGACGCCGCGCGCAGAATACATGACGTTGTAGTTCAGATCCTGGCTCAATCCGTCCCACATTTTCAGAGCGTGGTTATAGAGCCCGGCACTTTCGTCATAGAGGTAGTTTGAACGGATAATCGTCGTGTTGCGGCCCGTATTGCCACCGCCCAGCCAGCCTTTTTCCAGAACTGCCACGTTGGTGATGCCATGCTGCTTGGCAAGATAATAGGCTGTACCCAGCCCGTGCCCGCCAGCACCGACGATAATCACGTCATATTGCTTCTTGGGCTCGGGCGACGTCCACTGACGCGGCCATCCCTTATGGCCGCGCATGGCCTCACGGGCAACGGCGAAAACTGAATATTTCCGCATGGGCGTGATCTGCTCCCCTTTGAATCGTGCAGTCCTGCGGCATTTGATGGCAAATTTACGCAGTAAGCAATTGCTTCATTGCGACGCATAACGCCGCGTCATTCACCACCTGTTCGCCCCCGCCGTCATCGTTTCGCCCAAGTGGAATGGGATGGTGTCGTGGAAAGTCGGGCTATGGACTTGTTAAGGAACTTCTGGTACTGACCCGGCAACCGCGAAGTCGGGTGACTTTCGCGAACCTAGATGTTTTGTCAACAAGAACGTTGGCAAGAAGAACTCTTGACCGGAAGGAACGGGATCACGTGCAGGTACTTGTCCGCGACAATAACGTAGATCAGGCGCTGAGGGCGCTGAAAAAGAAGATGCAACGCGAGGGCATTTTCCGCGAAATGAAAATGCGCGATTTTTATGAGAAGCCGTCACAGAAGCGTGCGCGCGAAAAGGCTGAAGCCGTACGCCGCGTTCGCAAGCTTGCGCGCAAACGCGCACAGCGTGAGGGGCTCCTCGTTGGCCGGGGCGGCCGCTAGGACCATACTAGCCAAACGCGTTTTTGCAGGGGCGGGGCGATTAGATCGCCGCCGCCTTTTATTTTAGGTATATTCATCTGTATTAATTTTGCGGGGATCAGAACGTTGAGAGCACACCAGACAGCGGCCGGCAAACCAAATTCGCAGTCGGTTGTCTTGCTGCTCGCCGTTTGCACAATAGCCCTTGCCGGCTGCCAGGCCACCAATCCGGAAAGCGTCATTAGCATCGACCGGGCCCAGGGTTCGGAAGCCAATATTGCCTCTCTTACCCGTGTCATCGACAACAATCCGAGGGATGCCAGTGCCTATAATGTGCGCGGCAGTGCCTATGGTCGCGCCGGCGATTTCAACGATGCATTGAGGGATTTCAACACGGCGATCGAGATCAATCCGAATTTCTATCAGGCCTATGCAAACCGCGCATTGATTTACCGGGGAATGGGCGATCTGAGAGCCGCATCCGACGACTACAACAGGGCACTGCAGATAAATCCGCGCTATGACGTTGCCTATATCGGACGCGGCAACATGTTCCGAGAGGCCGGACAGTCCGAAAACGCCTTCAACGACTACCAGCGCGCCATCAATCTCGATACCACCGATCCGCGCGCCTATAACAATCGCGGGCTGATCTATCAGCAGCGCGGCCAGCACGAACAGGCGATCGAGGATTTCTCAAAATCCATTTCACTGTCGCCCACCGCGCCCCTGCCTTACAACAATCGCGGGCTGTCGTACCTCGCACTTGGCGATGAGGAAAACGCCTTCGCCGACATCAACAAGGCGCTTCAGATTGACAACACCAAGGCCGAGGCCTGGGTTAACCAGGGTCTGATCTGGGAACGCCGCGGCGACAAAACCAAGGCGCGCAATTCCTATGCGCGCGCCGCACAGCTCGATCCCGAATACACGCCCGCCAAGGACGGCCTCAGCCGCGTCCGTTAAGCGCGGCTGAAAAACTCACGAGCGCTGCGTTTCGGATCCGTCAGTCGATCGATTTGACGATATCCTCTGTCATCTTCTTGGCGTCGCCAAGCAGCATCATCGTGCCATCCTTGTAGAACAGCGTATTGTCGATACCGGCATAGCCCGATCCCAGTGAGCGCTTGACGAAAAGGCACGTCTTCGCCTTGTCAACGTCAAGGATCGGCATGCCGTAAATGGGCGAATCAGGATCATCGCGCGCTGCCGGGTTGGTCACGTCGTTGGCACCGATGACGTAAACGACATCGGCCTGGCTGAATTCGGAGTTGATGTCTTCGAGCTCAAAGACCTCGTCATAAGGCACATTGGCTTCCGCCAGTAGCACGTTCATGTGCCCCGGCATACGACCCGCCACAGGGTGGATGGCATATTTGACCTCGACATCGGCCTCCTTGAGCATATCGGCCAGCTCACGCAGTGCGTGCTGCGCCTGTGCCACCGCCATGCCATAGCCCGGAACCACGATGACCTTGGACGCGTTTGACATCAGGAAGGCCGCATCCTCCGCCGAACCGAGCTTGACCGACCGGTCCATACCGTCGTCTGCGGCTGCTGCGGTTTCGCCGCCGAAGCCGCCAAGAATGACCGAGATGAACGAACGGTTCATGCCTTTGCACATGATGTAGGACAGGATCGCACCGGACGATCCCACCAGCGCGCCGGTGATGATCAGTGCCAGATTGCCGACGGTAAAGCCGATGCCGGCTGCCGCCCAGCCCGAATAGGAGTTGAGCATCGACACGACCACCGGCATGTCGGCGCCGCCGATCGGAATAATGATCAGCACGCCCAAAGCCAGTGCCGCCAAAACGATCAGCCAGAACACAAAGGTGCTTTCGCTCGCCACAAGGATGATCACCAGCACCACGACAGCGATGGCAAGGCCCGCATTGACCGCGTGGCGCATCGGCAGAAGTATGGGCTTGCCGGACATGCGGCCATCCAGTTTGAGGAAGGCAATGATCGACCCGGTGAATGTGATGGCGCCGATGGCAGCACCGATCGACATCTCAATCAGGGCCTCGGCTTTGATGCTGCCGATTTCGCCAATCCCGAATGATGAGGGCGAATAAAGAGCAGCCGCTGCAACCATGACCGCGGCAAGGCCAACGAGCGAGTGGAAAGCCGCGACCAGCTGCGGCATTGCGGTCATCGCGATGCGGCGGGCAATGACGGCACCGACGCTGCCACCGGCTGCGAGACCGACCAGAATTAGGATCACACCGCCGAAACTCGGTGTCGCCAACGCCAATGTGGTGACGACCGCGACGCCCATTCCGACCATGCCGTAGACATTGCCCTGCCGGCTCGTCGTTGGATGTGACAGGCCACGGAGCGCAAGGATAAAAAGCACGCCTGAGATGAGATAAAGAAAGGCTGCGAAACTCTCGGACATCAATCAGCCCCTCACTTTTCTTTTTTCTTGTACATGGCAAGCATCCGCTGCGTGACCAGGAAGCCGCCGAATATGTTGACCGACGCGAGCACAAGGGCGATGAAGCCGAAGCCTGTTGCAAGCCCGCTTGCCGATACACCGACGGCAAGCAATGCGCCGACCACGATGACCGAAGAGATGGCGTTGGTCACGGACATGAGCGGCGTGTGCAAGGCAGGCGTAACGGACCACACCACATAGTATCCGACGAAAATCGCCAGTACGAAGATGGCGAAGCGGAAGATGAACGGATCGACGATTCCGCCACTTGCGCCGCTTGCAGCCGCCCCGACCGCGTCGGCGACCTCGGGCAGTTCTGATACCGCGTCCACGACGGCTTCCGTGGCGGATTCCAGATTTTCTAAAGCTTCTTCAACAGCAGAACTTGCCATCACCCCTGTTCCTTCTCATCAACCGCACCGCCAAAATTCGGGTGCACGATCTTGCCGCCATGGGTCAGCATGGTGGCCTTGACCAGCTCGTCCTCCGTGTCGACTGCAAGTGCCTTCGCCTCCTTGTCGACCATCGTTTCAAGAAAAGAAACCAGGTTCTTGGCGTAAAGCTGCGATGCGCTGGCGGCAACCCGACCGGGCACATTGTTGAACCCGATGACCTGCACACCCTCGACTTCGACGATCTTACCGGCTTGCGAGCCTTCAACATTGCCGCCTCGTTCCACCGCAAGGTCGACACAGACGGAACCGGGCCGCATGGATTTCAGCATATCCTTGCTCACCAATTGCGGTGCCGGTCGGCCGGGAATAAGGGCTGTCGTAATGACAATGTCCTGTTTCGCGATATGATCGGCAACGAGCGCGGCCTGTTTCTCCTGATACTCTTGCGACATTTCCTTGGCGTATCCACCGGCTGTTTCCGCGGCCTTGAACTCTTCGTCTTCGACAGCAATGAATTTGCCTCCCAGCGATGCGACCTGCTCCTTGGCAGCCGGCCGCACATCCGTTGCCGAAACCACGGCACCAAGCCGACGCGCCGTTGCGATCGCCTGTAGACCTGCGACGCCTGCACCCATGACGAAAATCTTGGCAGCCGGAACTGTACCGGCTGCGGTCATCATCATCGGCATGGCGCGGTCAAAAGCGTGCGCTGCGTCAATCACTGCCTGGTAGCCTGCAAGGTTTGCCTGCGAAGACAACACGTCCATGGATTGTGCGCGCGTAATACGCGGCATCAGTTCCATTGCGAACGTCGTCAGTCCGGCTTTGGCCATAGCGGCCAGCGCATCCTCATTGTCATAGGGATCCATCGTGGCAATGACGACAGCGCCTTTCTTGTAGGTTTTGATTTCCGCATCGCTCGGCCGCCTTACGCGCAACACCACGTCGGCCGTCTTTGCCGCCGTCGCGGTGGCCAGCTTGGCGCCGGCATCTGCATAGGAACTGTCCGGCACTTGAGAACCGGCGCCAGCGCCCTTTTGCACCGCAACCTCCAGGCCCAGAGCAATCATCTTCTTGATGGAGTCGACGGAAACCGCAACCCGCGGCTCGTCAGCATGGGTCTCTTTGGCGATAAATACGGTGGTGGCCACACTTTACTCCTTATCGTCTTCAAACGCGCTACGTCATCGACTGCCCGGCTGTTTCGGCAAGGACAGATCCAGACCGGTTCGCAAGCGTTACTTCAGAATGTAGTAACCCACTGCAATGATTATGATTGTCAAGAGCGTGGAGGTGATAAAGCCAGCCGATGTAAAAAATCCGACGGTCATGCCGATGATGATGGCAATGCAGGCCAGCGTGCCGTATTTGGTCAGCGCGAGGAACATATCGTAGGTTTTCTCGTGCTCGCTGTAGTCCATTTCGGCGCCTGTTTCGACAGGTTCCTGCTTCTGTTCGGCCATCAAGTCACTCCCCCTGCCATGCCGGCGGTTCGCGCTCTTTCGCGCGGGTGGTCGGATTGCTGCAATCGCAATGAACTCCGGGTGTTCCGGGCCGGCGACTGGCACGTTGGCAGGAAATACACAAAGCGGACCAGCAGGGCAAGTCGCGGCTTAAGAGGACGCAGGCGATACCTGGCCATCCAAACCGGACGGCACGCGCCGTCCGAACCTCAGTTTCGCTACAGGGTATGTAGATAACGCGCCGTCGGTCTGATGGTAAGCGGAACGGCACCTAGTTCTTCCGGCGGAGCGAACATCATCCGGCGCTCGAACGGCTGGGAGCGGAAAAACGGGTATCGCCGATAGAATGCGGGGAACCGGTCTCCGATTTCTGCTGCAAGCAAGCTGAAGTCGATACCATAGCCCTTGCAGTTCCGAAGCGGGCCAGCGACCAGCTTGGATCCGAAAACACGCTTGTAAAAAGCCACATGACGAGGCGGGACGAAGGAAAGGCAGCGATCAGCGCCAAAATACTCGATTGCCATGATCACGACCCGTAGCGTCAGAAAGGGCAACGCTGGAAGGTCGTCGAACAGATCCGGATCCGATGCGTGACGGACCGGATCGATCAGTGTCATACCCGCGTCTAGAAAACGGTCGACCTCATCTGGAAACAGGTTGCGCGCCGGGCTGACGCGATGATCCGGCGTCACGTGATGAACCCGGATCGAACTGATCAGTTGCTCATCACAATAAATCCCGAAAACATAGGCGTGCGTGTCAAAATCAATCTCATCGATAAACAGACCGCCATTTGAGGGAACGTCCATCTTGGCGCTTCGATAAGCCTTTGTGCGAAGCGCGGATAGATCCTCGAAATCCTCAGCGCTTACGATCCGCCGATACTCAATCCTCTCCATGACATGAAACAACTTTTGATTGAATTCTGAAAATCCACTGACTGGCGGCATTTCGGCCCCTTACGCATTAACAATTGATTAACGGTAGCGTAAGGAAAATGAAATTAAAAGTTGAATCAATGTATTTCAGTTTTTAACCTATCATTAAGGTTAACGAATGTGCACGGAATGAGGAAGGCAGCTATCTGAACGGACAAATTTCAACGACTGTCCGAAAGGTCTGCGGCGAAGATGCGTAAGGTATTGGACCGTATTATCCGGCCAGCGATTGCAGAACGCTCTTGTTGTCGGTGTCGTCGCTTTGCCCGGATTCCACAGCGTTACAAAACCGCTGCAAGAAGCGGTTAAACCGCTCTTCGGCATCTATGAATGGCGCGTGGCCCGATTCCTCGAAAATAACCGCCCGGCCCTCGAAGAGTGCCGGCCATGAGAGTGTCTTTACATATCCGGTCCGCGTGATGGGATCATGAAGGCCCTGGAGAATACACAGCGGCTTCTTTGATACCTCTAGACGCTCCCTCTGCCCGCCGCCGGAACTGCCGATGACCTGACGCGAGAGCAAAGGCCGCATCTTCTCGTCGGTGCGCATCAGTTCACCGACGAACTCTCCGCGACGCAGCCCTCCGAGACATACGCGCTCGAAGTGCTCGGCATCCGAAAGCGAAAACTTGCCCTTCGACATGAGGAGCAGGTTCCTCGATATATGTAAGGAACGAATGATCCCCAAAGGGCCGCCGGCGGCCGGCGGTGCTCCACAAGTCAAAACACCCGCCACCTCCGGAAGACTGTCGAGCATTTCATAAGCAACATGTCCGCCAAGCGACCATCCGACAACAATGCAACGTTGCAGCTCGATTTCGCGGAGGAATGCAATAACAGCAGCGGCAAGGCCTTGGTAGGAATAGGTAGCCTTGGGATCGTCAGCATCCGGCGATGCTCCGTGACCCGGCAAGTCAAGCGCAATCAGGCGTCGACCGGCGAGTTCTTCGCTTTCAAACTGCTGGCTGAAGACCTCTTTTGAGAAGCCGGAACCATGGAGAAACACGATCGGCATGCCGGTTCCTGCGCTCTCCACGAAGGACAGCGATGCTTTAACGCTTAAATCTGTCGGCATGGTCTCCGGCAAATCCCATCTCCGGACCAGAGTTTGGAATGCTGTTCGTGTGTTTGGTCGTTAACGGATGTAGCTTAATATTTGCCTAAGCACTCGTGTTTGGGTTTATTGATCCGGTGGCAGAGTGAACGGTTTAGAAACTTTCCATTGCTATCATAAGTTGAGTAAAACCATCGTTTTGAGAGGGGAAGATGTTGCTGGATGGGCTGGTTTGCCTGTTTGCGGTAAGTACCTTGGCGGCGCATGTCTGGTCGATACGATATCACTTCGATGTGGATATCAAGCGCATGCCGAAGGGTATGAATAAGCTCTCACTGTTTGTGTTGTTGTGTGTGTTCTTGATGACCGGCCTGACCTTTTACGGACAACAGCCAATTTTGCCGCAGTTGATGTCCCTGGTTATGCTGGCTTCAAGCGCCATGCTGTTCATGGCCACGATACGCGCGTCATCGAAAGCCGGGCTTTTTGCCGCCTTTGACGAAAAGCTGCCTGAAAGCCTGCTGACGACTGGACCTTACTCCGTGGTCCGACATCCTTTCTATTCATCCTATCTTTTGCTCTGGTCCGGTTGGGCGATCGGCACGTGGAATCCGTGGTCACTTGTGCCGCTAGCAGCAATCGTCGTCACCTACTGGGTCGCCGCACGGGACGAGGAAACGAAATTCGCCTCCACGTCCATGGCCGAGGATTACGCCGCATACAAGGCTAAAACAGGCCGTTTCCTGCCCAAGATCTTTGGTTAGAACAAGTCAGGCTTAGACTGAAGCATTTGACGCCTCAAGGCGGTTCACAACGCCAGTTTGATCGCCAACAAAACGGGGCGTAAGCGGTCGTGCAATATCACCGCACCAGCTCTGCTTAACGAAGTCAGCGTGCGAAACAACCCTGCCCGCTTACCGTCGATTTTTTCCGTTTGCCGATCGTCAAGAACGTGGAAATCAAACCGTTCAAGCGAACCCGCCCGCGCCCTACCGGACGGCAAGCCGGTTCGTGCCGCCGTGTGAGACGACTGAAATCAGTTCAGATATGGCGCTGCTTGGCACTGGCATGCCAAAAATGAAACCCTGGACAAGATCAGCACTGTTCGTAGAGCGGATCAGTTCCAACTGCTCTTCACTCTCGACGCCTTCGACGACGATTTCCAGACCGAGCTCGCGTGACAGATTGACGACACCCTTGAGAAGTTTGAGCGTGCGCGCATCGCTGGTGATGTCGGAAACAAATGACCGGTCGATCTTAATTTTGTTGAGCGGCAAAACATTGAGATAGCTCAGGCTCGAATAGCCGGTCCCAAAGTCGTCGATGGCGATCGTCACACCCATCGCACGCAGTTCCTGCAAAATCGTTTTGGCCTTGGCAGCATCTTGCACGAAAGCGCTTTCAGTAACCTCGATCTGCAGCCGCCGGGCATCAAGACCCGCCGACGCCAAAGCCTCGGCAATGGTGGAAACGATATCTTGGTTGCGCAGATCGTTGGCGGAAAGGTTGACGGAAACCGAAACACCGTTACACCAACTCGCACAATCCTTGCAGGCAGCATCAAGCATATGCCGTGTCAGATCACCGACGATCCCCATTTCTTCGGCGAGAGGAATGTAAACGGACGGCGATACGGCTCCGAATTCGGGATGGTACCAGCGCGACAAGGCCTCGCAGCAGGAGACATGCGTTGCATCAAGCGTAAACATCGGCTGGTATACAATGTTAAAATGCTTTTCGCGCACAGCGTCACGCAAGGCGGATTTTAGTTCCTGGCGCCGCCGGTATTTTTCGTCCATCTCATCGGCGAAGATGACCCAGCGGTTCTTGTCGTTCTGTTTCGTTTCATGAAGGGCCAGATCGGCCTTGATATGCAGATCGTCAAGTGCGAATTCGGCTTTTGAGCCGATGGCCACCCCGGCGCTGAGCCCGACAAAAAGCTTGCTCCCATTGATCAGGTAGGTACCCCGAACAGATTCGAATATTTCAGCCATCAGCGCGTCAACATGCGCACCGTCTTCGACATCTTTTAGGAAAACGACAAATTCGTCGCCGCCGAAACGCGAAACGATCATCTGATCGCCAGCGATGCCTGAAAGCCGCCGGGCGATCGCGCACAGGAGCCGATCGCCGGTTAGGTGACCGTTGGTGTCATTCACGTGCTTGAAGTCGTCGAGGTTAAGAACAGCCAGAGCAAACCGCTCGGCATCCGGCAGAAAGCGGACATGATCATCGACCAGTTCCGAGAAATAGCTCCTGTTCGGCAGGCCCGAAAGACTGTCGTAACGGGCCATGTGAACAATCTTCTCTTCCGCCAGAATGCGCGACGACACATCCTCGAAGATCAGCACAACGCCCTTGTTCTTGCGCCGTCTCGCCGAGAACTCGAGATAAAGATCGTCTGAAAACTGCATGAGGGCGCGCGACTCACCGCCGTCGATGAGCCGCTCAAGATGCCTGCGTATGATTTTCGCCCGATCCACAGACACGCCGCCGCGGCGAACGCTATATCGAAGGACAGCTTCGAGCCGGTGATTGTTCAGGGTTTCACGGTTGGGTACCGCAAGCAACTCCGCTGCCTTGCGGTTCGCGACTAGGATTCGGCCCTGCTCGTTCAGCATAAAAAGGCCATGCGGCATATTGTTGAGCGCGGTGTTGAAGCGGTCAGCGATGATCGCGATTTCGCGTCGGCTCAGGACGTTTTCGTACACAAATTCACGCACACCGTTGGCCATTGATATGGTGGTTGATACCAGCGGGACGATCAACAGCGCGATAAGCGTCATGTAGATGTCGTTCGTCAGCAAGAGGCTGACCATAATCGGCCCGCAAGCCGCCAGTGTAACCACATTGACTGTGATCTTTGTTCCGAAATTTCTGCCCACCACGGAGACAAGCAAGCTGATGGTGACCGACACTGAAGCAATTTGAGCAAATGCGTCCTGTGAAACCAGAAAGGCATAGCCGCTCATCGTACCAAGCAGGAATGCGATCATGGCGGCACCGGCCACGGAAATCCGTTCCCACCACGCAATTGTTGCCCTGTCGTTTACAGAGATATCCGCCTTGTCGAAAACTATCATGGAATAGGCGCGGGCGAGCCAGTTTGCAAAGATCGCGCTGCCAAACAGCAGGTAGACCGGGTCCTTCAGCTTGAAAAATATCAAAAGGCAGACCAGGACATGCGCGATCATGCCGGCAAACAGCGTCATCCGGTTGCCGTATAGCGAACGGACAAACGACAAATACACATCAGCCGGAATTTGATTCCGCTGTTTTCCGCCCATGAACACCTACCCCTGTAAGGTAGAATATGACTTAGCGTGAAAGGTTTAAGGAAGCTTTTAGAAATGGGTTTCCGCATGCGTGCAGCCACGATTTAACGCCATAAAGCGTCGATTCGAGGCGATATCGTCTGGTACCAATTGATCCTAGGGTAAACAATTGACTACTCGGCAGCTTTCGAAACGGGCGCGTCACAGGCTTCAAACGCCTTATTGAGCAAACGAGCTCGCTCTTGCGTTTCCTATTGTGCCTTGCTTGACGGGGCCAAAGCCGCATTGGAGGCGCGGGTGACCGAATAGGTCGACCCCGCGGGCAAAACTTCGCTGCTACAGCCGTCCGGCGCGCTGCTGAAGCATCAGGAACGCATCCTGGGCATACTCCGACATCTGAAACCACAGATATGCTTCGCGCCGATAACCCATGTAGGATTCATGCAGCGTCTTGAAATCCGCATTTTCGGCAGAAATCTCGGCATAGGTCTCTTCCGCAGCATTGAAGCAGGCCGTCATGATGTCATGCGAATACGGCCGCAGCACAGTGCCATACTGGATAAGCGCATTCAGCGTCGGCGGGTTTAGCGTATCGTATCGCGCAGTGAGCCGCGCATTCGCCAACGCAGACGCACTGCGTATGGCAGCCTGGTAGGAGGTCGGCAGCGCCTCCCATTTTTCAAGGTTGATGAGATTCATGAGCGCAACGCCGCCTTCCCACCATCCCGGATAATAATAGTACTT
Source organism: Pseudomonadota bacterium (assembly GCA_039025395.1). Lineage (GTDB taxonomy): Bacteria > Pseudomonadota > Alphaproteobacteria > Rhizobiales > Rhizobiaceae > Hoeflea_A. Next base: position 46,324 of record JBCCOK010000037.1, read on the forward strand.
GGCCACCCGGTTCAGACCCAGCTTTTCGTCATCATAAGGACCCACAAACTCCGCCGCATCGATCCTGCCCTGTTCCAGCGCCTCATAGATTTGCTCGGCCGGCAGCTCGATCGGCTCGACGCCGATCTTTCTGATGATCTCGCCGCCAAAACCGCCGATCCTGAATTTCAACCCATCCAGATCGGCCAGCGAATTGATTTCACGTCTGAACCAGCCACCCATTTGCGCGCCGGTGTTTCCAGCCGGAAAGCCGATGATATCGTATTTTCTGTAGAACTGGTTGAGGAGCTCGAGACCCTTTCCTTCATAAAGCCAGGCGTTCATCATTCTTTGATTAAGGCCGAAAGGCACACCGGTCCCGAACGCGAAGGCCGGGTCGGTTTCCCAAAAGTAGTTCGACCCTGTACAGGCGATTTCGACGGTTCCGTTTCTGACCGCTTCCAGCCCGTCTTGAGTGTCTACGACTTCGCCGGCACCTGAAACCTCGATGTTGAACTGGCCATCGGTCGCTTCGCGCACGGATTCGGCAAAAAGCACTGCGCTCCCGTAAATCGAATCCAGTTGCTTCGGATAGCCAGACGCCAGTCGCCAATTGACCGTGGGCGTTTGTTGCGCAACAGCAGGCGCTGAAAGCGCGATGGAGGCTGCTGCACCCGTACCTGTAATACCCGCCCTCTTTATGAATGAGCGACGGTTCATGATTGACCTCCCGATAGATTCTGTTTCACTCGCAAAAAACGCGCCCGACCGATCACTGTCCAGACTACACCTTGTCGATAGCCATGCAAACGATCCGCGCGGTTTTTTCGGCTCATCTCGATGAAGTGAAGCAAGACCTCGGCGCGGTTGTTTGCAACGCGCTGGCATTGCATTAAATAGCTGATAGCAGCAACCGGAGCCAACATGTCTAGGGCAATTGTCGCAATTCCGGCAGATACCAGAGAAATGGACGGATATGTCTGGCATGCGAGCCCGGAGCAATATGCGACGGCAGCTTTGAAGGCTGCCGATCTACTCGCGTTCATTGTGCCTGCCTTCGGCCTTGATCTGTCCGGCATTGCCGACGTCGATATCATTCTGGACCGCGTCGATGGGGTATTGATCAGCGGTGCGCGCAGCAATGTCAGTCCTGTCCTTTATGGAGGCGAGGAAACGGAAGCAGATGGTCCCTACGATGCCGAACGGGATGCAACCAGCCTTCCTCTGATACGCCGCGCGATCGACCGCGCCATACCGCTGCTTTGTATCTGTCGCGGCATTCAGGAACTGAACGTCGCCCTTGGCGGCACATTGCAGACCGAAATCCACGACATTCCGGGTAATCTCGATCACCGGCGGCCGGAAAGCGACGATCCCGATGTCCGGTTCGGCATTCGCAAGGAAATCACATTGCGCCCCGGAAGCACGCTGAGTGAGATGCTCGGCGAGGAAACTCTGCGCATCAACTCCTTGCACCGGCAGGCGATTGGCGAGCTGGCGCCGCGTCTTCGCGTCGAGGCAACGGCATCCGATGGCATCATCGAGGCCGTAACCGTTAGGGATGCGGATTCCTTCGCCGTCGGCGTTCAATGGCATCCCGAATACTGGGCGCAGACGAACGAAACCGACGCCCGTATATTCAAAGCCTTTGGTGACGCCGTTAGGAGCCACGCCGAGAGCAAGAATGTCTGGGGCTCTATTTGAGCGGCGACGTTGATTGCCGGATACGCATTTCCGGCTTGATGAGATGCATTCCGTCCGGAGCTGATGACCCGTCCAGCTTGTCGAGCAGAGCGCGCGCCGCCATGCGGCCGACTTCGGACTGCCCGTTCCATACAGTCGTTAACGGCGGCGTTGATATCGATGCTTCTTCAAGGTCATCATAGCCGGTAACGGAAATGTCCGTACCCGGCACCAGTCCGGCCCTGGCGACGCCGCTCATGAGACCGATGGCGACGAGATCATTCCAGCAAACCGCAGCCGTCGGTTTTTGTGGCAGCGATAAAAAAGTGACGGCCGCTTCAAAGCCCGCCTGCTTGGTCCGGGGTCCTGGTATGCGCAGATCCGGATCGACTTCGATATTCGCCTTTTCCAGCGCCTGGACGTAGCCCTGGTAGCGATGGCGTCCGGTCGACGTCTGATCTGTTCCGCCCACCATTGCAATGCAGCTATGGCCGAGACCGATGAGGTGATTGGTGGCAAGCGCAATGCCATAGGCATCATCGCCCCGGTAGGTCGGAAGACTGGCATTTTCGACCGAACGGGCGATGAGAATAGCCGGCATGCCGTTATCCTCGGCGAGCTGGATATCCTTCAACGGGGTCCCGATCGCCGGAGACATGATTACGCCGTCGCCACCGAGCTGCAGCAGCGTTTCGATGAAAGTGCGTTGCTTTTCGACGGAATCATAGTGGTTAGAGAGGATAAATGTCTGCCGGTTTCGGTCCAGTTCACTTTCGATCGCCCTCAGGATTTCAGCATAGAACGGGTTCATGATGTCATGAACGACGACGCCCACGATGCCGGATCGGGATGTTCTCAGGCTTGCTGCCCGGCGATTATAGATATAGCCGAGCAACTGCGCCTGCTCCTTGATCCGCTCGCGTGTCGTATCCGCAACAAGCGGGCTGTCGCGCAGCGCAAGCGACACCGTGGCGGTCGAAACGCCTAGCGTATCGGCAATCGTTGAGAGTTTAACCTTCTGGCCCACTGCAAGCCTCCGCGTCCAGCCGGCCGCAATAGGCTGGCCGGCGCTGCCCTATAGCGACGTCCGTTTTAAATCGTAATTTAAATTTTTTAAAGTGGCCGGTTCAGCCCAGAGACGAAGCGATGTTGTCTTCCAGCCTCTTAAGCAGCTTCATGAGCGTTTTCACTTCTTTGGCTGTCATGTCCCCGAGCGCCATTTTTTGCGATTTCCGCACAGCTTTGCGCACCGACTTCACCGCTTCGCGACCTGCAGCGGTCAAATGAACATGCGATAGGCGCGCATCGGTCTGGGAGTCCTTTTTGTCGACAAAGCCCTGCGCGGCAAGCCGGTTAATCGTCTTTGTCATCGTCGGCGCGCGCACCCCAAGCTGATCCGCAATTGCCGAAAGCGACATCCCATCATTTGCATCAAGGGCAAGTATAACGGCGTCCTGGCCTGCATAAAGACCGCTTGAGAGAAGCTGCCGCGACAGAAGTGTTCGCGAGTAACGCGCCGATGCAGCCAACTGAGCAAACAATTCCAGTTTTTCGTCGAGGGTTTTCTTATCGTCGTTTTCTTTGTTTTTCTTGGCCATTCCGGCCTCCTCAGTCGCCTGACGCGCGCAGACATAGTCGGCCAATCAACTATAGCGCCTAGTGGCGCTAAAGCAAAACCCAAACGCGAGCATTCGAATGACCTGTGAATGAAGCGATCAATGGGGATTTCACTGCTGCTCCGGCTCGGACAGTCAGCTATGCGTTTGATGCAACAGCCTCTTCGGCCTATCGTGCGGGCATAAATCGAAACCAACCGATTGCGGCCTCGCGATCAGTTTCCACCAGACCGGAGCGAGATAATCGATGGCAATTCCAGCCCGCAGGTGGGCGGACAATCCGACCGAAGCGGATCCGGTTATAAGGCGTGACTGGATCGCAATTTTGCCGCTCGGCGCCTGCGAACAACACGGTCCGCACCTGCCGCCAGAAACAGACGCATTGATCGCACAAGGCGTTGTCGACGCCGCCGTTGAAGCGCTGCCGGAGCACCTGCCGGCGACGTTTCTGCCAGTCGAGCCAGTCGGCTATTCCGTTGAGCACATGGATTTCGCGGTAACCCGTACCCTTTCCTGGCACGAGGCCATCAACCGCTGGCTCGGCACAGCGGAAAGCTTGCACCGGTTCGGCATAAGAAAGTTCGTCATGTTCAACGCCCATGGCGGGAACGCGCCGCTGATGTCTATCGTTGCCACGGAGGCACGCGTGAGATTCAACATGCTGGCGGTCGCCACGAGCTGGACGCGCTTCGGTTACCCCGACGGCTTGATCTCAGCGCAGGAAACCGCATTCGGCATCCACGCCGGCGAGATTGAGACCTCCGTCATGCTTGCCCTGCATCCCGACCGTGTCGACATCGGCAAGGCGGAGGATTTTCCCTCGTTTCAACAGGTGTTGGCGCAGTCTGCGAATTACCTCCGCGCCTATGGACCGCACGCCTTCGGCTGGAAGATGGTCGATCTCAATTCGAAGGGCGCAACCGGAAATGCACTTGCGGCAACAGCCGAGAAGGGTCATGCGCTGATTGAGCATGCAGCCGCCGGCTTCATAGAATTGCTGGAGGACATCCACGCATTCGACGCGGACAGGCTCCGCTGACAAGATGCACCTTATCGAATGACAGGCGCCGCCATCGCCGACCCGATGCGGCACCCCGAAATCCGAGACCCCTAGAGCAATTCAGGCTTAGACTGAATCATTTGACCGAGGCGATTTTGGTCGCTGACAAGGCGGGTTGCGCGCCGTGGTGCCAACCCACCACAAGCGTGAGCC
>JBCCOK010000038.1:0-49685 GCA_039025395.1 Pseudomonadota bacterium
GGGCGGTCCGTTGCAGCCGCTGCGGCACATAATCTGAAACCTTCTGTCCTTGAGTTGGGCGGAAAATCGCCAAACCTGATCTTTGCCGATTGCGACCTGGAGACAGCCATTCGCCAAGGCGTCGCCCACTGTTTCCGAAATGCCGGACAATCCTGCAATGCGGCGTCGCGCATGCTCGTCGAACGCAGCATTTACGACCGCGCAGTCCGGCTCGCGGTGAGTGCAGCCGAGGCGGTTGAAGTGGGTCCGCCTCAGGAGGCGGGTGCCCATATCGGTCCTTTGATCACCCGCCGGCAGTACGATCGGGTCCAGAATTTCATTCTGGAAGGCATCGATGAAGGTGCCTGGCTGGTTGCAGGAGGCCCCGGAAGACCTGACGGGTTTTCCGCCGGTTACTTCGTCCGCCCCACGGTTTTTGCCGATGTCGCGCCGCACATGCGCATCGCCCGCGAGGAGATATTCGGGCCAGTCCTGACCATAAGCCCCTTTGATGACGAGGACGATGCCGTTCGGCAGGCCAACGACACGCATTACGGCCTCGCCGCCTATCTGCAGACGACGGACACCGGAAAAGCCGACCGTATTTCGAGAAGGTTGCGTGCGGGTATGGTCCAGGTCAACGGGACGAGCCGTGCCGCCGGCGCTCCGTTCGGCGGCGTCAAGGCATCGGGTATCGGCCGCGAGGCGGGGATTTGGGGCATCCGTTCTTTCCAGACAATCAAATCCATCAGCGGTTCGGCAGCAGTGATTTCCGGCTAGCATTGGTCGTTCGCGTCAATAGTGCCGGCAACGACGGTTTGCGCTATTGATTTGTCATTGCAGCCGAAACCGGAAACACCGATGATCGAACCTGGAAAAACGCTTCTCGACATTGAGATAGAAAACAGCCTTGACACGCTGGTTGAACGGTTTTCGTCGCCTCAATACAAAGGTGCGACAATCGAAATCTGGGTGTTTGACGGCGCCGATCGGCGGCGAGCCGCGCGCGATACGCTCTTCGACCACGGTATCAACGCATCCGTTCAATGTTCCTACAAGCCGCTGGTCCATGCGGCGCTCGAGGAACTGAATTTCGAGCAAGTCTCGCAAATCCTTGTCCGCTATCCGGTAATTCGCGACGTGCCGCGCAAGCGGTTCCTTCTTGAAGCCTATCCGTTCGCCGACCTTGCCGGGAAGTGCGATGTCCGCTTCGAACCGAAGGAGGCGGTCAGGGGCAGGGGCCTCATTGCCTATGACGTGAAGATGATATGTGCCGATGGTTCGCGCGAAAACCATGAAGTCTCAGCACCGAACAGGTTTGGCACGGCCTTCGGCGACGAGCAGGCCTATTCGCCCTGCGGCTGGCTGCGTGTCAGAAGCGAGCAAAGGCCTGAGCTGAATTTTGACGGGCCGTTGCGCGCCGACCAGGAACTGGCGTTCCGTGCCGTCAAGGATGCGCTCGAGACCGAAGCCGAAAGGAGCGATGAACCCTACTTCGATCGTCTCGACATTGAGGTCGGCGCACCTTTTTTTGATCATCCGCTTGCTGTCGGACACGAGACGATCAGCACGGCTGAAGCCATGCACGAGGATCTCTATTTCTCAGCGCTCGATGTGTTCAAGGCAGCCAGGGGCCTCGATGCAGTTGACCGGACGTTAACGCCTGGCCAAATCGTGCCGGTACTGCGATCCCGCAATGGTCCATTGCGGGTCAAAGTAGCGACGGCAGCAGACCCCGATCTGGCAGCGGACAAGACGCTATCGCCACTGCCCTTGGTGGACCTTCCATCCCTGGACCGTTGGCTGGAACCGGCCGAAATCAAGGCGCATATCGATGACCTCGACGGGGAGGCTTTCGAAGTCCGGTCCCGGCGCGGCCGCCCGGTCTGGGGCAGCTATGTGAGCGGCCGTCAGCCGGGCATTTTGATCACTGCCGGCCAGCACGCCAATGAAACCTCCGGGCCGGTCGGAGCCCTGCGGGCGGCAAAGCATCTTGCCAAGGCCGGCCAAACCGGCTTTGCCGTCGCGCCGATGGTCAATCCAGACGGCTATGCGCTGTTTCGCGAGCTGTGCCGCGACTATCCCGGCCACATGAACCATGCTGCCCGCTTCACCGCGGCCGGGTGCGACCTTCACCACGTCGAGCGCGGCTTTGAAAACGAGGCGCATTGTATCGGGAAGGAAAAGACCGATGCCCGGCTGCACATGAACCTGCATGGCTATCCGGCGCATGAATGGATAAGGCCGTTTTCGGGTTACATCCCGCGCGGCGCCGATATGTGGTCGATCCCGCGCGGATTTCTGCTGATACTGTTCTACAATCCCGGATGGGAAAAGCAGGGGAGGGCGGTCCTCGAGGCCGTGATCGACGCACTGGCGTCCTATGCGCCTCTTGTTGCTCTCAATGAGGAGCAGATGTATCGCAGCGCCCTGTATTCCGACGGCTTTCCTTTCCGTTGTCGTGGCGGGATACCGTTTATCATCGAGGAGAGGCCGGAGGAGATGTTTCCGGTCACCATCATTACCGAAGCACCTGATGAGACGGTTTATGGCGAAGCGTTCCGGCTGTTCCATACGGCACAGATGAAAGCCGTACTGGCCGCCGAAGAAGCAGGGCGCACTATTTTGTTCTAACAGTTTCCTGTGCCATTACGGCATCGAGTGAATCAAAGAACGCGTCCGCGCCGAATTCCGTGACCAGCTGCTGGCGGCTCTTGGTATTGATGTTTTGGACATCCTGGCCGAACACCAGCGAAATCGATCTTGCAGCAAGCGTGGAATGGATATCGCGCAGGGTCTCGACAGCCGTGTAATCCACATCGTCGACCGCCGAGACGTCAATGCAAAGGCAGTTTAACTCGGTATCGCCGGCGACCAGTTGCATGATTTCTTCCTGCATGCGCTCCGAGTTTGCATAGTACATGGCATGATTGAATCGGTAGATCAACAGCCCCGGTTTGGCCTGCGCTCCACTGTCCAGGGAACTTGCGCGCCAGTGGCCCGCCGCATCGCGCGAGATGAGGAGGTTGCTCGGCCGGTACCCGTGCCGCGTATGGACAATCAACGAAAACAGGATTGCAAAGACGATACCTTGCTCTACGCCAAAGGCGACGACCACCATTGCGGTGATTGCGGCAACCCAGAATTCCGACTGGCGCTGCCGGTAGATATCTGCAAGCCCGCGCAGATCGATGAGCTTCAATCCTATCAAAAAGACCACTGCCGATAGAACGGCTTCCGGCAGGTAGCTGAGAGGCCGTGTCAGGAACAGAAGCGTGATAAGGACCACAACCGCCGCTGTGAGCAGAGCAAGCTGACTGCGTCCGCCTGCGCTGTCGACCATTTCCGTCTTCGTGGGACTGCCGTTGACGACGAATGTTCCGGTGAACGCTGCGCCGATATTGGCAATGCCGAGGCCGGTGAGATCCTGCGTCTCGTTCAGCGGTTCGTGGTATCGTGCAGCGTAGGCGCGGGCAGTCGCAGCGCTCTGCGCCAGAACGACCACAACCATGGCAAGCGCCGTCGGAAGCAAGCGCCAGATCAGCGACCAGCTCCACTCGACATTGGGCAGTGAAAAGTCGGGAAACCCGACAGGCACCTGGCCAACCACCGGCATATGCGCGCCAAGGTCAAAATACCAGCTCGCCAGTATTGCGCCGACGACGGCAAACATGGCGCCCGGGATACTACGTTTGAGCCGCTTGGAGGCATAGCCACATCCAAGGATGATCACGAGAACTGTGGCCGCGACGATGACGACATGCGGATTGAAGGAGACGGCCTGCCGCCAGTCGGAGAGGATCAGCATTGCAGCACCACCATGCGGCGGGGTCAGGCCGACGAGTTCGGAAACGGCATGAAGTGCGACCTGGATGCCGACCCCGGTTAGAAATCCGACCAGAACGGTCCGGGAAAGGAAATCGGCCATGAAGCCAAGGCCGATGACGGCTGCGGCAATCAGCATCACGCCGACCATCAGCGCGAGCAATCCTGCAAGCGCCAGATAGTCTTGAGAACCAGTGGCTGCAAGGCCGACAAGCCCGCTGGCGAGGATAGCGGCGGTCGCGGAGTCGGCACCGACGACCAGGTGCCGCGATGATGCAAACACCGCGTAGAGAGCAGCCGGGATGAGCAATGTGTAGAGACCGGTAATGACCGGCGTTCCGGAGATTTTCGTGTAGCCCATCACCTCCGGGATCGCCAATGCCGCAAGTGTAATACCGGCTATTATCTCAGCGGGAATGCGCCCCCGGTCGATCGGAAGAATGCCGGCAAGCAGAACGGGACGAAAAGTTCTGGATCGATTGCTGGCAGTTGTCATGAGTAAGCGCGCTGTCCCGCTGCTAAACCTTCTGAGGGCCTTCACCCTCGTCAAGTGTTAGCACGCAGAACACGCTTGTGGCGACACGCATGCGCATACGGCCATCCTGCGACCTCTCAGCCGATTGGAACCACCGTTTCGGAATGCCTAGAATTGTTTCCAACAGGCACGGAAACCGGCAGATCAGGAGCGATTGTCGGACCTATCGGATGTTTGCGGTAAAGATGTCTTCGATGCCAAGCGCCTTCAGATCGCGCCGGTCCGGTTGGCGGCCGTTTTCGATTGCGGTCGACACCCGGGCTGCACGCGGCACCATCCCAAGGATATCAATGAACGCGCGGGCTTTGTTGGCGTAGAGTCCAGTCATTTTGTTATTCCTTTCATTGCCTTTTCATATAAGGGTTGTTGATCTTGAGAGAACGGCGGAATCAGCATTGCTGAGCAGCGGTTCTGGCATGGCTGGCAAAGCGCGAACTTAGGCAGGCCAGCCGCTGACATGCGATTGGCGCGCGCCTGTTGCAGCGAAGGAGCAAGTGAACCGAGGCGTTCGTTGCTTGATCGAAGACAATAAAGCGGGGCTTTTGGACAAGTGAGCCGGTTGGACAAGCAGGCGATTGCGGAAGCCTATAACCGCGGCCTCGCGCTGGAAAAATCCGGCGATCTCGGTGCTGCCGCAGCTGCCTTTGGCGAGGTGCTGGCCCTTGATCCGGAGGATCATGGCGGCGCCTCGGTCTTATTGGCGGCCATGGGCAGGGGAGGCGCGCCGGAAAAGATGCCTGACGCCTATGTCGCGACTTTGTTTGATCAGCATGCAGACGAGTTTGATGAGATCCTCGTCGAAAAACTGCGCTACTGCGTACCGCTTCTGCTGCGCGAACTGTTGCGGGCGCATGGAGACCGCAAGTTCGAAAGGGTCCTCGACCTTGGCTGCGGCACCGGCCTGGCCGGGCTCGCTTTGAAAGACTGCGCCGGACATATCACCGGCGTCGATCTGTCGGAGCGCATCGTCGAACTTGCCTATGACCGTGGCGTCTATGACGATCTCTATGTCGGCGAGGCGGTCGAGTTCATGACGGAATTCGAGGAAGACGGCAATTCCGATACAAGATGGGATCTGATTGCGGCGACCGATGTGTTTCCTTATCTGGGCACTGTCGAGCCGATTATCACCGCCGCTGCCAACCGCCTGTCTGCGAACGGATTGTTCGGATTTTCAACCGAAGCCTTGGCCAAGGGCCTGTATGCGGAAACCAATTACTCGGTCAATGTGCATCGCCGCTTTGCGCACGATGCGCACTACATCCGCAAGACACTGCGCGATATGGGCTTTGACATACTGGCCATGGACGACATCACCGTTCGTCTGGAGGATGGCGATCCGGTCGACGGTCATCTCGTACTTGCTGAAAAAGCCTGAAGCCAAGTTTCCGCAGCCGTCGCAGAAGTACGGTTGACACCGTTTCACATGCCCCCTTGGATGCCAGAAGCGCTCGAGGGCCATGACAACAGGCTGGCGCTTGGCGCACAGCTGGAACCAAACGGAGGGTACTTTGAGCAAATCAGTCTACAAGACCATCGATATCATCGGCAGTTCGCCCAACAGCATCGATGAAGCAATTGAAGGCGCCGTCGCCAAGGCAGCAAAGACGGTCAAACACCTGAACTGGTTTGAAGTCAGCGAAATCCGCGGCCACATCGAAGACAACAAGATCGCGCATTATCAGGTGGCCATGAAACTTGGCTTCCGTCTGGAGTAGCACGTTCCCGAATTCCGGTTCCGATGACAGTCATTGGCGTCATTTCCGACACGCATGGCCTGCTCAGGCCCGAGGCCATCAATGCGCTTACCGGCGCGGAACTGATCATTCATGCCGGTGATATCGGCCCCGAATCCATCCTTGACCGCTTGGCCGACATTGCACCCGTCACTGCGGTGCGCGGCAATGTCGACCGCGCGCCATGGTGTCATCGTCTGAAGCAGGATGAAGTCATCGAAGCAGGCGGCCGACTAATCTACGTGATTCACGATATCGGCGATCTGAATATGAGCCCGCAGGCAGCCGGATTTGATGCAGTTGTCTTCGGCCATTCCCACAAGCCCGTGATCGATGAAAAGCAGGGCGTCCTTTATCTCAATCCGGGCAGCGCGGGGCCGCGGCGATTTTCCCTCCCGGTCAGCCTTGCAACGCTGCAAGTTGATGGATCAGAAATAAGGGCCGAGTTGCACAGCCTGACCATTTAGCAACGTTGAGAGTCAGCTCTCCGCGATCGAGGCAAGTTCGTCGTGCAGGCGGTCAAGTGTTTCATCATCGATCGCCGAAAAGGCACCGGCAACCCAATGTGCATTGGCTTTCGCCATCTCGGCGAAGGTATCAATGCCTTTTTGTGTTAATCTTATGATGTAACGCCGCCGGTCATAGGGATCGGCAATTCGTTTGACCAGCCCGTCGGCTTCCATCCGGTCAAGCAGAGAAGAAATATTTCCGGACGGAGCGAGCAGGCTTGCGCCGAGGTCGCCGATCGAAAGGCTGTAGTCCGGCGCGCGGTAAAGCTGCGAAAGCACGTCGAATCGCACAAAACGAACGCCGAATGTCTTGTACATCTGCGCGCCGACATCCGCCTCGATGCGCCGTGAGGTTCGCACCAGCCGCAACCACAACCGCAAGACCCGCCGCTCGCGCTCGCTGTAGGTTTCTTCAAGTGCCTTCTGACTCTCGAAACCGCCATCGATCCCGTGCGCCTTTTGTCCCATACGCCGCATATGCCGTTTCGGCACTTTGCCTGCCAATGCGTCTGTCAATTCCGTGATCCCGGTTACCGAGTCGCCCCTTGATATCTCATATCGTGGTTGCATGTATATCTTACATGTGAAATATTAATGTATAAAATAAATTCGAATGTGCCAAGATCGATTCATTCCGGCGGAGAACAGGTCATGAAAATATCGGTAGTGGGCGGTGGTCCCGGCGGTCTTTATTTTGCGTTGCTGACGAAGAAAGCGCGGCCTACATGGGACATCCAGGTGCTCGAGCAGAATAGCGCTGATGACACATTCGGCTTCGGCGTTGTCTTTTCCGACGACACGCTTGATGAGTTTCTTTCCCGCGATCCCGAGACCTATGAGTTGATCCGTGATCACTTTGCCTATTGGGACGACATTGCCATCCATATCAAAGGCGAAGAAATACGCTGTGCCGGAAACGGCTTCTGCGGAACATCGCGATTCGACCTGCTCAATATCCTGCAGCGCCGGTGCCGCGATCTTGGCGTCCGCTTGAGCTTCAACGAGCGCATCGATCCAGCACAGCTGAAAACGCGCTTCGCCGACTCCGATATCATCGTTGCCTGCGACGGCATCAACTCAGCCATCCGCGAGCAATATGCCGAGGCTTTCAAGCCGTCGATAACCGTCAAGTCGAACCGCTTCTGTTGGATGGGTTCGACCCGGCCGATGGACGAGTTCAACTATTTCTTCCGCATGACCGAACACGGCATCATCTGTGCGCACACCTATCAATACCAGGCCGACCGTTCGACCTGGGTCTTCGAAATGGATGAGGCATGCTGGGCCGGGCACGGCTTCGAGGAATTCGACGAGGAAGGATCGCGCGAAAAGCTCGAAGCGATCTTTGCCGAAGAACTGCAAGGGCACGGCCTGCTGCTCAACCGTTCGAACTGGCGCAACTTCCCGCGCATCTTCTGCGAGAACTGGTATCACGACAACATCGTAATTCTGGGAGATGCCAAGGCTTCCGCCCATTTCTCCATCGGCTCCGGTACCAAGCTGGCGATGGAATGCGGCATAGCGCTTTCCGACGCAGTGCTTGAACATGGAGAGCGTTCCATTGAAGCCGCATTCAAAGCCTATGACGAAGAGCGCCGGACGCCCTGCCAGATCATCCAGCACAACGCCGATGTTTCGCTTGCCTGGTTTGAACATATGAACCGCTCATGGGACATGGATCCCATGCAGTTTTCGATGGTTGTGATGTGCCGGGCGAAATCGATCACCTACGACAATCTCATCCTGCGCGATCCCTCCTATGTGGAGAAGGTCGATACGGCCTGGTACGAACGCTATTACCGCGAAACCGGCGTCGATGTCCGCAAGACCCGTCCGACCCCGATGTTCACGCCCTTGAAGCTCCGCGAACTGGAAATACCCAACCGCGTTGTCATGTCTCCCATGGCGCAGTATTCCGCCGATGAAGACGGCAATCTGACGGACTGGCACTTTGTCCACTACACCTCGCACGCGCTCGGTGGCATGGGCATGATCTACGCCGAAATGACATGCCCATCGCCCGATGCACGCATTACGCTTGGCTGCCCGGGTCTTTGGACCGATGACCATGAGAACCAGTGGAAACGCATTGTCGATTTCGTGCACGACAACTCCGAAACGAAGGTCTGCATGCAGCTTGGTCATTCAGGCCGCAAAGGCTCAACCCAACTCGGATGGGAAGAAATGGACTATCCGATCGCCGAAGAAAGCCTTAACTGGCCGCTCGTTTCTGCATCGCCAATCCCCTATTTCGACGGAACCAGCCAGGTGCCTGCCGAACTCGACCGTGCCGGGATGGACCGGATTCGCGACGACTTCGTTCAAGCAGCAGAACGCGCTGCCCGCGCCGGTTTCGACATGCTCGAACTGCACTGCGCCCACGGCTATCTTCTGGCATCGTTCCTGTCGCCGCTGACCAATCAGCGGACGGATGACTATGGCGGGTCGGTTGAAAACCGTCTGCGCTTTCCGCTCGAGGTTTTCAATGCGCTGCGTGCCGTCTGGCCTCAGGAAAGGCCGATGTCGGTGCGCATCTCGGCCACCGACTGGAAAGAAGGCGGTCTGAGCGAAGCGGATCTCTTTGCCATTTCGCAGGCCTTTCACGATGCCGGTTGCGATCTGATCGACGTTTCCGCCGGACAGACGGTTCCGGACCAGAAACCTGTCTACGGGCGCATGTTTCAGACCCAGTTTGCCGAGGCGGTGCGCAACGTGCCGCGCATCAAGACCATGGCGGTTGGCAACATCACCGAGGCTGCGCAGGTCAACACGATTTTGCACACGCGCCGTGCCGATCTGGTTGCACTTGCCCGTCCGCATCTTTGGGATCCGTATTTTACCCGCCGTGCCGCTGCATTCTACGGCGCAAGGGTCGGCCACTGGCCGCCGCAATATCTCACCGGCCGTGATCAGGCCTATCGTGAACAGGAAAAGATACGCGAGAACGCGCGCGAACTGGCCCGCAAGGCGCGGCCCAGTCGCCATGACAAGCCGAAGCTGCCGCTGGCCGCCGAGTGACACCTATGGCTTCGGTTTTCAAAGTCTCGCGAAAACTGAGGTTTGCCGACTGCGATCCTGCCGGTATCGCATTTTATCCGCGGCTGATTGAACATGTGAACGGCGTCGTCGAAGACTGGTTTGACGGACCGCTCGGCTATTCGTTCCACACCATGCATGACCTTGCGAACAAGGGCATTCCAACAGTTGCGATCAGCGTCAATTTCATGCGGCCCGCTGGCCTTGGCCAAATGATTGACTGGCGCCTTCAGGTCAAGGCACTGAAGCGCTCTTCGCTGACGCTTGCGGTGCGGGCAAGCGGTCCGGACGGCGAGGACATTCTGCATGCCGAACCGACCGTCGTGCATACGGATTTCGCCCGCGACCCGCCAAAGTCGGAACCGTTTCCGCAGGCGTTGAGAGAAAAAATCGAGACCTATCAAGAGCCGCAAAAAGAGGCTGTCGTCTCATAAGAAATCTGATCGAGGGATATGGAAGGCAACACGGACACATTGGCGAACTGGCTCGATAAGCACGCGCTTGTTTCGCCGGAAGCACCCGCGCTGATGGGCCCGGACGGTGCAGTCAGCTACGGTGATCTTGCACGAAAGGTCCGCGCGACGGCGTTCGGGCTGCAACAACTCGGACTTGGCAAGGGCGACGTGGTCGCGCTGCAACTGCCGAACATCGAGGCTTTCGTCGTTGCGTTTCTGGCGGTGACGAAATGCGGTGGTATCGCGCAGACATTGCACATGCCCTACCGGCAGGCGGAACTGAAGCATCTGCTCGGCCATAGCGGTGCGCGCATCGCCGTCGGTCTGTCTTCCTTCAAGGGCATGTCGCCAGCCGCTGAAATGCTTGCAATGCAATCCTCGCTTCCCGCTCTCGAATCCGTCGTGGCCGTCGGCAAACCGATACCCGATGCGCAGCCCTTCTCCGCATGGTCCGATCAAGACACAGAGATGACGCTGCCCGATGTTTCGCCGGACGATCCCTATCTTTTGCTCTACACGTCCGGAACGACGGCAAGTCCCAAGGGCGTGCCGCACACCTATCGCGGTTTTCTCGGCAATGCGGCACGTAGCGCTGCCGAACTCGGCATCGAACCCGGCGAGACAATGCTCTCGGTCGCCCCCTATACGCATCTCTACGGGCTTTTCGTCATGCATATGTGCCTGGCGACCGGGGCTGCCCAATCGTTGCTGCCGGCTTTCGATCCGGCAGGCTTTCTTGACTATTTGTCCGAGGCAAAGCCAGACGGCATCTTTGCAGCGCCGGCCCATTTTGCACCGTTTTGCGCTGCCGGCGCGATCACCGGCGAGCATCTGGCGCATACGCGCTTCACCTGTCTGTCCGGATCGACTGTACCGCCGTCTCTGGCCGAAGAGGTGGACACGCTGATGCCGGAGGGCAGGGTGATCCAGTTGTGGGGCATGAGTGAATTGCAGGCGGGTGCTTTCGGACGCCCGGACGATCCTGAGGAAACGCGTTTCCGGACCGCCGGCCGTGCCTCGCCCGCGACACATCTCCGGATTGTCGATGGACAAGACAAGGTCTTGCCGAGCGGTCAGGAGGGTGAGCTTCAGGTGAAGGGACCTTCCGTCTTTACAGGTTACCTGAACAATCGCGCCGAAACCGAAGCTGCCTTTGTCGGCGACGGCTGGTTTCGAACCGGCGACCTGGCGATTCTGGACCGAGACGGTTTCCTGACATTGACGGGCCGGCTCAAGGAAATCATCAATCGGGGCGGCGTTAAATATAATCCGGTCGACATCGAAGCGGTCCTGAGCGAACTGGACGCAGTCGAGGCCTGTGCCATCGTGCCTTTTCCCGATCCCGATCTCGGCGAAAGGGCGTGCCTGTGCGTTCAGTTGCGCGACGGCAAATCTCTGACGCTCGGCCAGGCGGCCGCTGTTCTCGAGGAACGAGGCATTGCCAAGTACAAATGGCCCGAGAGGCTTGAGATCGTCGACGCCATGCCGCTCACCCCAACGCGCAAGATCATGCGCGGCTCACTCCAGCAGCGGATCGCTGATTCAATGAAAAAAACCGCTTGAGGAAACCGTGATGACCGACTTTGAGATCTACACGCCTGAAAATGCACCCGGCCGGTCCGGCCAACTTCTCGACGGCGCGTTGCAGAAGATGGGATTTCTCCCTAACCTCTATGCCATGCTGGCGGAATCCGACATGGCGCTTGATGGCTATCTTTCCCTTTCCGAGCTTGTTTCGAAGACCAGTTTTTCAGAGGCCGAACAGCAACTGATCCTGCTGGTGGCAAGTGTCGAGAACGAGTGCGGCTACTGTGTTGCGGCCCACTCTTCCGGCGCGCGGCTTGCCAAGCTCGACAAGGAGATCATTGAGTCCGTGCGCAATGGCAGGCCGATCGGCGATCCACGGCTTGAAGCCCTTCGCACCTTTACGGAGGCGATTGTCAAAAAGCGCGGACACGCCCGGACCGAAATGGAAGACTTTCTGACATCCGGATTTACAAAGCAGAACGCTCTTGAAGTTGTCCTGTGCATCTCGATGAAAACCCTGTCCAACTACACCAATCACCTGGTCGGCGTACCGCTCGATCCGGTGCTGTCGCGTATGGAATGGAAAGGAAAAGACGCGCTCCAGCAAGCCGGCTGATTGAAACGCAATACACCGTGAAAAGGCCCGTCAGCGGTCGAACGCAAGCAATGGGGAGTACCAAAATGAAGAAACTTTTATGTGCCATGGGAGCCATGCTTTTGGCATCGACAGCCCATGCCGAGGATCTCAAGATCGGTCTTGTCGTCACCCTTTCCGGGCCGCCAGCCGTTCTCGGCAAACAGGTCGAGGATGGCTTCAAGCTCGCGCTTGACAATATGGACGGCAAGATCGGCGGCCTGGATACCGAACTGATCGTTGTCGATTCCGAGCTGAAACCGGACGTCGCATTGACCCGGGTCAAGGGCCTGCTCGAGCGTGATCAGGTCGATTTTGTCGTCGGAACAGTTTTCTCGAATGTTCTGGGTGCCATCTTCAAACCGGTTACCGATGCCGAGACATTTCTGATCAGCCCCAATGCAGGGCCTTCGACCCTTGCCGGGCGAAACTGCAATCCGTTTTTCTTTTCGACGTCCTATCAGAACAACCAGAATTTTGAGGTGCTCGGCAAACACGCCCAGGAACAGGGCATCGAGAGCGTCTTCATGATGACGCCGAACTATCAGGCCGGCCGTGACGCGATGGAAGGCTTCAAGAAGTACTACGAAGGTGAGATTACAGACGAGGTCTACACGCCGCTTGGCCACAATGACTTCTCGGCTGAGATTGCCCAGATTTCGACCTCCGGCGCCGACGCCCTGTTCACCTTCATGCCGGGCGGCATGGGTGTGCGTTTCGTCAAACAGTTCCACGAGGCCGGTCTTGCTGACCAGATGACGTTCCTGTCCGCGTTCACAGTCGATGAAGCCACGCTTCCGGCGCAGCAGGATGCTGCACTTGGAATGTTCGGCGCCACCAATTGGGCACCCAACATGGACCTGCCGCAGAGCAAGCAGTTTGTGTCCGATTTCGAAGCAAAATACGACTACGTGCCCGGTGGCTTTGCAATGCAGGCCTATGATGCCGCGCTATTGATCGACAGTGCCGTGCGTGCTGTTGGCGGAGATCTTTCCGACAAGGATGCACTCCGGGAAGCGATCAAGGCAGCGGATTTCGAGTCCCTGCGCGGCGACTTCGCGTTCAACAACAATCACTTTCCGATCCAGGACTTCTATCTGCTGCGTGTCGCCCAGCGCGATGACGGCAAATACTGGACGGAAATCGAGCGCAAGGTGTTTGAAGACTACACCGACAGCTTCGCCGAAGAGTGCGCGATGTGATTTGACGCCAACGGTCCGGTCCGGGGAGCCGTCAGATGGATTCGACACTCCTGCTCATTCAGATCCTGAATGGCGCACAGTATGGCGTGCTGCTTTTTCTGATCGCCGCCGGGCTGACCCTCGTATTCGGCGTCATGGGCTTTATCAACCTCGCCCATGGCGTCCAGTACATGATTGGCGCCTACCTGACATTCATGTTCATGGGCGTGACGGGCAACTTCTTTGCCGCGCTGTTTCTGGGCCTCGTCACCGCCCTTGCTCTTGGCCTCGCGCTTGAAGCGTTGGTTTTAAGGCACCTTTATGACCGCGATCACCTCGATCAGGTGCTTGCCACCTTCGGCATCATCCTGTTCGTGAATGAAGCGGTCAAGGTGATATGGGGGCCTGCAACGCTGACCATACCGCCGCCTGAGATCCTGTCGGCGTCGATACAACTGACCGATAATCTGCGCTATCCGGTCTACAGGTTGGCCCTGATTGTCGTTGGTGTCGTTGTTGCGGCTGCTCTTTACCTGATCGTCGGCAAGACCCGCGTCGGCATGCTGATAAGGGCAGGGGCCTCCAACGCAGAAATGGTCAGTGCGCTGGGTGTGAACATTCGCCGGCTGTTCATGATCGTTTTCGGCTTCGGCGCCATGCTCGCAGGCTTTGCGGGCGCGCTCGCCGCCCCGGTGTTCACCCTCGAACCCGGCATGGGCGACAATCTGCTTATCGTTGCATTCGTCGTCATTGTGATCGGCGGTATCGGATCGATCCGCGGTGCCTTCATTGCCGCTCTGCTCGTCGGCCTGATCGACACGCTGGGCCGCTCGCTGGCAACAGATGTCATGCACCTGTTCTTCAATCCGTCCGCTGCCAACCAGATCGGGCCGTCGCTAGCATCCATGCTGATTTATATCTTCATGGCAGGCGTGCTGTTCTTCCGGCCGCAGGGCCTGTTTCCGGCAAGAGGTGCGGCATGAAAGGAGTTTCCGTTGCCGATGCCGGTGCTCTTGGCCAGAAACGGCGAACCGATTTGTCTTTATTCATAGGCATTGTTGTTCTGGCGCTGTTGGCAGTGACGCCTTTCATCACCGGATTTGCCGGCGGCAAATATGTCGAAGCGTTGGTCTTGAAGGCAATGATATTGGCGATCGCGGCGGTTTCGCTCGATCTTCTGATCGGTCAAGGCGGCCTTGTCAGTTTCGGTCATGCGGCCTTTGTGGGCCTTGGATCCTATGTGACCGGGATTGCTCTGACGGAGGGCGTGACCAATGCCCTTCCCGTGCTCGCTCTGGTGATTTCGATCAGCGGTCTGTTTGCGCTGATCACCGGTGCAATTTCATTGCGCACTTCCGGTGTATATTTCATCATGATCACACTGGCCTTTGGTCAGATGCTGTTTTTTTCGCTTTCGTCCCTGTCGACCTATGGCGGCGATGACGGGCTCACGCTGTGGGATTCGCCGACACTCTTCGGTGCCTATATTTTCGAAGCCGGCTCCGGGCTCTTCTATTCCGCGCTGGTGATCCTTGCACTGACATGGCTGCTCGTCTGGCGCCTTGCACAGTCACGGTTTGGGCGCGTGCTGAGAGCCGGCAAGCAGAATGCTGTGAGGGTTGGAACCCTTGGCTTCGATATCTTCAAATACCGCCTTGTCGCCTATGTAATTGCCGGCTTGCTTGCTGGCATCGCCGGTTTTTTGACAGCCTGCCAGGCCGAGTATATCAGCCCGGCAACCGCCGCGTGGCAGAACTCCGGCAACCTGATCATCATGGTCGTTCTGGGTGGAATGGGCACCCGCAACGGTGCCTTGCTGGGTGCTCTGTTCGTGGTGCTTATCGAAGAGAGTCTCTCGCTCATCACGTTGGAATGGAAGCTGATTTTCGGTCCGCTTCTTGTTCTCATCGTGCTGTTTGCCAAGGGCGGGCTCGTCGGGCTGATTTCGCGTTCCGGAGTCCGTCAATGAGCGCACTCCTCCAACTTGAGGGATTGGTCAAGAATTTCGGCTCATTATGTGTTGCCGACAACGTGTCGCTTGAGCTGCGCCGCAATGAATGCCACGCATTGATCGGACCCAACGGTGCGGGCAAATCGACACTGATCAATCTCGTGTCGGGCAATTTCCGCCCGGAAAGCGGCAAGGTCATCCTCGACGGCGTCGATGT
Source organism: Pseudomonadota bacterium (assembly GCA_039025395.1). Classification (GTDB taxonomy): domain Bacteria; phylum Pseudomonadota; class Alphaproteobacteria; order Rhizobiales; family Rhizobiaceae; genus Hoeflea_A. The sequence goes on from JBCCOK010000038.1 coordinate 15,586, forward strand.
TTCGGAATACGCGACGCCGCAACGCGCCCATGCGGGGCTCGGGCGTACGTTCCAGATCACCTCGATCATTCCGGGATTTTCAGTGCTGGAGAATGTCGCCCTTGCAGTGCAGGCAAAGGATGGATCGAGCTTTCGTTTTTTTGGCAGGGCATCGGAAGAAGAGGGCCTGAATGGCCGCGCCCGGGAGGTCCTGTCGACCCTTGGCTTTCTGCACCGGCAAGACGAACGCAGCGGCGACTTGTCCCACGGCGAGCACCGCGTGCTTGAGTTGGCAATGGCACTGGCCGGAGCACCCAAGTGCCTGCTGCTCGATGAACCCATGGCCGGTATGGGCAAGGCGGAAGGCGAGTTGCTGACCGATACGCTCCTCGAAATCAAGAAGAAAGTTCCCATGCTGCTGGTCGAGCACGACATGGAAGCGGTGTTCAAGCTGGCGGATCGAATTTCGGTCATGGCCTATGGGCGCATCGTCGCATCCGGCACGCCGGATGAGGTGCGTGCCGATGAACAGGCACGTGCCGCCTATCTGGGGAGCGACGCGGCATGAGCCTGCTTCAGGTCAGCGGTCTCGACTCTGGCTATGGCATCTCTCAGGTGCTGTTCGGCGTCGAACTGCAGATTGGTCGCGGCGAAGCGGCGACACTGCTCGGGCGCAACGGCATGGGCAAGACGACCACTGTTCGCTCGATCATGGGCCTGATCAAGCCGATGGCCGGGAAAATCCGATTTGGCGACGCCGACATTACCGCCGCACCGCCCTACCGCGTGGGCCAGGCAGGAATCGGATTGGTGCCTGAGGGCCGGCAGATCTTTCCAACGCTTTCGGTCGAGGAAAATCTCCGCGCATTCGCGCGCCCGCACGGACAATGGGATGTGCCGAGAGTCTATGCATTCTTTCCGCGACTAGAGGAACGAAAACGCCATCTCGGCTCGCAACTTTCGGGCGGAGAGCAGCAGATGTTGGCCATCGGCAGGGCATTGATGACCAACCCCTCATTGTTGATCCTGGACGAGGCGACCGAAGGGCTCGCGCCGCTTATCCGCAACGAAATCTGGACCAAGCTGGCAGCCTTGAAGTCGGAGGGACAATCCATTCTGGTTGTCGACAAGGACATTGCCGCTCTTTCGCAATTCGCCGACCGTCACACCGTTCTCAACAAGGGCGAGGTTGTCTGGAGCGGCAGCAACGAAGCACTGAAGGCCGAGGCCGATACCGTCGAAAGTCATCTGCATTTTTGATGGAAGATTGAAAGGAATGACCGATGGACGAAATGGAACTTGGTATCACCCGCGCGCGTGAAGGCGTCGAAGGGATCCGCTGGGACATTCTGGGCCAGACCTACGTGCCCAAGCATCTGACCGAGTCGTCGTTTTCCTGGCATGCGTCCCTGCCGCCGGGCACCTTTGTTCCACCGCATATCCATCCGACGCAGGACGAGTTTCTTTATATTCTTGAAGGCCGCTTTGATTTTCTTCTCGACGGCAAGGAGGATTTCGCGGAACCCGGGGATCTCGTGCATATGCCGCGCGGTATTCCGCACGGCATATTCAACAAGTCCGAATCCACCATTAAGACCCTTTTCTGGGTTTCGCCCACGGCGCGCCTGTACGATCTCTTCTGGGCCATTCACAATATGGGCCCTGAACCGGATCCGGCCAAGCTGGTGGCGATTTCGGCTGAGCACGAGGTCGACTTTCTGCCGCCGGAGGAAGATTAGGAGCACGCCATGCGGGTTTTAATTGCAGGGGCGGGGATTGGCGGTTTGACGACCGCTCTCATGCTGCACCAGCGCGGCATTCGCGCCCGCATTTTCGAGCGCGCTGCTGAAGTTCGCGAAGTCGGAGTTGGTATCAACACCCTGCCGCACGCCATCAGGGAACTGGCTGAACTGGACCTGCTCGAACGGCTTGACGCGGTCGGTTTGCGCACCAGGGAACTACGCTACCTGACCAAGCATGGCCAGGAGGTTTGGCGCGAATTGCGCGGAACCTATGCCGGTCACGACATGCCGCAGTTTTCCATTCATCGCGGCCGCTTGCAGAAAGTGCTCTATGACGCGGTTGTCGAGCGTCTCGGCGCTGAGGCTGTTATGAAAGGCGCGCAGCTCTCCGGTTTCGTTCAGGATGAAGGCGGTGTCACCGCGAATTTTGTCGACAGCGTTGCCGGCGGCAACAGCCTGACCGAACGCGGCGAAGTGCTGATCTGCGCAGATGGCATCCATAGCATAGGAAGGCGCACCTTCTTTCCGGATGAAGGACCGCCGAATTGGAACGGCGTCGTCATGTGGCGGGGAGCAACCGACTGGCCGATATGGGAGGACGGGGAGACGATGGCCATCGGCGGTGGAATGGGCGGCAAATTCGTCCTCTATCCCATTGCCCCGATAGAAGAGGACCGACAATTGACCAACTGGGTTGTCGGCGTCCGTGTCGCCGACGGCGCCACCGCGCCGCCGCCGGAGAAAAGCTGGTCGAAGCGCGCGCATCTTTCCGAGGTGCTGCCGCATGCAAAGCGGTTTTCGATCCCCGGAATGGATATTGAGGCACTGGTGCGCGCTTCCGATGCAATCTACGAGTACCCGATGGCAGACCGCGATCCGCTGCCACGCTGGACCCACGGCCGCGTGACGCTGCTCGGAGATGCTGCGCATCCAATGTATCCGGTCGGCTCAAACGGGGCTTCCCAGGCTATTCTGGATGCCCGCTGTCTTGCCGACGCGCTGTTGCGGTCTGAGCATCCGAGAGAGGCGCTTTACGTCTACGAGAAGGAGCGCTTGCCGAAGACAGCGGAAGTGGTCCGTCTCAACCGCAAGGGTGGGCCGGAACGCGTCATCGACGAGGTTGAGAAGATCAACCCGTATCTTTTTGAGAACGTGGATGATGTGTTGAGCCACAAAGAGCGTGAGGCGATTGTCAAAGGCTACGCCGGCAAGGCCGGCTTTGCGGTCAAGACCAACGGCAAGCCGGCATAGCCATCAAGAGCCGCATGATGATCAGTGCAGCCGACTGGCAATCACGCGGACAGCCTTGGAAACGTGAGCATCGCCACCGTTTTCAAACTTGGCCTGGATTGCACGCCGGTCGTTTTCGTCGATCACCTCCGGATTGAACATGCCATGTGTGGTGGCATGCCACCAATCGAAGAACGCGTCCGCGCTATCGAAGTGAGCCCAGATATCCTTGGTTTCACCCTTCTTGACCCAGAACGCATTTTGCGTCAGGGCGTCTCTGAACTGGTTCTCATGAAATGGTATCATTTTCGGCAGAAAGACCTGTTCACAGTGAGCGTCCATTTTGCTGACCGTATCCAGAAAGGGTGTCAGTTCGGAACTGATTTCACAGGCGATGGTGCCACCTGGCTTCATGCAGTGCTGCATGCCCCGCATCAGGATGTACTTGTTTGCCATCCAGTGAATGACGTAGTTGGAGAAAAGCAGATCAATCGACTGGGGTTCGATCATCGATAGATCTTCCCCGCGTCCCTCGATATAGGTGATGTTATTGAATTCACCGGGGTTATGTTCCCTTGCAACGGCAAGGCGATCTACATCCGGATCGATGGCAAATACATGCCCGGCCGGTCCGACAAGTCGGGCAAGTTCAACCGTCAAATCACCGGTTCCACAGCCAAGATCGAGCACTGTATCTCCCGGCTTTGGCTGGACCTCCTGAATCAGGTCCAGACCCCTTGCCCGTTGGATGGCACTGACATTCGAATAAAGTTCGGCAACGTTGGTTTGCGTTTCCATTGAGGTTCTCCATTGTTGCATCCACCGTCGACCCAGCGCTGTGGCCTCGCAGGCCCGGCGTTTCAACTGGCGGCAATGGATTGTTGGTTGGTGACCTCAACGTCGATACTGGACGTGAACGATGCCTGTCCGGAACATGTCCTTTCGGTAATGTTGACCAGCGGGATTTTCCCACTGCCATCAAATGCTTCAGTCAAAGCCTGATTTGATCTAGGTGCCATGGTCGGCAGTTACGCGCTTGGCTGCCAATTGCTTCAGCGCAAGGCGGTCTACCTTGCCGGTCGCATTGATCGGCATCTCATCGACAAAGATGATCACTTCCGGTGCCTTGTAGCCCACGGTCTTGCGCGCGCAATCAATGATATCCTGAGCCGTGGGCCGTTTAGCGCCGTCTCTCAGGCTGACATAGGCCCAGACATTTTCTCCGTGGACCGCATCATGCACACCAACCACGCCAGCCAGTTGAATCGCTGAATGAGCCATGACCGCTTCCTCGATCTCTTGCGGTGCGATGTTGGATCCGTCATGCACGATGATCTGCTTCTTCCTGCCGCGAAACCAGAAATAGCCATCGCCATCGACCTGCATGACATCACCGGTCTTGAACCAGCCGTCCACAAAGGCGGCCGCGTTCGCATCCGGATCTTGCCAGTATCCGGGAGATACGGGATCACCGGACAGCAGGAGATTGCCATCGGTACCGACCGGCACCTCTTTTCCCTTGTCGTCCACGAGGCAAGCGCGATAACCAGGAGAAAGCACGCCGACGGAACCCGGTCGAACCGGCTGGTCGGGCGGATCAACGAGACAGTCCGTTGCCTCTGTAAGCCCATAGGTTTCACGGATTGCGAGGCCGGTGAGTTCGGCAAACTCCCGTTCCTGGTCCAGCGGAAACTTGTCTCCACCCGTGATACAAAGACGCAATGAACTGAAGTCCTCGCCACTGGCGTTGTGATCGTGCTGGAGAGCAATCAATGCCGATGGCAACATGACCATCACGGTCGGCCTTTGTTCCCGCAACAATGGCAGGATCATGGTGGCATCAAACCCGCTCGACAGAACGACCCTGCTACCAACGGAGAAGGCAGCAAGGGCTGTAGACAGCGAGCCCACATGGGAAATCGATCCACCCGGAAAAACCACATCGTCGACCCTCAACAACATCGCCTTGGCGAAACTTGCTGTAATGGCACCGAAAGACAGATGACTGTGCATGACGGCCTTGGGCTTTCCGGTGCTGCCGGACGTGTGGAACAAAAAGGCAGGAGCGTTTTCATCGACCTTTTGAAACGACATCCCATCGGTTTCGGACTGGAGCACGCTTTCCAATCGGATCGAGCCTGGAAGCTGGCCGTCGAAACTAATGATGCCATTCTCAAGGGAACCAGCCATGGCACTGGCCGCCACATCCGCAGCCCGCTCGCCGTGAACCAGCAATAACGCGGCACCGGCCTTTTCCATTGCGTAGTCGATTTCCGGCGGTGTGTATCGATAGTTGAGGGGTACCGATACAAGCCCGCCTTTGAGGCATGCCAGGAAATAAATGAGCAGTTCGCCGCAATTGGGCATGAGGGAAGCCACACGATCGCCGGGCTTTAGGCCCGTTGCTGCCAAATACGTCGCAACGCGCGTAGTCTCTTGATCCAGTTGACGCCACGTCCAGCGTCCTGTGTCCGAAATCATCGCCAATTCATCCGGCTTTTGCGATACGGAGCGAGAAAGCAGGTTGTTGAGTGGTGCAGGCCCTGATAACGCGGGTCCGGAATGCGGCATTATCCTAACCTCTCTGACCGGCCCGGAATGGCACTATCTTAATCCGACAGCATCCAGTGCGGTTGATAATCTGTCGACGGTTGCCTCGATATCCGTCAGCTTGTCGAGCCCGAACAGGCCGATGCGGAATGTTGAAAAGCCATCGGGTTCATCGCAGCGCAAAGGGACACCAGCGGCGATCTGCACGCCGTGTTTCAAAAAAGCGCTGCCGTTTTGCACCGATGGGTCGTCGGCATAGCAGACCACCACCCCCGGTGCGCCGTAACCGTCTGCAGCAAGCGAAGTCAGCCCACGCTGACGCATCATGTCGCGCACGCGTTTGCCGAGTTCGAACTGTGCCGCCTTTAGCCTGTCAAACCCGATGGCCTTGCATTCGAGGATCACGTCACGGAAATCAGCCAGCGCATCGGTCGGCATGGTTGCGTGATAGGCATGCCCGCCACCTTCATAGGCCGACATGATGTTCGCCCATGTCTTGAGATTGACGGCGAAGCTGTCGGCTTCGCTGGTCTCAAGCCGCTCATAAGCCGCCCCGTTCATCATAACGATGCCGGCGCAGGGCGACGAAGACCAGCCCTTCTGTGGCGCCGAAATCAGGACATCAACGCCGAGCGCCTTCATGTCGACCCAGGCACAGCCGGAAGCGATGCAGTCGAGCACGAGGAGTGCGCCGACCGCATGCGCCGCCTCGGCCAGTGCCCGAATGTGGTCATCCGGCATGATGATGCCGGCGGAGGTTTCGACATGCGGCAGGAAAACGACGTCGGGTTTTTTCTGCGTGATGATGTCAACAGCTTCCTCTATCGGTGCCGGTGCATAGGGCGATTCCGGCCCGCTCTGCCTCGGACGCGCTTTCACGACCGTGTGGCTGCGATGAAAATGTCCGGCATCGAGGATCTGCGACCAGCGGAACGAGAACCAGCCATTGCGGATGGTGACCACGTCGGCATCCTGCGCGAACTGGCGCGCGACGGCCTCCATCGCGAATGTCCCGCCACCGGGAACAAGAGCGACATGGTCGGCATTGTATACCGACTTCAGATTTGTCGAGATGTCCCGCATCACCTGCTGGAAACGTTGACTCATGTGGTTAAGCGAACGGTCGGTAAAGACGACCGAGAATTCGACCAGACCGTCCGGGTCGACGTCAGAGATGGATTGCAGCATCGTTGTGGGTTCCCTGTTGATTTACAGCTCAGGCACAGCAAGTGGCTGGCTGAAAGTCTCTCGCCTTGCTCTAAGGCGGTCGGCTGCATGGTGTCAAATCGGTTTTTGAGGCGGCTCTTTTCAACCCGGCCCGTGTGCTGCCTTTATGGCCTCGTCGTCGATCTCTGCCGCGCGGCGAAAAGCTTCACGGTCGGTGGTGCGCGCGGCATAGGCGGCAAAGACGGGACGGTGTTCAATCGTCTTGAATTGGAGACCCCAACTGACTTGCGCACCCACATAGACGTCTGCAGCGCTGAAACTGTCGCCGGCGATATAGTCCCTCGACGAAAGCGCGCTTTCGAGCGTGTTCATGACATTTGCGAAATTGCCGTGTCCGACGGTCCGTTCTCGTTCGGCCGGCACTTCCCAGCCCATTGTGCGGCCGATGATTGCCGCCTCCAGCGGGCCAGCGGCAAAGAAAAGCCAGCGGTAGTAGGCGCCCCTCGCATCGACCGGCGGCGCTAGCCCAGCGGCGGGAAATGCGTCTGCCAGATAGGCACAAATCGCAGCACACTCTGTAACAACGGTCTCGCCATGACGGATGGACGGCACCTTTCCCATCGGATTGATGGCAAGGTACGCGTCTTCTTTCATAGTGGTTGCGTAGTCGAGAAGTACCGTCTCGTAGGGTTCGCCGACCTCTTCGAGCATCCAACGTACAATGCGTCCCCGCGACATCGGGTTTGTGTAGAAAGTCAGCGACGCGCTCACGGATCCCTCCTTTTGCCAGGTTTTCAGGAAGGTATCTGGAACAATATGGCTTGTCATCCGGTCGATCCGCTTTCATGACAGGCTGCAGCAAAACGTGCACTGCCCGCCAAGCCCCTAAAACCAATCACTTATTTCCTTTCCTTCCATGGGTGCATCCATTCTCCGGGCCTGATTTGGCCGCCACAGCCACATTGCTGACAACACTGCATTGTTGCCTCCAATCCAGTGCTCGACGAGCGAATCACCGCGTTTCGTATGGGCGGTCGGTTATTGATTTATGCCAATTGGCACGATATATTATGTCATGTGGCAAGGAGCTTGAAATGGCTTTGCATTTAGCCCAGCAGCAATTCGAGGAGCCGGGAGCCGCGCTCTCTCTTTATGATGACGATCGCGTGTCCATGGTTGCTGCCAAGGCCTACACCCGAATTGTCGCGGCATGGAAGCTCAACAACAAGACTGCAGCCGATCTCATTGCCGTCAGCCCGCGCACATGGGCGCGCATGAAAAATGGGCAATGGACGGGCAGGCTCAATCGAGACCAGTTGCTGCGGGTCAGCGCCATCACCGGATTGTACAAGGCGCTGCATCTGTTTTTTGGCGAGAAACTTGCCGACCGGTGGGTGGGCCTTCGCAACCGGGGGCCGATGTTTTCCGGCCGCGAGCCGGTCGAAACTATGATCGAGGGCGGCCTTCCGGCAATCATGGAAACGCGAAACTATGTTGACGCCCTAAGAGGGGGCGCGTGACGCCGCCTCTGAGCACGATTTGCCAGCAGGCAACGGTCCGACTTGTATCCACCGCCTACTACAAACCGCCGGTTCTGGCGCCGTTGGCCGATGATGATGAAGAACTTGCAATTCTCGTCGAAGTGGAAGGCCTGACCAATCGGCGCCTGAAAGCGCAGACCACCGGATTGCAGCAGCTCGATGCGCGCGAACTTGCCTTTAATGTATGGGGCCAGTCATTCATCAATGCCGCCTTTGCCTACACGCGTGCAGGCGGCAACCGCTTCAACGATGAGGCAAGGGGCGCATGGTATTGCGCCTTTGAAGATCTGACAGCGATTGCCGAAGTGGCCTATCACAGGACCCGCGAACTTGCTGCCATCGATGTCTTCGAGGACGAAGCTGTTTATCAGTCTTTGCTGGCCGCTTTCATTGGCGATTTCAATGATGTGCGCGGTCTGAACGACATCCCTCTATATCTTGGCGGCACGCCCGAGACTGCCTATCCGCAGGGTCAGGCTTTTGCACAATCCTTGCGCAACAACGGAAGCCTCGGCATCATCTATCCCTCCGTCAGGCGGTCGGGCGGCACCTGCCTCGTCGCCTTTCACCCGCATCTGGTTCAAAATGTTCGCCCCGGTGCGCGTTGGAGACTCGTCTGGGACGGATCGCCAGAATATACCGCGACTGCCGACTGACTGGACCCGGTCGAGCGCCGCCGCCAAGTTACCAACTCGGTTTTGATGTGCGAAGATTGCCCGCGGCGTGCTTCCAGCCGATCTTCGTGCCGGCAGTCGAGATCGGAAAGCGGATCCGCCGCGCAGGGCCCCAATCCGTTTGCTCGAGGCGGTCGCATAGGTCGTCATCGCTTTCGGAGCGGAAACCGGATCCTGTGTCGGGTCGTTTTGCCTCTATCAGAACCAAAGCGGTACGAGCGAGCGACAGGCGCGCCGAATGGATCTCGCCGGTCTCGCTGCGGCGCCGGAGCGCTTTCAATGTGGAGGCGGCAAGAAGATAACCGGTCGCGTGGTCAAGCGCCTGGACTGGTAGCGGAACCGGTCTTTCGCTCTTAGCCTTGGCCATTCCGTAGGCGGCAATTCCGCAACTCATCTGAACAAGGCTGTCAAAGCCGCGCCGGCCGCTCCATGGGCCCGACCAGCCATAGGCATTAAGACTGACATCGATGAGTGCAGGATTGATATCCCGCCGCTTGTCCGCGTCATAGCCAAGTGCGTCCAACGCACCCGGCCGATAGCCGTGAAGGACGACATCAGCACCGGCAAGCAGCCGGTCGAAGACGGCACGGTCGCTCGCCTTTTTCAGGTCCAACCCTGCACAGCGTTTGCCCAGCGTGACCTCAGGCAAGACGCCCGGCTCGTCCCAGTCGGGTGGATCAATGCGCAGCACGTCGGCGCCGTAGGCTGCCAGAAACCGTGTCGCGACAGGTCCGGCCAGCACGCGTGTAAGATCAAGAACCTTGATGCCTGAAAGCGGATGATCCGTTGAACGCAGGGTGCCGGGCCGCTCGGCGACGCCCGTCTGCTGCCACGCAACCAAAGGCTCGCAGGCGACGGCTGCGCCCTGCGGATGCCATCGCCAGGCGTAAAGATCGCGCATTTGCGCCGCGCATCCGCCTGCTTCGACAATCGCAGATTCAAGCGCGGTGGCATCCCATTGTGCGACCGCTTTTTCGACGTTTGCCGCCTCTTTGCAGTCGCCAAGCACATGTAGCGCTGCTTTTCGATGGTGAGGTGCGTTGGTATGCAGCCGGATCCATCCGTCTTGAGCGCAATAATCTCCGGCGATCGGATCCCAGGGAGAGGGCAGTTCCCAGCCGATCGGGCGCAGCGTCATGCCGAACCACAGCGATGCCAGACGTCGGTCAACGGTCACTTTCGCTGGCGGGCTGTTATGACGTGCCTGCCACTCTGCCAGGGCCAACCCTGCAAGTCCGATCGATGCCGAAGCCAGATCGCTGACCGCGAACCATGACGGCAGGTCGTCCTGACCCACAAGTGTCAAAGCGCCTATATCCGTCGATTCATCTCCGATCGAAAGGGCCTGCGACAACTGATCGACGAAAGGACGAAACATTTTGTTGGTTCTCCGATGATGAGCCGACTGTTGAGCGCGATTTGACGAACAGTCAATCTTGATCAATATAATCAATATGAAAAAACAGCCGGACCGAGATCATTTCACGGTGACCGCAACCGAGGCCTGCGATCGAATAGGCATTTCCCGCGAGACACTCTACGCCTATGTCAGCCGCGGCCTCGTCAGAACGATCGCCCATCCCGGTGACGGACGCCGCAGCCTGTACGACCGGCGTGACATTCAAGCGCTGCTCGAACGCAAGCGCAGAGGCCGATCGCGCCGGGCCGCCGCCGAATCGACCATCAACTGGGGCGAGCCGGTTCTGAAATCGAAAATTACCCGCATCAGCGACGGTCAGTTTTACTATCGTGGCCGCAACGCGATCGAATGGTCGCGCGATCAGACACTGGAAGACACGCTCGCCCTGCTTGCTGCCGTTCGTACCCGGTCATCGTTACAGACAATGTCCTCCGTTGCGACACCGGATCATGCCCGTCCATTCGACCGGATTGTTGCGATGATGGCTGCGCAGGCAGTCGGCAATCCGTGTGGAGACGGCCGGCCCAGAGCCGCAGAATTGCTGAGGCTGACAGCAATGAGCGCCGCCGGTGCCCCGGTGCATCCGCAGCTTCCGGTGCACGAGATCCTGGCTCGAGCCTGGTCTGACCGGTCAGATGTCGCAGATATGCTGCGGCGCGCTCTTGTTTTGTGCGCCGATCATGAACTCAACGCGTCCGCCTATGCGGCGCGTGTAGCCGCCTCGGCGGGTGCGTCTCTGCCGGCATGTCTCCTGGCCGGTCTTGCGACACTCTCGGGCACGCGGCACGGCGGCATGACCGCCCGGTGCCGGCGTTGGATGGAGGCCGTTGACCGCGATGGCCTGTCCAAGCTTTCGCCAAGCAAAGCTCCGCCAGGCTTCGGACATCCGCTCTACCCCGATGGTGATCCGCGTACGGTCGAACTGCTCAACCAATGCGCCTTGACCCCGAAATGGAACAGCGTTGTCCGGCGGGTATATGACGCCACGGGTTCCCATCCTTCGCTCGATTTCGCGCTTGTTCACATCAAACGCCGGTACCGCCTGCCGGTTGGGGCGGCGCTGGGTCTTTTTGCGGTCGGCCGTACCGTCGGATGGCTCGCCCACATATTCGAACAAAGACAGAGCGGAAGGCTGATCCGCCCTCGTGCTTCGAGTTAGCACGGATGTCATATTATCGGATCCCGCGGCGGCGGCTTTACATAACTTTACAATTGCGAAAAGCGCCGGAAACACGGCGTCGATACACCCTTGGTGCACAGATTTTGTCTGAATTTCCGTTTCCAAGCCATGGGAGCTTCAAGCATGAACCGCAATCTGAGACTGTCGACCGTCCGACTGATTTGCCTCGGCGGGTTTTATCTTCTCCTGCTGGTGTTGTTTGTCACCGCAGCCCCGGCGCAGACGCCGCAAAACCCGGCGCTTAAACCTGCTGTTGAACAGCTTCAGGTGCTTTCTGAACGTCTGCAGCTCACCGAGGAGCAGCGCACCGCAGTTCAGCCGATCATGTTTGAATACATGCAGGTAACACGCGCGGTGATGGAAAAACATGGCATCGACCCGCAATCCGGCAAGCGGCCGCCATTGAGCGCTCTGCGCGCTGCGCGCGGCGACCTCAAGAAAAACCGCGAGAAGCTGGATTCCAGTATGGCGGCGGTTCTCTCGCCACAGCAGATGCAGACATTCCGGCAGTTCCAGGATGAACAGCGCAAGGCAGCCCGCGCCCGTTTGCGGCAGGGGAGCTGATTAAAGCCGTCTGAAACGGCCCTTTACATATCTTTACCTTGGAGAAAAGCGGAAGAAACGCGGACGTTCCAGATTAGAGCAAGCAGGAGGCAGATCCTGCAAGGAACAAAGGAGCAGTGTTGTGTCGAACGAAACGAATACGCCAGAGAGTGAAAAACCTAAAAGAGGCAAACGCATCGTCATTGCCCTCGTTGCCGGTGCTGCCATTGCCGCAGGCAGTGTCTTTACGGTGCAGGCCATCGCGCAGACAACCACCTACAAGCACATTCGTCTGTTGACCGCCGACAGCGGAAATGCCGAAACGATCAAGGCAAGCTGGGGCCGGCGCGGTGGATTTTCATCGATGACGGACTCCGAAATCGAGGCGCAGATCAAACGCGGAGTTGCGCATTTGGCCATCGAGATTGATGCCACTGATGCGCAGCAGCAGGAGATCATCGCGATTGTCACGCCCGCCGTGCTGGCCATGAAAGATACACGCCAGGAGATGCGCGAAACCGGTCAGGAATTTGCCGAACTGCTCACCGCACCCGTGGTCGATAGCGCGGCGGTCGAGGCGCTGCGCGCCGAAAAACTTGTGGAAGTCGAGCAGATGAGCCAGGAATGGACGAGTGTTCTTACGCAGGTAGCCATGGTATTGACGCCGGAACAGCGCGAGACCGTCGCTCAAAGGCTCGAACAGCTTCAGTCCATGCGCCGTTGGCGCCGCTGAATACGAGCTGGCTTTTTCTCAGTGTAAAGAAGCGTCGGTTCGCTGGATTTGAAGTTCCTATGATGATTTTGCCGACACGTTAATGGGAACTTTTTTTCACCACATGAGAAACGACCGCGATAGATGACGCAGCAGATTCTTCTCATTGAGGATGATCGCAGACTCGCCGAGATGGTCAGGGACTATCTCGGCGAATCCGATTTTCATGTAACGATCGCCGATACCGGCGCGAGCGGACTTGCACTGCAACGCCAGCGCAGTTTCGACGCGGTGCTGCTCGACATCATGCTGCCCGACATGGACGGCCTGGAGGTCTGCCGCACAATGCGCGGCAACGACACAGTTCCGATCCTGATGCTGACCGCAAAGGGTGAACCTATGGACAGGATCGTCGGTCTTGAAATCGGTGCCGACGACTATCTTCCAAAACCTTTCGAACCGCGCGAATTGCTGGCGCGGCTGCGCGCTGTCCTGCGGCGCGGCCGCGGCGAAAGCGAGGCGAATGTCTTGCGTTTTGGAAGCCTTGAGATCGATACACAGGCCATGGAAGCCAGGATTGACGGCCGCGTTTGCGCTTTGACGGCGCATCAGTTCAAGCTGCTCGAAATCATGGCTGGCAGCGCCGGACGCGTTCTTAGCCGCGACTACATCATGAACGCGCTCAAGGGCGAAGATCTCAGCGCCTTCGATCGATCGATCGATGTGCATATCTCGCGCATCCGGGCTGAAATCGAAGAGGATCCAAACCGTCCGCGGCGGCTTATCACAGTGCGGGGAGCCGGCTATGTGTTTGCGCGGTCACAGGACTGATGACCATGGTCCATGAAATACCGCAGCCATTCGCATGTTAAGGCGCCGTCTACGCCTGCAGATTTACCTGACGATCGTCGCCAGCCTTGTGACGGTCGTCATCCTGTCCGCGGTCGTGTGGAACATCTTCGACCGCGACCGCGACCGGGACGAGGGCTATTTCGGCGATATCGCCGCACGCGTCGTTGCGCTTACGCTGCCCGATGCCGGATCGCCGCAGGCCGAACAGCAAAGTGCCATCGACAGGCTGGGCCGCGAATTGGACGTCGACATCACGCTCTACGACAGCAGCGGCAATCTGACAGGATCATACGGACCGGTTTTGACGCTGCCACGGCATCTCGACCAACACGGTGGTTGGCGCAGATCATCCCGGGGACCAGCCTATGCGATGCGGTTGCCGGACGGCAGGGTTCTGATCGCCGATGCTTTAAGGGGCGAGGGTCCGCGCCCGCTGGTCGGGCTTCTGATCATGCTGGGGACAATTGCGGTCGGCGTCGGTCTGGCGGCCTATCCGTTCGTTCGGCGGCTGACGAGGCGGCTAGAGGAGCTACAGCGCGGCGTCGAACGCATCGGCGCGGGCGACCTCGGCGCGCGCGTTGCCGTACGCGGCAGGGACGAAGTCGCGGCCCTGGCAACAAGCTTCAATGAATCGGCAGAAAAGATTGAAAAACTGGTTGGAGCGCACCGCATGCTTTTGGCCAACGCCTCGCATGAGTTGCGCACACCATTGTCGCGCATACGGTTGGGGCTCGAAATGACAAAAGAGGGCAGGGACCCGAAACGGGCCGCAGCACTCAAACAGGATATCGCCGAGCTGGAAAGCCTGATCGATGAGATTCTCTTGATGAGCCGTCTCGACGCCGACGCCAATTTCGATCTTACGCAATCCGTCGATCTGGTTGCTCTGGCAGCCGAGGAGTGTGCCCGCTATGATAACTGCGAGCTATCGGGCAGTGCCCCGGAGATTCGTGGCGATCCTCGGCTTTTGCAGAGGCTGTTGGCAAACCTTCTGGAGAATGCCGTCAAACACGGCGCGCCGCCGGTCGCGGTGGAACTTGCCACGCAGGCCGACAGCGTGACGATCACGGTAACGGACGCCGGCAAGGGGATCGCGGAGGCCGATCGCGACAAGGTCTTCCAGGCCTTCTATCGCGGCGCGGACCGTCAGAATATCGAGGGTTATGGTCTTGGCTTGCCCATTGTGCGACAGATTGCGGAGTCCCACGGCGGCTCTGTTTCGCTCCTGCCAAAGGGACAGGAACGATCAGGTGTTCAGGTGATTCTGCCCCTCGGTGATGGTTGACGTGTCGCAAACTAGGTTTTGCCGTATTCGTCCCTCAGGCGCACCCACTCCATTGAATAGGATAAACTATCCTCGTTGCGGCCTTTCGGCACGAGATCGAGAAAGTGGTATCCGGTATTGAGCATGTCGAGACCACGCGCGAAGGTGGAATAGGTGTGGTAGAGCTTTCCATCGCCATCCTTGAAGAACACGCTGATACCCGGCGCTTCGTCCGCCGGAAATGCGCTTGGACCGTAATTGTATCGGATCTCGTTCTTTTCCCGGGCGTCTTCGGGAAAGGAAACCTCGAAATCGAAGTTAAAATCGCTGCCGAGAGACGAAACCCATTCGAACTGCCAGCCCATGCGCTTTTTGAAAGCACTGAGCATATCGAGAGGTGCGCGCGAAACGGCTACAAGGGTCACGTCGCGTGCGGCCAGATGAGCGATGTTGCCGTTGAAGCTGTCGGCCCAAAACGAACAGCTCTTGCAGCCGGCGGGCCAGTCGGGGCCGTACATGAAATGATAGATGATCAGCTGGCTGTGGTTTGCAAAGAGTTCCGAAAGGCTCTTTTTACCGTCTGAGGTGTCAAAGGCATAGTCTTTCGTAACCTCAACCCAAGGCAACGCGCGCCGTTCGGCACTCAACGCATCACGGGCGCGGGTAAAGGCCTTCTCGCGTTCAAGCAGCGCAAGCCGTGCCGCAAGCCAGTCATTCCGGGATACAATCGCATGGTCTTGCATGATGATCTCCCTATGCAAAGAGCCGGTCCAGGCAGTTGAAGCTCGACTGCCAGCCCTTGCCGTGATTGTCGCGGTTGTCGGCTTTTGCAAATGGCCTTTGCTCGAGCGTCATCCGAGTCCCGCCGTCCGCGGCAACAAACCGGACCGTCACTTCGGTTTCTTCACCGCGTGTTCCGTCCGGTTGGGTCCAGGCCCAGGTCAAGACCAGGCGGCTCGGGCGTTCGATCGTCTTGTAGATGCCGGAAACCTCATGCTCGCCACCTTCCACGTTGCGCATGGTCGTCACCCATGCTCCGCCTTCGCGCACATCCAGATCATGTTTGGGAATGTGCATGCCCTCAGGGCCCCACCATTGAACAAGGAGTTCGGGATCGACCCAGGCATCGAAGACCTTTTCAGGCGGCGCGGATATGATCCGTTCAATGACCAGGACCTGATCATCCATGACGTTTGCCATCTTCTTCCTCCTTTTCAACGCTGTTTTCGCTCAGCACCTTTTCCAGCCTGTCAAAGGACGTCTGCCAGAACTGGCGATACTGGCCGATCCAATCATCGAGGCTGCGCAAACATTGGGGACGCACGCGAAACGAACGGAACTGCCGGTCGATCCTGCGTTCGATGACACCGGCTTCCTCCAGCACCTTGAGATGACGCGATATTGCCGGCTTTGAGATATTGAACGGCTCTGCAAGGCTGCCCGCCGTCTGGTCGCCATTCGTCAAAAGCTGTTCGACAATCGCGAACCGGGTGGGATCCGAAAGCGCTGAAAAGATCGTCTGCACACTCATTAATTACCTCATTAGTTAAATAACAAATAGATTAAATAAAAATCTCTGTCAAGCGTTTGTGCTCGGGTCTTCGGCAGCAATAATGCACGCTTGCACGCCGCCTGTCGCAATGCCATAGGTCTCGCTATGGTCGTCGACAGGCAAGAGGCGGGCGAAGCCTCCTCCGGGTTACATAAGCAGCGGTCCGTCCTGCGGCTTGCCGTTGGCGGCATGATTTCCTTGGCCGTTGCCATGGGCATTGGCCGATTTGTCTATACGCCGCTTCTTCCGGCGCTGATGGATGGCCTGCAGCTCAGCCCATACGATGCCGGCCTGATTGCATCGGCAAATTATGTCGGCTACCTCGTCGGCGCGATTGTCGCGGCCTATGGTTGGGCGGCGGGCCACGAGCGGCGAATGTTCATACTCGGTCTTGCCGGGACAACGGTTCTGCTCGCCGCAATGCCCCTTGCGCAAAGCGTAGCCACCTTATCGCTGATCCGCTTTGCAGCTGGCGTTGCCAGCGCATTCGTGATGATTTTCGGGACAACGATCGTTTTTAGCCATTTCGAAAATCAAAAACGAAACGGGTTACAGGCGGTGCATTTCGGCGGTGTCGGGCTTGGCCTTGGCTTCTCGGCGTTACTGCTCGTGGCATTGATTGCATTGAACGCCCATTGGGCCACCGGCTGGTATGCATCAGCCATCATCGCGTTCATCGGCTCTGTCGCTGCCGCCTTACTCGTTGGGGCTGAACCGGTTCGCGATTCCGACAGCCACCGCGAACCGCCGCTCCAATGGAGCCGGCCGCTGGTGCTGTTCATCATCGCCTATGGTCTGTTCGGTCTGGGTTACATCGTCACGGCAACATTTCTTGTAGCGATTGTGCGCGGCGATGAGGGGCAGACGACACTTGAAGGCTGGGTATGGTTCGCGACCGGGCTAGCAGCAGGACCGTCCGTCTGGTTTTGGGCACCGCTGCGTCACCGCCTCGGCCTGATCCTTACCTTTGCAATCGGCTGTCTTGTCGAGGCTTTCGGCGTTACAGCCAGTGTTTTGATGCCGTTGCCCCTCGGGCCGTTCCTGGGCGGTATTTTGCTTGGCGCTACATTTGTAGCCGTGACGGCTTTCGGACTTAATGTCGGGCGCATGCTTGCGCCGCAATCGCGCCGGCGAGCCTTGGCGTTCATGACAGCGGCCTTTGGCACCGGTCAGATTCTTGGACCGCTGATTGCAGGGTATCTGGCCAATCTTTCGGGCAACTATACCTCCGGCAGCCTTGTGGCCGCCATGGCCCTTGTCGTTGCCGCAGGCCTTGCCGCCATGGTCAAAGCGCACGAACCGGGCACACAAAGTTGATGTGCCCTTATTGTGCAATGGCCATAAGTACTTTTCCTGTGCAATTGTTGTAGTCTTCGTTCAGACCCCGCCATTGACGGCATACTTGCCCGTAACCGGATCAACCAGAGAGACCCGCTTTGTTCAAATCCTTCTTTCCCCAACCGAAACCATTCTTCCTGTCCGCTGTTGTTTGGTCTCTTTTTTCGGCTTTGATCTGGTACAGTTACGGTGACGATATCGGAACCGCTCTGGGCTTTGAATTTGGTGCCGACGACGATCAGGTTGTCGGCATCCGCTATTTCTGGACCCAGAGTTTTTTGTGGTTTTACGTCTACTATGTCGTGGTTGTCGCCATATTCGCCGCGTTTTGGTGGCGATACTCACCCCACCCTTGGTTTATCTGGTCGGTGCTGGGTTCGGCGCTCATCCTGTTTTCGACCTATTTTTCGGTCCAGGTTTCGGTTGCGCTGAACAATTGGCGCCGGCCGTTTTTCGATACGGTTCAGGCGGCGTTGGAAGGCGAGGGAAACGTTACGTCCGGCGATCTTTACAGCCTGATTCTGATTTTTGGATATATCGCGTTCATGGCCATGGCCGTGTTTGTGGCGACACGCTTTCTGGTCAGCCATTACATCTTCCGTTGGCGCACCGCGATGAACGACTACTACATGAAGCGGTGGAAGGAGGTTCGCCACATCGAGGGTGCCTCGCAGCGTGTGCAGGAAGACACGATGCGTTTCGCCGGGATTATGGAGGGTCTTGGCGTATCGCTGGTCGATTCTGTGATGACGCTCTTTGCGTTTCTGCCGGTCCTGTGGAGCCTGTCCCAGTATGTTACCGAACTACCGATTATCGGCGCCATTCCCTCGCCCTTGTTCACGGCGGCGATATTCTGGTCCCTGTTCGGCACCGTGCTCCTGTCGATCGTCGGCATCAAACTTCCGGGCCTTGAATTCCGCAACCAGCGGGTTGAAGCGGCCTACCGCAAGGAACTGGTATATGGCGAAGACAATCATGACCGCGCTCAGCCGCCGACTGTCGCGGAACTCTTCAACAACGTCCGCAAGAACTATTTCCGGCTTTATTTCCACTACATGTACTTCAACATCGCGCGCGGATTCTATCTGCAGGCGGACAATATCTTCGCCTACTTCATTCTCATTCCGACCATTGCCACGGGCAGGATAACGTTGGGCATTATTCAGCAGATCCTGACGGCGTTTGCCCAGGTCAGCAATTCGTTCCAGTATCTGGTCAATTCGTGGACGACGATTGTTGAGTTGCTTTCAATCTACAAGCGCCTGAAAGCGTTCGAAGCGGCTATTCGCAACGAGCCTCTTCCAGATATCGACCAGGCCTATCTGGCAAGGATTGATTCCGCGACCGATCCGTTGTCCTCAGTGGTTGAAACCGAGCGGCCCTGAGGAATTTTGGACGACAGCCTCAGGCGCCGCTGCCGCGTTCACGATCCTTCAGGATCTGCAGCGCTTCGCTGTAGGTCACACAGGCCACCTGCGTGTCGCCGCACACCTCCGTGAGCAACCGTTCTGTGGCACGCCAGTAGGCGCCGCCATTCATTTCGACAAAATGCATACCGATCTGCAAGGGCTTCCGCTGACCGTTGTACTGGCTGTCGAAAGCGCTGCGAAAGGCGTCATAGGCGCGCGCTTCGTAAAGTTCGGATTTCGATGAATTTTCAACAGCGCCCGAATGGCGCACGAACAGATTGTAGTCCATCGCGATAATCCTGCGGCTTCTTGGCCCCTCCGGGATCATGGGCAGGTCGAATGTGCTGAAATTGCTGCCGATGCGCGGGCTAACCGGACCGCGCGACACACCGCTGGCGTCATAGGTGAAACCGGTCTTCTTTAGCGCGGTGCTGAGACTTCCGCTGGCTGAAAGATAGGGCGCGCGGAAGCCTGTGATGTCGTTGCGGACAAAGGTTTGCCAGCCCGCCGGCTGGTTTTCGGCGGCCCCGGCGCGCTCCCAGGCCAGCTCCAATGTCGTTGTGAACGCCGTCAACTCTTCCACCCAGTCCGCCGCGCTCCAGTCCTTGCCGTCGAAATGCCCGCAGGCATGGTTGCCGATTTCATGGCCTTCATTGCGCGCATCCCAGATGTGGTTGAGCCGCTCGCGGACTTCCTTCTTGGTGCGTGCAAAGCCGACATTCGACCGGCCCTTCTTGTGGTTTGGCGCCTTGTAGGACCAGCGCTGCTCGCGTGTCATCAGGAAGGTGCAGGAAAGAAAATAGGTGAAGCGTGCTCCGGTGCGCTCACCAATCGATCGGCTTTTTGCCCACAGCGCATTGTTGTGGGCACCGTCGAACGAAACGATAACCAACTGCTTTGGTTTCGCCGGTTCCGAATGGGCCGGCACGCAAATGACAGAGGCACAAAGGGTGAAGATCGCGAGACGGCAGGAGTTCAACATTGCGCAGGTCAACCTTTACACAATTACTGGGATCACGCGATTGTTTCGATCCTTGTCGCTCGCGTGAAAAGGTTACACCGGCGGATGATATCCGACAATGTTTAGGCGATTGCTAATACGAAGTCGGCTTCGAGATCACGAAGCGCAGGCGACACATTTTTCAGCCATTGGGTCGATTTCAAGGCGGCCGTCGGGGATTTCCACATCACATTCGGCGCAGTAGCCGTAATCTTCAGTGTTGATGCGCCGTTCGGCCATTTCGATGCGCAGCAATTCGCGCTGACGCAGGCGTTCCTGTGCCTGTGCCATCGCTTGTTGCTGCATGGAATCCATTCGTGAAAGGCGGCCGACAGCCTGCTGGTCCAACTCGACAGTGGCACGCGCCTGTTCTGAAAGCTTTGAAACGGATTCGAGTTCAGCGCGCCGCTTGGCTAGCCTTTTCCTGGCAATTTCCAGATCAATCGCCATCACATCTTCCAATACACCCTGGACTTGTTCTAAATTTGAGGACGGCGCAACGCAAGTTGCGGTCTGCTGCGCAGATACGCAAGCCAGCCATGCGAGGGAAAGCAATGCTCATATTTCTATTGGGTCTGATCCTGTTTTTGGGCATGCATTCCGTTAGAATTGTCGCGCCTGCCGTGCGCGATCGAATCATAGCAGAGCGTGGTGAAGACCAGTGGAAAGGTATTTATTCGCTGGTATCCATCGCAGGCTTCATCCTAATCATATGGGGCTTTTCGACGGCCCGATATGTCGGTCCCGTCCTTTATTCGCCGCCGCTTTGGATGGCCCACATCACGCTGCTTCTGATGCTGGCCGCCTTCATCATGCTGGCCGTATTCGGAATGCCCGCCGGCAAGATCAAGGCAGCCGTCAAACACCCGATGCTTATTGCAATCAAACTGTGGGCGTTGGGACATCTCCTTGCAAATGGCGATATCGCCTCCGTTCTCCTTTTCGGCACCTTTCTCATCTGGGCTGTCGCCGACCGGATCTCGGTCAAGCGCCGTTTTGCGCCGGGCGACGAACCGCCGATCGAGACCGGGCCTGTACGCAATGATGTTGCTGCCGTTGTTGCGGGCACTGTTGTCTATGTTCTTTTCGTATGGAGATTGCATGAATGGCTTTTCGGCGTTCCCCCGGTCATCGTTTGACGGGAACACGTTGCCAGAACACCGAATTGTTACATTTAACCTTACATGTGACGCAAAATTCGCTACAAGGCGCGGCTGAACCGCCATAGAATTGTCCATGAGGTAATGGCGCCGCATCGAATTGAGGGCCGGTCGCACCGGTAGGCCAAATGTCTGACGATAGTTTTATCCGCGAAGTTGACCAGGAACTGCGCTCTGAACGGATGAAATCCATCTGGGCGCGGTTCGGCAAGTATATCATCGCAGCGGCCGTGCTGATCGTAGTGGCTACGGCGGCCATCCGCGGATACGATTACTGGACCAAGTCTCAGGCCTCGAATTCAGGCGATGCGTTCCTGGCTGCACTGACCCTTGCGCGGGAAGGGCGGCAGGACGAAGCGCTCGCAGCATTGCGGGAACTGGAACAGGACGGGTACGGAGCCTATCCGGCTCTGGCGAGGATGCGCGCCGCAACGGTGCTCGCCGATTCTGGAGACTTTGACGCGGCGATTTCCGATTTTTCCACCATCGGCAACGACAGTTCCGTGCCTCCATCTGTCCGCGACATTGCCCGTATTCGAGCAGGCTACCTGCTCGTCGACAATGGTTCCTACGATGATGTCGCGGCGCAGGTCGAGGATCTGTCCGGTCCCGACAATCCGATGCGCCATTCCGCCCGCGAGGCGCTTGGCCTTTCGGCATGGAAGGCCGGGGAATTGACCCAGGCCCGGCAGTGGTTCGAGCAGATTACAGGTGACACTGGCGTCCCGGCAGGACTAACCCAACGCGCGCAGATGATGCTGGATGTTATTGCAGCCAGCGGCAACACCGGGCAGCAATCCTGAGCGTTTGAGCTTGTTGCGGCAGGAAAGCGGCAGCCATGAGTTTCACAGTTGCCATTGTCGGGCGGCCGAATGTCGGCAAGTCGACCCTGTTCAACCGGCTGGTCGGGCGCAAGCTGGCATTGGTTGACGACACGCCCGGTGTCACGCGCGACCGTCGGCCGGGCGATGCGTCTCTGGTAGACCTCAAGTTCAACATCATCGATACAGCGGGGCTCGAGGCGTCTGCAGCTGACACGCTTGAAGGCCGGATGCGCGCCCAGACCGATGCGGCAATCGACGAGGCGGATCTGTCGCTCTTTGTCATCGACGCGAAGATGGGTGTGACGCCAGCGGACGAGGGCCTTGCCGCCATATTGCGCAAAGACGGCAAACCCGTCGTCCTCGTTGCAAACAAGGCCGAAGCAAGGAGTTCTCAAAGCAATCTCTACGATGCCTTCCGGCTCGGCCTCGGCGATCCCTGTCCGGTTTCAGCCGAACACGGCGAGGGCATGCTTGACCTGCGTGACGCAATCGTCGCTGCGATTGGCGAGGACAGGGCTTTTGCCGAAGACGAGGACGAAGCGGTTACCGATGTCGATCTGGATTTGCCGGACGGCGAGGACGAAGCTGATGAAGACGTCTATGATGAGACCAAGCCGTTGCGTGTGGCAGTGGTCGGCAGGCCCAACGCCGGCAAGTCGACATTGATCAATCGTTTTCTGGGCGAAGACCGTCTTCTGACTGGCCCCGAGGCGGGCATCACGCGCGACTCGATATCGGTGGAATGGGATTGGAACGGCCGCCGGATCAAGATGTTCGACACCGCGGGACTGAGGCGCAAGGCCCGCGTACAGGAAAAATTGGAGAAACTCTCCGTTGCCGATGCACTGCGGGCCATCCGTTTCGCAGAGGTGGTCATCATCGTACTCGACGCCGAGGCGCCGTTTGAAAAACAGGATTTGCAGATCGCCGACCTTGTGGTCCGCGAGGGCAGGGCACCGGTCATCGCTTTCAACAAATGGGACGCCATCCGGAACCGTTCAGAAACGCTCAAAGACCTGCGCGAAAAAACGACCCGACTGTTGCCGCAGGTGCGCGGCGTCGCTGCGGTTCCGATTTCGGGCCTTACCGGTTCCGGCCTCGATCGTCTCATGCGCCATACGGTCGAGACCCACCGCGTCTGGAACCGCCGCATCCCGACAGCCCGGCTCAATCGCTGGCTGGAAGCCGTGCAGGCGCAGCATCCGCCGCCGGCCGTTTCCGGCCGCCGTATCAGGCTGAAGTACATGACGCAGATCAAGGCAAGGCCGCCGGCGTTTCTGGTCTCCTGCTCCCGGCCGGAAGCGCTGCCGGCCTCCTACACCCGTTACATCCTCAACGGGCTGCGGCAGGATTTCGATCTGCCAGGCGTTCCGCTGCGGCTCTCATACCGCAAGTCTGACAATCCCTATGCGCCGCGCAAAAAGCGGCGCTGACATGCTCCAATCTGGCCTGAACTGGGAGCGATATGACCAAATACTACACATGTGAAATAATTCTTTATCAATCGACTACAGAAAAAACGCTGCCTGCCCGATTAACGCTCCATAAAGGTTAATACTCCAATATCTGAACAATCGTGTTCAGTTGGGTGCCTTGGAGTAGGGGTTTTGCGTCAGAATTTAGCTGCAGTGGGCCAGCTCGTTCGTCACGGCCTTCGCTGGTCTGCCGTGGCCGCAGGGTATGGCCGTCGCATGTCTGGCGTTGCCTTCGAGCATGGCGGCCGCTGGTCCGGTCGTTATATGGAGAGCCGCTGGTCTGCGCCGTTCACATTCGGTGCGGTCTGCTTCTTCATGTTGACGACGACGACGGCTCACTCCGACATTGCGGGTTTGATTTCCGGGATCCATGCGAGCGAAACGCGCTGGCAGGCCTATCTCGAGGATGCGCCAGCTGGATCCATACATTCAGCAGAGTTCGTTTTCGCCGACGCCATCACAACGGGATCCACCGCGAGCAGCAAGCGGATGAAGACGCCGGACGGGCGGATTATTGCTCTGCGCGCGAAGAAGGGCGCACGGCATGTCGTGCCGGATGCCGATAGGGTTACGCGCAGTCTCAAGCGCGGTCGTATCACCACGACGCTCCCAGTTGCGCCGCCGAGAAACTTTTCTGCCGGTTCCATCTTGGAACGGCAGAGCATGCTGGACCGGCCCTATAGTTCAGAAAACATGGAGATGGTGTTTCTGGATCCTGATATCCGTGGGCGCGAGGTCGAGATCGCAACGGCTTTTCATCCTAAACGCGACGAAGACGATACCACGCGTGTGCCGGTCATGCTCGCCAGCCTCGTCACCAATGACAAGCCTGATATTCTCGCAACTGCCTACGCACCTGCCGGACCGGACTATTCGGAAAACTCACCCTTTGCTTCCGTTCTTCGCGATGAGAATGCCGGCCGTTTTGTGCCGCCCGTTCCAAAGAACGATCATGCGTGGGCAAGCAAGACGCTGCCGCCGCATGTGTTCACGTCCAAAGAACAACAGTGCCTTGCATCCGGGATCTATTTTGAGGCGCGGGGCGAGCCGGTAAAGGGTCAGGCCGCCGTGGCACAGGTCATTCTCAACCGGGTTCGCAATCCGGCTTTCCCGAACTCGATCTGCGGCGTCGTCTACCAGAACAAGAAGTGGCGCAATCGCTGCCAATTCTCCTTTGCCTGTGACGGCATACGGGATCGGGTCCGTTCTCGCCAACATTGGTCCGTTGCAAAGGATGTCGGCATGGCCGTCACCGCCGGCAAGATCTGGCTCGACCAGGTCGGCTCTTCGACCCACTACCACGCCACCTATGTGCGGCCGAAATGGGCGCGCACCATGAAGAAGGTTGGCCGTATCGGCTTGCACATCTTCTACCGCACCCATGGCGGTGGGTGGATCTGACGCCGGGCTGTGCGAAAGCCGATCATCGACAGACGCCGCACGGCATATGCTGGCCGTCTGAGCGGAGCATATCGCCAAAATGCCGCAGTGCAGCGCAATTCTAACGCGCTTGCGTCCACAGATCTTCCGAATCAGATTTAAATAACTGATTCTAATACAATATTTTACTGACCATTAAGCGCCGAAGCCGCCTTGACTCGGCATGGGGCTAAAACTATGTTGCGCGCGACTTCGGGACGGTCCCGTTCACATTCGACAGTTATCATGCGGAGCGCGGTTTTCATGGGAAAAAAGGCGCCGGATGAAGGGTTCAAAAAACCCGCCAACGGCGATAGTGAGCGGCATGATCAGATGCCGGGTCTGGAAGCGCGGCGCAAGCGGTTGGAAGCGGAATTGGCTTCCCGTCGTTCGGCCGAATTAAACGATGGAAAGTCTGAAGGGGCGAACAAGTCGTCTTATGCCAAGGCGTTTCAGCTTTCCACCGAGTTTGTTGCGGCGATTTTCGTCGGAACACTTCTGGGCTACCTGATTGACCGTTTTCTGGGGACGACGCCTTGGGGGATGATCATATTTCTTCTGTTGGGTTTCGTTGCCGGGGTTCTGAACGTCATGCGTTCGGCCGGTGTGGTCGCGGAGAACCGCGTCACCAAGACAGCCGACAACAATGATGACAATGCCAAAGGCTGAAGACGGCCGGCAAAACGGAAGAGGCGCACGGTGGCAAACGATCCGATCAGCCAGTTTCAGATCAGCAAGATCATTCCCATCGAAGTCGGCGGTCTCGATTTTTCCTTTACCAATTCGTCCTTGTTCATGGTTGTAACAGTGGCGGCCGCGTCCGGCTTTCTGTTCTTGACCACGTCCAACCGGGGCATGGTTCCCAGCCGCATGCAGTCTGTTTCGGAAATGGGTTATGAATTCGTCGCCTCGATGCTGCGCGACGGCGCAGGTTCCGCTGGAATGCGGTTCTTTCCGATGGTGTTTTCGCTGTTCATGTTCATTCTGGTGGCCAACCTGCTTGGAATGTTTCCCTACTTCTTCACGGTGACCAGCCACATCATCGTGACCTTTGTATTGGCCATACTGGTGATCGGTACCGTCATCTTTTACGGTTTCATGAAACACGGGCTCGGGTTTCTCAAACTCTTCGTACCCAGCGGCGTTCCAGGGGTTCTGTTGCCGCTTGTCGTCGCGATCGAAATCATATCCTTTCTTTCAAGGCCGATCAGCCTGTCGGTCCGGCTGTTTGCAAACATGTTGGCGGGTCACATTACGCTGAAGGTTTTCGCAGGTTTCGTCACCTCCCTTAGTGCGCTCGGCGCAATTGGTATCGGCGGAGCCATTCTGCCGCTCATCATGACCGTCGCCATAACCGGTCTCGAGTTTCTGGTCGCCTTTTTGCAGGCCTATGTCTTTGCGGTACTGACGTGCATGTACCTCAACGACGCCTTGCATCCGGGGCACTAAACAATTCTCAAACACAGGAAAGCGGATTTTCCGCCAATCAACATCCACAATTTTCCATTCGAAGGAGCATAAAATGGAAGCGGACGCAGCTAAATTCATCGGCGCGGGTATTGCCTGCCTCGGCATGGGCGGTGCGGGAATCGGCCTCGGCACCATCTTCGGAAACTACCTTGCCGGCGCACTGCGCAACCCTTCGGCTGCCGACGGCCAGTTCGGTCGTTTGATTTTCGGCTTTGCCGTGACTGAAGCGCTCGGCATCTTTTCGCTGCTGATTGCACTGCTCCTGCTGTTTGCCGTCTGATCGATCCGGCATGGATGGTCACGCGCCGCAAGCGTGACCATCGGGCAGGCGGGCTCTGGCCCGCCAGATTGAACCGCAAAGCCCGTGCATGACTATTGCCGCGGCGCAGGCGGGTTGGTTTTGGAGGCAAAGATGCTAGTGACAGCGGCCTATGCAGCCACAGCAGAAACGGCGGAGGGGACCTTTCCCCCGTTCGATACGTCGACATATTCTTCGCAGATTCTCTGGCTGATCATTACCTTTGGCCTGTTTTATCTCTTCATGTCGCGCGTCGTCATTCCGCGTATTGGCAGCATTCTGGAAACGCGGCGCGACCGGATTGCTCAGGATCTGAATGAGGCAAACCGTCTCAAGGAAGAGGCTGACCAGGCTTTTGCCACTTACGAGCAAGAGCTTGCGGACGCCAAGGCAAGGGCACACGAGATTGCACAGTCAGCCCGTGATGCCGCAAAGGCCGACGCCGATGCGGAGCGGGACAGGGTCGAGGCTGAAATGGCTGTCAGGCTTGAAGCCGCCGAAGCCGAGATCGCAAAGGTCAAGGAAAAGGCTCTCGCTGAGGTCGACTCGATCGCTGCCGAAACCACCTCGGCAATTGTCAAGCAGCTCATCGGCGGCACGGTGACGAAAGCGAAGCTTAGCGCCGCCGTAAAGGCAGCATCTGCAGGGAGCGACTGATGGACGCCACTTTCTGGACGCTGGTATCGCTCATTATCTTTCTTGGTCTTCTCGCCTATCTGAAAGTGCCGGGCATGATTACAAACGCGCTCGACAACCGCGCCGGCAAGATCCGCAACGAGCTTGACGAGGCGCGCAGGCTTCGCGAAGAGGCGCAGCAGTTGCTGGCGGAGTATCAGCGCAAGCGCAAGGACGCGGAAAAGGAAGCCAGCGAGCTGATCGCCGCGGCCGAACATGAGGCGTCCGGCCTGATAGCCGAGGCGCGGCAAAAGACGGCAGACTACGTTAAGCGGCGCACTGCGATGGCCGAACAGAAAATCGGCCTGGCGGAGACCGAAGCGATAAACGAGGTAAGGCAGTCAGCCATTGATATTGCCGTTGTTGCCGCTGAATCGCTTATTGCTGAAAAGGCCGACGCAAAGACAGCGGGTGAATTGTTCGATTCCTCTGTTGCGGAGCTCAAAGACCGTCTCAACTGAAGCCAGTTGATCGGTATAATCGACGTCCGCGCGGCGTTGATCGAACAAGAGGCCGGGCCTTCCCGGCCTTTTCTTTTGGCTGGTCTTGATATATCCCCTGCCATGCACCGGAATGCAGCCGGTGTTTCGTTCTCAGGGCGGGGTGAAATTCCCCACCGGCGGTGAC
Organism: Pseudomonadota bacterium; assembly: GCA_039025395.1. Lineage (GTDB taxonomy): Bacteria > Pseudomonadota > Alphaproteobacteria > Rhizobiales > Rhizobiaceae > Hoeflea_A. Next base: position 43,687 of record JBCCOK010000038.1, read on the forward strand.
GGTGTTATCAGGCGCATGACGCCTGAGCATCGAAGCCCGCGAGCGCCCGGCCTTCAGGCTGGGGACAGCAGATTCGGTGCAATTCCGAAGCCGACGGTAACAGTCCGGATGGAAGAGAGCGGGTCAAGACGGGACGCATTCTGGCATCAGAGTGCGGTCGGTCGCGCCTGTATGCCCTGATTCAACTGGATCCAGTTTTGGAGCAAGTGATGAATCAGATCAAAAACCTCAATACAAACAAGATTTTTGCGGCAAATCCTGCGCTCGAGGCGGCCTCCTATATGGTCGCAGCAGGCGCTGCGTTCGCGCTGGTCAATATCGCCGTTCAGGCCGTGACCATGCGCTTTGGCGTGTCTTCAACATCGGTGGCGTTCTGGCAGTATTTCGTTGCCATGCTGTGCGGGCTCCCATGGATCGTCCGCACCGGTCTCGGGGTGCTGAAAACGCATCATCCGGGTGCACATGTTTTGCGTGTGGTGCTGGCGGCCGTTGGCGTTCAGTTTTGGGTGGCGGGGCTCGCAACTGTGCCGATCTGGCAGGCGATCGCTCTGATCATGACGTCGCCGTTTTTCGTGACGCTTGGCGCTGGCCTGTTTTTGCGTGAAACAGTTGGTCCATCGCGGTGGGCGGCAACTGCGGCAGGTTTCGCCGGCGGTATGATCATTCTGGCGCCGTGGTCGGATGCATTCACGCCAGCAACTTTGCTTCCGGTCGCTGCAGCGATTTTCTGGGCCGCGACATCCCTCATGACAAAGCGCCTGACAAGATTCGACTCCTCGCAAACCATAACATTGTACATGCTCGTCCTGTTGACGCCCATCAATGGACTACTCGCCGTATCTTCCGACGGTATCGTGGTAGCCGGAACACTTGCTTTTGGATTGATCGTCGGCGCCGGTCTGCTGACAATCCTTGCGCAGTTCCTGATCGTGCGCGCCTACGCAACCGCGGATGCTGCCTATGTCCAGCCTTTTGACCACCTGAAACTGCCGCTCAACGTTTTGGCGGGATGGATTGTTTTCGGTTTCGTCCCGGATGGCAATCTGTGGGTTGGGTCTGCGCTGATCGTTGCCGCTTCCATCTACATCGCCCATCGTGAGTCACGGCCACTCATAGCGAAAACGGCGTGATCGGATCTGCGTCGCTCGGCAAGGCCTGGACAGGTCGCACAATGCTGACTGTTGGACGCTGACATGAACGTGTTCGCCGATTAAGCAAAAAAACTGTTGCCGATAGCAGTGCGGAAAACATAAGCTGACCAAGGACTGATGGGGTCATTAGGGGGTGCATGTGCTCTCAAGTCGGCGTCCGAAAACGCTGGCGCGAGCCGTTTCGGCTGGCGCATTGTTGTGTATGTTGGTGTTTGTGGCGGGCTGCCAGGAGCAGAACACCAGCGCGTCCAACGCCGCGCCTCCGAAAGTCGTGGTCGCCGAAGCAACATCCGAAACCGTACCGCTGTTTCTTGAATTGACCGGGCGTACCGAGTCACCGAACACCGTCTCCATCCGCTCTCGTGTCGACGGTCACGTGGAAGACCGCCCCTTCGACGAAGGCACCGATATCCGCCAGGGCGATACCCTGTTCGTGATTGATCAGCGCCCATTCAAAAGTGAACTTGCCAGACTGAAGGGTGAGCGCGACAAGGCGCAGGCGAGCCTCGAATTTGCCAACAAGGAAGTTGAGCGCTTTTCGGTGCTGGCTCAGGATGGAACCGTTGCGCCGGAGGAACTGGACGAGAAGACCACCAGCGCGGCCGAACTTCAGGGCGCCGTAAACAGCAGCCAGGGCGCGGTTGATACCGCGCAGATCAATCTCGATTATACGGTTGTGACGGCCCCTATCGACGGACGCATCGGGCGCGTCTACCAGGACATTGGAAACATCGTCGAGGCCAATGACACCGTGCTGGTCGAATTGGTCCAGATGGATCCGCTGTATGTTTATGTCAGCCCCAGCGAAACCCAGTTCCTTGAATTGGAAAAACACCGCGCCGCAACACCGGACCTTGCAGTGTCCATTGGCCTGATCGACGGCAGCACACATCCGCACAATGGTTCGCTGGATTTTTCCGGGCCCGGCGTGGATCCCGCAACCGGCACGATTGCGGTGCGCGCTGTGTTCCCCAATCCGGACAAGACGCTGCGACCCGGCCAGTACGCCAATGTGCGTATCAAGCTGGCCGACGAGCCCGATCAGGTGACGGTACCCGCGGAGGCGGTCAGCCAGGATCAGGCCGGATTTTTCGTGTTTGTCGTGGGCACAGACAACAAGGCGGAGACCCGGCGCATCACCGCCGGCCGAAGCTATCAGGGGCGGCGCCTTGTCGCTTCTGGGCTAAAGGCAGGCGAAACGGTTATCGTCCAGGGCCAACAGCGTGTCAGATCAGGCTCTGCTGTCGAGGTTGAGAAACCGGCTGATAGCAATTCCGACAGCAAGGCCAGTGGCTGAATGCTGAGCCGTTTTTTCATCTACAGACCAGTCTTCGCATCCGTTATAGCAATTGCCATCGTCGTCGCCGGCCTTATTGCGATCCCGCTTCTGCCCGTCGGCGAGTTTCCCCAGGTCGTACCGCCGACCGTAGTCGTCAGTGCCACCTATACCGGCGGCAGCGCCGAGGTGGTCGAGGAAGCGGTCACCATTCCGCTTGAAGAGCAGATCAACGGTGTCCAGGGCATGGTTTACCTGTCGTCGACCAGTACCGATGACGGCAGCTCGAACATCACCGTGACCTTCGAGGAGGGCTACGATCTGGATATTGCAGCCGTAGACACGCAAAATCGCGTGTCCACGGCCATGGCACAGCTACCGGATGAAGTGATCGCGACGGGCGTGACGGTGACGAAAGAGTCGGTTGATCTCACCTTGGGTGTCAATCTGACTTCGCCGGACGGGCGGTTCGATGAGTTGTTCATATCAAACTATGCCGACATCCATATAACCGACCGGCTCAAGCGCATACCGGGTGTCGGTTCGGTCATGGTGTGGGGCGAACGGGTCTATTCAATGCGCATCTGGCTGGACCCGGAGAAGCTGGCAAGCCTGAACCTGACAGCAGCCGATGTTTACGATGCGGTCACGGAACAGAATCAGCAGGTTGCCGCCGGCGCAATCGGCGCGCCGCCGACCGCCGCAGACCAGAAGTTTCAGCTCACGCTGACGGCAAGAGGGCGTCTGAGAAGCGCCGAGGAGTTCGAGAATATTATCCTTGGCAGCGGCGAGAACAGTGCCGTCATCCGTGTGAAAGACGTTGCTCGGGTGGAACTCGGCGCCGAGGACTACTCCTTCGTATCAACCCTCGATGACAGTCCGACTGTCGGCCTCGGCGTCATGCAGTTGCCGGGCGCCAATGCGCTGCAACTGGCCGCTCAGGTTCGTGAAGCCATGGCCGAAATCTCGCAGAATTTTCCTGAAGGCCTGGAATACACCGTCCTCTACGACACCACGGAATTCGATCGCGAGGCGATCCGCGACGTATTGTTCACACTCGGACAGGCGATCCTGCTGGTCGTTTTCGTAATTGTCATTTTCCTGCCCAACCTGCGTGCGGCACTGATCCCACTGATCACCATTCCTGTCTGCCTGATCGGTACCTTCGCCCTGATGCTTGCGCTAGGCTTTTCCATCAATCTCCTTACCCTTTTCGGGCTCGTTTTGGCAGTCGGGCTGGTGGTCGACGATGCGATTGTTGTCGTGGAAAATGTTTCCCGCCACATCGAAATGGGTGAAAAAGATCCAAGAGAAGCCGCCCGGCGCGCCATGGACGAGGTAACCGGCCCGATCGTGGCCACCTCGCTGGTGCTGATGGCGGTCTTCATACCAGTTGCCCTGCTGCCGGGTCTGACCGGCAAGCTCTACCAGCAATTCGCCCTGACAATTGCATCTGCCGTCGCCATCTCCGCGGTCAACGCGTTGACGTTGAGCCCCGCGCTGTGCGGTGTTCTGCTCGGAGGTGCGCGCCCGAAGGCCAAAATCATTCAGCGCTTCGATGCTGGTTTCGCCTGGTTTACGTTGCGCTATGAGGCGGTCGTCGGCTGGTTCATCCGGGTCTGGCAGCCGGTGGCGATCACCTTCTTCGCCCTTCTGGCCGGCACAATCTACATGTTCACCGTGGTGCCCACCGGCTTTATCCCGAACGAAGATCAGGGTTTCTTCATAATCAATGTCGAGACGCCGGAAGGCACGGCGCTGGGCCAGACGCAGAAAGTGGTTGATGAGGCATATCAGATCCTGCACGAAATGCCCGGTGTGAAGGGCGTTGTTACCTTCGCCGGTTTCAACTTTCTAACCAATACATCGGCACCCAATGTGGGAAACCTCTTTGCCGTTCTGGAACCGTGGAGCCAGCGGAGTGGCAATGATGAAGGCGTTGAAGCCCTGATAGCGAAGGCCCAGGCGCAATTTAACGAGATACCCGGGGGTATTCTCGCAACCTTCAACCCGCCGCCCATCTTCGGCCTCTCGCCGACAGGCGGCTTTCAGTTCGAGCTTCAGGACACCTCCGGCGGTCCGCTCCAGGATTTGGAAACCATCACGCAGGAGATTGTGGCCGCGGGCAACGCGCGTCCGGATCTTGCCGGTCTCTTCAGCCCGTTTTCGGCCAGCACGCCGCAGCTTCAGATTGAGCTCGACCGCACAAGGGCGATGACCGAGGGCGTATCGGTTAACGATGTATTCAATGCATTACAGACTTTCATTGGCGGTATTTATGTCAATGATTTCAATATCTATGGCCGTGTTTATAAAGTGTATTTGCAGGCCGATACTGACGCCCGGCAAGCCGAGGAAGATATCGGCCGGATCTATGTGCGCAACACTTCCGGGGATATGGTGCCGCTGAGTGCGCTTGTCACCCTCGAGCCGCAGATTGGGGCGCGGACGATCAACCACTACAATCTTTTCCGCTCGGCCACCATCAATGGTGCTGCCGGCCAAGGCTATAGCTCGAGCCAGGCGATCGCGGCCATGGAACAACTGGCCGCCGAAATACTTCCGCGCGGCTACAATTTCGAATGGACCGGCAATGCATACCAGGAAATCAAGGCTGGCAACGTCGCGCCGGTGCTGTTTGCCCTTGCGGTGATATTCGCCTTTCTTTTCCTGGCTGCCCAGTATGAGAGCTTCGTTATGCCGTTCATGGTTTTGCTGGCTGTGCCGCTTGCCATATTCGGTGCACTGGTAGCGCAGTGGTTCCGCGGCTATGACAACAATATCTATTGCCAGATCGGGTTGGTGATGTTGATCGGGCTCGCCAGCAAGGGCGCCATCCTGATCGTCGAATTCGCCCGACGGCGGCGCGAGGAGGGTCTGACTGTCGAGGAAGCGGCGATGGAGGCGGCGCGCATCCGGATCAGACCGCTTTTGATGACGGCTTTCGCCTTCATTCTGGGCGTAGTGCCGCTCGTCCTTGCCAGCGGTGCCGGTTCTGCCGCACGGCGTTCGCTCGGAACAGCCGTCTTTGGAGGCATGATCGTTGCAACGATCCTCAGCCTTGTGCTGGTTCCCGTTCTCTATGTGGTGATCGAGCGGCTGCGCGAACGATTGTCGCGACGCTCGGCAGCGACGGGTTAAACCTCTGCGTCAGGCAGCAGCTTTCGGTTCCGTGTTGGATTCCGGCGACGTTTTTCGGGCAATTTAGAGCAATTCAGGCTTAGGCTGAATCATTTGACCGAGGCGATTTTGGTCGCTGACAAGGCGGGTTGCGCGCCGTGGTGCCAACCCACCACAAGCGTGAGCCAACACAGTCAGGGGGCAAAATCGCCCGGCCCGTTTACCGATGTTTTTCAACAGCTTCGTCCTCTCAAGGGTGGCGCAGTTTCGGCCCATCGTTCGCCCTCAAATTCGTCCACTGGACGAATTTGCGAGACGGGCTCACCTTTGCGCCGCTTGCCCGATGACCCACATCGCGCTGCGCGACGCGCGCGTGTGGTGGATTTGAAGGTCCTGTCATCTTTTCAGCATCCTCCACACAGGACCTTCAAATCCGCAAACCACACGCGCAC
>JBCCOK010000039.1:0-47905 GCA_039025395.1 Pseudomonadota bacterium
GCATGAGCCAGGAGAAGCTGGGAGAGAGCCTGGGGATTACGTTTCAACAAATTCAGAAATATGAGAAGGGAACAAATCGGGTTGGGGCGAGCCGATTGCAGAACATTTCCTCCATTCTGAATGTTCCCGTTGCATTTTTCTTCGAAGATGCGCCAGGCGACCCGTCGACCGGAAAGTCTTCAGCATCGGATGCATCGAGTTCCAACTACGTCGTTGACTTTCTATCCTCTTCCGAGGGTCTTCAACTCAATCGCGCCTTCGTCAGGATCAAGGATCCAAAGGTGCGCCGTAAACTCGTCGATCTGGTCAAGGCACTGGCCGCGGATTCTGACTGACGCAGCGGAGGGCCAAGGGGAAGTAGCCCTCGGCCCATGAAGATGAGGGATTGGTGGTGGCGATTGAGGCGTTCGAATACGCCAAATCGCAGCCAGAATCCCATAGAAGTCGAACACCAGCAAGAAAAGCCCCTGCGCCCGGGGTTATCGCCTCACTGATCGTCATATCAACATATATGTATATCGTTCTGCGCTTGTGTTTGTCGGCGGTTTTAAATAACTAGTCGGCATTGTCTGGCAGTATCGAGAGGCGGGTATGGCGCGCAAAAACTATCTCTTCACCAGTGAATCGGTATCGGAAGGGCATCCGGACAAGGTCTGCGACAGGATATCGGATGAAATCGTCGATCTGGTATATAAGGAAGCGCGCAAGACCGGTACCGACCCGTGGAACGTCCGCATCGCTGCAGAGGCACTCGCCACCACCAATCGCGTCGTGATTGCCGGCGAAGTTCGCGTTCCCGCAACGCTGATGAAGAAGGACAAACACGGCAACGATATTGTCAATCCAAGCCGTTTTCGCTCCGCCGCCCGCCGCGCCATCCGCGATATCGGCTATCAGCAGGACGGGTTCCATTGGAAAACGGCACGCATCGACGTGCTACTGCATCTTCAATCAGCTGACATTGCCCAGGGCGTCGACAACGCTGCCGATCAGCAGGGCGAGGAGGGCGCCGGTGACCAGGGCATCATGTTTGGCTATGCCTGCAATGAGACGCCGGACCTTATGCCGGCGCCGATCTACTATGCCCACCGCATACTGCGCATTCTTGCGGAAGCGCGCAAGAACGGGGAAGGCGAGGCGGCTTTCCTCGGACCCGACAGCAAGAGCCAGGTGACGGTACGATACGTCGATGGAAAGCCGTCGGAGGTGACCCAGATCGTCCTTTCGACCCAACACCTTGATGAACGCTGGGATTCGGAAAAAGTGCGCGCTGTGGTGGAGCCGTACATCCGCGAAGCGCTCAGCGATCTTCCCATCGCCAAAGATTGCAACTGGTACATCAACCCGACTGGAAAGTTTGTCATCGGAGGCCCTGATGGCGATGCGGGTCTCACTGGACGCAAGATCATTGTCGACACCTATGGTGGAGCGGCCCCGCATGGTGGCGGAGCATTCTCCGGCAAGGACACCACCAAAGTCGACCGCTCCGCCGCTTACATGGCCCGTTACCTCGCGAAGAACATAGTAGCGGCTAAAATCGCCGACCGCTGCACGATACAGCTTGCATATGCAATCGGTGTCGCACAGCCCCTGTCGATTTATCTGGACTTTCACCAGACCGGCAAGGTTCCCGAGAGCCAGATTGAAGACGTGATACGCAATCTTGTCGATCTATCGCCGACCGGCATCCGCAGGCACCTTGATCTGAACAAGCCGATTTACGCCAGAACATCCGCCTATGGGCATTTTGGACGTAAAGGACGGCGTGACGGTTCGTTTTCATGGGAAAAGACGGATCTGGTAAAGCCGCTCAAACAGGCCGTGCGGGCCAAGAGCACAAATGGCGCAGCGGTCGCCGAGGCGGCCCTTTGACGCCGCACTGACCGCAATTTGGCTTAGCATTTCGACCCCCTGTCATCGCAGGAATGACGTCATGCCGCCCGACCATCCAACCCGAACGACGGAAGCCTTTTTCGGCCGCCGCAAGGGCAAGGCGCTTCGTCATGCTCAGACCGAGGCAATGCGTGAACTGCTGCCGCGGTTACGCGTCAACGTCGAGGCAAAGGCACCCGCGCGGATTGGCGGTATTTTCACCCGGGATTACACCGACTATCGCCTGGAAATCGGTTTTGGCGGCGCAGAGCATCTGCTGGCCGAGGCGCGGGCGAATCCGGATATCGGCTTCATTGGCGTCGAACCCTTTGTCAACGGGCTTGCCAAGTGCGTTCGCGCACTACACGACAATCCGTTGCCCAACATCCGGTTGTATGACGACGACGCAACCGTGCTGCTCGACTGGTTGCCGGCGGCATCGGTCGGCCGGATTGATCTGCTTTATCCGGATCCGTGGCCGAAAAAGAAACACTGGAAGAGGCGCTTTGTGTCTCACGTGAATCTTACCCGCATGGCGAGGGTATTGCGGCCAGGCGGCCTTTTCTGCTTTGCCTCCGACATAGATACCTATGTGAATTGGACCCTGCTGCATTGCCGTGGGCATTCGCAATTCGAATGGTTGGCCAAAAACGCCGACAACTGGCGCAAGCCGTTCGCGGGCTGGTCCGGCACAAGGTATGAATCCAAGGCGCTGCGTGAGGGCCGCACGCCGGCCTATCTCAGTTTCCGACGTTTATGAAAGATATTGGGTTGTTACGGCCTCCGCATCTTGCAATTGGCTCGCATCGGCAGTATATGAGCACAAATTCTTGATCATTCCGAGCAAGAGTGGGCCCCCGCGGACCCGCTCTTTTTTGTTGGGTGGGCCGTGTGGAAGCCCGTTATCGCGAGGCAGTGCTTGTCTGAGGAAACAACCGCCGATCGTAGCAGCGCGGATGAGCGTCTGATCACCGAGAATGGCCTTGAGGCGCGTATTGCGGGCATTGTCGAGCCGCTGCTCCGGAGTATGGACTTTCGTCTTGTAAGGGTCCGCCTTTCCGGTCACAACGGCCTGACGCTCCAGGTGATGGCTGAGCGCAATGACGGGACAATGACCGTCGAAGACTGCGAGTTGGTGTCTCGCGCTCTGTCGCCAGTGCTTGACGTTGAGGATCCGATCGACCGCGCCTACCATCTGGAAATATCCTCTGCCGGAATCGACAGGCCGATGGTGCGCAGATCGGATTTCACGCGATGGAGCGGTCACCTGGTCAAGTGCGAGACGTCTTGGCCGGTTGCCGAAAGCAAGCGGTTTCGCGGTATGATTACCGATGTCGGCGCGGACGGTTTCACATTGCGGCGCGACGAGGCAGGCGACGCAGATGATGCCATCGTGGAAATTCCCTTTGCTGCGCTGAGTGAAGCAAAACTGATCTTAACGGACGACCTGATCCGCGACGCACTCGCCGCCGACAAGGCTGCAAAAGCGGCGCGGACAAAGAACGCAGGTACAAATCGGCCCAACGAACAGGAAACCTGACGGCCGCGGCAAAGGCCGCGCCACGCCATCGAATGGAGAGCAAAATGGCAGTGAGTGCAAACAGGCTCGAACTTCTTCAGATCGCGGATGCGGTTGCCCGCGAGAAGGCGATCGATCGTGAGATTGTCATCGATGCGATGGCCGATGCCATCCAGAAGGCGGCCCGGTCACGCTACGGTTCAGAATCGAATATTCGTGCCGAGATCAATGCCAAGACCGGTGAGATCAAGCTTCAGCGGCTGTTGGAAGTTGTTGATGCGGTCGACGACTACGCCACGCAGATCGCCCTTGAACTTGCCCGCGATAGCAATCCGCAAGCCGAACTCGGCGATTTTGTTTCCGAACCGCTGCCGCCGATGGATTTCGGCCGCATCGCCGCCCAATCGGCAAAGCAGGTCATCGTCCAGAAGGTGCGAGAAGCCGAGCGCGACCGCCAGTACGAAGAATTCAAGGATCGCGTCGGCGAAATCGTCAACGGAACCGTCAAGCGCGTCGAATATGGGAATGTAATTGTCGATCTCGGCCGCGGCGAAGCGATAATCCGCCGCGACGAACTCATCTCCCGCGAGAACTTCCGCTACGGCGATCGCGTGCGTGCATTCGTTTACGACGTGCGCCGCGAACAACGCGGACCGCAGATTTTTCTATCGCGCACGCACCCACAATTCATGGTCAAACTCTTCACCATGGAAGTACCGGAAATCTACGACGGCATCATTGAAATCAGGTCGGTCGCACGTGATCCGGGCTCACGCGCGAAAATCGCTGTCATTTCCAACGACAGCTCCATCGATCCGGTTGGCGCCTGTGTCGGTATGCGCGGTAGCCGCGTCCAGGCGGTCGTGGGCGAACTTCAAGGCGAGAAAATCGATATCATCCCCTGGTCGGCCGATGCCGCTTCCTTCATCGTCAACGCACTGCAGCCGGCTGAAGTTGCCAAGGTTGTTCTCGATGAGGATGCCGAACGCATTGAGGTTGTCGTGCCCGACGACCAGCTTTCATTGGCGATTGGCCGGCGCGGCCAGAATGTGCGGCTGGCCTCACAACTGACCGGATGGGATATCGACATCCTGACCGAGCAGGAGGAGTCGGAACGCCGCCAGAAGGAATTCAACGAGCGGACCGAGCTTTTCATGACCGCGCTCAACGTCGACGAGATGGTCGGTCAGGTGCTTGCCTCTGAAGGCTTCTCCCAGGTTGAGGAGGTCGCCTATGTCGATCTGGACGAGATCGCATCAATCGAGGGCTTTGACGATGAAACGGCCGAGGAAATTCAGAGTCGTGCGCGAGAATATCTTGAGGCAATCGAAGCCGAATTGGAGCAAAAGCGCATCGAGTTCGGAGTTGCTGACGAATTGCGCGAAATTGCGGGCATGACGACGGCGATGATGGTGGCGCTCGGCGAGGACGGCATCAAGTCAATGGATGACTTCGCCGGATGCGCGGCTGACGATCTTGTCGGCTGGAGTGAGCGCAAGGACGGCGAAACAATCAAGTATGACGGCCTCTTCAGCAAGCTCGACGTTTCACGTGCCGATGCCGAACAGATGATCGTGCAGGCAAGGCTGGCGGCCGGCTGGATAACGGAAGAGGATTTGATCGAAGCCGAAGACGCCGAAGAGGGCGAAGACGGGGAAACGTCCGAGGCAGCCGACGGCGAAGCAACCGCATCGGGCGAGGTCGAGCAGGCCTGATCGGCATGGCCTGAGGTCTTCACATGGGACTGCGTGCGGAAGTGAACGACCGGACCTGCATCGTCACGCGGCAAAGCGGACCCTCGGAATGGATGATCCGTTTTGTCGCCGGCCCGGACGGCGCCGTGGTTCCAGATCTCAAGGCAAGGCTTCCGGGGCGCGGTTGCTGGATACTGGCCGAGAAACGCTACCTCCGTCAGGCAATAAAGAAGGATCTATTTGCCCGAGCCCTGAAGGCAAGTGTTGAAGTGCCAGAGGCCTTGGACGAGACTGTCGATAGCCTGCTCGTCAGTGCGCTGACCGGAATGATAGCGCTGGCGCGAAAAGCCGGCCAAATCGTGCCCGGTTTTGGTAAGGTGGACAGCGCAATCAGGTCAGGTCAGGCCATCGCGGTGTTTCACGCCACCGATGCCGCCGCCGACGGTATCCGCAAGATCGACCAGGCACGCCGCGCAGCATGCGGCGCAGAAAATTTGGATGTAGCGTCGTTTCGCCTTTTGTCGGCGCAAGAAATGGCCACTGTTATGGCCGGTGATCAGGTAATACACGTCGCGGTGCTTGCAGGGCAGGCCGGTGAGGGTGTAGTGAAACGCGCAAGGATGCTTGACCGGTACCGCAACGGCGCGGATTACGGTCACACAGCGGGCGGGCCCGCAGAGGAAACGGAAACGGAATGAGCGAGACCAAGGACGACAAAACCATCAGCGTGACGAGCAAGAAGACGCTGACCCTGAAGCGTTCGGGCGTTGAGCAGGGAACGGTTCGTCAGGATATGGGACGCGGCCGGAGCAAGGCCGTAGTCGTCGAAACGCGTAAGCGGCGGATTTCAAGGCCAGAGGAAGACCGGTCGACGGCACGTGTGACGGGGGCCAAGGCGAAAGCGCCAAGCGCCGAGAAGCCTGCGCCCAAGGTGCCGGCCGAAACAGATGACGATGCCGCAAACCAGTCGCAGGTGTTCAAAGAACTGTCTGCAAGTGAGATGGATGCGCGCAAACGCGCGCTTGAAAACGCCAAGATCCGCGATGCTGAAGAACGCAAGGTGGCGGAGGAGGAAGCCAAGAAGCAGGCGGATGAAGAAATACGTCTGCGTCGCGAGCGCGACGAGGAAGAAAAGCGCCAGGCCGCAGGTGCGGCCGAGGCCGCCTCGGCTGACGCAGCGTCCGCCGAGCAGGATGCCGCCTCTCAGGCGGCCGCAGTTCCACCTCCGGAACAGGCCCAGCCGGCACGGGGTGCGCGGGCTCAACGTGCGGCTGATACCGGCGATCAGGATTCACGCGGCAGGCCGAACCAGCAGCGAGGCAAGCCTGCGCGCCCGGAAATGCCCAAGCCTTCCCGGCCACGCGGCGAGGACAACCGGCGCCGCAACAAGCTGACGCTGAACACCGCACTGAACGAAGACGGCAACCAGCGCGGACGCTCTCTTTCCGCCATGCGCCGCCGTCAGGAGAAGATGAAGCGCGCACAGCTGCAGGAGCCGCGCGAGAAGATTATGCGTGAGGTCACGCTGCCGGAGACGATCACCATCCAGGAGCTTTCGCAGCGCATGGCCGAGCGCTCGGTCGATGTGATCAAGTACCTGATGAAAGAAGGTCAGATGATGAAGCCCGGCGACGTGATCGATGCTGACCTTGCCGAACTCATCGCAGGTGAGTTCGGCCACACGGTCAAGCGCGTTTCCGAGTCGGACATCGAGTCGGGCATCTTCGACATCAAGGATGACGAAAAATCGCTCAAGCCGCGCCCACCTGTGGTAACCATCATGGGCCATGTCGACCACGGCAAGACCTCGCTTCTGGACGCCATCCGCAACGCCAATGTCGTATCGGGAGAAGCCGGCGGCATTACCCAGCACATTGGCGCCTATCAGGTCGAACACAACGGTCAGAAAATCACTTTCATCGACACGCCCGGCCACGCGGCATTCACCGCCATGCGTGCCCGCGGGGCGCAGGCCACGGATATTGCAATTCTGGTCGTTGCGGCAGACGACAGCGTCATGCCGCAAACAATCGAATCGATCAACCACGCCAAGGCTGCCGAAGTGCCGCTGATCGTCGCCATCAACAAGATCGACAAACCCGAGGCCGACGCCAACAAGGTGCGCACGGAGCTTTTGCAGCATGAGGTGTTCGTCGAGTCGATGGGCGGCGAAGTGCTCGATGTGGAGGTTTCTGCCACCAAGGGGACGAATCTCGACAAGCTGCTTGAGGCCATTCTGCTGCAGGCGGAAATTCTCGACCTGAAAGCCAATCCCGACCGCACTGCCGAAGGTGCCGTTATCGAAGCGCAGCTGGATCGCGGCAGGGGTTCGGTGGCCACCGTGCTCGTTGAGGCCGGAACGCTGCATACCGGCGACATCGTCGTCGCCGGCAACGAATGGGGCCGCGTTCGTGCTCTGGTCGATGATCACGGCGAACAGGTCAAGGATGTCGGACCGGCTACGCCGGTTGAAGTGCTTGGACTTCAGGGTACGCCCTTGGCCGGAGACCGCATGGCTGTGGTTGAGAACGAAGGCCGCGCCCGTGAGATTGCCGAATACCGCCAGCGCATTGCGCGCGAGAAGGCAGTGGCAAGACAAGCCGGAACACGCGGTTCGCTCGAGCAGATGATGACGCAGCTCCAGGACATCGGGGTCAAGGAATTCCCGCTTGTCATCAAGGGCGACGTTCAAGGCTCGATCGAGGCGATTGCCGGCGCGCTCGAAAAGCTGGGCACGGACGAGGTGCAAGCGCGCGTCGTTCACTCGGGTGCCGGCGGCATTACCGAGTCGGATATCTCGCTCGCCGAGGCGTCGGATGCGGCGATCATCGGCTTCAACGTTCGCGCAAATACGCAGGCCCGTGACGCAGCCTCTGCTGCCGGGATCGAGATCCGCTATTACAATATCATCTACGACCTGGTTGATGATGTGAAAGCGGCAATGTCAGGCATGCTCTCGCCCGAACGCCGCGAGACTTTCCTCGGCAATGCGGAAATCCTGGAAGTGTTCAACATTACCAAGGTTGGCAAGGTGGCCGGTTGCCGCATTACCGAAGGCAAGGTGGAACGCGGTTCCGGTGTCCGTCTGATCCGCGACAGTGTCGTGATCCACGAGGGTAGCCTGAAGACGCTCAAGCGTTTCAAGGATGAAGTCTCGGAGGTCAACGCCGGCCAGGAATGCGGCATGGCTTTCGAAAACTACGAAGACATCCGTGCTGGCGACATCATCGAGTGTTTCCGAGTCGAGCACGTAAGTCGGACCCTTTAGCGCAGGTCACACAGGAAAGAAAATGCGGCAGGGCGTGCAAACCCTCGCCCGATATCATTGACGCATTGGCGTGCGGTCCAACCCCGCTTCAATGTTTGCAAAGGTCAAGAAATGTCCCGATTTAAATCATCCGGGCCCTCGCAGCGACAGTTGCGTGTCGGTGAACAGGTCCGTGCCGCAATCACCACGGTCCTGCAGCGCGGCGAGATCCGCAATCCGCTTATCGAACGGACCGTCATTTCCATTTCGGAAGTGAGTATGTCGCCGGACCTCAAGATTGCCACCGCCTATGTTACGCCGCTGGGCGATACCGATCACGCCGAACTCGTCGAAGCCCTCAACCGCAATGCGCGCTATATTCGCAAGCGCGTGACGCCTGCTCTGCGGCAGATGAAATATATGCCGGACTTGCGTTTCCGCGACGACACAAGCTTCGACAATTACCAAAAGATCGATGAACTGTTGCGCTCTCCAGGGGTCATGCGCGACCTTGAAAACGGCGGCGATGGAGACAAGAGCTGATGGCGCGTCGCAAAAAGAAGGGAAGGCCGGTTTCCGGTTGGCTGGTGCTGGACAAGCCCGCCGGTCTGGGCTCAACCGAAGCAGTTTCCAAAGTCCGCTGGCTGTTCAGGGCACAAAAGGCAGGTCATGCAGGCACGCTTGATCCCTTGGCATCCGGCATGCTTCCGATTGCGCTGGGCGATGCAACCAAGACTGTACCCTTTGTCATGGATGGTCGAAAAATTTATGAATTCACGGTCCGTTGGGGCGAGGAGCGCACCACCGACGATGTTGAAGGCGCGGTGAGCGAAAGCAGCGGCAAGCGCCCCGATATGGCTGAGATTCGTGCACGTCTGCCCGCCTATACCGGCGTTATTGAACAGACCCCGCCGCAGTTTTCTGCCGTCAAGATAGACGGCAGTCGCGCTTACGACCTCGCGCGCGACGGTGATGCATTCGAAATCCCGTCCCGTGAAGTCGAAATTCACCGCCTGAACCTGATCGCCTTTCCCGATCCCGATACCGCCATCTTCGAGGTGGAATGCGGCAAGGGAACCTATGTCCGCGCCCTGGCGCGGGACATGGGCCGTGATATGGGCTGTTTCGGGCACATTGCCGCCTTGCGCCGGTCCTATGTCGCGCCCTTCGGCGAAGAAGACATGATTCCGCTGGACGAATTGGTAAGCCTTGAGGCGCTTGAGAGCGGCGAAGATCGGCTTGCCGCCCTCGATGCACGGCTGATCGACACAGGCGAAGCATTGGCCACGCTGCCACATCTGTCGGTGAACGAAGAACAGGCGCGGCGCTTGCGCTGCGGCAATTCCGTTCTTCTGCGTGGCCGTGATGCGCCGCTGCCCGCCGACGAAGCCTATGCCACCGAAAACGGGCGGCTTGTCGCCATAGGGGAAATCGCTCAAGGCCAGTTTCATCCGCGGCGGGTCTTCAATGGCTGAGCACTTTGGACGCCGCCGGCACATGCGGAACGGTCCAGAAAAAACGCTGGTATTTTAGTGCATTCTGACTTATATGCTGCGCCAGTTGCGGGCGAAGTATCCGCAAATCGGCCCAGGCTGGACGACATCTCGGCTTTGGGCGACTTAACCTCTCCAAAATGAAAGGAAGGCGCGATGTCGATTACTGCTGAACGCAAAGCAGAGCTATTGAAGGAATATGCGACCAAGGACGGCGATACCGGTTCGCCGGAGGTTCAGGTCGCTATTTTGACAGAGCGTATTACCAACCTGACGGAACATTTCAAAGACCACAAAAAGGACAACCACTCCCGCCGTGGCCTTTTGAAAATGGTTTCCAGCCGCCGGTCTCTTCTCGATTACCTGAAGGGCAAAGACGAAGAGCGGTACAAGAAGCTTATCGCCAGTCTCGGAATTCGGCGCTAGCTTTTCTGGCGGGGCAGTAACGCTCCGCCGAAACTGTTTCCGGTTGCCTCTTGGCATCCGATAGAACCGTCACGGGGCAGGATTGCCGGTTGCTTTCACGACCAAAGCCGCTTGCTGTCTTGCCCGTGACGATAAAACCGCAAGGGTCCGGACACCGGACCGCATGGATTATCGAACGGGAGACCGCGCACCGTATCGCGGCTCTTCCATCATGAAGGACAAGATATGTTCAATACCCACAAGGTAGAAATCGAATGGGGCGGGCGTCCGCTCATACTTGAAACAGGCAAAGTCGCCAGGCAAGCAGACGGAGCAGTCGTCGCCACCTATGGCGAAAGCGTCGTATTGGCGACCGTCGTTTCAGAAAAACAACCTACGCCCGGCCGCGACTTTTTCCCCCTGACCGTAAACTATCAGGAAAAAACCTACGCTGCGGGAAAGATACCCGGCGGATATTTCAAGCGCGAAGGCCGCCCGAGCGAAAACGAGACGTTGGTCTCAAGGCTGATCGACCGGCCCATACGCCCGCTCTTTCCCGATGGATACAAGAACGATACGCAGGTCATCATCACGGTGATGCAGCACGACCTCGAAAACAACCCGGACGTGCTGGCGATGATCGCGACATCAGCGGCCCTGACACTCTCCGGCGTTCCATTCATGGGCCCGATTGGCGGTGCGCGTATCGGCTATATCAACGGCGAGTACGTCCTCAATCCGCATATCGACGAGATGGACGAATCAAGCCTCGATCTCATCGTTGCCGGGACGCAAGATGCTGTGCTGATGGTGGAATCCGAAGCCGGCGAATTGCCGGAGGACGTGATGCTCGGCGCGGTCATGTTTGGCCAGAAGGGCTTCCAGCCGGTCATTGATGCCATCATCAAACTGGCAGAGGTTGCCGCAAAGGAGCCGCGCGAATTCGAACCGGAAGACCTTTCGGCCATTGAAGCCGAAATGCTCAAGTTAGCGGAAACCGAACTGCGCGAAGCTTACAAGATCACCGACAAGGCCGCGCGCTACGATGCCGTCGATGCCGTCAAGGCGAAAGTCGTCGCGCATTTCATGCCTGAAGGCGAAGAGGAGCCGCAATATCCGGCTGAACAGATTGGCGCAGTCTTCAAATCGCTTCAGGCCAAAATTGTGCGCTGGAACATTCTTGACAGCAGCAGCCGCATTGACGGCCGCGCGCTGGATACGGTTCGTGCGATATCTGCGGAAGTCGGCCTCCTGCCGCGGACCCACGGTTCTGCACTGTTCACCCGCGGCGAGACCCAGGCGATTGTCGTTGCGACGCTGGGCACCGGTGAAGACGAGCAGTATGTCGACAACCTGACGGGCATGTATAAAGAAAACTTCATGCTGCACTATAACTTTCCGCCCTTTTCTGTTGGCGAGACCGGGCGCATCGGTTCGCCCGGACGCCGTGAAATCGGCCACGGGAAGCTCGCATGGCGCGCCATACACCCGATCCTGCCAACCGGTGAGCAGTTCCCCTATACGCTGCGCGTGGTATCTGAAATTACCGAGTCCAACGGATCGTCTTCCATGGCAACCGTCTGCGGCACATCATTGGCGTTGATGGACGCGGGCGTTCCATTATCCAAGCCCGTCGCCGGCATCGCCATGGGCCTTATCAAGGAAGACGAGCGCTTTGCAGTGCTCTCGGACATTCTCGGCGATGAGGATCATCTTGGCGACATGGATTTCAAGGTCGCCGGCACGAGGGACGGCATCACCTCGTTGCAGATGGATATCAAGATTACCGGGATCACCGAAGAGATCATGCAAGTGGCCCTCGATCAGGCCAAGGGCGGGCGCCTGCATATTCTTGCGGAGATGGGCAAGGCGATCAATGAGAGCCGCGAAGAACTCGGCGAGTTTGCACCGCGCATCGAGGTCATGAACATACCGGTTGACAAGATCCGCGATGTGATCGGTTCCGGCGGCAAGGTGATCCGCGAAATCGTCGAGAAGACAGGCGCGAAGATCAACATCGACGATGACGGGACAATCAAGTTCGCTTCGGCTTCGGCCAAGGAGATCGAAGCCGCCAAAAAGTGGGTGCACTCTATTGTTGCTGAACCGGAGGTCGGCGTGATCTATGAGGGCACGGTCGTCAAGGTTGCCGACTTCGGCGCCTTTGTGAACTTCTTCGGCCCGCGCGACGGATTGGTGCACATTTCTCAACTCGCCAAAGAACGCGTCGGCAAGACATCCGATGTCGTGAAGGAAGGCGACAAGGTATTCGTCAAGCTTCTAGGCTTTGACGACCGGGGCAAGGTTCGGCTTTCGATGAAAGTCGTCGACCAGGAAACCGGCGAGGAAATCCCGCGAGAGCCAGCAGACTGAACGTATATCGCTTCGACGGTTTCGAGAAAATCGTAAGATGAAAAAACTCGCCAGCGGAAAAGCCGGCGGGTTTTTTTGGCAACTACTTGCCGTTTGACCACTGGCTTCTGAGTTCATCGAGAACCGGCATCGACGTGACGTGATAACCGGAATCGACGAAGTGCACTTCGCCGGTGACCCCTTTTGAAAGATCTGACAGCAGATAGAGCGCCGAGCCTCCGACATCGTCAATGGTCACATTGCGCCGCATCGGCGAGTTTCGCTGCTGGTAATTGTACATCTCGCGCGCATTGGACACGCCGGCGCCTGCGATAGTGCGCACCGGACCTGCTGAAATGGCGTTGACGCGAATGTTGCGCGGGCCGTAGTCGGCTGCGAGATAGCGAACGCTGGCCTCAAGTGCGGCCTTGGCAACGCCCATGACATTGTAGTTGGGCATGACGCGTGTCGAGCCGCCATAGGTAAGCGTTACCATCGATCCGCCGGCCGTTGTCATCAGTGAAGCCGCGCGCTTGGCGATCTCGGTAAACGAAAAGCAGGATATCAACATCGTTCGCGAGAAATTTTCCCGGGTCGTGTCGGCATAGGCCCCTTTAAGCTCGTTGCGATCGGAAAACCCTATCGCGTGGACGACAAAATCGAGACTGCCCCATTTTTCGGCAATGATTTCGAAAGCGTCATCCACCGTTGCCAGGTCCTCGACATCGCAAGGCACGACAATATCCGAGCCGATTTGCTCGGCCAGTGGACGCACACGCTTGCCGAAACCTTCGCCCTGATAAGTAAACGCGAGAGTCGCGCCGTCCCCGTGAAGCGCCCGCGCAATGCCCCATGCGATCGAGTGATCGTTGGCCACACCCATGATCAGGCCGCGCTTGCCTTTCATCAGTTCACCCATTGAAATTATCTACCCCTCGTGGCGCCGGAAAATCAGCGTTGCGTTGGTCCCTCCAAATCCGAAGGAATTGGTAAGCACGGTATCAATCCTGGCATCGTCGATGCGTTCGCGGACGATCGGCACGCCGTCAAATTCCGGGTCCAGCGTTTCGATGTGGGCGCTTTCGCCAATGAATCCCTCTTTCATCATCAACAGGGAATAGATGGACTCCTGTACCCCGGTCGCGCCGAGTGAGTGCCCGGTCAGCGACTTGGTCGAGGCGATATGCGGAATCTCTTCGCCGAACACATCACGGATCGCATTGATCTCTCGCGGGTCGCCGATCGGCGTCGATGTTCCGTGCGTATTGATGTAGTCGACCGGTGTATCCACGCTAGCCAGCGCAAGCTTCATGCAACGCATCGCGCCTTCGCCGGACGGCGCAACCATGTCGTAACCGTCCGATGTCGCGCCGTATCCGATAATCTCCGCGTAGATTTTTGCGCCCCGTGCGCGCGCATGTTCCAGTTCTTCAAGGACAAGAACACCGGCGCCGCCGGCTATGACGAAGCCGTCGCGGTCGACGTCATAGGCGCGCGAGGCCGTCTCCGGCGCTGTTTCGTTGAACTTCGACGACATCGCACCCATCGCGTCGAACAGGTTTGACATGGTCCAGTCGAGATCTTCGTGTCCGCCGGCAAATACAACGTCTTGTTTGCCCATCTGGATCAGTTCGTAACCATTGCCGATGCAATGGGCCGACGTCGAACAGGCCGATGAGATCGAATAGTTGACGCCATGGATCTTGAACCAGGTGGCCAATGTTGCCGAGGCGGTGGACGACATTGCTTTGGGAACCGCGAACGGGCCTATGCGTTTTGGACTGCCGCGTTCGCGGGTAATGTCTGCTGCCTCGACGATCGTGCGGGTTGATGGTCCACCCGAACCCATGACGATACCCGTGCGCTCATTGGTGATATCGGCCTCCTCAAGACCGGAATCGGCGATCGCCTGTTGCATGGCGACGTGGTTCCATGCTCCGCCCTTGCTTAGGAAACGCATGGCGCGCCGTTCCACGAGGTCGGTCGGATCCAGCGTTGGCGCGCCCCAGACCTGGCAGCGGAAACCGTGCTCGGCAAAATCCTCCGAGAACGATATACCGGACTTGGCATCAAACAGGGACTGTGTGACTTCCTCGGTGTCATTTCCGATCGAGGACACGATCCCCATTCCGGTGACGACAACACGTTTCATATGGCTTCCTTTCCAAAGGAACGGCACTTAATCCGGAAATGACGCCAAGCGGCGGCGCAGTCAATATTGCTCGGATTTTTCCTTGAACAGACCGACCCTCAAATCATTGGCCCTGTATGAGGGCTCGCCATCGGCAGTTGCCCAGCCGTCGCCGATACCCAGGACAAGGCGGCCGCGCATGACACGTTTGAAATCGACACCGAATTCCACAAGACGTGTCTTCGGTGTTACCATTCCCGTCAGCTTAACTTCACCGACGGAAATCGCCCGGCCTTTTCCCGGTTCGCCAAGCCAGCCAAGGTAAAATCCGGTCATCTGCCACAGCGCATCCAGTCCAAGACAACCCGGCATCACCGGATCGCCTTCAAAATGACAATCGAAAAACCACAGGTCCGGGGTCACGTCGAATTCTGCCCGAATAAAGCCTTTTCCATGTGCACCGCCGGTCTCCGAGATCTCGGTGATACGATGAAACATCAGCATCGGAGGAAGCGGAAGCTGTGCGTTTCCCGGGCCAAACATATCGCCGTGTGCACACGTCAGAATGTCTTCATAGCTGAAGCTGGACGGCCGATCACTCATGTAGATTTTGAACTCCCGAATGCGCACGCGTGCGGCGGTATTATTGCCAGACCCTAGCACAGCTTGTTTGTTGGCGAAAAGCACCGCGATCCAAATAGGGTCTGGCCCGTCGCGTTGCAATCAGATTCGCTACGCACTTGTCGATACAGGGAAGCAGAAATCAAATTAGACCTCGAAACTCCACTATTGAAAGTTTCTTTCTCATGGGGTAAATAATTTGCGAAATGAGGCGTGAGATCAGCAATATCATGCGTAAAGACAATGAATTGAGCACCACAGACGCGCGTATGGCGGGCAGCAGGCTGCGCGCCGTAGGCTTGCGCCCGACACGCCAACGTATTGCTTTGGCAGGTCTTTTGTTTGCCAAAGGCGACCGCCATCTAACAGCGGAAGAGCTGCACGAAGAGGCGGTCAGTGCGGGGTTTCCCGTATCTCTCGCGACGGTTTATAACACGCTCCATCAGTTTACCGATGCCGGTATGCTGCGCGTGCTCGCGGTTGAATCGTCCAAGACCTATTTCGATACCAACACATCTGATCACCAGCATTTCTTTGTCGAAGGAGACAATGAGGTGATGGATATACCGGATGGCAGCCTGATGATTGACGGCTTGCCCGAGGTGCCGGCAGGTATGGAAATCGCGCATATCGACGTTATTGTCCGCCTGCGGCGCAAGAGCGCCTGATAGTAAGGCAAGCACTTTAATTTCAGTCGCTCACATGTAGCTTGAGACGTCCGGTGTGTTCCGGCACGGCAGCGACGCTTGGCTGGTCCGGATCCGCTTTGGTTTCACCGTCCGCCTCGATTTCGAGCGCCTCGATCTTGCCGCCGCGTTTGGTAATCTTGTCCGCAGACGTCAGAATCTGGTCAATGTCCCTCTGGGTCTGGCCGAAATGCGCCTGCAGCTTGCGAACCCGGTCGTCAAGCCGCAGCACATCATCCAGCAGACGGCCCACCTCTGCCTGGATCAGGTGAGCCTGCTCACGCATTCTCGCATCCTTCAGCACAGCTTGGACCACCTGCAGCGACAACATCAGCAGTGACGGGGAAACAATGACGATGCGCGCACGGTGCGCCCTTTGAACGAGGCCTTCGAACTGCTCGTGGATTTCAGCGAAGATCGACTCCGACGGCACGAACATGAAGGCCGTGTCCTGGGTTTCACCCTTTAAAAGATACTTGTCTGCAATGTCCTTGATGTGGATATCGACATCGCGGCGAAACCGTTGGGATGCCTGCTTTTTCAAATCATCCGTGTCGGCGTCTCGGATCGCATTCCACGCTTCAAGCGGAAATTTTGCGTCGATGACAAGAGCCGGCGCATCGTTGGGCATGTGGACGATGCAATCGGGTCGGCTGCCATTGGATAGCGTATGCTGGAAGGCGTAGGCGTTTGACGGCAAACCGTCGGCGATGATGGTTTCCATGCGGGCTTGGCCGAAGGCGCCGCGCGTCTGCTTGTCGGAAAGGATGGCCTGCAGGCCGACAACGTCCTTCGCCAGTGCCTGGATGTTGTTCTGCGCGGTATCAATGACCGCCAGCCGTTCTTGCAGCTTGCTCAGATTCTCGTGCGTTGCCTTGGTTTGTTCGCTAAGTGTGCTCCCGATACGCTGCCCGAGGCCATCCAGACGTTCATTGATGGATTTGTTGATTTCGCTCTGCCGCGAGCCGAAGACCTCGGCGATGGTCGCCATGCGCCCTTGCATCTCCGCCTGGGCGCCGATGATTTCCGCGAGCCGCGATTCCATGTCACCGGCCCGCCTGGCGGCAGCCTCTTCGGCTTCTGCCAACGCCTCCGCCCTTTTGCGACCGGACCGGCGGACGGTGATGATTGCAGCAAACACGATTACAGCGATCAGCACAGCAATGCCGCTCAGGACAGCACCGAGTGTCACCACTGTATCGCCGATTTGAGCGACCGGCATCGTCAGGGAAAGTTGAACCGCATCCATAAGGCAAGCATATATGATTCTTTGATTATTGTCAGATCAAAACGAGAACGCAACATCCTGCGCGAATTGACGTTGCGGCTTCGAATGCGTAGATGCATGCCATGACCATAAAACCGATTGTCGTCATTCCCGATCCCGTGCTGCGCACCAAATCCGAGCCCATAGAAAGCGTGGACGAAGAGATTCGCAGGCTTGCCGATGATATGCTCGAGACCATGTATGACGCACCGGGAATAGGGCTCGCTGCCATTCAGGTGGGCATCCCGCGGCGCATGCTGGTCATCGATTGCTCCAAGGAAGACGAGGACAAGGATCCGCTTGTCTTCATAAATCCGCAGATCGTGGCGCAATCCGACGATCGGTCTGCCTATGAGGAAGGCTGCCTCTCGATTCCGGATTATTATGCCGAGGTCGAGCGTCCGTCGGAGGTCACCGTGGATTATGTGGACAGGGACGGCAACAAGCAGCAACTAGAAGCGGACGGTCTCCTGGCGACTTGCCTGCAGCACGAGATCGATCATTTGAATGGCGTCCTGTTCATCGACCATATCTCCAAGCTCAAGCGCAGCATGGTGATCAAGAAGTTCACCAAGATAGCCAAGACCCGCAGCGCAGCGCAGCTTTGATCCGCCGCCATAAAACGGCCAATCGGGAGGCAGGCCTTGCGTATAATATTCATGGGAACGCCGGAATTCGCGGTACCGACCCTCGCGTCGCTTGCCGGTTATGGCCATGAGATTGCAGCCGTCTACACCCAGCCGCCGCGCCCTGCCGGCAGGCGTGGTCTTGCCGTGGTAAAATCGCCGGTACACCGGCAGTCTGACATATTGGGTTTTGACGTCCGCACGCCCGAAAGCCTCAAACACAGCACCGAACAGGAGGCCTTCGCGGCGCTCGGTGCTGATGTCGCAGTCGTTGTCGCCTATGGACAGCTCTTGCCAGATGCCGTTCTCAAGGCACCGCGCTTCGGCTGCTACAACGGCCATGCATCGCTGCTGCCGCGCTGGCGCGGTGCTGCGCCCATCCAGCGCGCCATCATGGAAGGCGATACGGAAACGGGCATCATGGTCATGAAAATGGACACCGGTCTCGATACCGGTCCCATTGCGATGGAGGAAAGGGTTGCGATTGGTCCGGACATGACCGCCGGTGAGTTGCATGATCGGCTGATGCTGATCGGCGCCGATCTGATGCAGTGCGCCATGGCGGCTCTGGAGCGCGATTCGCTGACTCTGACGCCGCAGCCGGAAGAGGGCGTCGCATACGCTGCGAAGATCACCAAGGAGGAAACCCGCATCGATTTTGCAAGGGATTCAGCCGCGGTGCACAACCATATCCGCGGCCTGTCGCCCTACCCGGGCGCCTGGTGCGAGATGCCACTCGGCGGCAAATCAGAACGGGTCAAGATCCTGCGCTCCGCGCGCGGCGATGAAGAAGGCCGCGCCGGCTCCGTCCTGGACGCTCAACTGACGATCGGCTGCGCCTCGGGAAGCGTGCGCCTTCTGCGCCTTCAAAAAGCCGGCGGCAAGGCGATGGAGGCCGGCGAGTTTCTGCGCGGCAACCGCCTCGACGTGGGCACCGGATTGGCGTAATGGCCCGCTTTCGGCTGACGATCGAATATGACGGCACGCCCTATGTCGGTTGGCAGCGCCAGACGAACGGCCCGTCGGTTCAGGGTGCGATCGAGGCGGCCGCCGAAAAGTTCTGTGGCCACACCGTTTCGGTTCGCGGCGCAGGCCGTACCGATGCCGGCGTGCACGCCTTCGGCCAGGTGGCCCATTTGGACTTCGAGCGGGAATGGCCGGCTGAAACCGTGCGCAATGCCATCAACGCCTACCTGGGACAGGCAGGCGAACGCGTGGTGATTCTTGTGGCTCAAGCCGTCGATGAGAGCTTCGATGCCCGGTTCTCGGCCACCAAGCGCCATTACCGCTACTGTATCGTCAACCGTCCCGTTCCGCTTGCGATCGAGCGCAACCGAGCCCTGTGGGTTGCGCAGAAACTGAATGACAGCGCCATGCATGAGGCGGCGCAGAGGCTGGTCGGCCGGCACGACTTCACCACCTTTCGCTCGGCCCATTGTCAGGCAAAGAACCCCGTGCGCACGCTTGATAGGCTGGTTGTGGTCAGAACCGGTGACATGGTCGAGATATCGGCCTCGGCCCAATCGTTTCTGCACAATCAGATCCGTTCTTTTGTCGGTACGCTGCGTCTTGTGGGAGAAGGCAGCTGGAGCGCTGACGATGTATCGGCGGCGCTGGAAGCAAGGGATAGAAGCGCTTGCGGCCCCGTTGCCGGACCCCAGGGTCTTTACTTCGTCAAGGTGGACTACGGCCAGTAAACCTGCCTTGACCGCGCTATCCGCCGAGCCCGACGGCAACGAGCACGGAAACCGCCTGCGAGATCAACAGGACAATGAAAGCCAGCATTCCGTCGCCGTTAAGCGCCGAGCGGTAAACCCTCCAGGTGACAATCAGCGCAGCGATGACGGCGATCATAACCAGAAAGCCGCCGCCTGAACCCGGGATCGAGGTCGCCGCCAATCCGATGGCCGCCAGAACATAGGATATCGGCAGCGACAACCAGTTCGCCGCGATCACCCATTGGGCAAAGCGGTCGGCAATCCCTAGCGGGCGAGCCGCGATTGCGACAGCGACGAGCGCCGCGGCAATGCTCAGCACCTCCGCAATGGCAGCCCGGGCGAAAAAGCCGGTGCCCAAGAGCTGGTCCGGAAATCTCTGCAGTTCAGCATTGCGTTCCAGCACCCAGAAATAGGCAAATGCCGGCAGGCAATAGACGAAAGCCCAGAACGAGCGCCAGAAACCGCGTGTACTGAGATCCAGAAAATAAAGGCCTGACTGATCGCCCTGCACCAGTTTGACGATTCCGGTCATGTAGCCGGATACCTCGTTGATCGACGGGACCGTCACGAAGCAAACCAGCGCTGCAGGAACTCTTCGTAAATCCCTGTCAGCCCCTCGAGGTCTGAAAGCGCCACGCTTTCGTCGACCATATGCATGGTTTTTCCGACAAGGCCGAACTCGACCACCGGGCAATAGTCCTTGATGTATCTTGCGTCCGATGTTCCACCGGTTGTCGACAGTTCGGGCTTTCTGCCGGTGCGCGCTTCGACCGAATCGGAAAGTGTTCCAATCAGCGGCTCGTCGCGGGTGATGAACATGGGCGAAGGCCGGTCACGCCAGTCAATTCCATAGTCGGCTCGGCCCCTATCGGCGCGGAACCTGTCATCGCTGGCGGCCTTGTCAAGGCGGCGGACGATCTCGGTCATCAGCGTCTCCGCTGACCATTGATCATTGAATCGCACATTGAACGACGCCGAGGCCCGTGCCGGAATGACATTGACAGCCGGGTTGCCCACATCGACGCTGGTGATTTCGAGATTGGTCGGCGGAAACCGATCGTTTCCTTCGTCAAAAGGCGGTTCAATCAGGCTTTCGAGCATCGGCAGGATCGCCCGCACCGGATTGTCGGCCAGATGCGGATAGGCGGCATGTCCCTGAACGCCAGTGACCGTGATGGTAGCTGACAGCGATCCACGCCGGCCGATCTTGATCATATCGCCGAGGCGCTCGGGATTGGTCGGCTCTCCAACCAGGCACCCGTCCCAGCTTTCACCCTTGTTTGCCGCCCACTCGACGAGTTTGACGGTACCATTGATTGCCGCTGCTTCCTCATCGCCGGTTATCAGCAGCGACACCGAGCCGGCAGGTATTCCATTTGCCTGAATATGGCGCGCGACGGCAGCGACAAAACAGGCGATGCCGCCCTTCATGTCGACCGCACCGCGGCCATAGAGTTCGCCCCCTGCGATCTCTCCCGCAAAGGGCGGATGCGACCAGTCGCCGACGTCGCCGGCCGGTACCACATCGGTATGACCGGCGAACATCAGATGCGGCCCGCCCGTTCCGAGCCTTGCGTAGAGATTGTCAATCGGCGCCGTACCGTCTTCTTCAAAAGTAACGCGTTCGACCGAAAATCCAAGTTGCTCGAGAATCTGCTGCAGCGTATCCAGCGCGCCATCGTCCTGCGGCGTCACCGACGCGCAGCGGACCAGTGCTTTGAGGATTGCGACGGGGTCGGTCATTGTGCTTGATCTAGTCAAATAGGATGAACTTGTCACGGGCGAAAGACGGGTCGGCGACGGCCGGCTGGGCATACCACTCGGCAGTCCTGCCTGTCACCATTGCAGAACCGCAATGCTCACTCTTTCGGGCGATTGCTGGATTCGCCGTAATCATTTGCGCCATCGGTGCCCCTCCAGGCGCACATCACCAGAAGCGCGATGATCGAAACCGCTGGAACGAACAGGCATACCGAAACAGCACCGGGAATGTTGATGTCGTGAAGGCGCTTGATCGACATCGCCATGACCATCCAGACGGCGAGGAAGAAAAAGGCGACGAAGCAAAGACTCAAAAACGTCGCCCGGGCGCCCAGCCTATCAACGGCCGAAAGCTGTGCGATCAACAGGCCGAAGACGGCTATTACAAACAGCAAGCCCAGAACATAGGGTACTCTGCCGATACGGCCTGATATACCGAAGAACAGCCAGCGCATCGGTTGGTAGGGCCGTCCGGCGGCGACCTGAGAGTTCTGTTCCATCAGCCTCAATCGCGCAACAGTTCGTTAATGGCTGTCTTCGAGCGCGTCCTTTCATCCACGCGCTTGACGATGACCGCGCAGTAAAGGTGCGGCGCCATGTTGCCGTTGGCTGCCGTCTTGCTTCCCGGCATGGAGCCTGCCACGACAACCGAATAGGGCGGCACCTCGCCATAAAACACGTCGCCGCTATCGCGGTCCACGATCTTGGTCGACTGTCCGATAAACACGCCCATTCCGAGCACCGACCCTTCTCGTATGATACAGCCTTCCACGACTTCAGACCGAGCGCCAATGAAACAGTTGTCCTCGATCACCACAGGCCCCGCCTGTAGCGGCTCAAGCACGCCGCCAATGCCTACACCGCCGGACAGGTGGACATTCTTGCCGATCTGCGCGCAAGAGCCGACCGTTGCCCAGGTATCCACCATTGTGCCTTCATCAACATAGGCTCCAAGATTGACGAAACTGGGCATCAGCACGACGTTTGCAGCGATATAGGCGGAACGTCGGACGGTACAATTCGGCACAGCACGAAAACCCGCCTTTTCGAACTCATGGGTGCTCCAGCCATCGAATTTCGACGGAACCTTGTCCCACCAGCTCGCTTCGCCGGGACCGCCTTTAATGACATCCATGGGGTTGAGGCGGAAGGAGAGCAAAACTGCCTTCTTTAACCATTGATTCACCCTCCAGTTGCCGTCATCGCCCTTTTCGGCCACCCTCATTTCGCCTCTGTCGAGCAGATTGAGTGCTTCGTCGACAGCATCGCGAACCTGGCCGCGGGTGTTGGTATGAGTTGCGTCGCGGTCTTCGAAGGCAGCGTTAATGGTTGATTCCAGCTCGGCAAGGTCAGATCTGATCATTCGCAACGTCCTTGGAGTTATTCCTTAACGGTCACACTATAGTGTAGCGGCAGATATTGTTGCCTCCCGGCAAAGTCTTATTCTTCAGGGCTGCGCCCATATTCGACAGCGGGGCAGCGACCGTTCGGATCGGCCGGTTGGTCTGTCCGGACATGCTCTAAGCGAGGATGGGCGAGCCGTCAATTGGGCGGTGACAGCGTTGCAAACCTAAACGAGTGAAAGTGAACAGCATGTCTGCAAATCGCGAAGATGATGTCTGGGATCCCCTGTTTGACAACAGGACGGATCGCATGCGGGCGGCGGAGGTGCCGAGCACGCCGCAGACACGATCGCCGGCCTACCGGTTGGCATTTGCCGACGATGATTTCATTTGCAGGGAGGATTTGCGGCCTGTCAGGCTGCAGCTTGAGCTCTTGAAGCCGGAGATCCTGCTGAGTGAGCGAGGCATCAAGTCGACGGTCGTCATGTTCGGCAGCGCGCGCATTCCGGAGCCTGGCAAAGACGCCGAAATGGCCAAAAACGAAACCCAGCGCAAAAATCTCGCTGCGGCCTCGAAATATTATGCCGAGGCAAAGAAGCTGGCGCAGATCTGCTCGCGCCACTCGACCGGCACCGACAACCAGGAATTTGTGGTCGTTACCGGTGGCGGGCCCGGTGTGATGGAGGCCGGCAACCGCGGCGCAGCCGAGGAATCGGCGCCGTCCATCGGCCTTAACATCATTCTTGAGCATGAGCAGGCACCCAACGCCTATGTGACCCCTGAACTGTGCTTCAACTTTCACTATTTCGCCATCCGCAAGATGCATTTTCTCATGCGCGCCAAGGCGATTGTCGCCTTTCCCGGCGGCTTCGGCACGCTGGACGAGTTGTTTGAATCGCTGACACTGATACAAACGGGACGTATGCAACGCTTGCCGTTCATTCTGTTCGGCTCAGAGTTCTGGCACCGTGTGATCGACTTTCAGGCACTAGCGGAATACGGCACCATCTCGCCGGATGATCTCGATCTCATTCAGTTTGTCGAGACTGCTGATGAGGCTTGGCAAGTCATTTCCGATCATTATCAGCTTTAGAGCGGGCTGAAGCCGCTGCGCCAAAAAACGGCCGCTGCTGCATTTTGTCCTTTGGCACGAACGCTCCCAAGGTCTATAAATCATTGCATGAAACGAACGCGCAGGCTGACAATGATGGCGTCCGTTCGGGCTGAGGCGGCCTATTTCGCCACCTTGTGCGTGATGGCGCTTGCCATCGGGCTGCTCCTGCCGTTCGCGCAGGCCAAAGCCGATGCGGGCGTATTTGTTGTTTGCACCGAGCGCGGTGTTGCAAAACATACGGGTGCGCCCGGACTCTTGTCGGAAGACTGCTCTTGTTCGCTGATATGCGCCGGCTGTCCGTTCGCAAAGATGGCCAAAGCGCTCGCCCCGCCACCTCCCTATGCGTTTCTTGAGCGCGACAGGCCTATCGACCACCGGTTTGCGCACCGGGAACCGGCGGCGCCTGATCCAGGGGCCGCGGCCTATGCCATACGGGCCCCGCCGATCACCGTTTAGACTGGCAGTCAACGGCCCTGTCTGGCCGGATTCGATCCGAAACAAGGAAATATTATGATGCGTATCTTGAGAACTGCGCTGTGCGCAGCCGCATTCGCCACCGCTGCAATCGCCATGCCGGCTCTTGCCGGCGGTGGCCATGACCATTCGTCCCATGACCATTCGTCCCATGACCATGCGTCCCATGACCATTCTGCAATGGAAGGAAAGAAGGTCATGGCCGGCGATCTCCACCTGTCCGGTCACTGGACCCGCGCCATGTTGCCCGGGCAGAAAGTTGGCGGCGGCTATGTCACCATCACCAACAATGGCAGCGAAGACGACCGGCTGCTCTCGGCGACAACACCCGCAAGTGGCCGCATGGAAATCCACGAAATGGCCGTTGTCGACGACGTCATGAAAATGCGCAATCTGCCTGAAGGATTGCCGTTACCGGCAGGCGAAACCGTTGAGCTGAAGCCCGGCAGCTATCATTTGATGTTCATGGAAGTCGAAGAACCTTTCGAGGAAGGTGGTATGGTCCCGGTCGTCCTGACCTTTGAAAAGGCAGGTGAAGTGGAACTTGTGCTTCCCATCATGGCTGCGGATACCAGGGAAATGGACCATGACCACTCGGATCACGGAGCGAAAACCAACTGATTGGTCCGGTTGGACCGGCACCGCGACCGGTGTCGGTTCCGCCACTCTTTCGCTCATCCTTTTTTAACGGCGATCATTTCCACCGGCGAGATGCGGTTCGCGGCAAGATTTGCAATCATGTTGGGGATTTTCTCCGCCGTTGACTGCTGCATGAGAACGTGCAGACCCAGCGGCGGCGGGCCATCGCCGGCGGCATTCGCTGCTTTCAGTTTTTCGAAGAAATCGAGGGCAAAATCACGACGGTCATCTTCCGTGACCAAACCAAACCCCGCTGCTTCCAGTGCCTGCCTGTAGTCGCCACGTTCAGAAATCCAGCATGTTTCCGAAGCGGTTGCCCATGGAACCGGGTATACCAGTGGCTCTGACCCTGTTCTCATAATGTTGTAGATGCCGTACCGGGCGCCGGGTTTGAGAACGCGAAAGACTTCAGCGAACAAGGCGGGCTTGTCCTCAATGTTCATGCCCACATGCATCATGTAGGCGCCGTCGAACTCTTCATCCGCAAACGGCAATGACAACGCGCTGCCGAGGATAAGGTCAACGCGGTCTCCAAGGCCGACCCAATCGCAAAGCACCTGACCGGTCTCCACATATTCCGGAGTCAGGTCAATGCCGACCACAGTTGCGCCATAGGTCATGGCGACGAAGCGGGCGCCGCCGCCCAGACCGCACCCGATATCGAGCATTTTCTGGCTGTTGGATATCGCAAGCTGGCCGAGAAAATGCGCGCTTGCCAGTCGTCCGCCGATGTGAAACTCGTCAACGGGTCCGAGATCTTCGACACTGGCATTTTCCGGCTTGATGCCCTGTTTTTCGAGCCCCGATCTGATCGCCGCCAGCAAACGCCCATGGTGGTAGTGTGCCGCGATTTTCTCAGAAGACATCGTACCAACTCGCTTTAATCGTCGTTTATCGACCTTGCCGTGTGTTCAGATAGTGATGGAGAAAGGCTGAAAGATTTTCAGTCACATACTCGATATGGGCGCCATCGCGGCCATCCTCTTCCCACGTCTCGTCCATCACCTCTTCGAAATTGTGCGGTACAATCAGCACCGTCCGCATGCCCAGCGACTTGGGCACCGTAAGATTCCGTGGCAGGTCCTCGAACATGGCGGCTTCCGTCGCATCGATATCATGCACCGACAAAAACCGTTCATAGGTCTGCGCCGCTGGCTTTGGAGTGAGATCGGCTGCCAGAATGTCGAAAATCTCATCGAAGTGATCAAGGATCCCCAGCGCCGAGGCGGTCCTTTCGGCGTGGCCGACATCTCCGTTCGTGAAGATGAATTTGCGGCCGGGCAGGGCGCGGATGGCGTTGCCGAGCTCAGGGTCCGGAGATACCCACGAATAATCGATATCGTGGACCTTTTCCAGAAAGTCGTTCGGATCGATGCTGTGAAGGGTCATCAGCCCGTTCAAGGTGGTCCCGAAGTCGCGGTAATACTGTTTTTGCACCGTGCGCGCCTCTTCGCGCGGCAGCCTCAAGAGCTCGGCGACGTAGCTCGTCATCTTCTTGTCGATCTGCGAAAACAGATCCGTGTGGCGCGGGTAGAGCGTATTGTCGAGGTCGAAGACCCATGAATTGACATGGTCGAAGTCGACGGCTTTTGGCAAATGATCAGGCATACGGCCTTTATGGCACAGATGCCGATTGTGTGCATCTGCCGCGATGAAGTGTCTTGCCGGTATATGCCGGGCGCGGCGAGGCGTTGGCCTGAGCCGGGACGCGTGATAAAGCGCCGCCATGGAGTTATGGATCCCCATCACCATCGCCTCGGCCTTCCTGCAGAATATCCGTTCTGCCATGCAAAAGCACCTCAAGGGCGTCATGGGTACGACCGGTGCAACCTTTGTGCGCTTCGGCTTCGGCATCCCCTTTGCGCTGTTTTTTGTCGCCTTGCTGCATTTTGGCTTCGGCATGGAAATACCGGCTTGGAACCGGGCTTTCGTGTTCTGGGCTGTGGTCGGCGGCGTTGCCCAGATCGCCGCGACCATGCTGCTTGTCTACCTGTTTTCCTTCCGTAATTTCACCGTCGGAACCGCCTATTCCCGCACCGAACCGGCACAGGCGGCGCTTTTCGGGCTGTTGTTCCTGGGCGAGCGGGTAACGGTCGGCAGCCTTTTCGCGATCGCTATTTCGGTAATCGGCGTGATGCTCATTTCAGTCGCCCGCAGCGCGGTCAGTTCCAGAAGTCTGGTAACGTCCGTATTGAGCCGCACAGCGCTGATCGGTCTTGCGTCGGGAACCGGCTTCGGTATTGCCGCAGTTGCCTATCGTGCCGCGTCGCTTTCGCTGGGCGGGCCGAACTTCATGATGCAGGCCGCAGTCACGCTGGCCTTTGTCATCGTGTTTCAGACGGTGGTGATGCTGGCTTGGATGGTCTTGCGTGACCGGCAGGAAATCGTCCGCGTGGCGCGTGCCTGGAAACCTGCTTTCATTGTCGGCGCTGCCGGTGCATCGGCATCCTTCGGCTGGTTCATGGCGATGACCCTGCAGCAGGCGGCCTATGTGAAGGTGCTGGCGCAGGTCGAGATCATCTTTACCTTTGCCTCATCCGTCCTGATTTTCCGCGAGACGGTCAACAGGCTGGAAATTCTGGGCACACTGCTGATCGTTGCCGGCGTGATCGTGCTCGTTCTGCTTTCATAGATTCATCGCCGCAAGACAGCCGGCGAGATGCGTTGGAAGGTCACCGTACGATCAGTGTACCGGCGCCGTGTTTGGTGAAGATCTCCAGCAGCACGGCATGCGCCGTTCTGCCATTGAGAATGACCACGCCCTCGACGCCCGCTTCGATCGCCTCGATGCAGGTCTCAACTTTCGGGATCATGCCGCCCGAAATCGTCCCTTCCGCGATCAGCGCCCGCGCTTCGGCGATTGACAGCTGCTTGATCAATTTGCCGTCATTGTCGAGCACGCCGGGCACATCCGTAAGGAACAGAAGGCGCGTTGCCGAAAGCGCGCCGGCGATGGCGCCTGCAAAGACATCCGCATTGATGTTGTAGGTGTGGCCGTCGCGGCCGGGCGCCACCGGCGCGATCACCGGGATCATCTCGGACTTGGCAAGAAGATCAATCAGGGTTCGATCGACCTCGACGATTTCGCCGACAAATCCGAGATCGAGAATCCGCTCGATATTGGAGTCCGGATCGACGACGGTCTTATGCGCCTTCTCCGCGAAAACCATATTGCCGTCTTTGCCGCACAGGCCGATGGCCCATTCGCCCTCGGCGTTGATCATCGCGACGATTTCCTTGTTGATCGACCCGGCAAGCACCATCTCGACGATTTCGACCGTCCGCTCGTCGGTCACCCGCAAACCGCCCTCGAACTTCGATTCGATACCGAGTTCGGTGAGCATGGCAGCGATCTGCGGCCCGCCGCCGTGCACCACGATGGGGTTGACGCCAGACTGTTTCAGCAGTGCCACATCGCGAGCGAACGCCTGGCCGAGTTCAGGATCGCCCATGGCATGGCCACCATATTTGACGACGACCGTGTGATTTTCGTATCGCTGCATGTAAGGCAGCGCCTGCGAAAGCAGCTTCGCCTGGATTTGACTGTCTTCAGCGTCGATTTCGGCCATGGCTAATCCTTCGAGTGCCCGGCTTTCTAGCGGCAAAGAAGAAGCGGTGCAATTGCGCAGTACAGGCGGGAAGTGTCCGTGCTCGCGAAAAGTTCATAGGCAGTTCATCATCCCGCTTGCTATATTGCGGTCAAAAGAAGCGGAAAGGCATGGCATGAATCGTCGCACGTTTTTGTTCTCGGGCGCAGCCCTCGCATCGATAGGCGGATTTTACGCGTTCAAACCGTCTCGGTCGTCGGCCAAGGCTGACGAAAAAGCGTTTGAAATCACCTACACGGAACAGGAATGGCGGACCATGCTCTCGCCGGAGCAATATGCGGTGCTTCGCGAGGAGGCGACTGAACGACCCTTCACCAGCGAATTGCTGTATGAAAAGCGCGAGGGCACTTATAACTGCGCCGGCTGCAACTTGCCGCTTTATGCGTCGAGCACGAAATATGACAGCCGTACCGGGTGGCCCAGCTTTTACGATGCACTGCCCGATGCCGTCGCAACAAAGACCGACTATAAGCTGATTTATCCGCGCACGGAGGTCCATTGCGCGCGCTGCGGCGGTCATCTCGGCCACGTCTTCAATGACGGACCGCCGCCCACCGGACTGCGACACTGTATCAATGGAATTGCTCTGAGGTTCGAGCCTCAGGCGGCCTGATCATCGCTGTCGGCACTGGACGCCGGCGCGAACGATCGCCATAGCGACAGGCCGATGAAGTAGAGTGACGACAGCACCCAAAGCCAGAAGAATATCGAGGACGCTTTCTGTGCCGTTGGCACGTCCGAAGGGATGAGAACCAGCCGCAGCGTCGTAGCCGCCCAAAGCACCGTCATCGGAATCGTGACGCCGCGCCAGTCGGTCACGCGAAACGGGTGGACATATTTCAACGGAATGAATGTCAGGACTGCGCAAACCCCGATCACAATCAGATTGGTCCATGGGCTGGTCTGCAAGATGTGAAAGTACAGCACGACCACATTCCAAAGCGCCGGAAAGCCGGAAAAGTAGTAATCGGATGTCTTCATGTCCGTATTGGCGAAGGTGTAGCACGACACCGCCATGATCATCGCCGCCGTCACCGTCTCCCATCCCGGCGGAACCAGCCCGAACCAGTAGACCATCATCGCCGGAACGGCGACGTAGTTGAAATAGTCGATCACGTTATCGAGCGTGTTGCCGTCCAGTTTCGGGGTCACCTCCCGCACCCGCGCTTTGCGGGCGAGCGTGCCGTCGATGCCGTCGACGAACAGCGCAAGGCCAAGCCACAGAAAGACAGCCGTCTCATCATTGTCGAGGATGGCAACAAGGGCGAGAAAGCCCAGCACGATCCCGGAAGCGGTAAAGGCATGCACCGCCCATGCCATGGCGATTTTCTGGGCTTCCGGCTTGTCGCCCTTCCCATCACGCATGCGTGACCATTTCATGCTTTTTTCCCGACCATCGGCGGACAATAGCACAGAAATCCGAAAGGCAACTGTGCCCTCAATCCCATTCGAGCCAAGCCGTTCTAGATTTGCGCGGCGGCGACAATGGCGCGGCGCAAGTCGCCGATACCACGGTTTTTTTCTGACGACGTTGCGACCAGCTCCGGAAAAGCTGCCGGATGCCCGTTGACCAGCACAATCGTGCGTTCGATGAGCGGCGCAATGCCTGCGGCTTTGGTCTTGTCGATCTTGGTGAGCACGATCTGAAAAGAAACCGCCGCAGTATCGAGAAGTTTCAGCACCTCCTCATCATTGGCCTTGATACCGTGCCGCGCATCGATCAGGACGAAGACGCGTTTCAGGGTGGCCCTGCCACGCAAATAGTCGAAGACGAGCTTTGTCCACCGGTCCACTTCCGCCTTGGGCGCCTTGGCAAAGCCGTAGCCCGGCATGTCGACAAGTGCTAATGGCGGCAAATCGTTTCCGACACCGGAAAATCCCTCCGGCACGAAATAGTTGAGCTCTTGCGTACGACCGGGCGTATTCGAGGTGCGCGCCAGGCCCTTTTGTCCAACTGTGGCGTTGATCAGAGACGATTTTCCTACATTTGACCGCCCCGCAAAGGCCACTTCCGGCGGACCCTGCGGCGGCAGAAATTTGAGTGACGGCACGCCGCGGATGAAGATCCAGGGCCGGGCAAAAAGCATCTCCGCATCAAGCCCGGCCGCATTGCCTTCGATCATGATCGACCCAGAGTGCTGTCCGAACCTTTCGGTTTCTTTTTGAACAGGCCAATGAGATTGTCCCACAGTTCGATCTTTACGCCCTGGCGCTTCATGATCACACCCTGCTGAAGGATCGACAGGAAGTTGTTCCACGCCCAGTAGATCACCAGACCGGCCGGGAATGTCGCCAGCATGAATGTGAAGACAACCGGCATCCAGTTGAAGATCATCGCCTGGGTGGGATCGGGTGGCGTCGGATTCATGCGCATTTGCAGGAACATGGTGATGCCCATGAGAAGCGGCCAGACGCCGATCATCAGGAAACCAGGCGGCGTGAACGGCAGAATGCCGAACAGATTGAAGATGGTTGTCGGATCGGGCGCGGAAAGATCCTGGATCCAGCCGAAAAACGGCGCATGCCGCATTTCGATCGTCACGTAGAGCACCTTGTAGAGCGCAAAGAACACCGGGATTTGCAACAGGATCGGCCAGCACCCGGCCACCGGGTTGATCTTTTCCTTTTTGTACAACTCCATCATGGCCTTTTGCATGGCCTGCCGGTCGTCGCCGTGCTTCTCCTTGATTTCCTCCATCTTCGGCTGGACCTTCTTCATGTTGGCCATTGATTTGTAGGACTTGTTGGCCAAGGGGAAGAAGAAGAGTTTCAGCACCACGGTGGTCGCAAGGATAGCGACACCGAAATTGCCGAACATCTTGTAGAAGAAATCGAGGACCCAGAACATCGGCCGGGTGATGAAGTGGAACCACCCCCAGTCGATCATCTTGTTGAAACGGTCGATATTGAAGGCCGCTTCATAGGCATCGATAATCGGCACCTGTTTTGCGCCGGCAAACAGAAGGTTTTCCGTCGATTGCGTCTGCCCCGGGGCGATAGTGATGGGGTCGCTCAGGAAATCCGCCTGATAGCGCGGCCGGCCATTGTCGAAATAGGAGAACCGTGTCTCAAAGGGCCGGCCCTGGGCCGGAATGAGCGCAGTCGCCCAATATTTGTCGGTAATCCCCATCCAGCCATTGCTTGCCTCAATCGGCCTGATGGTCCGGTCGTCCTCGACATCGTCGTAATCGACCTCGGTCAAGCCGTCTTCGCCGATCACGCCGATCAGGCCCTCATGCAAGATGAAGAGCCCGGTGAGTTGCGGTTTGTACATTCGCGTGACGCGGCCATAGGGCGAGATGGACACCGTTGCGTCCGAATTGTTTGTGACCGCGTCGGTTATGGTGAACATGTAATTGTCGTCAATTGCCACGGTCCGGGTAAAGGTCAGCCCTTTTTCGTTGGTCCACGTAAGTTCAACCGGTGTATTGGCGGTCAGGGTCGGCGTACCGTTGACGTTCCAAACTGTATCAGGGCCGGGCACGGCCCCGCTCTGCTCGTTGCCCGCATATCCAAATTCGGCAAAATAGCCCTGTTGCATTGTCTCAGGCGAGAGCAGATCGATGATCGGGCTCGTCGGATCGACGGTCTCGCGATAGCGCTTGAGTTTGAGGTCGTCAAAGCGGCCGCCCTGAAGGTTCAGTGTTCCGGTCAGCGCGGGCGTTTCAATGGTAACACGGCTTGCCTGTCCAAGCGCTGCTTCGCGGCTGACGGACGCTGCACCGGCCCCGTCCGGCACCGCTCCAAGCAAGCCTGCTGCCGGCGCGCCCGCCTGCGGAACATCGCCGGTACCGGCTGACGGCGTATCTGAAGACTGCCCCTGGGCAAGCGGCGTCTGTTGCTCGATCTGCTGCTGCTGAAGCGCTTCCTGCGCTGCGCGCTCGCTTTCAATTCTCGGATTTACATAAAGGAACTGCCAGACAAGGAGAATCAAGACCGACAGACCAATGGCAATAAAGTAATTCCGATTTTGTTCCATTATTTGGTTCCGTTGCCTTGCCCGCGTTTATGTTCACGGGCTTCCTCCGCTGGCCTCGCAATGCGCGCTGCGAGCGATCCCACGAGCTCTTCAAAGGGCGCATTCAGCGCGTCGCGTCTTCCGATCACCACATAATCATGACCGGGCTGCATATCAAACCCGGCACCAAGGCGAACGGCCTCACGAAGACGCCTGCGAATACGGTTGCGGTCCACGGCGTTGCCCTGCTTCTTTGTAACCGTGTAGCCGACACGCGGCTGCGCCTTTTCGACGCCGCGGTCGAGCACCTGCAGGAGAAAATAGGGGCCTTTGCGCCGCTCGCCATGACGAACAGCTAAAAAGTCGGATCGCTTCGTCAACCGTCCGATTGCTGGCGAGAGACTCTTTGGCGCCATGAGCCCTTCTTCAGATTATGGATCAGCGCCTGTTCAGGCAGAAAGGCGCTTGCGTCCTTTTGCTCTGCGGGCGGCGACGACCTTGCGGCCGCCTTTGGTTGCGAGACGGGCGCGGAAGCCATGGCGGCGTTTGCGCACGAGCTTGGACGGTTGAAAGGTACGCTTGGTCATTTGTTTTGTCTCCGCGGTGTGCGGCCCTTCTTCGGTCTGTTCAAAAACAGCAGCGTGACGATAGTCGTTGAGTTGATCAGGACGCAATAATGGAGCGCCGGATTTTCATACCCGAACGTGCGCGGCTTATACGCAGAAACGGGCGTTCAAGTCAATTCTACCGCGGTGATTGTCGCCGCCGCCCGGTGCCGTTTTCTGCCGATAAATCCGCTGCTGTGCGATCACCTCCTGTCACATGCCGGTGAGATGGCTTGTGGTGCTCTTGCCATGTGTAATCGGGCGCGCGATTTTGGGGCGTCGTTACAGCAAGATTTGGCAATGAAATCAGCGACAGTACGAGGTTCAGATGACTTTACTTACCCGCCGCCAGTTGATCGCCGGCGCAGCCGCGGCTGCCTTGACCACGACCCACGCGGCGTCTGCACGTGCGGCAAGACCGATTGATCAGTTTCGCCCATCGGGAAACGGGCGTGTCGATCATCAGGCATTGGATATGCTTCTGAAGAAACATGTGAAGCGTGATAGCGCAGGCTACACGACCTTTGACTATGCCGCGCTGAAAAGCCGGGATCACGCAGCACTTAAGGCATACATCGTCGCGATTGAGGCGGTCGCGCCCTCGTCCCTGTCGGTCAACGAAGCCCATGCATACTGGATCAACCTTTACAATGCTGCCACGGTGGACATTGTCGCAGACTACTATCCTGTCACCTCTATCAAGAAGATCAATCTCGGTGGCGGTGGCCTGTTTGGAAGCGGTCCCTGGTCGCGCAAGATGATCACCGTTGAGGGCACACCCCTGTCTTTGGATGACGTGGAACATCGCATTGTGCGCGCGCTCTTCAACGACCCGATGTCGCATTACGGACTGAACTGCGCTTCCTATTCCTGTCCAAACCTGGTCGAAACCGCTTACACGGCCGGCAATGTGGATAGTCTGCTGGTGCTCAACGCCGTTGACTACATCAATCACTCGCGGGGCGTCACCGTTCAGTCCGGCCGCATCACCTCTTCGAAAATCTACAGCTGGTACGCCGCCGATTTCGGCGGCAGGGGAAATCTCAAGCAGCACTGGGGCCAGTTTGCCGAAGCCGACCATAATGCCGCCATCAAGGCTGCATCGCTTGGTCGTTTCGTTTATGACTGGTCGCTGAACGATGCGTCCTGATTGTCAAAGCCGGAACGTCAGGTAACGCGCCTGTGAGCCGAGTGGCGGTCCAGGTCACGGACACGTTGGAAAACGGGAGTTGAGTTCATTAGCAGTTGATCGGAGCGCCACCTAGCTTTTGGAGACACGGGAGCCTCAGCGGTCTCCCAAACCAGAAATCTGAAAGAGGGGCGCGTCATGACGATAGACAGCAAATCCGCCGAAAACCATACGGACCTACGGGTCGAAAGCGACATGACGATAGACGAAGAAAAAGAGATCAGCGAAGGCGGTTCGGGCACCAAAGCCAGGCGGTTCGCGCCGATAGCGGTCATTCTCGCAGGCCTTGCTCTCGGATACTACTTCGGCCTGCACCAGTTTCTGACATTTGAGGCGCTTGTCGAAAACCGCGACGCCCTCAAGGCCTATGTCGCGCAAAACCTGGTAAGTGCCGGTTTGGTTTACCTCGTTGTCTATATCGCAGCGGTCGCCTTCTCGTTTCCGGCGGCATCTCTGTTGACCATTCTCGGCGGCTTTCTCTTCGGCTGGATTCTCGGCGGTACGCTGACGGCCGTTGCTGCAACGATTGGCGCTTCCATTATATTCCTTGCAGCCCGCACGGCCTTGGGCGATTTCCTCCAGAAGATGGCAGGGCCGGGCGTCGCCAAGCTGGCGCACAGTTTTGAAGAAAACGCCTTCGGCTTTCTCTTGATCCTGCGCCTCGCACCTGTCTTCCCTTTCTTTGTCATCAACATTGCGCCGGCCCTGTTCAACGTACCGCTGCGCACCTACGTTACAGCGACATTTCTTGGCATTCTTCCGGGCACTTACGCCTATGCCTATCTCGGCCAGGGGCTCGACAGTGTTATCCTGTCGGCAAAGGAGGCCGGAACGGATGTCTCCTTGTCTGACTTGGTGACCACCGAGCTGACAATTGCCTTCCTGGCACTTGCCATTGTCGCGGCCATTCCCTTTGTCATCAAGAAGATACGCGCCGGCCGCCAGGCTTGAGCGTTTCCATACGACCCATATGAACGCATGCGGGTCGGTCCCAGCTGATCCCGCATCCCAGCCAATCCATCGCTTGCGTCAGGTGATGCAAAATCATCGCGTCTCGCTCTATACTCGCGTCCGTTTACTTTAAGGAGAGGTTCTCATGACCACCACGCTTCGCCCCGATATCTGTATCATCGGCGCCGGTTCCGGCGGACTTACTGTCGCCGCTGCCGCCGCATCATTCGGCGTCGACGTGGTGCTGATCGAGAAAGGCAAGATGGGCGGCGATTGCCTTAACTATGGCTGCGTTCCGTCCAAGGCGATCATTGCCGCTGGCAAGCATGCGCATGCCATCAATGAGGCGCGCCAATTCGGCGTGAGCGGTGGCGAAGTGAAGGTCGATTTCCGCAAGGTCCACGGTCACATTCATTCAGTGATCGGCGCGATTGCGCCCAACGATTCCGTCGAACGTTTCACGGCTCTTGGCGTCAAGGTCATTGAGGCTGCCGCAACCTTCACCGACCCGGAAACCGTCGTCGCCGGAGACTACGAGATCAAGGCGCGGCGCTTCGTTGTCGCAACCGGGTCAACCGCTTTCGTGCCGCCGATCCCAGGAATTGACACGGTCGATTATCTGACCAACGAAACGCTGTTCGAGCGCACCCAGAAGGCGCGTCACCTGATCATCATCGGCGGCGGCCCCATCGGAATGGAGATGGCGCAGGCCCACCGCCGCCTCGGATCGGAGGTCACTGTCATCGAGGGTCTGAAAGCGCTCGGCAAGGACGACCCCGAACTGGCGGCGATTGTGCTGGAACGCATTCGTGCAGAAGGTGTCGACATCATGGAAGGCGCAACCGTCACGGCGGTCGCCAAACATGGCAAGTCGGGAGTTCGCGTCACCGTCAAGACCGAAGACGGCGAAGAAACGGTCACCGGCTCGCATATCCTCGTCGCCACCGGTCGTGCCGCCAATGTCGAAGGTATCGGGCTTGCCGAGGCGGGCGTCGAATACGATCGCGGCGGCATCAAGGTCGGTGCCAACATGCGCACGAGCAACAAGCGCGTCTACGCCATCGGCGATGTTGCCGGAGGGCTGCAGTTTACCCACGTTGCAGGTTACCATGCCGGTCTCGTCGTTCAGCAAATCCTGTTTCGCGCGCCGGCGCGTGAAAATCGCGGCATCATTCCCTGGGCCACATACACCGATCCGGAGCTTGCCCATGTCGGCCTCGGTGAAGAAGAAGCGCGCAAGCAGCATGGCGATATCAACGTCTTGCGCTGGCCTTACGCGGAGAATGACCGGGCGCTCGCAGAACGCAAGACGGACGGCCTTATCAAGCTCATAACCAACAGGAAGGGCAAGATCCTGGGCGTGTCGATCGCCGGTGCCGGTGCGGGCGAAATGATCAACATGTGGGCCTTGGCCATCGCCAACAAAATGCGGCTATCGGACGTGCGCGGCTATGTGCCGCCCTATCCGACCATGGCAGAGATTGGAAAGCGGGCGGCGATTACCTATTATGCGCCGATGACGCGCAAACCGTTTGTCCGCCGTATCATTGGGTTTATGCGTCGATTTGGGTAGGCATGCGGGTCTTGAGGCCTGCACGCGTCCTCAACGGTGGAGCGGCGCGACGCGGTGGGGCCTGTTTGCCCCTGCAAACCGGGATTGGAAATGGCTTCGGGCGAAAGCAACGATAGTCGCAACAAGGTCGGCACCAAAAAAAAGCGCAAGCCCTGGCATAGCCTGTCGGGAAAGTTGCTGCTGCTGACCGTGCTTTTCGTGATGGTGGCGGAGGTGCTGATCTTTGTGCCGTCGGTTGCGAATATGCGGCTGCGCTGGCTCGAGGACCGGCTGCGCACCGCGGCCGCCGCCAGCGTTGTGGTCGAAGGTTGGGAAAACATGGAGTTGCCCCGGCCGATCCAGGAAGACGCGCTGATGGCCACCGGCACCAAGTCGATTGCGCTCAAGACCGGCGATATGAGCCGGCTGATTGCGGTGGCCGATATGCCGCCGAGGGTAGATCGCCAGTACAACCTTGCCTCCGTTTCGCCTTTCGCAGCCATCCGAGACGCTTTCGAGGCTCTGTTTTCCAGCGACCGCGTCATCCGCGTCTATGGGCCGGTGAGCGACAGCGATATGATGATAGACGTGGTGATGGAGGAAAACCCGCTGCGCAACGCCATGTTGATTTATGGTCGCAATGTGTTTTTGCTGTCGCTGCTGATCTCGCTGTTCACCGCCATTCTCGTTTTTGTTGCGATCAACACGATGATGATCCGCCCCATCCGCCGCATGACATCCAGCATGCAGGCATTTTCCGGCGATCCCTCCGACCCGGCCCGCATCATTGATCCGCGCGACAATCAGGACGAGTTGGGCATAGCCGAGCGGCACCTGCAGGAAATGCAGAGCGAACTGCAGACCACACTCAAGAAACAGCAGCACCTTGCTGACCTTGGCCTGGCTGTCTCGAAAATCAATCATGACATGCGCAACATCCTGGCCTCGGCCCAGTTGATGTCCGACCGTCTTTCGATGGTTGACGATCCGATCGTCAAGCGCTTTGCGCCCAAGTTGCTCCGCACCATGGACCGCGCCGTCGCCTACACCCGCGAAGTGCTCGAATACGGCAGTGCCAGCGAGGCCGAGCCGAAACGGCGGCGGGTCGATTTCAACGCATTGGTGGCCGATGTCCGCGATATGCTGATTGTCGAGGCCGACGCCCCGAACGAAGGCGAGGCGGGATCTGCCCATTCGGCGATCGATTTCGTGATCGATGTGCCGCCGGGTCTGGAACTGGACGTCGACAGCGAACAGTTTTTCCGCGTCATTCACAATTTGTGCCGCAACGCCGTTCAGGCGCTAAGTGCGGATGCCGACGACGACCTGGCCATCGTCCGAAGGATAACCGTGTCTGCCAGTGTGGAAGAGGGGACAGCAACTGTCGATATCGACGATACCGGGCCCGGAATGCCGCCAAAGGCGCTTGAACATCTTTTCACCGCCTTCCACGGTTCAGCGCGGTCGGGCGGCACCGGCCTTGGCCTTGCCATCGCCGATGAGCTTGT
Source organism: Pseudomonadota bacterium (assembly GCA_039025395.1). Lineage (GTDB taxonomy): Bacteria > Pseudomonadota > Alphaproteobacteria > Rhizobiales > Rhizobiaceae > Hoeflea_A. The sequence goes on from JBCCOK010000039.1 coordinate 38,334, forward strand.
GCGCGCCCATGGCGGCCGGCTTGAGCTGATCGACAAGCCGGGCTCCGGCACCCGCTTCCGCATCACGCTTCCCAACCAGACAGGCAGCATTGCCTACCACGATCCGGTGGCGCCGATTTCCATCAAGCAGGTCGGCGAGTAGGCGCTGCGGCGGCGCCTTGGGAATTGGTGCTGATGCGCTTGCATTCCATCGGTGAAAGGATTAGGTAATCGCCTCGCGGACCGGGCATTGCTCTCCGCCGCGCGCTCGTAGCTCAGCTGGATAGAGCACCAGACTACGAATCTGGGGGTCGGGAGTTCGAATCTTCCCGAGCGCGCCATCTTGCTTTTACCCTCTGAAGAGTCCGCTAAAGCCTTGAAAGGCAAGGTCACTTTGGCGGTTCTAAACCCCTCATTTCGGACATAGACGAGACGGTCGGCAAAGGCGAGTTTGAGGACGGTTTTCTTGTGGTCCAAACGCTCAGAAAGCCAGAGTTTGTAAGGGCTTCCAAGAAAATCGAGCGCGGTTCTAAGTGAATCGTCAAAGCTGCGCACCGGGCGCCCGCACTGGGCGATCTTTTCCTGCATCTCGAGTTTGCGCGATTCCATATCCCGGATGCGGTTCTCATAGGCGCGGATCACGGAGGGAGACTCGGCATCGACGATCCGGTCGAGCAGTTGGTCGACCTTCCGGTCAATCGCTTTGATTTCGGTTTCGAGCGAACGGCTTTGCGTCTTCTGGGCGTCCAGACGGTGGTCCCAGAGGTCCTTGAACATCGCGCACGCCACACGGAACAGGCTTTCAGTTGGCTGAAGCGTCTTAAGCAGCGCCTCAAACTCGCCTTCAATCGCCTCGCGACGTATCGACTTGCCGTAGCTCTCGCAGCCGCGCTTGGGGCACAGGTAGTATGGATAACGGGCGGTCCGCCCGGACGACCAGCAGGCCGTCAGCGGCGTTCCGCAGTGTCCGCATACTACGGAGCCTCGAAGTACAAAGTCCTCGCTCAGGTCCTTGCGCACAGGCGCTCTGGCATTGCCGTTCAGACGGTCCTGAATCTCCCGGAAGGTCTCGTAGCTTATGAGCCCTTCATGCTTGCCTTCGCGCAGGCCTACGTCCCAGCTCGGCGCTTCGACGTAGCCCGCATAGACAACGCGCGTGAGCAGATCGGTCACACGCTGGTTGCGCACCTCGCCGTTTCGGTCTCTCGGAAACTCGGGACGGGACTCCAGGAAGCGCTTAACTTCCGCCTGGATTTGAAAGCGCTCTGAGGCATAGCCCTCCAGGGCTTCCTTGACGATGGACGCTAAAGGTTCATCGCGGACCAAGACCTTGCCATGTCCGCCCGCCTTTTCGTAGCGGTAACCTGCTGGCGCCTGGAACACCCAATAGCCGTTCATCACGCGGGCGCGCATGCGATTCTTGGTTTGCTCAGCGTTCTTGCGCCGCTGGTGCTGCGCCACGGTCGCGAGGATGTATTCCTGAAGCTCGCTATCGGCATCGTCATTGAATTCAAGCGTCGGAGATTCGAGCAGGCCACCGGCCAGCGTGATCGCCGCGCGCAGCTCGATATGCGCACTCACCGAACGCGCCAGGCGTGAGATATCGTCGACAAGCACGGCATGGGGGTCGGTGCGATTCTTTTTGAGGAAGGCCAACATCGCTTTCATGCCGGGCCGGTCTATGGCGCTGCCACTCAGGTCGTCGCTGAAGACGTGGACGACCTCATAGCCTTTGATGCGTGCATATTCGCGGCAACGCGTTTCCTGCGAGCCGAGCCCGTCGCCGCGCTTGGTTTGCGCGGCGCTCGACACGCGGCAGTAGATCACAGCGTTTCGTGTTGCGTTGCCGCTCATGAATCTCCTTCCTTCTCCGCGCCTGTTAGCGCGGCCCTGTTCAGCTCACCTGTTAATCTCTTGTCTCCCAATTCTGCCGCCTCGCTCTCCAGCGCCCGAGAAACATCGCCAAGTGCCGGAATGAAGTGGTGGATAGAATCCACGCCAAAGCCCAGATCGACGAAGGCCTTCATGATCTCCCAGAGCGTGCGCAGCAGCTCTGCGGCCTGCTCTTCGGTGAGATCGAAATCCTCGATGTACGGACGGTAGGCGTCGACATCGAGCGCCGGACCTGCGGACGAGGGGTCTTTCTCCGCAACCAGAACATCACCCTCATAATTTTCACCCTGGTTGCGGCTTTTGTTTCTGTCCACAGTCTTTGTCCTTCGTCTATACGGTCCTCTTCATGTTATGAGCCAATATAAGAACATAACATGAACATTAGTTTCAATCAAGCCAAGAATACCTGTAGTATTATGGCATCCTAATACTTAGCGGCGAGTGTGCTCTCCCACGCTATCGTCCGAAATCACGCGCCGCTTTGCCCCGGATCAGGGCCTTTGCGTGGCCCTGGCGGAAGCGATTGCGGGTCTCTTCCAGGCGGTTTTCCAGTAGCTTGATCCGCGACTCCGCCAACTCGTTGACGGTGCGCCTGATCTCGGCGCCGCCCAGGCTGGGCGGCGTCAACTCCTGGACGGGCCGAGATTTCGGTCTGGCTCCGCGGAGCGCATCAAGTTCCGCGCGGGTGGCGATCTTGGGCGATGCAGCCGCCTTGAACGGAAGCTTGGTCATCAGTCGCGCCCGTAGTCATTGGAACGACGGCGCGAGCGCGTGGTGCGTTTGGCGTCGCTGCTCCGCATCTCATCGACGCGTTCCTTCGGCGTGCGAAGCGTCAAGTTGCCGTCCACCGGCACCGCATCGAGGATGACATTGAAGCCTTCGCCGTCCTTGTGGGCGAAGGCGGAGCCAACGCGGTTGAAGTAGGCCTTGCCTTCCTTGTCCTCGCGGACGTGATAGGCGATATGGCTCGGTCTCTTGGTGTCGTCAGACATGGTCACACTCCTTGGTTAGAAGGGCTTAAAGCCCTCGACATATGAGTAAGTGCCGTCCTGGTACTGCGGATAATGGGCGTGAGAAGACGGCACGGCTTCCGTTACGACCCGCACCCATTTGGAGCCGAAGCGCGTCTTGATCCGCACGCGGTCTGAAGGTGGATGCCAGGGGTTTGGCAGATAGCGCCCCGCCATCTCGTGACGCTCGAAGTAGGGATACTTCCAGGCATAGACCGGCTTCAGGTTCTTACCCGAGATGAAGAGAATTTGCCGGTCCTCCGGCATGGCGAGCACCTCATCGGGTGTCATCAGAGGCCGCGCTTGCTTGTCGCGGTTTTCCGAAGCGCGGGCGTAGTGCGCATACTCCGCCCCGGCTGAGAAAGGGTCGTCGCCCATCACCAGGTTGAGCGCCGCCGCTTGCTTGCGATGGCGTGCATCGCCCTGGCGCCAGGGATCGTCGTATTCAAGCGTTTCGGTGCCCAGCATGTCGCTCACGAGCCGGGCAGTCTCGTAGTCGCGCACGCCAAAGAACTGTCGTGTCTGCGCGCTTCCCAAGAAACTTTGCAGGGCGGGTCTGCCGTAGTGGCGCACGATCTGGCCGACGTCCTGGAAGATCGCCCAGGTGCGGATACCCGCGCCTCGCCCATAGGTGAAGGCGCGGAGCAGCGCCTCGAAGCGCCCGAGCTGACCCGCTTCGTCGACGACCATCAGCACGCGGCGGCGCTGCGGATGGCGGCTCTTGTAGAGCATGGCGACGGTGAAGAAAGTGCGGATCAGCGGTGCCCAGATGCCCAAATACTCGGCGGGTACGTTTAGGAAGATTTTACAAACCTGCTCCGGGTCGCACACCGCTTCGAGCGAGAAGTCCGAGGCCTCTAGTGCGTCCTGGAGAACCGGGTCGCTCATGAAGCTCAGATGGGCATGGATCGTGCCCATGATCGCGCCGAATTCCTTGGGCGCTTCACGCTGCTTGGTGAGCATTTCGCCTGCCGTGCGGCGTACGCTGTCAAAGCGCGAGTTCAACATAAACTCCGCCACGTCCGCCCAGGCAGGCGGATCGCTCTCGACCGTGTTCACGGTGCGGTAGAGGTCGGGGAAACTCGTGAAGCCGTTCTGCTCGACCCGGGCCTTCGTGATGTCGTCTGTCCAGTCCCGCCCGCGCTGCTCGAAATATTGCCCGTTCGCACTGCCGGACAGCGGGATCAGGCCTTCGGCGAAGAACTTGGTGTCGGTGTGAAAGGTCGGGCTTTCCAGCTTGTGGATGTCGAGCGGATTGCAACGGTGATGGGTCGAGCCAGGTAGGCGCACCGGGTTCCAAGAGTATGCGAACTCGCCATGGCGGGCGTGATTGACCATCGAGACAGCGTCATGCTCGCCGCGCGGATTGAGCACGATCATCGGAATGCCGGGCGAGCTGCACATGATGTACGCGAGTTGGTCGCGGGTCTTGCCCGACCCGGCCCCCGCCACCGTCATAAGCGGCGCATCGCCGTCTACCCGTAGCGGTCTGCTTCCCCAGAAGCCAACGTGCAGGCCATCCCTTCCGAATAGTTCCGCGCGAGCGAGCGATGCAGCGTCCGCCCGTGAGGCCGAGCCGAACCGCTGTTCCTCGTTGAACTGGGTGGACATCTTCGTTCTGCCGGTAGGTAGCTGAGGGGCGGAAGCCCCCCAGCATGGGTTGGAAATGTCAGAGGTTTGCGAGGACGGCGATCACGATGCCGCCTAAGACCAGCGCGCCCAGAACAGCATTCCAGTCGATCACCTTTTTTGTGACCCGGAAGCGGCCCCGGCCGACTTCTTTGTCCTTCATAAACATTCTCATTCTCCTTCTCTTGCGCTCAGATGAAGCGGGTTGCGATAGCCAACCCGCCCATGACCAGAGCCGTCGAGATCGATGCTCTGGAAATGAAGAAAACCAAGCACAGGCAAACGACGAACCAGGCCAGACTCGTTAGGTCCGCCCAGCCATGCCCGTAGTGGGTAGCCGTGAAGCGTTGCACCCAGTCGATAGTTTTGCTGTAAAGCGGAGGCGCACCAACGAAGGTGACGACACCCGCGACCGTGTTGGCGAGGCCGGTGACCGATGACATGAACACCGACCGGCCCGCCTGTTGATATTTTGAAGGATTGAATTGCATGTGACCTCCTTACTCAGGCGCTAGTCGCCAATTCAGAGGTCTCCCACTATAGGGGTCGGCAAAACGCTGTCAGCAAGGTGTATGAATCCATGTGAAGACTGTTGTACCTTTTGCCCGCTATGCCGCGGTTACAATACGATCCGAAAAACCGATATTGGAAAAACTCGAACCTATCCGAGGATCAGTTTCTCGAAATTCTCTCGCATTTTTGTCATGGCACGACAGCAACAGAGGCTCATAAAGCTATTGGGAGCGTGAGCCGCGAGACAATTGGTCGTTACTATGTGGCCATTGGAGAGCGTCTGGGCTTTCTTTGGCACAAGTTCTCCTGGCGTACTTCTGCACAAGAACTTTGGGGGGAGAATGCTGTTAATTTGACGCTTAATACAACGGTTGGGGACGACCAGCGCAGCGAAAATCAGCCAAAACTAGAAAGCGCCAAATCTTCGAATGTCTTCAACTACATGATCCATCAAAACGAACTGGCCCAGCTCGCGCAGAAATATGACTTTGTCCCGGCGGACATGAACGAGATATGGATCAGGATCTTGAGTTGCTCCAAACGACATCACGGTTTGAAAGGCGAGCTGGGTAAACTGATCATAGTCCGCGAGGCCATAAAGTGGATTATTGAAGAGAAGCTTGGCATGCCAGACTCAGCCGCGTTGTTGCGCGACTTTCTCAAGAACCACTACCGCGTTTGGCCTGGCCCATCACCAAGGAGCTATGGCACCTGGGACTTTGAAGAGTGGCTGCTCGGACCGGAATACGCCGCCTATCGCGAGCGACGCCACGCTGAAATGAAAGAGATGTTCAAAGACATCAAACGGGAGAATCCTGACCAGGTGCATCATCCGAAGAAGCCGGATCAATAACACCGCAATTCAGCAAATAGCGATGCATGGTTAGGGGCGGTTTGCTTCGACCCTGAGATATCCACCAATCGCGATAGGCACGCCATTCTCTCTTGAAATAGGCTAGGGCTTCCTCTGGCGTTTCGGGGCGATCCTCGCTCATGCCGATCTTCCTGAGGTAGGCCTTCTTTTCCTCACTCCAGCCTCTTAGAGCAGGTTCTTTCGGATTTTGGTCTCTTTCATCCTTATCGTTCGGGTCGGTATTCATTCAAAATATTTTTATAAATCGATTTATCAAAGTATTTAAAAAACAATAGAAGTACATTGATGTATCAATTATCGCTTTCACAAGAATTATGCAAAAATAAAATGGAATCTCCGACTTATTGATACATTCAGCATCAAATCAACCATGCAACGTATTGCTCGCCCAGTGGTGGTAAGAAAACAGCAATAACTTTCCAATTTTCTCACTGGGGTTGATTAAGTTATTGAATATATAACAAATTATTTGACAGATGAATACTTATGCGTGTAAAGATTCGTCTCATAATTGAGATGAATAAATCATAAGTTTTTGCTTCAATATGCCGGCAATACAAGTATTGCGAACGAATATATTGAATGAAAGGTATTAAGATGAACGACACAAATGCAAAAACCCCATCAAAAACAAAGACAATCGTAACGGTCGTCCTCGTCGCAGTGATCTGCGCGGGGGCGGCGTTGGCGCTCAGCTCGGATCTCCGCAAGGCGGTCGGATTAGAGGAGGAGCGACCGCAGGCGAGGATGCTCATTAATCCCGGCTACACCAATGAGAGAGGTGAACGCGTCGAATAGCCGGCGATGGAGGGTGTGCACTGCGTAATTTTGAAAAACCATTTTGAGAGAAGGATTTAGATCATGGCTTATTCTGATTACGACGAACTTTTGTTGAGCACAAACTTCATCGGCGGAGCCGGCCAAGGCGCGCTTCCCAACCCTGGCAGCGATGACCGGGCGGAAGTCCTGAAGGACGGTAACGATGTCTATCAGTTCTACTACATGGCCTTGGGGTCGCTCACGGATATGGAGAACCTGAACTATTACGACACGCCAGGGAGCGATCAGGATTCGGACCTGTTAACGAATGACCGGGAATACAACGAGCTGCCGACCGGGAATGATCCAAGCCTGAGCGCAACGCAGCTCTCAATCCTGTCTTCCGTCATCAACGGCGATGCCTATAGCAGCACGTTTGCAGACGTGGCCATGGTGAACTTCAACGCTGGCACTACGGCTAATTCCGATATCGTGATCGGGCAAACCACAAGTGGTTCGGGGATCACCTCAGAAACCCAAGGTTACGCGCTGCAATACAACGGTGCGGGAGGCGAGCTGAAGCACGGTGATATCTGGCTGAATGAGGATGCGACAGGGGCCTGGGACAGCAGCGCTGAAGGGTCCGTAGGGCATCTGACAATGATGCACGAGCTGGGGCACGCCCTGGGGCTGAATGAGGCGGATCTGACGCCGGCCAATGATCTGGATGATCCCTATTACGACAGCCAGCAATACACGGTGATGTCCTATGAAACACTGGCGGGCATGGATCCGGCCGGCGCGGATAACGAGGTCATGCCGTTCGGCCTGCAGCTTCTCGATATCGCGGCGCTGCAGGAAATCTACGGCCGGAATTGGGACACGCGGGACACTGATACGACCTATTCAAAAGCCACGGCCTTCGCCAGCACGCGGCCCAACGGCGCGTTCATCTATACGGTCTGGGATGGTGATGGCACCGATACGATCGATGTGTCAGGTTTCACCAATACGGTCGGTGCAACCGTGGATCTCCGCCAGGGCGAATTCAGCTCTGTCGGCACGGATGCGGACGGCAATGCGGCCGCGAACAACCTGGCGATCGCCTACCATGCGGTCATCGAAAACGCGACCGGTACAGCCTACGGCGACACGCTGATCGGCAATGCCTGGAACAACGTCCTGGACGGCGGTGCGGGCAATGACACGATCTATGGCGACGGCCTGGAATACGACAATGATTCCGGCTTCGGCACAGGCGGCGGCGAATGGGATACTGACAACCCGGCCGTCGATCCAGCAACAGACAATAGCGGTGCAGACCGGATCATCGGCGGGACCGGCGATGATACCCTGCGGGGCGGAGCCGGAATAGACACGTATGTTTACGATTTCGGCGACGGCGACGACACGATCGTTGAAGACTGGTCGGGAGATAATCTTCTCGAATTTGGGGTGGGCATTGACCGTGGAGATATGACGGTCACTGAGAGCGGCGACGATCTACTGTTCACGTTCGCCGGCGGGGGGAGCGTCCGCTTTGATGGCTATGTCACGTCAAGCAATAACGGCGATGTTTCGATCAGCTTTGATGGCGGAGCCAGTAGCGGTGAGATCATCAAGCTTCCAGGTATATCGGCGACTATCACGGGGACTTACAAGGATGAAATCTTCATTGGGAATGACGCTAACCACAACGTTGATACGCGCGGCGGTGATGATGTTTTGTTCCTGGGCGATGGCAATGATTCCGTGAGAGTCTCCGGCGGATTCGACACCGTCATAGCTTGGGGCGGGGCCGGAAACGACGTTATGTCGACCTTCTCTCAGGGCACAACATACCTGTACGGAGAAGCGGGCGAAGACAGGATCGAGCTTTATGAAGATGGGATCTATATCGCCGATATGGGTTCAGGCAATGATCGTCTAAATGCAGGTAGCTTTGAGGATGGCGTAGCGACAATAACCGATAACTCCGGGAATGAATTCTACCAGGGACTTGGAGGGGAGGGAGATCTCAGCATCATCGATACTGACGGAAACGATGAGTATCGATGGTTTCCGAGCCTCGGTGATGTAAATATCAAAGACACCACTGGTGATGATATTCTCCGGATACAGACGGCCTATTGGACCTTCACATCTGCCACAAACGTCGGCAATGATCTCGTCATCGACACGACAAGCTTTTCGAAAGATCTGGTGATCAGCGACTATTTCGATAGCGATGACAACAAGATCGAAACGGTCAGCTTCAATGATACAGGGGATTTCGATCTGAGCGATCTGCTCAGCGGCTTGAACCTCGTGTTCGGCACCACAGGCGATGATTCAGCGCTCAATGGCATTGCCACGGGCGATGCGATCTATGCCTATGCCGGCAATGACGTTCTGGACGGAAATGCGGGCAACGATCTGCTTTATGGTGCGGAAGGCAATGACAATTACGTCTTCAACGCCGGCGACGGTCAGGACACGATCGAAGACACGGCCGGCGACGATTTCATCACACTCGGCCCTGGAATCAGCTCTGGGGATCTGACGCTGACGCAAGTGGGCGACGATCTCGAAATCACCTTCTCGGGCACGCCTGGCGATAAGATCACGATCAAAGACCACTACGGAGCTGGCACAACGCAGGTCGAAAAGATCGTCTTCAATGATCTATCCGAGCTAAATCTGACGGCCAATAATGTCAACGGGACAAGCGGCAACGACACGCTGACAGGGACGAGCGGTCAAGATGTGTTCAATCCTGGTGCTGGTGATGATGAAGCCGATGGCGGCAACGGGGATGACACCTTCAATTACACGGACGGCTTTGACGAGTATGACGGCGGGGCCGGCACGGACACCGTCGACTATAGCGGCTTCGGTTCGGCCGTCTGGGTGAAACTCACTGTCGCGCAGCATCA
>JBCCOK010000040.1:0-46929 GCA_039025395.1 Pseudomonadota bacterium
ATCGCCGTCAATCGACCGGTTCCATGACCAGCAGGATATCACCGTCGGTCACCTGCTCGCCGGCTTGCACAGAGATTGCGGACACTGTTCCGCTGCGTGGAGCCGACAGCGTCATTTCCATTTTCATCGCTTCCATGACAATCAGCGCCGCATCCTGCTCCACCTCCTGCCCCGCTGTTGTGCGGATTTCCTTGATAATACCCGGCATCGGAGCAATGAGCTTGTCATCGGAGACCACCTCGTCAGCCCCTGCGGTAACAATGTCAGGCAATGAAAACGTCACGGCCCTTTCAGGATAAACAAGCGTCAACGATGCGCCACTCCGGTAATGCCGGACGCGCGACACCGTTCCGTCTCTCAACATTCGCAAGAGACCGCCCTCATTGGAGATCAGCTGGAAGCTGATCGGCGAAAATCCGTCAGCTTGACTGCCATAGGGTCCGATCGACCAGGTGTTTTTCGATGGTCTTGAAACAGCCAACTCATAATCCGTATCGCCATGCACCAGATGAACGACACGCTTGGGCGCTGTCCAATGGGACCAAAGACCCAACGATTCAAATGGATCGACTGCATCTGCCTCTGTGTGTGGATCAAGCGCAACAAGAGCAGCAAGTGCCACCGTCTGCGGTTCAAGCGGCGGCTCCGTGTTCAACCGGTCGATCTTTCGCTCGATCAAACCCGTATCGACATCGCCGTTGGAAAAATGCTCGTCTGCGCACAGAGCCCCGAGAAAATCAATGTTCGTTGTGGTGCCTAGGGCCACTGTCTGAGACAGCGCCGTCCGCATACGATTGAGTGCCGTGGCGCGATTGGCGCCATGAACCACCAGTTTTGCAATCATCGGATCGTAGTACGGCGTTATCGTATCGCCTTCGCGCACGCCGGATTCGACGCGAGCGATCTGATCCGGGAAACTGAGATTGGTCAAGATGCCAGTTGCCGGAATGAAGTTCCGTTTCGCATCTTCGGCATAGATGCGCGCCTCAAACGCCCAACCATTAATGGCAAGATTGTCCTGCTTCAACGGCAGCGCCTCTCCGGCGGCAACACGCAGTTGCCATTCGACCAGATCGAGGCCTGTGATCATTTCCGTGACCGGATGTTCCACCTGAAGCCGTGTGTTCATCTCCATGAAAAAAAAGCGGTCGGGCCGCAGCCCATCGGTTCCGTCGACAATAAACTCGATCGTACCGGCACCGCTGTAGCCGATGGCTTCTGCAGCACGAACGGCCGCCCGACCCATTGCAGCCCGCATCTCATCGGTCATCCCGGGCGCCGGCGCTTCCTCGATGACCTTCTGATGACGTCTCTGCAGCGAACAGTCGCGCTCAAACAGGTGCACCACATTGCCGAGATTGTCGCCGAAGATTTGCATCTCTATGTGGCGCGGCGACGCGACAAACTTTTCCACCAGGACACGGCCATCGCCAAAAGCAGCTTCGGCTTCGCGTTTTGCCGCCGAAAGCGCTTCGCCGAATTCGGACTCGTCGCGAACAAGCCGCATACCCTTCCCGCCGCCACCGGCTCGTGCCTTGATGAGCACGGGAAATCCGATCTCCTTGGACTTATCCATGAGCAGATCGAGCGCTTGCTCTTCACCGTGGTACCCGGGCACAACCGGCACACCGGCTTTCTCCATCAGCCTCTTGGCGGCATCCTTTAGCCCCATGGCCCGAATGGCACTCGCGGGCGGGCCAATGAACGTCAGTCCCGCCGCCTCTACGGCTTCTACGAACTCCGGGTTCTCGGAAAGAAATCCATAGCCGGGATGAACAGCCTGCGCCCCGGTCGATAACGCTGCCCCGACAAGCCGGTCGCCTCGGAGATAGCTCTCGGCCGCCGCCGAAGCGCCGATATGGACGGCTTCATCCGCGATATCGACATGCCGTGCGTTGCGATCCGCATCGGAGTAAACAGCGACGGTCGCAACGCCGAGACGTCGGGCCGTGTCAATGACCCGGCATGCAATCTCTCCTCGGTTGGCGATCAGGATCTTCTCGAACATGGCGGTCCTGCTACATCCGGAACAGGCCGAAACGCGTCGCGTCGACCGGCGATCTCAATGCGACCGACAGCGAAAGGGCCAGCACATCGCGCGTCTTTGCCGGGTCGATAATGCCGTCATCCCATAACCGCGCCGAGGCGTAGAGCGGTTGACCCTGCGCTTCGAATTGCTCGATCACGGGACGCTTGAAAGCGTCCTCCTCCTCCGCACTCCAGTCTCCCCCCTTGCGCTCGATGCCTTCGCGTTTGACCGTTGCCAGCACACCTGCCGCCTGCTCGCCGCCCATCACCGAGATTCGGCTGTTGGGCCATGTCCACAAAAACCGGGGGCTGTAAGCGCGGCCGCACATGCCGTAGTTTCCGGCGCCGAACGAACCGCCCACGATCACCGTGAGTTTGGGCACCGCTGTCGTTGCAACCGCAGTTACAAGCTTCGCACCATCTTTGGCAATTCCGCCGGCTTCGTATTTCCGGCCGACCATGAAACCATTGATATTCTGAAGGAAAACGAGCGGCACGCGACGCTGCGAGCACAGTTCCACGAAATGGGCGCCTTTCAGCGCGCTTTCGGAAAACAGGACCCCGTTATTGGCAATGATGCCAACGGGCATTCCGTGCAGGTGAGCGAAACCGCAAATGAGGGTGGTCCCGTACCGGGCCTTGAACTCGTCGAAACGCGAACCGTCCACGATGCGCGCGATCACTTCCCTGATGTCGTACGGCGTTCTCAGATTTGTCGGAACAAGGCCGGGGATTTCCGCGGGGTCGTAGAGCGGACCTTCCGGCGTCTGGACATCGGCGTGAATGGGCCGGCTGGTGTTGAGATTTGCAACTGCGCGCCGTGCAAGCGCAATGGCATGGGCATCATCATTGGCAAGATGATCGGCGACACCCGACAGTCTTGTATGGACATCGCCGCCACCAAGTTCCTCGGCACTGACCACCTCGCCGGTCGCTGCCTTTACGAGCGGCGGACCGCCCAAAAAGATCGTACCCTGATCGCGCACGATGATGGTTTCGTCCGACATAGCCGGAACATAGGCGCCGCCTGCCGTACAGGACCCCATGACAACGGCGATCTGAGCCAGTCCGGCAGCCGACATATTGGCCTGGTTGTAAAAGATCCGACCGAAATGATCCCTGTCCGGAAAGACCTCATCCTGATTGGGCAGATTGGCGCCGCCACTGTCGACGAGGTAAACGCAAGGCAGCCCGTTCTGCAGCGCGACCTCTTGCGCGCGCAGATGTTTCTTCACCGTCACGGGGTAGTATGTGCCGCCCTTGACCGTGGCATCGTTGCACACGATCAATGCGTCCCTGCCCTCGATACGACCAATGCCCGTGATCAGCCCGGCACTCGATATGTCGCCACCATACATGTCATACGCGGCAAACTGGCCGATTTCGAGAAAGGGCGAATTGCTGTCGAGCAGCCTTCTTACCCGCTCGCGCGGCAACAGTTTGCCACGGGAAACATGCCGTTCGCGCGCCTGCTCGCTGCCGCCCAGTTCGATATGCGCCGCTACCGATCGAAGGTGATCGACCAGGCCCTCCATATGCGCCTTGTTTTCCCCGAATTGCTGCGAGGACGGTGCAATCTGTGATTTGAGCACGCTCATGGATATCCCGTCCCGTTCGAGCGCTTCGGCTAAGCCGTCTCAGCGAACATTTCGCGCCCGATGAGCATGCGCCGGATTTCCGAGGTGCCGGCACCGATCTCATAGAGCTTTGCATCGCGCAACAGCCTTCCGGTGGCATATTCGTTGATGTAACCGTTGCCGCCCAGCGCCTGGATTGCTTCAAGCGCCACCTGGGTCGCCTTTTCGGATGCGAAAAGAATACAGCCGGCAGCGTCCTTGCGGGTCGTCTCGCCACGGTCGCAGGCCGCCGCAACGGAATAGACATAGGCACGGCAGGCGTTCATCGCCGTATACATGTCAGCCAGTTTTCCTTGCATCAGTTGAAAAGTGCCGATCGGAGCATCGAACTGCTTTCGCTCATGCACGTAAGGCATCACGATATCGAGCGCAGCCGCCATCAACCCAACCGGCCCCCCAGCCAGGACAACGCGTTCGTAGTCGAGGCCCGACATCAGGATGCCAACGCCCTGGCCTTCCTCGCCGAGCACGTTTTCGTAAGGCACCTCGCAATCCTCGAATACGAGTTCGCACGTGTTCGAGCCACGCATGCCAAGCTTGTCGAGCTTCTGTGCAGTGCTGAAACCGCTCATCGCCTTTTCGATCAGGAAGGCCGTGATTCCCCTTGGTCCGGCGTCCATATCTGTCTTGGCGTAGACAACCAGCGTATCTGCATCCGGGCCGTTGGTGGTCCACATTTTATTGCCGTTGAGGACGTAGCGGTCATTGCGTTTCTCGGCGCGCAGCTTCATCGACACCACATCCGAACCAGACCCCGGTTCCGACATGGCGAGCGCGCCGACATGTGCGCCGGTACACAGCATCGGCAGGTATTTTTCCTTTTGCGGCTGCGTGCCCCAGCGATTGATCTGATTGACACACAGATTGGAGTGGGCGCCGTAGGAAAGCCCAACCGAAGCCGATGCACGCGAAATCTCCTCCATCGCCACCGTATGGGCAAGGTAACCGAAGCCGGAACCCCCGAATTCTGGATCCGCGGTCATTCCCAACAGGCCAAGTGAGCCGAATTCCTCCCAAAGATGGTTTGGAAACTGATTGTCTTGGTCGATATCTGCGGCCAGCGGCGCGATTTTTTCCTGGGCAAACCGTTGCACAGTCTCGCGGAGTTGTTCGATGTCATCTGCGAGGCCGAAATTCATGCTGTTGGTGTACACGTTCAATTCTCCTTCATGCCGACAGCGCCCGAGATCATATCCACGTAGAGCTCCTCGATGTCTTCAAGCGAAAGCCTGCCGTTTGTCCGGTACCATGTCGAAACGCCGGTCAGCATGGCGATGACCGCCATTGTCGCGACACGCGGGTCGCTGACCGAAAACACATTGGCTTTCACACCGGCTTCCAAAATTTTGCGGAGGCTGTGTTCGTAGCGGCGCCGCAGCTCAGCAATCTCATGGAAATTGTGTTCGTCGAGATTGCGCAATTCCATATAGGAAATGAACACCTCCTCGCCGCGCCGGACATGGTGACGGATGTGGAAACGCACAAAGTCTATCAACGCGTCGCGCGGCGACAGGCTATCGTCCCTGTAGTTATCCCAGGCCGCCAGCAGACGATCCATATGTTCGACCATAAGGCCACGCAGAAGGTGCTGTTTGGTCGGAAAATGATTGTAGATTGCACCGGCCTGAAGTCCGATCTCGCGACCGATCTGGCGCATCGAAACCGCGGCATAACCGTGGCGGGCAAAGAGCGAAAGAGCCGCCAGGCGTACCCTGTCCGCCGTTTCCGCACCTACCGATCCCACCTTGCGTGCCACTTGAACTCCCTTGCCGCCGGTCGACTGGCGGCTTAGTGCGCCGGGCGCCTTGCCCGTCCCGAGACCGAAGCCTCTTAAATTAAATGAACGTTTGTTTAATTATACGGCGTCTTAGGTAGCGTCAATGCGTTCTGACGGCTGCCGATCGCCCGTGTTTTTCCTCCACTCGCATATTTCTGTCGCCTGCGCGTCAACCCAGCCAGCGCTTGCGCCGCTTGTAGTGCTTGACGTCACGGAATGATTTGCGGCCCTCGCCCCCGACACCAAGATAGAATTCCTTGACGTCTTCGTTCTCACGCAGATCCGAGGCCTTGCCATCCAGCACGATACGGCCGGATTCAAGAATGTACCCGTAGGTCGCATACCGCAGAGCGATATTTGTGTTCTGTTCTGCCAGCAGGACGGATACGCCTTCCTGCTCATTCAGTTTCCGCACGATCTCGAAAATTTCCTCTTGCAACTGTGGAGCCAGACCCATCGACGGCTCGTCGAGCAGGATCATCTTTGGCTTCGACATCAAAGCGCGTCCGATGGCTGTCATCTGCTGCTCGCCGCCTGACGTATATCCGGCCTGACTGCTGCGGCGTTCGCGCAGGCGCGGAAAATAATCGTAGACCATTTCAAGGTCGTGCTTGATGGCTGCGTTCCCGTCACGTCGGGTATAGCTGCCGGACATCAAATTGTCCTCGACAGTGAGATGGCCGAAACAACGCCGGCCCTCCATCACCTGGATACATCCGCGCCGGACCAGTTCGTTTGGCGACAGCGCCTGGACTTCATTGCCCTCGAATATGATCGAACCTTTCGTCACTTCCCCGCGCTCTGCGTGCAGCAGATTGGAGATCGCCTTCAGTGTCGTGGTTTTGCCAGCGCCGTTGGCCCCAAGAAGCGCTACGATACCGCCCGTCGGCACGTTCAGTGAGACGCCTTTGAGAACAAGAATGACGTGGTCGTAGATGACCTCGATATTATTGACCGACAGGATGTCCGGCTGCGTCTCGACAGAAAGGGCCGCGCTGGTATTCGTGTTCATCGCTGTTCAGCCTGTCAGGTTAGTGGCCGGACGATATGTCCGACGGACCGCCTCCCCCGATACATCGGGAGAGGCTTTGATCGCAGTGTGTGGATCAGCTGCACTCTTCGTTGATGGGCCATGGTGCGTTTGCGTCCGCATATTCCATGGCTTTCGCCTGTTCCAGAGGCTCGATAACGCCGCGGTCTGCGGAAATCCGATCCGATGCAGGGGCAAATTTTGTGCCGTCCCACTGCAGAATCCATGCATCCGCATGGCCTGTGTGGTTGTCACAACTCGTCGAGAACGGGGCAAGCATTCCGGTCATGCCAAGCTCGGCGATTTTCGCATCATCAATGTTCAGGTTTGCCAGGCCCCAGCGAAGTTGCTCGGGGGTGACAACCTTGGTGCCAAAGTGCTCCTGGGCCGCCTTGATACCTTCAACGAGGAACATCGAGATGAGAATTCCGCGCTGATAGAAGACGGTATTCATGTCTTCCGGATTGTCGATCAAAGAGTCGCCGGCATCCACGACATGCTTCTTGATGTCGGCCATCACCGGCGCGTCGTTAACCGGAACACTCCAGGATATCGACTTGTAACCCTTGCCTCTTTCGCCAACGGTCTTGAGGTCATCGTCGTGACCCGCCCACCAGATGCCGATGAACTGATCCATCGGATAGCGCGTCTTGACGGCCTCAGACAATGCGCCTGCGTTCATTGCGCCCCAACCCCACATCAAGACATAGTCAGGGTTTTCGCGGCGGATCTGAAGCCACTGTGCCGACTGGTTCTGCATTTCCTTGAGACCAACGGGGATCGGAAGGAATTCGAAGCCATGCTCTTCGGCCATGGCCTCGAAAAGCGGAATCGGCTCCTTGCCGAAAGGATGGTCGAGATGCAGCAATGCAATCTTCTTGCCGCCCAGCGTGCTGAGGTCACCGTCAGAAACGTAATTCAGCATCATCGATGCGCCATCCCAATAGGAGGCCGGCGGATTGAAGGCCCACTGGAAGACCTTTCCGTTCGACATGGGCGAGAAACCGTAGCCTGGTGCCAGAATCGGAATCTGGTCGACATTGGTCTTTGGCAGCACCTGAAGCGTGATACCGGTGGACCAGGGCTGGGTTACGACGGCAGAAGACTTTGTCTTTTCGTAGCACTCGACACCTTTTTCGGTGCTGTAGCCCGTTTCGCATTCGTCGTATTCAATCTTGACGCCATTCACGCCGCCATCGCGCGCGTTGAGCATCATGATGTAGTCCCGTTGACCATTCATCAGCGGAATGCCCGTGGCCGCGAACGGACCGGTCCTGTAGGCAAGGTTGGGTGCGTAAATGGTATCTTCGGCGAAAGCCGGCGGCACTGCCAGGGCGCTGCCGAGGCAAATCGCCGTACCGAATACGACTGATCTAAAACGCTTCTTCATGTTTTCTCCTCCGAGTGTTCCTTCTGAGTTGTGCGGGCGAACATACCCTTTTGGACGGCGGATGCACGATGCGAACCGCCCGGTTGCAGTCAGTGCGGGAAAGGCCAGATAATCAGCTTCTCCCTGATAATGGCCCAGAAGCGGGCAAGGCCATGTGGCTCGATAATCAGCACTCCGATAATGAGAGTGCCGACGATCATGATGTTGAGATGTTCAATCGTAGCTGCATTGATATCCAGTCCGAACACCTCTGGAATGATATTGAGGATAACGGGCAAGGCAACGATCAGGATTGCGCCGAGGTAGTTTCCAAGGATCGATCCCAGCCCGCCGATAATCGCGATGAAAAGGACGCGGAAAGACAATGGAATGTCGAACAGGTTCGGTTCGGCAGCGCCCCGCCATAGAAACACAAACAGCGCACCGGAAACGCCGACGATGTAGGACGAAACCGCGAAGGCGATCAGCTTGGCCTTGAGCAGGTTTATGCCGACCAACTCGGCGGCGATGTCCATATCGCGTACCGCTTTCCACATCCGGCCGATGCGGCCACGGGTGATGTTGATCGCGAAATAGGTGACGACGCAGACCACAAAAAGGACGAAGTAATACTGCACCATCGAGCTTGCGGTTGGACCGGCAACACGGATGCCGAACATGTCCATGTTGGGTACCTGTATCGCTCCTGACGCATTGTAGTTGTAGAGCCAGGCCCATTTCTCGAATAACCAGACGAGAAAGAACTGTGCCGCAAGGGTCGCGATAGCGAGATAGAAGCCCTTGATCCTCAGCGACGGTATGCCGAAGGCCACACCGACGGCCGTGGAGAAGAGGCCTGAGATGGCAATCGCCACCAACAGGTTCATTTCCGGAAAGATGGTGATCAGCTTGTAGCAGGCATAGGCGCCTACGCCCATGAATGCACCTGTGCCCAGCGACAATTGTCCGGCATATCCGGTCAGAATGTTCAAACCCAGTGCCGCAAGCGAGTAGATCAGCACCGGAATCAACAAGGCCTGAAAAACGAACTCGTTTGCCGTAAGTGGGAAGATGACCCATGCGAACAGCAGGACGATGACCATGAGAACAGCGTCCTGGCGCACCGGAAACAGGGCGTGATCGGCTGCGTAGCTGGTTTTGAACTGTCCGGTGGTGCGATAAAGCATATGGCAGATCCGAATTGGGTTTCTTAGACGCGCTCGATGATTTTTTCGCCAAACAGGCCTTGTGGCCTGAACAGCAGGACGATGAGCGCAAATACGAAGGCAAACCAGGTCTCCGTGTTGCCGCCGAGAAGCGGTTGCCCCCAGTAGATCTCGAAGAGTTTTTCAAGAACGCCGATCGCCAGACCGCCGACAATCGCACCGGTGACGGATTCAAGACCGCCCAGCATCAGAACCGGAAGGGCCTTGAACGCAATCACCTCAAGTGCAAATGAAACGCCGGCCCGCGCACCCCACACGATACCCGTTGCCAGCGCAATGATCCCGGCGATGAACCAGACCAGAACCCAAATCGTTGAAAGCGAGATGCCGACCGAAAGCGCTGCCTGGTGATCGTCGCCCAAGGCTCGGATTGCCCGTCCCATCTTGGAACGGTTGAGAAACAGCAGCAGAACAAGGACGAGCAGGATTGCGCCGACCACAGCCGTCAGATCCTTCTGTTCGATCAGAACGAAGCCGCCGAACGGCTCGAACACGTAACTCCCCGTCGGTATCATCAGGTCTTCGGTAATCATCACCTTGTTCTCACCGCCAAAGATCAACTCTCCGAAGCCGATCAGGAAAAGGGTGATGCCGATCGTGGCCATGAAAAGGATGATATCCGGCTGGTTGACCAGCGGGCGCAAAACGATGCGCTCGATCGCGGCTGCAAGAATGAACATCACAAGCAGCGTAAGCGGAACAGCGAGCAGTGCCGGCACACCTCTTTCATGCAGCCCCACCAGTGTCAGAGCGGCGAACACGACCATGATGCCCTGGGCGAAATTGAAGATCCGCGAGGACTTGTAGATCAGCACGAAACCGAGCGCGATGAGGGCGTACAGGACACCTGATACAAGGCCTTCCCAAATGACCTGCATCAGAAAATCGGGTGCCGATACCATATCCTGGAAAGGCTTGATGAAGAGATTGTTCAGCAGATCCATAGATTCATCCAGTCCTAATGCGGAACCCCGAGATAAGCGTCGATAACATCCTGATTGCCGCGCACGTCGTCAGGCGTCCCGTCAGCAATCTTCTTGCCGTAATCCAGAACCATGACCCGGTCGGAAAGGTCCATGACAACGCCCATATCGTGTTCGATCAGGGCAATCGTCGTGCCGAACTGCTGGTTCACATCGAGTATGAACCGGCACATGTCCTCTTTTTCTTCGAGATTCATGCCCGCCATCGGCTCATCCAGAAGCAACAGTGACGGTTCCATCGCCAGCGCCCGCCCGAGTTCGACACGCTTCTGGAGTCCATAGGGCAGCTTGCCAACCGCAACACGCCGGATGTGCTGGATTTCCAGAAAATCGATAATCTGCTCGACACGCGCCCGGTGCTGTATTTCCTCATTGAGGGCGGGACCGTGCCACAGCAGTTGCCAGACAATGTTCTTTTTCATCATGACCGCACGCCCCGCCATGATATTGTCCAGCGTCGACATGCCGGAAAACAGCGCGACATTCTGAAATGTACGCGCAATGCCCTGCCCGACCGCCTGATGCGGCTTCATCTGATCCCGCCGCTCACCACGGAACGTGATGGTGCCTTCCTGGGGGTGGTAAAAACCGTTGATGACATTGAGCATTGATGTCTTGCCGGCGCCGTTCGGCCCGATGATCGCACGAATTTCACCTTTCCGGATGTCGAACGACACATCGGTGATGGCCTTCACGCCGCCGAATGACAGGGAGATGTTGTCGACCTGCAGAAGCAGGCCGCCCTTCTCGATACCGTCATCGGTCCGCATGCTGCCGGGGTCGATATGCCGGTTCATTCGGCGGCCTCCATCGTGGCGTCGGCATTTGTGCGCGTCTGCATGTCCTTGATCCTGACCGTCGCGGAAATACTGCCCTTTCGCCCGTCCTCGAAGGTCACTTCGGTCTCGACATGTTTTTCGCTGGATCCGTCATAAAGAGCCTGGATAAGCGGTCCGTAGCGATCGGCGATGAAGCCGCGGCGCACCTTCTGCGTGCGCGTCAGTTCCCCGTCATCGGCGTCTAGCTCCTTGTGGAGGACAAGGAAGCGCGCGATTTGCGATCCTGCCATCATGTCTTCGCCTGCGAGATCGCGGTTCACCTGATCCACATGCTCGCGCATCATCTCATAGACCGCCGGCATCCCCGCAAGTTCCTGGTAGGATGCATAGGAAATGTTGTTGCGTTCCGCCCAGTTGCCGACCGCGGCCAAGTCAATATTCAGCATGACCGTGCAGAAATCCTGCTGATCACCGAAGGCCACCGCTTCTTTGATATTGGGAAAGAATTTGAGCTTGTTCTCGATGTATTTCGGCGCAAAGAGCGAACCATTGCGGAGCTTTCCTACATCCTTGGCGCGGTCGATAATCTTCAGGTCGCCGTGGGAGTCGAAGATACCTGCATCACCGGTCTTGATGAACCCGTCATCGGTGAACGTTTCCCGGGTCTTTTCGTCATCGGCATAGTAGCCGATGAACATGCCCGGCGATTTGAACAGCACCTCACCATCATCCGATATTCGGATCTCGACATCGGGCACCGCTTTGCCAACCGTATCGGCACGGATCTCACCGTCTTTCTGGGCGGTGACATAAAGAAAAGCCTCGGTCTGACCGTAGAGCTGTTTCAAGTTGATGCCGAGCGCACGGAAGAACGAAAACAAGTCGGGTCCGATGGCTTCGCCAGCTGTGTATGCGGTACGAATGTTGCTGAAGCCGAGCGTGTTCTTGAGCGGTCCGTAGACCAGCTTGTCGCCCAGCCAATAGGACAAGCGACCGCCGATAGGGACGCTCCTGCGCTCGAGAATCGCTTCGCCATACTTTTTCGCGACATCCAGATAGTGCTTGAAAACCCATTGCTTCAACCGCCCGGCATCCTCCATCCGGATCATGACCCTCGTCAAAAGCTGCTCGAAGACCCTGGGCGGCGCAAAATAGAAGGTCGGCCCTATTTCGCGCAGATCATGTTGAACGGTCTCCGGGCTTTCGGGACACGCCATGCACAAACCTGAGACATAGCCTTGGGCATAGTTCAGATAGTGGTCGCCAGCCCAGGCAAGCGGCAGATAGGCCAGCACATTGTCGTTCTCGCTGAGATGATCGAACGCGGCGGTATCGCAGGCAGCCTTGACCGATGCATTGGCCTTCAGGACGACGCCTTTCGACCGTCCGGTTGTTCCGGACGTGTAAAGGTAAACCGAAACCTCATCGCCATCCGAAGCATTGATCCCGTAGTCCCATGCCTCTGCACGCGTCGGGTCGGCAGCCATTGCCGCCCTGCCCTTGTCCTGGATCGAATCGAACCCGTGCAGATGCGTATGATCATAGTCGCGCAAGCCGCGCGTCTCGTCGTAAATCACGTCCTTCAGTACCGGGATGTCGTCCGAGAAAGACAGGATTTTGTCGACTTGTTCCTGGTCCTGCACGACAGCCAGGCGCACGTCCGCGTGGTTGAGGACATAGGCCATTTCTTCGGCGACAGCATCCGCGTACACGGGCACCGGAATCGCTTTCAGTGCCTGGGCCGCACAAAATGTCCAATAAAGCCTTGGCCGGTTGGTGCCGATAATCGCGACCTTGTCGCCCTCGCCGATGCCAAGTTCCTGAAGTCCGATCGAAAATGCCCGGATTTCGTCGCATTGCTCTTTCCAGGTCCAGCTTTGCCAGATGCCAAGATTCTTGTGACGCGTGGCCGGCCGGTTGGCGAAACGGCGCGCGTTGTATAGCAAGTATTGCGGAAAGGTGACCGGCTGACGGCCGGCGTCACTGCCCGTCGTTGGCATTCCCCGATTTCTCCTCCCGGGCTGGCGCGCTTCGCGGCGGCCAATGGGCCTGTACAGCCCTGCTTCTTTTTGCGCTGAAAAATGAACGCTTGTTCTTTTAAACAAATGTTTTGGCTGCGCGCAAGCACCTTTAACAAAAGCGCCTGGATACAATAAAACGATCCTACCTTTAAACTCCCATGCACCAAACCGATCGATGTAGGCTCATCACCAGACCGATCGTCTTCTGAAATGATGGCCTATTGCCGATCTTCAACGAAGGCTTCGTAGTCTTCGGCAACAGCAATGCTTGCGGCAGCGAAAAGGTCCGCGCCCTGCTCAGGCGTCGCCAAAGACGAATGAGACCCCACCCGCCCGTCGGGAAACCGCGCCCTGTGTTCTTCGGGTCCACCATGACGATCACCAGCATGTGCCTTGATGAATTCGGCCGACAGTTTTTTGGGCGGCTTTAGCGCTTTGCCTTCGACCACCCGATACCTCGCCTGGGTCATGGCGATCTCGGAAGGCGTTGCATGCATCCCCTCCCATTCGCCATAAAAGCGCTGGCGCAGAGCATTGACCGCTGCAAAGTCCCACCAGCTCTGCAAGCGGAATTTCGCACGTTTTCCGGCGGCGATCCGCTTTATCGGCTCAATGTTGGCACCGTGTCCGTTCAATACATAGATGTGGCCGAAGCCGTGATGGATGAGCCCGTCAACGATTTCTTCGATAACACTGCTGAACGTCTCGACCGACAAGGAGAGCGTGCCGGGAAAGCCCATGTTGAACGCCGCCGGCGTGTAAGCGACAACCGGGGCGACCATCGCTCTTGCGATAGCGCCTGCCTCTACGGCGATGTCCTGAGCGCAAAGCGTATCGGTTCCGATAAGGCCGATCGGACCATGCTGCTCGGTCGATCCGGTCGGCAAAATGATGCCGTCATGGGTCTGAAGATAGGATTCAATTTCCGGCCAGGTGCATAGATCAAGCCTCATTGCCCGTGCCAATCGTTGATTCAATCCATGCTTCGAGTGCCGGTCTGTAGGATGCAAGCTCTGAAGCGACCGACGGTTCGCGCTGCAATGCGCTGAAATAGTCGGATACCTTGTCCGGCAACGCAATGTTGAGCGCCATGGGTCGGTTCAGCATCTCGATGAACGTCAGAGTAATCGGGTAACCGCAATCGGCGAGGCTGAGACGGTCACCGGTAAGAAGAGGTATCGGCTTTGCAATTCGCACAAACTGCTCAAGCCGATCTGATATCAGCGCCGATTGCCGTGCAACGAACGCCTTGTCCCGCTTGGCAGGGTCGACATGCGCAAACAGCACCCTTACCGCGGGTTCGAGCCTTGTGTCGTGAAAGCGAGACAGCGATCGCGCCCGCGCGCGTTCGACAATATCCTGCGGCCACATTCGCGGCTGCGGCGCCAACTCGTTGAGATACTCGTTGATCGCTTCAGAGTCTGCGATGACAATGCCGCCGTGATCGATGGCCGGCAAGGTTCCAAACGGTACGAGTTGCCTGTATTCATCGCTGCCATAGCCGCCAGGGGGCAGCACATCCTCCCAATCAAGTTGCTTTGCCCGCAACACGATTCGGACTTTGGCGCTGTAGAGGCTGGGTGGAACGGAGTAGAGCCTGATCATTCTGCCATCAACGAAAAGGACCGCCACGAGGACGGTCCCATGATAAACGCCTTGCTGAGCGGTTGGCTAGTTGGAAAGCTGCCACTTCTTGGCCAACGTATCAAAAAAGCCGCGTTCCTCTTTCAACTTGATCCAGGTATTCACGTAGTTGATCCACACCTGGTCGCCCTGGGGCATAAGCATGGCAATCGGCGTCGGTGCTTTCGGCTCTGAAACCGTCACCACGGCCATCTGGGGATATTTGTCGACAAGCTTGTAGGCCTCGACATTCGAGGTGATATGCGCATCAGCACGTCCGGAAAGGACCTCCTGAAAGTCGCGCGCAGGGGCTTCGACAATCTGATGGGTGGCGTTCGGAAAGAACTCCTTGACCTGCTTCTCCTGAGTCGTGCCAAGCGTCGCGGCGACCGTCACATCGGGCTGGTTAAGATCTTCCCAGTCTTTGAACTTCTCGGAGTTTTCCGCCAGGACGAGCGGGACCGTAGCCAATGAAAAATAGCTGTCCGAATAGCCGGCCGCTTTGGCGCGGGCCGGAGAAATGGATGCTGAACCCGTCAGATGGTACTTGCCGGCGACAACACCATTGACAAGCGTTTTCCAATCCGTTGGCACAAATTCGACTTCAACGCCAAGATCGTTGGCCAGTTCATTCATGACATCGATATCATAACCGGTGTAGCTGTTGGTCGCCGGGTCGCGCATCGTCATCGGATTCCAGTCGCCGGTCGTGCCAACCTTGAGCACACCGTCGCTGAGAATTTCCTGCAGCACCGATTGGGCCTGTGCCGCCACGGTGCCGGCTACGAGCATCACCGCCACCATGCATGTTTTGACGAGTTTCATCCGAATGTCTCCCTTTGGTTTTACCTCGGGTTTGTTGGTTGTGTCCCGAACATCGCTGAAGTTGCAATCCAATAAATTTGTTGCACTGCAATAAAGTCAGTGTTACGCATGTGAGTCAACAAAAACAAAGGAATTCCGGCCTGCAACCGGCAAATTTGATCATTTGGAATACGCAACAAAGCAATTGCGGTTCCGGTATGCCCCGTTCCCGTACGAGGCCATGGTATGGAGAAGGCCATCGTGACGCAAGGTAACGATGCCCTGGCATCCGCCAACGACGCCAAGCCGATTATTACGATGGAAGGCGTCAGCAAGTGGTTTGGCGAATTTCAGGTTCTCAAGAATATCAATCTCGAAGTTGCAACCGGCGAAAAACTGGTCGTCTGCGGACCCTCCGGCTCCGGCAAATCCACGGTGATCCGATGCATCAACCATTTGGAAAGCCACCAGCAGGGCAGGATCGTCGTCGATGGCACCGAACTGACGGATGATGCCCGAAACATCCAGACCGTGCGGCAGGAAGTCGGCATGGTTTTTCAGCAGTTCAACCTGTTTCCGCATCTGAGCGTCATTGAAAATCTCATGCTGGGGCCGGTTCGCGCACGCAAGCTAAGCCGAAGCGAGGCGCGCCAGCGTGCCGAGTTCTACCTTGAACGCGTTCATATTCCCGAACAGGCAGACAAATACCCAGGCCAACTCTCCGGCGGCCAGCAGCAGCGCGTGGCCATCGCCCGTTCGCTCTGCATGGAACCGCGCATCATGCTGTTCGACGAACCAACATCGGCCCTCGACCCGGAGATGATCTCCGAGGTTCTCGACGTCATGACCGAGTTGGCCCAAAGCGGCATGACGATGATTTGTGTGACGCACGAAATGGGCTTTGCCCGTCGCGTTGCCGATACGATGGTCTTCATGGATGCTGGAGAAATTGTCGAAAAGGCAGAGCCTGAGACGTTCTTCGGAAGTCCCCGCAGCGAGCGCTGTCAGAAGTTTTTACAACAGATCCTCGGTCATTGACCGGGACCCGCCAAAACCTCAGGAGCTGTCCATGAGCCTCGCCCCGTCAAACCGCGTCATAGGCAAGGCAGCAATTCTTTGCGTACTGGCAATTGCTTTGACGGGTTGTTCAGCCAATTGGGGCTGGTATGTTGTATCACCGACCACAACCTCGGGCATGAACAACCTTCTGTTTCTGCTCGGCGGACTTCGATACACGCTTCTGCTGTCTATCACGGCCATCCTGATTTCGATCGCGCTCGGCCTTCTGGTGGCACTTCCCGGCCTGTCCCAGAACCGCTACCTGAAACTGTTCAACAGAACCTATGTAGAGTTTATCCGGGCCATTCCGATCCTGGTGATGATCCTGTGGGTCTATTACGGACTGCCGCAACTCGGCAACATCCAGATCGGGGTGTTTTGGGCGGGCGTGATTGCGCTCGCGCTGTCCGACAGCGCATTTCAGGCGGAGATTTTCCGCGCCGGTATTCAATCGATTCATCGCGGCCAATACGAAGCAGCCCAGTCCGTCTCGCTCAACTATGTCGACACGATGCGCTTCGTGATACTGCCGCAGGCGATCAAGCGCATCCTGCCTGCCTTGGGCAATCAACTCGTCTACATGCTCAAGATGTCCTCGCTGGTCTCGGTCATCGGCATGCAGGAACTGACCCGGCGCGCCAACGAACTGGTGGTTACCGAATATCGGTCGCTGGAAATCTACACGATTCTCGTATTGGAGTATCTGGTTCTTATTCTCATCGTCTCGGCCGGCGTGCGTTGGCTGGAACGGCGCATGCGTGCCGATGAACGCGGCTGATTGGAGAATATCAAGTCGGCGGCGGCAGCAAAAGGAGGAAACATGTCGGCCTGGATTGGGATGATTGATGATGACGACGCGGACCACGATCTTCGCGATGCGCTCGATATGGCGCGCACACCTCATGGCACTGTCGACAATGTCATGCGCGTGCATTCTCTGCGTCCGAACACGATGCGCGGCCATGTTGTTCTTTATCGCGCAGCACTTCACGACGAAGCCAACAGCCTGCCCGGCTGGCTCCAGGAAACGCTCGCATCCTACGTATCGCTGCTTAATGACTGTTCGTACTCCTATGCGAACCATTGGGCGAATGCCCGTCACCTGATTGGCGACGACCGACGGTCTGACGCGATCGAGCAGGCGCTGCGATCGGACAGTCCACACAGCGCGCTTGATAAGGCCGCCGCTGAATTGATGCGCTATGGCCGGAAACTGACACTGGATCCGGCAAACATGGTCGAAGGTGATGTTGTCGTTCTTCGCGACGCCGGATTTGACGACGGGCAGATCCTCGAGGCCAATCAGATCATTTGCTACTTCAATTATGTAAACCGGTGCCTCAACGGCCTCGGCGTGACGACCGACGGCGACATCGTCGGCTACTACGCAAAATCCGATACAAACTAGTATTGCATGAGAGTAAATATATTGCTTATAGTGCATACCATCCAATGGCGGAGATAAGCAAATGACCGAAGTGCTGAGGCAAGTTGAAGCGGAGCAAATTCCAGTCATCGACATTGGACCGTTGCGTGACGGATCAGACCCGATACGCGTGGCCAAGGCCCTGCACCGCGCTAGCCGGGAGATCGGCTTCATTTACGTTGCAAATCACGGCATACCTGAGGCGATCATCGATGCAGCTCGATCAACCGCAATGGGATTCTTTCGAAGCGATCCCGGCGCGAAAGAAACGGTCGCTGTGGCGGGCACGCACCGCGGTTTCCTTTCTGTCGGTAGTGCAAAAATGCAGGACGACGCCAAAGTCGATCTCAAGGAAAGCTTCGTTTGGGGCTTTGAAGATGAAACCGGCCTGACGCCGGATGATCATGCCCTGCGCGGAAAGAACCGATGGCCTGATTTCATGCCCGAAATGCAGTCTGTTTCAATGCAGTATTTCCGTCATGCGCACGCGGTCGCGCATCATCTGATGCGCGGTTTCGCACTCGGCCTCGACCTTCCCCATGGTACGTTCCTAAAGACAAGCGATGCCCCGATCAGCCGCGCATCCTATGTTTACTATCCACCTCAGGATTCCGAAACCGAAGGCCAGTTCGGTGTCGGACCGCACACCGACTTCGGCGTGTTGACGGTGCTTTGCCAGGATGCCGTCGGCGGGCTTCAGGTCGAGACGCCGGAAGGAGAATGGGTTGCCGCGCCGCCGATACCCGGAACACTGGTCGTCAATGTCGGCGATTTGCTGTCGCGGTGGACCAACGGGGAATATCGCTCTACACCGCACCGGGTGATCAACACATCAGGAAAGGAACGCTTGTCGCTTGTCCTTGCCTACGACCCCGAACCGCAGACAATGATTGACGCGCGGGATATATTCGGGCCCAGCGCCGAAACGGCGGCCGAACCGATATCATGCGGCGATTATCTCATCTGGCGCTTCGGTAAGGCTTTTTCCTATCGGAGCACTGATGGGAAATAGAAGTGGATGAGGTTTGACGTCGGGCGGATAGTGCATGACGGATCAGGTCGTAAACAAGAAACCGATCTCGGAAAAGGGAGTCGACGAAGCGGTTGGCAGGGCGTTGAAAGCGTTACGCGACGCCAACAGTCTGACGGCCCGTGACCTTGCGGCCCGCTCGCAGGTTTCGGCCGCGATGATCTCGCGCATTGAAAGCGGCCAGGTATCGCCGTCGCTGTCGACCCTTCAAGCGCTGGCTCGCGGACTGGAAGTGCCAATGGTCAGTTTGCTGCGCGAGACCGGGAACGCGACAGCCGACATTACCCACGTCAAAGCAGGTCGGGGTCTTGTTTCCACGCGTATCGCCGGAAAACACTCGCATGACTTTGTCGCTCTCGGATTTCACCGCCGCCCCGGCCTCGAATTCGAGGCCCTTATGATCACGCTTGATCGCCGAGACGATGCGCGGCCTCCCATCTATAACGGCCATGGCTGTCTGTTCGTATATGCGCTGGAAGGCGAAGCGCTCTATCTCTACGGTGACCGGGAGATGCTGTTGCGCGAAGGCGATTCCCTCAGCCTCGACGCCGAGCTTCGCTATGGGATCAAAGAAGTTCTGACCCCGACATTCAGGTTCCTCTCGGTCCAGGCATCCAGCCGGTAATGACCGCTGCAGTTATCAGGGAAGCGATGAACAGGATTGCATCTGAAGACCTGGCAGACGGCGCAAGGAACCTCCTCGTAAACTGCGCCGGAGCAAAAACTGGCGATACGGTTTTGATCGTACACGAGGATCCGGCACTTGGCTGGTATGATATCGCCGCGCCCAAAGCCGTTGCAGACCTGGCCCGCCGGCTTGGTATGGAGGTCTCGCTGAAGATGGTCGGGGGTCCCGACAAAAGCGGCAGGCTTTCAGACGATGTGCTTGCAGAAATGTCGCAGCACGACCAGACAGTCTTCTTTGCCCGGATTGGCGATCAGGGCCGGTTTACGATCCAGCATGCGGGAAGACCGGCCATCATGTCCTACGCGATCAATGCGGATATGCTGGCATCTCCATTTGGCCGCTTTGACTACCAGGCGTTCATCGATTTGAAAGAGGCCATCAACCGGACCCTCGACGAGGCTGAAGCGATCCGCATTGTCTGCGACGAAGGTACGGACCTTTCAGGCTATTCCGACAAGCAGGACGACGGTCCCGAAGACGTTGCGGTGAAACGTTTTCCCATGGGCATTTACAAGCCGGTATCGACGACATTTTTTTCCGGCAAGGTAGCTATAACGCGATATCTGACACCGACCGGTTCTCGCTCGTACCAACCCGCCTGTCTGGCAATTGAGGGTACGGTGCACGCAATCGTCGAGGGCAATCGTATCGTCCGCTTCGAAGGCGAGACCGAAGCCGTTGCTGCTGTTCAAGACCATTATGCCCGGGTCGCCGATGCGTTCGGCATAGAGCCGATGTTCGTTCATTCCTGGCATTCAGGGATGCATCCGGCCTGCGCCTATCCCTACCCTGCCGATGAAAACCCGGACCGCTGGTCCAATACGGTCTTTCCAAATCCGCGCCTGCTGCATTTCCACACCTGCGGCGCCTATCCACCCGGAGAGATCTGCTGGATGATTTTGGATGCCCTGGTTGAGGTCGACGGCACACCGCTTTGGAACAAGGGTGAACTCAACCGCAATCTCAATGTCGAAATTTCATCCGTTTTCAGGCACTGGCCGGGCCTTGATGCCCTTTTCGATCATCCGTCAGCTGCCATCGGACTTTAAAGGGCAACCGCCCTCAATCCTGAACGAATGCGTTTATCGATAAGTCCGTCAGCTCAGCGATTGGTTGATTCGGCCAAAATTATTCGGACGCATTCTTTGATGCCGACGTTCGAGTTCGCGCCGGACAAGTAAATTTATGTAACGACCATACAATCCACAGGCGGCTCTACGCGCGCGGAAGGCGCCTTGAAATCGCCCTGTTGGTAGATCGCCATCGGCTTATCGGCAATC
The DNA here is from genome assembly GCA_039025395.1 of Pseudomonadota bacterium. Classification (GTDB taxonomy): domain Bacteria; phylum Pseudomonadota; class Alphaproteobacteria; order Rhizobiales; family Rhizobiaceae; genus Hoeflea_A. The sequence continues at coordinate 20,761 of JBCCOK010000040.1, forward strand.
GGGCGTGGCGAAATGCGTTTCCTGTTGACTCTGCTTCTTGTTTTTTCAGTCTTTGTCGCGGCATTTGCGGCTTTCGTGCTTCCGCGGCAGCACCTTGAAACAATGCTGTCGCAGCTACCTGCCAAAGCACGGGCGGCACTTGAGCCTGAATATTGGGCTGAGCCGTTTCAGCGCCTGACGCATCAAGCAACATCAAACAGTGTGGCTGTCAAAGTGACATCGGAAAGCGACCTTGCCATCGGACGGGCAACAGGCACCGCGATCGGCAACTGGGTCTACCGGTGTAATCGGCGCGACGAACCGGGCGATGCGTGCACGATCACGCATCAATTTGCCGAAGACGGCCGCGTCAGGTTCTCATGGCAAATACTCATCGACCTTTCTGGCCAGATAAAATCGCGCTGGCAGACTGAAACAGGGATACAGGTTGATCGGGGCATAGAACTGCGCACAAGCGGAAAGAAGCCCCTCACGCTGCCCTATTCGAAATGCATGACCGGTTATTGCGAATCGGCTGCAGAGCTCAATCAGGCATTTATTCAGACGGTGCTCGGAGCTGAACAGACAACCGCAACTGTTCATGATTCAAATGGAAAACCCGTGACCTATCCGATTAGCGTGAACGGTCTCGCCGCAAGTCTGCGCATGCTTGGTCAAAGTTGAGGCGGGATCTGAGTCCTTCTTGAGTCATGTATTATCGGTTAGTTTTCGTGTCTTGACCTTAACGGCTCGACTTTAAATACTGCACGCGAATCGTCTGGTACAAGCCAGACAGTAAAGTGACACGTGTACTGCCAGTCCTTGTAAAGTAGGACAGCCATATCGGACGGCAGATTGAGGAGTTTGGCGATGAGGGCCATGATAATAGCAATTGCGGCAGCTGCAGCGCTGTCAGCCTGCACAACAGCTGAAAAGACGGCGACTGGTGCGGGATTGGGAGCGGTCGTTGGAGGCGCTGCCACGGACAGCGTCGGCGGTGCCGTGGTCGGTGCCTTGATCGGCGGCTTCGGCACCTACATCGCATCCACCGGTGACGGCAATTGCCAGTATAGAAATTCCAGGGGCGAAATTTATACGACCCGTTGCCATTGGCTGTAGAATTTCCGGGTTTTGATTGATCTGGAATCGGGATAGTGTCTAATGTAACTTACTGGCCGGACGTCGGATTGCTCGGATAAATCCGTGTAAACCAAATACAACACGGCTTTTGCAACGGAGTGTCCGTTTTCTGAACAGGCAAAACTCCATGGGGACTGAGAGAGGAGTTCAGGCATGAAGGGAATAGTCATCGCAATCGTCGCGGCAGCAGCGCTGACCGCTTGCACGACGGCAGAAAAGACGGCAACGGGCACAGGCGTTGGCGCGGCTGTCGGCGCGGTCGCCACGAACAGTGTCGGCGGTGCTGTGGTCGGCGCATTGATCGGCGGTTTCGGAACCTACCTTGCAACGACAGCGGATGGCCGCTGCCAGTATCGCAACTCGCGTGGGCAGGTCTACACCACCCGTTGTCATTACCGTTAGGCATAAGTGCCGTGAACCTGCGTTCAGATCCGCCTGAAAGCTCTGGCGCATAGGCATAAATCAGAACAAAACATTTGTTTTGTTGAGGACCCATCCGGTTTCGAAGAATCGGATGGGTTTTTGTTGAGACGTGCGAAACAGTCTCAATCTGCTTGCATTCGCGCGCGAGGCTCAAATGTGCCGGAGTTATTCATGTAACGGCGCCGTCTCCCGAACCGGCATGCACCCCCACACACCTACTCACGTCATGCGCCTGACACGCAACAGCAGGCTGAAATTGTTGTGAACTCTGTTATGTCTCGCAGCGTCAGTTGGAAAAGAGCTTGAACTTCGCACCCACGCGCACGGTATGGCTCGACGGCTCCAGCGTAACCAGCGTACCGACGTCAACATCCTCGTACATCGTATAGCGGTACTCAATATAGGCGCTGGTGCGTTCAGAGAGCGCCAGCTCCGTTCCGGTGCCGATCGTCAGCGCATTGACGCCGACGTCCACCGATGCGGAAGTGCCGAAACCGGTCGCTGACGCAGACAGATTCTGGTAGGTATAGCCGCCCACCACATAGCCCAGGACGTAATCGCCAAACTTGTAGCCGCCTCGCAAAAGTGCATCGAAACCCAGGTCGTCCGCATCGCTGGTGACGGTAACCCCGAGTGCGGAAAGTGAAGACGAAAAGCCGACATATTCCGCTGCAAGGATGACGCCGGCAACCAAGCGCTCCCTTAACTCCCAGTCATAGCCGATATTGACTTCGCCGAGAAAACCCTCGGTGCCCAATCCGTCAAACGAGGTCGCCGCCAGAGGAACATTGATCTTGTTGTACGCCATGCCGACACTTACGGCACCGCCGAGCTTCAATCCGCTCCAGTCGTAGCTGAACGCGTCTCGCTGAATTTCAGAAGGCCCGCCATCGAATCGGTAGTTGATATTTGTATTAAAGCTGTGCGTAACCGGATCGATCGAAACACCGCCCAGCGCGGCAATTGTCTCACCTGAGTATTGCGAATAACGGTACTCGGAACCCCATGTCCAATTGTCACGGATGGCGCGTTCGAGGCCAAAGCCGACGACAAAACCGCTTTCATTCCATGTTGTTGACCCGGCGCCCGTTGTGATGTCCAGATCGAAATGCTGCCAACTATAACCGCCCAGCAAATACGCAAGGGTGCGCGGGGTGATCGTATATCCAACGCGCCCGACCACGTCGAAACCATAGTCCGCAGTTACGGAACCCGCGAAGGGAACGGGCGGAACATTCCATGAGGTTTCCACGTCACCGTAACGTCCGCTGACTTCAACGCCGGCTACAAAGCCATTGGAAAACTGAAAATCGCGTCCGACTGTAAGCTTGCCGAAAAACCCGCGCCCGCTGACGCCGGATACCGATGAAACGCCCAGCGCGGGGGCTGAGACGGTCTCCAGCAAATAGCCAGTTCCGCCGCCAAAACCGATATAAAAACCGGACCAATCGTAAACACTGACTTTGTTGTTTAACTGCGGCACAAATTCCACCGGCGCATCGGCTGCGAATGATGTAGAGGGAAGTGCCGAGGCAACCGAGAAGGCGAATGCGTAAAACAGCTTCATGGCAAACTATGCTTTGCTTGAAAATCAGTCATGGAATCTCTTATCCCGCTTGGACTCATGAGCAAAGCGCCATCGCTGAAATTTCGCCGAAAACGGGCGTCTAACGTGCTGATCGCAAGATAAAGTGACCGACAGTTGCACATCCGCCACACACAGGCGCAAGCACGCCGGACTCCGCCGAAAACAGGTAATTCATCCGGTCGGCTGTTTCTCGCGAAAATTAAGAATCGCCAACGCGGCAAGGGTAACGACGGCACCTGACAGCAGGTAGAACCCGGCAAACAGAAGCCCGAATTCGAGAGTAAGCCCCATCGCGACAAGCGGCGCAAATGCCGCACCAAATATCCATGACAAGTTTGTTGCAAGCGCGCTGCCCGTATACCGGTACTTCTTTTCAAAACGGGCCGGCAAAATGGCACTTGCCTGTCCATATGAAAGGCCGAGAAGCAGATATCCGATCAGCACATAGGCAACACCGCTTTCCACCAGGTTCGTCACCAGAAAGCTGAACACGCCGATCAGCACGGAGACAATCGCCAGCATGCGCCTGCGCCCGAAACGGTCGGACAAAACGCCGGAGATCACAACCGCGGGCAAGCAAATGATACCACCCAGGAGCATCAGGAGCAGAAAATCGGCGATCGGCTGGTCAAGATTGAGGTATTTGTAGGCGAGCGGAAACACGGTCACCATGTGCAAAATGGCATAGCTCGACAGCGGCAGAAACGTTGCCAACAACACGTCTCGCCAGTGCACGGAGAGCATTTCGAAAAAAGGACTCGATTTAAGCTGAACCTCTTCCTTGAGAATTTCGTGCGCCTCGCTGTGGACCAGCTGCAGCCGCGCAAATAGCGAAACGACATTGACCGCGAGCACTGCAAAAAAGGGCCAGCGCCACCCCCACTGGATGAACTCTTCATCAGTCAGGAAACCCGTGAGCACAAAGAAGATGCTGCCGGCAACGCACAGCCCGATAGGCGCGCCCAATTGCGGTATCATCGCGTACCAGCCCTTCCGGTTTTCCGGCGCATTCGACTGCAGCAAAAGTGTCATGCCGTCCCAGGAACCGCCAAGTCCGATCCCCTGACCGATCCGAAAGACAATCAGCAGGATCGGCGCAAGCAGACCGACCGATTCGTAGCCGGGCAAGAGACCGATCGCCATCGTCGAACCGCCGAAGACAAAAAGTGCGATGGTGATTTTTCCTGAGCGACCGACGCGCCGCTCGAGCAGTTTGAACAACTGGCTGGCAAACGGTCGCGCCAGAAATGCGAGCGGGAAGACGGCAAACGACAACATCATACCCGTCGCCGGGTCATAGTTGGGGAAGAAGATCCGCGGAAAAACGAGTACGGACGCAAATGCATAAACAAAAAAGCCGAAGTAATCTGTGACGCGCGCCATGATCACGGTGATGACCAGTTCATCCAGCTCCATCTTCGCTTTGTCGGCCGCGCTTGCGCTGCCCTTGGAAACTGGTGCGTCCGTCATGTTTTCCGACCTCCGCTTGTCATCCAACCGCCAATCGCTTGACTATCCGAACTTGCGCCCGTGCGCTGCTGAAATTACAAATTAATTCGCCCGCCGGTTCGAAGCGAGGAAAATCTTGTCCATGTAGGTAAACCTGTCGCATGAAAGATCCTACGCTGATCTACCCCTGATGATTTATGCGACGCAATATCGCAGTGCGCAAAACAGAGAGGATTAATACAGTCACAGCGCAAACGACAAACCGAAAAGCACCATTGAAATCAGCACATACCGGAAAATGTTGCGCGGTGCGGTCCAAATGGCATACTACGCCAGATTGTGCGGTGGGGCATTGATGACACGAGTGGTTAAATGTCTTCCAATCCTCGGATTGCTGTTGTTGAGCGGCTGCAATCTGGTCGTCATGAATCCGTCCGGCTATATCGCAAGCCAACAAAGCGACTTGATCATCTACGCGACCATATTGATGCTCATTATCGTCTTGCCGGTGATGGCTTTGACCGTGTTTTTCGCAATTCGGTACCGCGCTTCGAACAAAAAGGCCACATACGAGCCGGATTGGGACCATTCTACGAGCCTCGAAATCGTTATCTGGTCGGTGCCGATGGCGATCATTTTGTGCCTTGCCGGCCTGACCTGGGTCGCCACCCATAGACTTGAGCCCTACAGCCCGCTTTCACGCATATCAGCAGATGTTCCGATTGATGAATCCGTCGAACCGCTGTTGGTTCAGGTCGTGGCGATGGATTGGAAGTGGCTCTTCATTTTCCCGGAATACGGCGTGGCCGCGGTCAATGAAGTCGCAGCACCGGTCGACCGCCCGATCAGGTTCGAGATTACGTCGTCGACGGTCATGAACTCCTTTTACATTCCGGCGTTGGCCGGTCAGATCTACGCCATGGCCGGCATGCAGACCGAACTCAACGCCGTTATCAACAAACCCGGAACCTACAAAGGCTTTTCGGCCAACTACAGCGGCGCCGGATTCTCCGAGATGCATTTTGATTTCAAAGGTCTGAATGACGCCGATTTCAACGCTTGGATAGACGGTGCCAAGTCCGGTCAGAATGCGTTGGACCGGGCCGCCTTTATCCAACTTGACATGCCAAGCATTGCAAATCCGGTCACCTACTACAACACGGTCGATCCTGAGCTATGGGATGCGATCATCAACCTCTGCGTTGAAGAAAACAAACTCTGCCATGATGACATGATGATGGTCGACGCCCTGGGGGGTGGCGGACTTCAGGGTCTGTATTTGCGCGAAGCTTTCGCCGGGATCTGCACCGCTGACGACCCCGTTGCAATGCTGGCGCAGATAAACGCCAAAAATGGCCAGAAACTCACCAAAGCATCCGACAGGACCTCGCCGGCCAAACTGGACTCAGATATCTTGCGTCAGATCAGCAGGCCATCTCAGCAAACAAGCATCGCCTATCCGACGGACCGCAAACAGTGAATACCCCCGGGCTCGCAGGTCGCTTTGAGCGAACCGGCGGCAGCCGATAAATTGCAGCGAGGGCAGCATGGCAGTCGCCAACTATGATCGTTGGAGTCCCATATACGGAAAACTGGGGTGGGACATATTTCCGATCGGCGAAACGGTGGTTGTCGTCACCTTTCTCGTTGTCGCCATCCTGGGTTTGGCGATCCTCGCCGCGATCACCTATTTCCGACTATGGGGCTATTTGTGGCGTGAGTGGTTTACCAGCATAGACCACAAGAAAATCGGCATCATGTACATGATCCTGGGCGTGATCATGCTGGTGCGCGGATTTGCGGACGCCGTCCTCATGCGCATCCAGCAAGCCATGGCTTCAGCCGGCGGCGAGGGCTATCTCAACGCACACCACTACGATCAGATCTTCTCTGCCCATGGCATGATCATGATCTTCTTTGTCGCTATGCCGCTGGTGGTCGGGTTGATGAACTTTGTCATGCCGCTGCAGATCGGCGCCCGCGACGTTGCGTTTCCATTTCTGAACAATTTCAGCTTCTGGATGACCGTATCAGGCGCGATCCTGGTCATGATATCCCTATTTGTGGGCGAGTTTTCAACGGCAGGCTGGCTCGCCTATCCGCCATTGTCCGGACCTGAATTCAGTCCCACCGTCGGCGTCGACTACTACATATGGGCGCTGCAAATCGCCGGGATCGGCACAACGCTGTCCGGCATCAACATGATTGTCACCATCGTCAAGATGCGCGCGCCCGGCATGACCTATATGCGCATGCCGGTTTTCTGTTGGACCGCTCTGTGCTCGAACATTCTGATTGTAGCGACATTTCCGGTGCTGACCGCGACCCTCGCCCTCCTCACCCTTGATCGTTACGTCGGCACCAATTTTTTCACCAGCGAGCTTGGTGGAAATCCCATGATGTATGTGAACCTGATCTGGATATGGGGTCATCCCGAGGTCTACATCCTCATCCTGCCGATATTCGGGGTCTATTCCGAAATCGTCTCGACCTTCTGCAAAAAGCGGTTGTTCGGCTATACATCGATGGTCTACGCCACCGTCGTCATTACCATCCTGTCCTATATCGTATGGCTGCACCACTTTTTCACCATGGGTGCCGGAGCCAATGTAAACTCCTTTTTCGGCATCACGACGATGGTGATATCCATCCCCACCGGCGCCAAAATCTTCAACTGGCTGTTTACGATGTACAAAGGCCAGATCCGTTTTGAGGTGCCGATGTTGTGGACAATGGGTTTTATGCTGACGTTCGTTATCGGCGGCATGACCGGTGTCCTGCTTGCCGTGCCTCCGGCTGACTACGTGTTGCACAACAGCCTGTTTCTTGTCGCCCATTTCCACAATGCCATTATCGGCGGCGTCGTTTTCGGGCTCTTTGCTGCAATCGCATTCTGGTTCCCGAAAGCCTTCGGCTTCAGCCTCGCGCCTTTCTGGGGCAAGGTTTCCTTCTGGTGCTGGCTTATCGGCTTCTATCTGGCTTTCATGCCGCTTTACGTCCTCGGCCTGATGGGCGTCACACGCAGGCTCAGCCAGTTTGAAGATACGATTTACGCGGGATACTTCTTCGTGGCACTCATTGGCGCGCTGTTCGTTGCGGCGGGAATCGTCGCGTTCCTCGTGCAGATCTATGTCAGTATCCTTAATCGCGAAAAGCTGCGTGATGTCACTGGCGACCCATGGGACTCGCGGACATTGGAATGGTCCACATCCTCACCGCCGCCATTCTACAATTTCGCCTTTACCCCGCGGGTCCACGATATCGATGCCTGGTGGCATATGAAACAGGCCGGGTACAAACGTCCGACGACGGATTTCGAACCGATACACATGCCGCGCCACACCGGCACCGGAGTAATACTCGCAGCCGTCGCCACGGTCCTCGGTTTTGCCCTCGTCTGGCACATATGGTGGCTGGCGGCCGTCAGCTTCATCGTGGCGATCGGTTACGCAATCGACCACACCTTCAACTACGACCGTGACTATTACGTCAAACCTGAAGAAGTCGCTGAGATCGAGGGTGCGCGCACCAGGTTGATGACACAGAAGGCCTATGCCGTATGAGCACACAGGACGCTGCCGAACCGATCGAGTTCTACGTCCGACAGTCGGCCCATCGCGGCAAAGGACACGCAGAACATCATGAAGAGCCCGGCACCATGCTCGGGTTCTGGATCTACCTGATGAGCGATTGCCTCCTGTTCGGCAGTCTGTTCGCCGTCCACGCGGTCCTCGGACGGAACTACGCCGCCGGCCCCTCGCCTGCCGATTTGTTCGAAATCGACATGATCCTGGTGGCCACGTTCTTCCTCCTCTTTTCCTCCATTACTTACGGTTTTGCTGTATTGCGTATGGACAAGAGCGATTTGCGCGGCACCCAGCTCTGGCTGATCGTGACAGGCGTGTTCGGCGCAGGATTTCTGTTCCTTGAAGTTCTCGAGTTTTCGCATCTCTGGCATCTGGGCGCCACGCCCATGGCAAGCGCATTCCTGTCATCCTTTTTCACCCTTGTCGGCACCCACGGCCTTCATGTCACCGCCGGTTGCATCTGGCTGATCGTTCTGTTGGTCCAGTTGCAGATCCATGGGCTGACGCGTGCGAACAGACGCCGCGTCCTTTGCCTGAGTCTGTTCTGGCATTTCCTTGATCTGATTTGGATCGGCGTGTTCTCGTTCGTTTATCTCGCGGGGGTTCTCATATGAGCGCATCTGACAATACAGCGCCGCAAGATCACGGCGAAGACCATCAAGAAGGTGGACACAGTTCCTTTCGGTCCCTGATGATCGGCTTTGTTCTTTCGGTCATCTTGACCGTGATTCCCTTCTACATCGTCATGGGCGACGTCCTGGACAACCGTATATTGGCGGTGGCAATCGTCTTTGCGCTCGGCGCGACGCAGATGATCGTGCACATCTTCTACTTTCTGAATGTGAATTCGCGGGTGGAAGAGGGCTGGATGGCAATGGCTCTGACATTCACCGTTTTGTTGGTCGTGATTGTTATGGCAGGCTCCATGTGGGTGATGTTTCACTTGGAGGAGAACATGATGCCGGCCCAAGAGCAGATCGACCGGATCCAATCGCAGCCCTGAACGAACCGGGTTCCCCCCGCATGACGGATTGGCGCGCACGCAAATCAACCAACCTGTTGCTGCTGTTAATCGGAGCTGTCCTGGTCGCATGCCTCGTGATGTTGGGCAATTGGCAGGTCCGTCGCCTCGATTGGAAAGTCGGCTTGATCAATGCGGTCGAAACGCGCGCCCATGGAACACCGGTCGAAGCGCCACCCTACGAAGACTGGCACGCCATCAATGCCGACAGTCACGCCTATCTGCGCGTAACAGCGCAAGGCAATCTCCTTCACAACAACGAAATCGCGGTCCAGGCGGTGACCGAAATTGGTGCCGGGTACTGGATCATGACCCCGCTGGTGCGGGAGAATAGCGAAACGATCTGGATCAACCGCGGCTTTGTCCCGCCGGAGTTGCGCGATCCCGCGACACGTCCAAACGTTGATTCCGAAGCTGTTTCGGTAACCGGATTGCTGCGGATCAGCGAACCCGAGGGTACAGTGCTGCAGTCAAATGACCCGGCAACCAACCGCTGGTATTCGCGCGATGTCGATGCATTTTCTCTCCACAAGGGACTTTCCGATACCGCGCCCTTTTTCATCGACGCAGGCGCCGGCGAAGACCCACAAGCCTGGCCGCGCGGCGGAATGACACGAATCGATTTTCGCAACAGCCATCTCGTCTATGCGCTGACCTGGTACTCAATGGCTGCGCTGCTCGCCGGCGCGATGGTTTATGTGGTCTGGCTTTCACGGCGGCCACCGGCCGACGGGGATGATTGAGGCGTATCTGCTTGCCGGTCAGCCGACAATCATCTGCTTCATCTTCAGAGCTTCATACTCAAGCTCTTTCAGGCGTTGGTTGACGACATCGCCAATCGATATCATGCCCGCAAGTTCATCGTTCTCCATCACCGGCATGTGCCGGAATCGGCCTTCGGACATCTGTTTCAGCACCGTCACCAGGTGATCAGACGGTTTGCATGTCATGACGTCGCGCGTCATCAGGCCCTCCACCTTCTGCGGCAGGGTCTGGCCGGGTGTTTCCGCGAGTTTGCGGACAATGTCGCGCTCAGACAAAATACCCACCATCTCGCCGTTCTCGTCGGTGACAAGCACCGCGCCGATACGTTCATCGCGCAAGGTTTCGACAGCAGTCTTGACAGTATCCTGGGGCGACACGGCGAAAACAGCTGAACCTTTGTCTTCGAGTATGTTGGCGACCGTGCTGGCCGTCGTAGAGAGATTTGTCTCCAATGACTGGCTCACCGTACGCTTTTCGGTCTTATCTCCCGCCATGGGTGCCTGGTAAGAACTTGGGGCCATGGGGATCACCTTCTTTCCGTTTTAGTCCGTAGCGCTCAAGTCTACGACAGGATCGCACAATAGTGAACGGCGCACAGGTACAGCCGTCTTTCCGGACCATCGTCCCGCGGCACACGGATCCTAAAATTGGGAATGAGGATAACGGCTAGGCAGCTTCAGCGGACTGTGCGCGCTTTTCCATCTCCGCGCGCGCACGCGGGCACTGCAAACGGTCGCGCAACGGACTGTTCGGATCGACTTCCTTCTTGCACACAACACACCGGTCAGCACCGGAAATTGCGTTAAGACCGCCACAACTGCCTTTGATGGTCTTGCCCATCAGCATGACGCCCAGCGACATTCCTGTCACTGCAACAATCAAAAAAACAAAAGCAAGAAGAAACGTTTCCATCGGTCGCCTACAGGCTTATTTTTGAATGTCTGCTCAGTTTTCGTTTAGCAATGCCTCATAGGCACTGCTCGCTTCCGTTATATATGGGCCACCCTGTTCTTGTCCAACACGGGAGATGAAAAACACGGCGATGTTGTTGGCCTCTGCCACCTCAAGCCCCCGCTCCGCGCCGAGAACCAGCATGGCGGTTGCCCACGCATCTGCCATCATGGCGTTGTCCGCTACGACGCTCGCAGATGTCGTCCAATGGGTGATCGGTCGGCCCGTGACCGGATCGATAATGTGCGAATAGCGAACGCCATCATACTCGACAAAGTTTCGATAGTCGCCTGAGGTTGCAAGGCCTTTGTCGATGACAGGAACGACCAGCTCAACGGTATCTTCGCCCGGTTCCGGTTTTTCGATGCCGATTCTCCACGCTTCGCCTTGTTCGTTGCGTCCGGCAGCGACAAGGTCGCCGCCGATCTCCACCATGTAGTTTTCAATCCCGATCGCTTTCAACCGGGCCGCAACGGCATCGATGCCGAAGCCCTTGGCAATTGCGGAAAGGTTGATGCCGACCGGTGCCGAGGTTTTTGCAACCGTCTGTGCCTGCTCATCGACATTGAGAACATCGCCCTGGCCGACGAATGCCAATGCGGCTTCGATCTCCGTATCGCTGGGGACCGGATCCTCCGGCTTGCGCGGCCCGAAGCCCCAGAGTTCGATCAGCGGCCCAAGCGTGACGTCGAATTTTCCATCGCTCAAGCCATGGACGGAATCGGCTGCAATCATGACGGTCATGAAGTCTTCTGACACCTGAACCGGCGCGGTATCACTGCCCGTATTGAACCGCGACACCTCCGAATCGGGGTCCCAGTTCGACATTTTGGCATTTACATCGGCGAGAACAGTCTCGACATCGCCGGACAGCGTTTCTTGCGTCATGTTGTCGGGAACGTCGACGGCCGTAATATTGTAGGTCGTACCCATCGTTTCGCCCGAAATGCGCAAAACCTTGGCCGTTTCCTCGCTTCCGCAGGCCGACAAGAGCAAAGCGGCCGCAATGAACAACGCTGTTTTCATGGTTTGCATCAATTTTTTGATCGATTTCCGCTCTTTGTGCCGAAACTGATTGTACCTTGAGCCCGTCATGTGCATAAAGCGGGCGGGAGGAGTGCAGGTTGCGTTGAGGCGCTGATAGTGATTTTTTGCAGCAAACGCCAGTGGTTTTTGTGCGGCGATTTGGACCCGTCCCCTCGTATCGGCCCGGTGCCGCTATCCTTGCGGTCGATCATGGCATATCGATCCAATTTCCCACGTAAAACAGGTTTCGCCGTCGCCCCGACGAGGCTACAGCGGTTTTGAAATGGACGTTATCGCGATCAAGAAAGGGATGGACCTTCCGCTGAAGGGTGCACCGCAGCAAAACATAGGCCATGGGCCTGCTGTTCGGTCGGTCGGCCTGCTTGGTTTCGACTTCATAGATTTAAAGCCGAAGGTGCTGGTCGACGAGCAGCAAGCTGTAAAGCGCGGCACGCCGCTGTTTTTTCACAAGGAAGACCCCGAAGCGGTTGTCGTTTCGCCGGTCACCGGACGGGTCGGCGCTATCAACCGCGGCGCGCGTCGGGTGTTGCAGAGCGTTGTCGTGGAAATCGACGATATTGAAGACAACGGCGTGGAGTTTGGTACCTTGGCCGATGATGCGCCAGCAGAAGAGGTGGTCGCAAGAATCTGCGCGGCGGGTTTGTGGGCATCGTTTCGAACCCGTCCCTATTCCAAAGTTCCCCATCACACCACTCGGCCGATGGCGATCTACGTCACCGCACTTGAGAGCGAACCGCTTGCTGCAGACGCAAATCTGGTCATCGGCGAGCGGCTTGAGGATTTCGAGAAAGGACTGATCGCGGTCTCGAAGCTCACCGATGGACCGACCTATCTGTGCCAGTCGCCGGACTTGCCGTTTGACGCGTCATCGATCAAAGGCCTGGAACAGGTCGGGTTTACCGGTCCCCATCCCGCAGGTTTGCCGGGCACGCATATGCATTTTCTCAAACCGCCAAACGCGGAAAATCAAGTATGGACAATTGCCTATCACGACATTCTGGCGATCGGCGCTTTGGCCCGTACGGGATTTCTGGATCCCGGTCTCGTCATTTCGCTGTGCGGCCCGTTTGCTGCTCGCCCAAGGCTTGTTCGCACAATTTACGGCGCGTCGACGGACGATTTGACCGCCGGTGAGGTGGCTGGAGACGGACAATTGCGGACGCTGTCGGGTTCCGTGCTCAGCGGCAGGCGCGCCGACGGGGCCCTTGCCTACCTGGGCCGCTACCACCGACAGGTCTCGCTCATAGAAGAAGATCATAAGCAAATCCCGCTCGGCTGGATCCGCCCGATGCCCGGCAAATTTGCGATCCAGCCGGTTCTTGGCTCGGCCTTCAGCAACAAGCTCTATGCGCTGACCAGCAACCTGAATGGCGGACGGCGGGCAATGGTGCCGACCGGCACATTTGAGCAGCTTATGCCGCAGGATTTTCTGCCGACCCAGTTGCTGCGCGCCCTTCTCATCAAGGATACGGACACGGCGCAGGCGTTGGGTGCGCTTGAACTGGACGAGGAAGACCTTGGTCTGGTCGGCTTCGCTTGCCCGGCAAAATACGAATATGGCATCGCCCTGAGGGAGTGCCTCGAAAAGATCGAGAAGGAGGGCTGATCCTTTGGGTTTGCGCAATTTCTTCGACCGCATCGAACCGATGTTCGAAAGAGGCGGCAAATACGAGAAATACTTCCCGATCTATGAGATGGTGGAATCCTTCATCTATACGCCGAAAACGGTCACGGCGAATGCGCCGCATGTGCGCAGCTACATCGATATGAAGCGGATCATGACCTACGTGGTCATATCGACAATCCCATGCATTCTGTTCGCCTGGTATAATACAGGCTTCCAAACGAATTCGGCGATTGCAAGTCTCGGTCCGGAATCGGCAACGGGCTGGCGGGTATGGTTGTTGCAAACGCTCGGGATCGGACTTGATCCGTCGAACATCCTGGCCTGCATGGCCCACGGCGCCCTGTACTTCTTTCCCATTTACATCACGACGCTCGTCGCCGGCGGCATTTGCGAGGTGGTTTTTGCCACCATTCGCGGCCACGAGGTTAACGAGGGCTTTCTCGTAACCTCCATGCTCTATACGCTTATTCTGCCGGCCTCCACACCGCTCTGGCAGGTGGCGATTGGCATTGCTTTCGGCGTCGTTATTGGCAAAGAGGTGTTCGGCGGCACGGGAAAGAACTTTCTAAACCCGGCGCTGACCGGCCGTGCCTTCCTTTATTTCGCCTATCCCGCAAACATGTCGGGCGACACCGTATGGACGCCAGTTGACGGATTCTCCGGTGCAACGGCGCTTTCCGTGAGCGCCTCCGAAGGCTACCAGGATCTGTCGGCATCCGGCATCACCTGGATAGATGCCTTTCTGGGCTTCATGCAGGGCAGCCTCGGAGAAACCTCAACGCTTGCCTGCTTGGTAGGGCTGGCTTTTCTCCTCGTCACCAAGATCGCCAATTGGCGTCTTGTGGTCGGATGCCTTGGCGGCATGATCGGGCTTTCGCTGCTGCTCAACCTTATCGGTTCGAGCACCAACCCAATGTTTGCGATGCCGTGGTATTGGCACCTCGTGGTCGGCGGCTATGCGTTCGGGCTCGCCTTCATGGTCACCGAACCGGTATCGGCATCGCATACCAATCTCGGCAGATACTTTTACGGGGCATTGGTCGGCGTGATGGTGGTCCTTATCCGGGTCGTCAATCCGGCCTTCCCCGAAGGCATGATGCTCGCCATTTTGTTTGCGAATGTATTCGCGCCCCTGATTGACTACTTTGTCGTTCAGGCAAACATCAAACGGAGATTGCGCCGCTATGGCTGACGACAGCCCGGAAGAGGAAGCCAGAAAAGGTGTTTTCCGAAGGTTCCTGGCCCTTCCAACGGATTCGATACCCAAAACACTGTTCGTCGCAGTGGCATTATGCCTGTGCGCCTCGATGGTGGTCTCCTTCGCTGCGGTCGCCTTGCGGCCCATCCAGGACGAAAACAGGCTTCGCGACAAGCGCATCAACATCCTGCAGGTGGCCGGGCTCTATGAACCGGGCGAAAACGTCACCGAGGCGTTCGCAGCCTTCGAACCGCATGTGCTCGACATAAGGACGGGAACGTTTACCGAAGATTTCGACCCCATAACCTTCGATGACAAGGCAGCCTCCGACGACCCGGATCTCAGCTGGGCACTGAGCGATGACCCGGCCGGTATCGGACGCCAGTCCAAATACAGGACAATCTACCTTCTGCGCACCGATGCCGGCGCCATCGACAAGGTTGTCCTGCCCGTTCACGGCTACGGCCTCTGGTCGACGCTTTATGGGTTCATTGCCTTGGAGTCCAACGGCAACGATATCTTCGGGCTGCAGTTCTACGAACATGCTGAGACACCGGGTCTCGGCGGCGAGATTGACAATCCCCGCTGGAAAGCGTTGTGGAGCGGCAAGAAACTGCGCGATGATAGCGGCGATCTGCAAATCACCGTCGACAAGAACCCGCCATCGGCCGGAATCGAGTACCATGTCGACGCGATTGCCGGTGCAACGCTGACCTCGCGCGGTGTCGATAATCTGGTAAAATTCTGGATGGGCGAAGACGGTTACGCTACCTTCATCGGAAATCTGCAGGCAGGAGAGATTTGATGGCACAAAAGCGCAGAGAACTCCTTGTCGACCCCTTGGTCGACAACAATCCGATTACCCTGCAAGTTCTGGGAATCTGCTCGGCTCTGGCGGTAACCTCGTCGCTGCAGGTTTCGTTTGTGATGTCCTTGGCCGTCATAGCCGTAACCGGCTTTTCGTCGATGTTCATCTCGATGCTGCGCAACCATATTCCGAGTTCGATTCGGATTATCGTACAGATGGTGATCATCGCCTCGCTGGTGATCCTGGTCGACCAGATCCTGAAGGCTTTCGCCTTTGAAATCTCCAAGACGCTTTCGGTGTTTGTCGGCCTCATCATCACTAATTGCATCGTCATGGGGCGCGCCGAAGCCTTCGCCATGAAAAACCCGCCGGTCGCATCGTTTCTGGACGGCGTCGGCAATGGAATGGGATACGGCCTGATTCTGATGCTTGTCGGATTTATCCGCGAACTGTTCGGCGCGGGATCACTTTTCGGAGTGACAATCCTCGAAACAGTGAACAATGGCGGCTGGTACGTGCCCAACGGCATGCTGCTTCTGCCGCCCTCGGCCTTCTTTATCATCGGGCTTCTTATCTGGGCGTTCCGCTCATGGAAACCGCAGCAGGTTGAAGCCCGCGAGTACAAGATCCAGACCGTCGAGGCCCATTGATGGAAGGTTTGGTCGCCCTCGCCGTCAAGGCGATCTTTGTCGAGAACCTGGCACTGTCGTTTTTCCTCGGCCTGTGCCCTTTCATTGCCGTGTCGAAGAAGATCTCGACGGCCATCGGCCTCGGCATATCCGTCATGGTCGTCCAATCGATCACTGTGCCGGCGAACAATCTGCTGCTGACCTATCTTCTCAAGCCCGGCGCTCTGGCATGGGCAGGATTTCCCGATGTCGACCTGACGTTCCTCGGGCTGATCTGCTACATTGGCGTGATCGCCGCAATGGTGCAGATTCTCGAGATGACTCTCGATAAGTTTTTCCCGCCGCTTTACAACGCCCTCGGCATCTTCCTGCCGCTCATTACAGTGAACTGCGCTATCCTCGGCGGCTCGCTCTTCATGGTGGAACGCGACTACGATTTTGCCCAGGCTGCGACCTATGGTCTCTCCTCCGGATTTGGTTGGGCTTTGGCGATCACGGCTATGGCAGGCGTTCGCGAAAAACTTAAATATTCAGATATACCCGACGGGCTTCAGGGCCTCGGTATCACCTTTATCACGGCGGGCTTGATGGCTATGGCCTTCATGTCGTTCAGCGGCGTCAAGCTCTAAGGAGACGATCGGCATGCAAACCCTCAGTCTTGGTGTGATTCTCTTTACATTGATTGTTTTGGCGCTTGTGACGATCATTCTCGTCGCGCGCAGCCGGCTGGTCTCGACGGGCAACGTCAACATCACGATCAACGGCGAAAAGACCGTTTCCGTGCCTGCCGGCGGCAAACTTCTGCAGACGCTGGCTGAACAGAAGCTGTTCGTACCCTCGGCTTGCGGCGGCGGCGGCACCTGCGCACAGTGCCGGGTCAAAATCCATTCAGGCGGCGGCTCCATTTTGCCAACCGAGGAAAGCCATATCACCAAGCGCGAGGCCTCCTGCGGCGACCGTCTCTCCTGCCAGGTTGCCGTCAAGCAGGACATGGACATTGAAGTGCCCGAAGAGGTTTTCGGGGTCAAGAAATGGGAATGCACGGTCCGTTCGAACCACAATGTCGCGACCTTTATCAAGGCCCTGGTTCTGGAACTGCCCGAAGGCGAAAACGTCAATTTCCGCGCCGGCGGTTATATCCAGATCGAAGCGCCGAAGCACCAGATCGCCTATGATCGGTTCGATGTCGAGGAGGAGTATCGCGAAGACTGGGACAAGTTCAATCTTTGGCAGTACAAATCGGTCGTGGATGCGCCCATCGAGCGCGCCTATTCGATGGCCAACTATCCGGAAGAAAAGGGTATGATCATGCTCAATGTCCGGGTCGCCTCTCCACCGCCCGGCTCCGACGGCATTCCGCCCGGCCAGATGTCGTCCTACATCTTCAATCTCAAACCCGGCGACAAGGTCATCATATCAGGACCGTTCGGCGAGTTCTTCGCCCGTGATACCGACAAGGAGATGGTGTTCGTCGGCGGCGGCGCCGGTATGGCGCCCATGCGCAGCCACATATTCGACCAGCTCAAGCGCCTGAAGACCGACCGCAAAATCACCTTCTGGTATGGCGCGCGCTCGAAACGCGAGATGTTCTTCGTCGAGGATTTCGATTCACTGGACGAGGAAAACGAGAATTTCGAATGGCACGTGGCCCTCTCCGATCCGCTGCCCAATGACGAATGGGACGGCTACACCGGCTTCATTCACAACGTGCTCTTCGACGAATATCTGAAAAACCACCCGGCACCCGAGGACTGCGAGTACTATCTTTGCGGTCCGCCGATCATGAATTCGTCGGTCATCAACATGCTTCTGGACCTTGGCGTCGACCGCGAAGATATCATGCTTGACGATTTCGGCGGGTAATCTCCCGCCGGCTCGACTCACAACGTATGGTCGGCGACCGTGATGAGCCCAAGCACGTCATTCTTGAGGAAGCCGTAGGAGCGCGCGCAGACGATCCCGGGCAGCACCTCGACATCGTAGAGTTCGCCGATTTTCCCGTCGATGCGGAACCATTGGACGCAGCTAGCAGAACTCAGGTCGATCACCTGAACGCCGCACCATGGCTCGCTGTCAGCCTTTTTCAGCCTGCTGTCGAGTTCAAGGCCCTCAAACCGCTCGTAGCGCGGCTTTGAAAGACCGACAAAGGCATACTTGCCGTAGAAGGCCAAGCCGCGCACAAAACCGGGGCAAAAGATGACCGGCGTGAAGCGCCCGCCCGGATCGGCCTTTGACAGATCCACCCAGCCGAGCTCGCCGGTGCCCGAATTCAAAAGCCACAGCTTGCCCTGGTAAAGCCGCGGCGAATGCGGCATGGAGAGGCCTTCGCAAACGATCTCATTCTTCTCGACATCGATCACGATACCACCGTCGGCGCGCCGGTCACGCCAGCCGTCAATCGTGTCGGACTTGCTGACTGCCGTTACAAATCTCGGCATACCGTCCTGCATCGCCATGCCATTCAGGTGGCAGCGGTCCTCGGCGACGATGGCAGAGATGAATTCAGGCTTCCACCAGGGCTTGAAGGCATGCACGTCCGAGACCTCGGCAATGCAGTTATAGCGTGTGTTGACGAACAGGATCCTGTCGTCATTCTTAACGCCGACATCGTGTGCATCCAGAACACCCGTCAAATGCGTCGTGCGCGGCACGAAACAATCGGTAAACTGCGCATCCATCACCTCTTCGGCACGCAGGACGTTTTCCATCCGGTAGATGTTTGCAAGCGTCGCCATGTAGAGCGTATCGCCGCGATAGTGCAGACCCATGGCCTTGTGAAAATACTGCTCATTGACCATCAACCCGCCCTTCGGGTTGTGCCCCAACAGGTAAAGGCGGCCAGACTGGTAGGATGTAACGGCAAGGGACAGCTTCAGCTGCGCCAGCAACGATACGAAGCCGCCGGATATCGAGTATTTGGCCGCTGGTTCTACCGGTTTTTCGCTGTCCGACTGTGCGTCTTTTGTTGCTTCGTTCATCTGCAAGGCCCCATCAGAAAACGCACGGACCATAGTTTCATTTCGCGCTTGTTTGCAAGGCGGCACACGCTTGTAGACGCTGCATACATGTTCATCCGGTTATGAAAGTATTGCACCATGTTAACGTTGCAATTCCCATCGATGCGTACAACATTCAGGACGTAACAAATGCCTGTTTTGTGAAAGACAGAAGATCCGCACCGATGGGAGGTTTGAGATGTCCGAACGTGACGCAGTGGAACAGGCCGATGATCTGTTCTTCGATGCCCTGAACCAGATGTTTGCCGGTGAAATCAAAACGATGGAAGACCTGTGGTCGCATGCCGATGACGTCATCTATATGGGCCCCGTGCCCGAGTTGTTTCATGTCGGCTGGAAAGTGACCGATCAGGATTGGGCCGCGCAGGCCAAAGCCGGTCTTGGCGGGACAATCAAACCGGTCAAGCGTCACACCACACTCGGTAACGGTATGGCCGTGGTTCACAGCGTTGCGGAGGTATCCGGCCAGGGACCGGAACAGGAAGTGACTCGCATGCGCGGAACCAATGTGTTTCGCAAGGAGGACGGCGGATGGAAGCTCATCGCCCACCATTCCGATCCATTGTCCTATGTAGACGTCTAGCCGCGCCGGTCTGAGATCCGGTCACGCCCGCATTTTAATTGGACCACAAAAGGGAGCCTGAAATGACACCCGAAGACGAAGTGCGCGCAGCGTCCGAAACCTTTTATGCCGCCTTGAACACCATGCTGGGGGGTGATGCCAGTGCCCTTTCAGACATCTGGTCGCACAGTGAAACCGTGACGACACTGCACCCGATCGGCCGGCGAGAGGTCGGCTGGGAGGCGGTCCGGGATTCGTTCGAAGAGGTGGCGCGCGGCAGCACCGGCGGCCATGTCGAAGCCAGCGACCGCGTGATTTGCGTTATAGGCGACGTCGCCTATGAAGTCGGCGTTGAGAAGGCACAATTTGCGGTCGCCGATACGCCGCTGACCGTCAATTCCCGGTTCACCAATATCTACCAGCGGGAAAACGGCACGTGGAAGATTGTCCATCACCATGGCGACAAATCGCCAGGCATCAACGAGGCGCTTCAAAGCGTGGCCACGAAGTAGCAACGGTTAGATCCGCTGGTTCGCCAGTCTCGAATCAAATCGCGGGCATCAGCACTAAAGCAATTAATAGTTGTATTTTCCATCATCACACCGTTGCGCAATAGATACAATCTGTTTCTATTTTCAGCTTTAAGGCGAATTGCGGTCGTTACATACCCTTTGACAAAACTAGTCCTCTTGAAAGGTTGAGAATCTAAGTGTTTCACTAACGTTTAGCTGCAAGACTTGCTGTAGCAGGTGCGAAATACCGGGGGACAAAGTGCCGGATCACTCAGGGGTGAATCGTCATGCTCGCCGCCGCGAGGCGGCGCTGGCGCGCAGGCGTCATAGGCGGCTTTCAAAGCCGATCGTTGCGTCGGTTGCTGCCGGCGCCATTGGGTTGGGCGCGGCGCTTTCGCAGCCGCAAACAGCAATTGCTCAGACCGTCGGCCCGCCATTTGCCGCACCCTGTGTCGTTTCCGGCACCACGGTAACCTGCACCGGCGATGTTTCGGACGGCATTCAGGTCAATCCTTCTGTTATCGACACGCTGATCGTCGAGAATGTCGATCCGCCCGGAATAACACCGGGGGACGGTATAGGAGGCGTCGATTTTGATGCCAACGACGGCGACATCAACATCGATGTGGACACGACCGGCACTGCGGGAATCGCAACAACAGGTGATGGCGCAGAAGGTATTAGCGCCTATGTGAACGGCAATGGCGATGTCGATATCGAGAATACCGGCAACGTCACCACGGATGGTGGCAATTCGCAGGGTATTGAAGCCATCGTGAGCGGTAGCGGCTATATCGACATCTTGAATATTGGCAATATCACCATCGATGGGAGCAGCTCTCCGGGGATTAGTGCCTTGGTCGCCAACGACGGCGCGATCGATATCTCGAATACTGGCGACATTACGGCTGATGGTTTCAATGCCGACGGCATTTACGCAATTGCGGTTGATGGCGATATCGCGATCTCTAATGACGGCAATCTCACCACCGATGGTGGCGAAGCCGAGGGTGTCTACGCACTTGTGTCAGGCAACGGCTATATCGACATCTTGAACGTAGGCGACATTACAACTGATGGCTTGGATGCCGAGGGCATTTACGCTCGTATGAACGGCGATGGAAATATCGATGTTTCAAGCGCTGGCAATATCATCACCAATGGCAATGTGTCAGGCGGAATTGTCACGTTTTTGGGCGGAGACGGCGATATCGCGATCTCCAATGATGGCGATGTTACCACCTATAGTGACAACTCTTCCGGAATCTACACTCTCGTGAGCGGCAATGGCGATATCGATATCTCTAACGACGGCAATATCACAACCAATAGCAACGGCACAAATGGCGTTTTCGCAATTGCAGGCAATGGCAGTGTATCGATAGCCCAGAACGGTAGAATTTCAGCCGCAATCGGCGTGTTTGCGCTTGCAGGCGATGACCTCGACATTAACGTCACTGGCGATATCAGTTCCGACGGTTTCGGCGCGTTCGCGCAAAGCACCTATGGTAGTGTTGAAGTTCAAAGCACCGGCGATATCAGCACGGGCGGCATCGCTCTCTTCGCCATAGCTACTTACGGAAATGTTGATATCAAAAGCACCGGCAATATCACTGTGACAGGGGGCGGCAGCTTCGCCATATTTGGCCAATCCCTCTACGAGAGTGTCGACATTCAAAGCACTGGCGACATTAGCGCTCCCGATGGCACCGGTATATTTGGGCAGTCCATCCTTGAAAACGTCGAGATATCAAACACCGGTAACATCGATGTTGGAGGCGTTAATTCTGTAGGGATTAGCGGTAGTACAAGTGTTGGCGATGTTAACATCCAAAACAGAGGCAATATTAGTGCCGGCTACAGAGCGATCTCGGTATCGCGCGGTCCGACTTCGGCAGGTGCTGCAACAATCACCACAAGTGGCATTCTGACCGGCGACAGCGGGGTTGCCGTTGATCTCCAGTATAACGGCAATGACGTGGTCAACCTGTTGCCAGGCACGATCACCAACGGAGCGATGGATTTCGGCAACGGCAATGACGACGACATCGACACGTTGAACTTCCTGCCGGGTCTCAATGCGACGGTCGATTTCGCGGACGCGGGCGGTTTCGGCCAGGGCGGTACGGATTTTGAATCCGCGCCGGAGATCATCAATTTTGCCGGCGGCGGCACGGTGATCAATAACGGTCTGACTGCGGTGGCTGTTGATGCCACCGGCTTTGCCGGCCAGGGCACGCTGATCAGCGATATCACCGATGCCATCTTCAATATCATCGACGGCAATGACGCACCGGCTGGCGCCGGGTCGCAATCGACCAGTGCCTTCGGCAAGGGGGATGGTTCTGGGAGTGGCGACATGCGCCTTTGGGGATCGGCCTTTGGCGGCCACCACCATCTGGATGGGACAGCTTCGCTGGCCCCCTTCGATCATAATTTCGGCGGCATTGCCACCGGCTTCGAGAAGGGCGATGCCGCAACCACCGGCGCCTTCGGCGGCTTTGCCGGCTACAGCTACAGCAACCTGCAGGTCGACTTCAACGCCAGCGATACAAAGACTGATACGGGTTTTCTCGGCGGCTACTGGAAGCGCGACTACGGCTCATACCGCATCCATGCGGCCTTTGCCGCCGGCATCACAGACAATGACAAGACCCGCACCGTCAACGGGATCGATGCGGAAGGCAATTTCGACGGCTACTTCATTGCCCCGTCATTTACGGCCTCCGCACCGCTCAACCTGATGGGCCGTCCAATGAGCGTCAGCGGCCGTGTGACTTACGTCTACATGCATCTGGACGACTATACCGAGACCGGCATTGCCCTGCCGCTCACCGTCGATAGCCGTGACGTATCGCTTTTCAACCTTCGGGCCCAGCTCAATGTGCCGCACACCTTGCAGCATGCCGGCGGCAATACCTCGCTGATCAACTGGTCATTCGGCGTCGATGCGACTGTCGATGCAGGTTCCGACGACGTCAACGCCATTGTTGCTGCAACACCGTTCGTCTTTGCCGCGGAGACGGAAGACGAGGCTGCGGCCTTCATCGGTTTCTCCGCCGCCCATACCTCCGCCGACGGGCGGCGCACGATGGGCATTGGCGGCGAGGTCAAGTCAAACTTCGACGGCGGCGCAGAAGCCCTCGGCGAAGTCAGGGCATCGTTCAGGTTCTAAAGCGATCTAAGAGCATTCAGCACGGTCATGCTGCCATGGCCGTGCAATGACATTGTGAACAATTGAGTGAATCGCGGGGGCGCGCATGTATTTCAGAAAGTATCGGACAAGTGCATTAGGGCATACGGCGCTTTATACGTCAGCAATGTTTTTTGCCCACATCTGCGTCGCAGGCGCAGTCGACATCACGATCCCCAACGGGACCACGGAAAACACCACACAGATCCTCACCGATGAAGGTGACACGCTGACCGTCGAAGATGGCGGCGCCATCGATACGACCGGCACCGGCACGGACGGTGCTAACGCGCCCGAAGACGATCAGACCGTCAACAATGCCGGCAGGATCGACGGTGGCGATGATGGCGTCTATTCGAGCGGCGACCGCGTTACGATCATCAATGCCGCAACGGGCATTATCACCGGCGTTGACGATGCGATCCAGTCCGACGGTGACGACGCATCCATCGTCAACGACGGCCTGCTCGAAGGCGACTTCGGGATCTTTTCAACAGGCGAAGATGCCGTCATCGAAAACAACGACGCCATCGATGTCGCGGTAGACGGCATCCTTTCCGTAGCCGACCGTGCGACCATCACAAACAGCGCCACGGGCGTTATCAGCGGCGATGATGATGCGATCCAGTCGGCTGGTGACGACGCGTCCATCGTCAACGACGGACTGCTCGAAGGCGACTTCGGAATCTTTTCAACAGGTGAAGATGCCGGCATCGAAAACAACAACAATATCGATGTTGCCGAAGACGGCATCCTGTCCGAGGGCGACCGCGCGACCATCACCAACAGCGCGACGGGCACAATTATGGCCGACGACGACGGGATCTCCTCGGATGGTGACGACGCCATGATTACCAATGACGGTGAGATTTTTGCCGATGACGACGGCATCAATATGGATGGCGAAAACACCACGGTCGTAAACAACGGGCTGATCGATGTCGGCAATGATGGGCTGGATTCGGAAGATGACAATCAGACCATCATCAACAACGGAACAGTCCTGGCCGGAGATCGCGGTGTCGAATCCAACTTCACTGGTGTGATGATCCGGAACAACGGCCTTATAGACGTCGGCAATGACGGTATCAGGACAATTTCCGACAATGCGACTGTTATCAACAATGGTACAATTAACGCCGATGACGACGGCATCAACTCGGATGATGGAGACGGCGAAAACGAAGAAGGCGAATTCACCAGGATCATCAACAACGGTACTATCAATTCCGGTGATGAAGCGATCGACTCAGAAGCAGCGAATCACATCATCATCAACAAGGGTACGCTTAACGCCGATGAGAACGGTATCGAATCGAGCGAGAGCAATGTGTTTATCTACAACTACGGTTCGATCAATGCCGATGAGTTCAACGGGATCGTCGTGCGTGACGACGATGCCTATGTCGTCAACCGAGGCTGGATCGACGCCGGTGATGACGGCATCGATGTCGATGACGACGCGTTCGGCGCGGTGGTCATCAACAGCGGCACCGTGATTGCCGATGTGAATGCGCTTCTGATTGACGGCGATGATGCCACGGTCATGCTGCAGGCCGGTTCGGTGCTCGACGGCGGCGTTACCTTCAACGGTCTTGGCCTGATCCTGAATATCGGCACCGGCTTGAACCTTTACATTGACTATGACGGGGAGATCGACACGCTCAACTCTGAAATCCCCACCGTGCATGATGAAACGAACACAATCATCTACACGGTGGATCCGACCGGTTTTGCGCTGTCGCAGTCCTTCATACAGACGACATCGGATGCGGTGCACGCCGCAGTGCGGTCGGGCATCAGCCACGGCAACGGGTTCGGCGGCGGCTTTGCCGGCAACCAAAGCTTTGCCTATGGCAATGAGCCGCCGGGCTTTGCAGAGACCGGCCCGCGCGGCTGGGCCAGCACCTTCGGCGGCTATCAGAGCCAGGATGGTTCGGGCAGTGTCACCGGCGGCGATCAGGCCTATGGCGGTCTTGTCGCAGGCGGCGGCTTTGCTTCTGACGAGCGCATGTACGGCGCCTTCCTCGGCGGTTCCTACAGCAGGCTCGAGACAGATTTCGACACCCAGGAGATCGATGCATCCTCCTTCTATGGTGGACTTTATGCCGGAACCCGCTCCGGTGCCCTGTGGATCGACGGTGCGCTCGTCTTCGGCTACAGCGATTTCAACTCAGACCGCACCGTCGCCAACAATACGGTGCCTGGCGGGCTGGAAACGGCAACGGCAGACTATGACGGCTATTTCATCTCGCCGTCGCTCACCCTCGGCCGCTCGGTCGGAGAGCGCACCGAAATCAGTGTCGGCGGCCACTATGCGGGCCTGTTTCTCGATGGCTATACCGAAACCGGTTCGGCCGCCAATCTGACGGTGGCAAGCCGCGACGTGCATGTGGCGGCGATCCGCGCCAAGGCGCGCTATCTTGCCCACCAGAAGCAGATGGACAGCGGCCTGTTCTCACTCGAGACATGGGCGGGGATCGACGGGGTTTTCAATTTCGGCGACGATGTCGCGGCCAGCGTCGTGGCGGGGCCATTCGACGCCTTTGAAGCCACCTTTACCGATTCAGCGGCCATCGGCTTTGCAGGCGTCGGGATCAACCACAAACCGACAAACGGCAAATGGTCTTTCAACGCCTCGCTCGAGGGACGCTACGGCACGGACTCCTTTTC
>JBCCOK010000041.1:0-46876 GCA_039025395.1 Pseudomonadota bacterium
CACCACGGCGCGCAACCCGCCTTGTCAGCGACCAAAATCGCCTCGGTCAAATGATTCAGTCTAAGCCTGAATTGCTCTAAACAATGCGAAAGTCGCCCGACCTTGCTGCTTTGGCCGGGCAGATTATGTATGTTCTTATGACCTTCACCGAACAACAATGCCGGTGGCGCCTTGCTTGAGCATGCAAACACCCCGGATCTGGGGCCCTATCTGCTGGTCGCCTGCACGCAGCTGAAAATCCTCTCGGTGTTCGACGATCTGCGTTACGACCGGTCGGATGCCGACATGCTGTCGCCCGCGATGCGCAAGCACGTGGTTGTGGTCCTTGGCAAAATCGGTTTCAGGCAGACATCGGGAACAGTGCTTGAGCACTGCGATACCGGGGTTCGCTGTCATATGCCGAAGTTTCACGCACTTGGCGCGTCACCCTTCGACGCAATCCGGTACACTAACAAACGCCCGCAGGACTACTACGTGCTCACGCCAACGCAAACCGCCTGCCAATTTGTCGATCAATGTTCCCATGAAGAGGCGGTTGACCGCGTGCGCGCATTGATCGCCAAGCAGCCGATCAACCTTTACCGGCTGATGGACTACTTGGAGCGCAAACCGGCGCATCAGGATTTTCTGAATGCCATCGGTCATCTGAAGTATGTGCAAAGGACAGCGGTCGAGTCTGAACCGCTGCGCAGTCAACGCGCCCTCGGCTGAGAACGCGACGACCGCAGAATGACCCGGTCACACGGAGGTCTTCGACATTGGTTGCCCAAAGCAAGAAGGAGCTCGTGGACGTCACCCGCAAGGAATTCGAGAAGCTGTCGAAGCTGCTCGGCTCGATCGACGAGCGCACCGCGCTCGCAAAGGATGAAGACGATACGTCGATCAAGGACGTTATCGGCCACCGGGCCCACTGGATCGATCTGTTTCTCGGGTGGCATGCAGACGGCCTTGCCGGCAAGACCGTGCACTTCCCGGCACAGGGCTACAAATGGAGCGATATCAAGCGATACAATGCCGAACTTCGAACGCGTCAATCGGATCTGAGCTGGGCCGACGCGGTGGCGATGCTGAAAGCACGTTACGAAAAACTCGTCACCTTCATTGAGAGCCGTTCAAACGTGGATCTCTATGGCGGGCCGATGAAAGGCGCCAACAACAATTGGACGTCGGGACGATGGGCCGAAGCCGCGGGTCCCAGCCATTTCCGCTCGGCGTCGAAATATGTTCGCGCTATGATGCGCAACGCGGCGAAGGCGAAGTAGCGCAACAACATCCGCTGAAGGCGGACATCGCAGCTCCGGCTTGGCGTTTCCGGCATCGCGCAGCACCCGGCTTTGTTGACCACTTAGAGCTGCCCGAACGTGTTCGGTGGCGCGCATTCTCTCAATCGCTCACGCCTGCAGGGCCTTTCTGAGAAGCGATTTCAGCATTCGCTTTTCGTCGGGGGCCAGCGGCGTCAGCACCTTGTCGATGCTTTCGGCCAAGGCGAGCCTCAGGCGCTCCACCGTCTCGGCGCCTTTCTCCGTCAGACTGAGGACACACACACGCCCGTCCGCGGCGGACATAGACCGGTCAATCAGGCCCTTACGGCCGAGCGACTGCAGAGCGCGGGTCACTTGCGACTTGTCCCGGGCGATCAACCGCACAAGTTCGTGGATCGGCGCAGGTTCGATATCTGCCAATGTCATCAGGATGAGCCCGCCCGCCGGTCCGACGCGCTCAGGATCAAAGGCGTGGGCTTTTCGGCCAAGGTCGGCGTGAATGCGTCGCATGAAACGGTCGACAAACTGGCCGATTTCGACATCCGGCAATGAGGCGGTATTTGTTGACATAATCCACGTGTTTGGTTAGTTGATGAGTGTAATTTATCGTGGAGATAACCGACCCGCAATGCAGACCGGATTCCACCATCTCACATTTCAGGAAGGTGCCCGGAAACTGCCATTTTCAACCAAAGGTGCTGACTCTTCGATCTCATGTACGAAAGCGGGCAAGGCGCCGCCCATTTGATTTCTGCCAACCCGCGCGCTTATGGAGTGGCACGGGTCCTGCCGGCGGGGTCGGTTCACCACGGTGTAAAGATCATGAAACGGTGCTTCGTTGACGTTTCAAACTGGGCGTGGCGGGCAAGCGAGAGGACTTGAAGCGTGGCAACTGATACGAACAACGGCAAGGCGAGCGTCGCCATCGTGGGAGGCGGATATCTGGGCGCGGAACTGGCCAAGGCTCTTGAGACTGAGTTCGACGTCACGCTGATCGAGCGGTCCGAGGCGTTTACCCATGCACCGGCAATGATCCGCGGCGTTGTCGACCCGGCGCTTCTCACCCGCGCGCTTATTCCCTATGACCACCTGCTAAACCGGGCACGCATGGTGCAAGGGGAGGCCGCCAGTGTTGACGAAAACGGCGTAACGCTGCACGACGGCGCTCGCATCGAGGCCGATTACATCATCGTTGCGACCGGCTCCAGCAACATGGCTCCGTTCAAATCGTCGAACGGAGATATGTCAGCACTGCGCGATGACAATGCGCGCTGGAGTAACGCGGTCAAAGCAGCGCGCTCGATCGTTATCATTGGCGCCGGAGCCGTGGGCACGGAACTGGCGGGCGAGATTGCCAGCGCCATGCCGGACAAGAAAGTGACGCTGGTCTCGAGCGACAAAACCCTCTTTTCAGCTCTGCCTGCCAAACTCGGCGGTTCGCTGGTGCAAAAACTGCGGGCAATGGGCGTCGACGTCATACTTGGTGCTCGCGCTGAAGATCTGCCCGACGGCAAGTCGCCGATTGGCGGCACAGTGAAGCTTTCAACCGGACAGGAAATTCGCGCAGACCTTATCGTTCCCGCTATCGGGTCCCGTCCAAATTCCGGACTCTTCGATGATCTGGAGGGCGCCGACCGCCAAAAAGATGGCCGGGTCAAGACCGATGCGTGGATGCGACCGTCGGGCCTTGCGAATGTGTTCGCAGCGGGTGATGTCGCCGACAACGGTGACCTGATGACAATCGTTGCAATATCACGACAGGTTCCCTGGCTTGCCAAGACGCTCAAGGCACTGGCGAAGGGACAGCCCATCGAAAAGCTCGCAGCCTATAAACCATGGGGGAAAGCACCCATTTTGCTCCCGCTCGGTCCGAAGCGCGGCAGCTCGTTTCTGGTGGTCCTGACGGTCGGAGACTGGATTACCAGTGTGATCAAGGGCCGCGACCTCTTCATGACAAAATATGAGAAGATCTTCGGGCGCAAGAATTGATGCCTACGGGCTCACGGTGTTCGTTCCCTCTCTGAAAGCGATTAACTCTCCTAGTTCCGGCGAAAACGCGGCCCGGGTTTCGCCTCACACAAGCGCACCGAAATTCAAGAAACAGTGAAGCCGGCTACAAATCTCCGAAATAAGCAGATTGTGGCGGTTTGCTGTCGCTGCGACCACAATTAATGCCCACCTAAGAACCATGAGATGCCGCGACAAAACCCCACCGGCGTATCCACCGGTTTGCGGCTTTCAACCATAGACCACAAGGAGAACGAAATGTCATTCCAAACCGAAAACAGTTGGGTTGAACTCGAGTATCAGCTGCAGACGATCCAGAATGAAATCAATCACAGACGCAGCCTCGTTCACAGGAATGTCGACCCGCTCAAGAACCGGCAGGCCATTGAAAGCCTGAGGGCCGTGAGAAGCAAGGTCATGCAGCAGCTTGCTGCACTCGGCTGACGCCCAACTCCGTTGTTCAAGGGGTGAAATACACTCAAACCACGACGTTTAAGTATTCCACCCCTGGATAGCTTCGCCGGCAAGACAGCATCAATTCCTGCCGCAGACAAACGGCCCTTGATTGCCTTCGCAATATCACGGCTTGCCTTGTTTTTGGCTCAGGCCAATATCAATTAATGCCACTGGGCAAGACATCGTTATGCGTGGCTATCTACCCGTCACAGGCAACCGCTCCATATCATGACCCCCATGTCATGAGCCCATGTCATTACCCAACGCCACAACTATGCCGATTCCGTTCACCCGAAACCCTTCGAAGCTGGCATAAGCGACAGGTCTCAACGCTATGATTGGCCATCTTGCTCTTATGTTATGAGACTGCAGTATTTCTGTAACAGAGGAGTGATAGCTGCTGCACCGCCGGCCGCGCATTCGTGTACCGGAACGACAGATTTCAACCACAAACCCGAGACAGGAAACCTTGATGAAAAAGATCACTTCTCTTGCAGCCGTCTCCGCGCTGACGCTTTCACTCACGACCGCTGCGATGGCTCAAGACACGGGCAATGTCATCTTTTTCCACCCCGACGGAACGGGCGTCAATCATTGGCTTGCTGCACGCATGCATACGGTTGGCCCCGATGGCGAACTTAACTGGGATCGCCTGCCCGCACTTGGCGTTTACACCGGCCACATGGCCGACCGGGTTACCGGCACGTCGCATGGCGGCGCCACCGTGCACGCCTATGGCGTGAAGGTCGTTGCAGACAGCTTCGGCATGAATGGAACCGAAATGCTGACGGCGGCATCCGGAAAAGACATGTCCATTGCAGAGGAAGCGATTGCGGCCGGCAAGGCCGTTGCCCTGGTTCAGACCGGCCATATTGCAGAGCCGGGGACAGCGGCTTTTGTGGCATCAAACGAGAAACGCTCCAACACCCATGAGATTGCCAAGGACGTAATCGAATCCGGCGCTCAGGTCATCATGGCAGGCGGTGAACGGTTTCTCGTACCAGAGGGCGTCGCAGGACGTCACGGGCCCGGCCAGCGTACGGACGGGATGAACCTGATCGAGCGTGCCAAAGAGCTTGGATATACGGTCGTATTCACCCGTGAGGAGCTGATGGCGCTGAACCCCGATGAGGTGGACAAGCTGCTCGGTGTATTCGCGCACAATCATACTTTCAACGATCAGGAGCGTGAGCGGAACATCATCGATGGGCTGCCCACCTACTGGGAATACGCTCCGTCGCTGTCTGAGATGACGGCTGTTGCTCTTGAGATCGTGTCGCGTGACGAGGACGGCTTTTTCGCTGTCATAGAAGAAGAGGGTACGGACAATATCGCCAACAACATGAATGCAGCGGGTACGCTCGAAGCGCTTGCGCGCGCAGATGCCACCGTCGGCACCATTCTCGATTTCATGGAAGGTCGGGACGACACCCTTCTGATCATGGCTGCCGACAGTGACGCGGGCGGCCTGCAGGTGGTGCGGCAGGACGAAGGCGCAGTGGACGCCACGACTGCAGGCGGCGGCATTCTGCACGGTGTCCAGGGCGCATTCGGCGATGCTTTCGAAACGGCCCCCGACCGAAATGGCAACACGCATCATTTCGGCATCGGCTGGGTCGGCTATAGCGACGTTGCCGGCGGTATCCTGGTACGCGGTGCCGGCCTCAATACAGAACTGATCACGCCGCTGATGGATTCCACCGACGTCTATTCGGTGATGCACCAGACCCTGTTCGGCGCGCCGGCCGAGTGATCGTCCTTGCGGTCGCCCCGCCCTTGCGCCGGGCGGCCGTTCGACATTGTTTCCTGCCTTTTCCTTGCGCGCGCCAAACAAGACCGTTTCAACGGTTCGAGCCACGCGCGATAACCGTTGCGGCTTGATCGGCACTGCGAATGTGATACAACGCGCCGCGAAGTGCAGACCGGACCTGCTAGCAAGTGTTGGACACTCGCTCTTGCCAAGGCACTTTTGGGGAATAGGTTAACGGTAGACCCACGGACTCTGACTCCGTTAGTCCTGGTTCGAATCCAGGTTCCCCAGCCAACCATTTGCGGTCCGTACCGGACACAAAACTACAGAGCAAAATCGAACAATTCGGCCGGTTTTAGCGCGTTCCAATGGCACTGAGAGCCACGAACTCTATTGTGTTCGGTGACCGGCAACAGGCGGAGATTTCGTATGAAAACGATCAACCTTGCTGAAAAGCTCGCACATTTCACCACGCATTGGGATCCGCATGTCGTCGCCGACTACAACAAGAACGACGTGATGGTCGTCAAATTTAAAGGTACGTTTCCCTTCCACAAACACGATACGACCGACGACTTCTTCTTCGTGTTGGAGGGCGAGATGGTCATGGACATAGAAGGTCAGCCTTCGAAAACCGTCAAAACAGGCGAGTTGTTTATTGTCCCCAAAGGTGTTGTTCATCGCCCCAGGGCTGAAGAAGAGGTCAAGGTCCTGCTCATCGAGCCGAAAGGTGAACCGAATTCTGGCGATGCCGACCGCGAACCGGCGCCAAAGCCCCGCATTTAGAGCGTTTCTGGTTTAGCTTGAAGCATTTGATGGCTGAAAATCGGTTCATTCGGGTAGGCGCGTCGCACAGCGCGATGTGGGTCATCGGGCAAGCGGCGCAACGACGCCGATGGGCCGATCTTCCGCCATCAAATGCTTCAAGCTAAACCAGAAGCGCTCTAGCCAAACATCATGGGCATGATCATGCCATGGCAAGCGTGCGCTCAGTGGAATTGATCCTGAAATAGATGGCGTAGATGACGGGCAGCAGGATGAGCGTGATCAGCGTTCCAAAGCTGAGACCGAATGCGATCACGATCGCCATGGACGCGAAGAAAACATCCGAAAACAGCGGGATGACACCGAATACCGTGGTCATCGATCCCATCATCACCGGTCTGACCCTGCTCGCCGCTGAATCAATGACCGCGTCGTGGCGCGGCTTGCCTTCGCTGATTTCAAGATCGATCTGATCGACTAGAACGATGGCATTCTTGATCACGAGGCCTACCAGGGAAAGCGTGCCGAGGATTGCCATAAACTCGAAGGTGGTGTCCGTGATTAGCAGGCCGACGACGACGCCGACGATGATCAGCGGCACAATCGTCAGGATCGCCAATGGCTGCCGCAGTGCGTTGAACAGAAGGATCAGCACCAGAACGATGGCAAGGCCGGCGATGGGAAATGTTCCAGCCAGTTGTTCATTGGCTTCGCCGCTGTCGCCATCCTCTCCGTCCCATCGCAGCGAATAACCCTCAGGCAACTCCATAGCCTCGATTTGGGGACGCAAGCGCTCGAGCACCGATGACGCGAGCACACCGATCCGCGGATCAGACTGGACTTTCAGCGTCCAAACCCGGTCTTCGCGCAAAAGCTTGCCGTCGCGCCAGATGACGTTGAGATCCCGCACCGTTTCAGACACCGGTACGGACACTCCGGTGCGACTGCTCGGCACCTGGATCGTATCACCTGATTCGAAATCGAGGCGGTCGTCTTCCGGCGCGCGATAGATGATCGGGATCAAGTCGTCGCCTTCGCGGTAGACGCCAATCGTCTGCCCGGAAAAATTGGTCTCAAGCGCCGAGGCGAGGTCTTCGCGCGCGACGCCGACACGCCGTCCGCGCTCCGCATCGTAGGTCGGTGCGAACACCGGTATCTCTTGACGCCAATCGGTTTTCACGCCGACTGCATCGGGTTCATCGATCATGATGGCCCGGGCTTGCGACGCAAGCCGTCTAAGCTCCGCCGGATCGGGGCCGCGAAAGACGGCTTCGATTTTCGACCCCTGACTTGGACCCAGGTTGAATTTCTTTACGCGCGCCTGCGCGGCTGGATAATTATCGTCCAGATAAGTCTGAATTCGGCCGACAAGGCCTTCGATGGCGTCGAATTCAGTGGTGCGGATCAGAAGTTGGCCATAGGCGGCGTTCGGGTTTTCGGGGGAATAGATCAGCATGTAGCGTAATGCGCCCGAGCCGACGATTGTCTGTACGGCGTCAACCCCCTCGAAATCCATCAGTTCGCTTTCAATGCGCTTCAAATCGAGCGATGTGGTCGCAATGTCGGTGCCTTCCGGGAGCCAGTAGTCGATCGCGATCTGGGGTGTCGTCGAGGCGGGAAAAAGCCCGACATTGAGAAACTGGAACCCCCAAACCGATGTCCCGAATACCGCGATCGCAATCGCAACGACCAACCACCGGGCAGCAAGCGCACCTCGCATAAAACCCTTGTAAAGCCGAGCGAACAGGCCGTCCGGCTTATCGGCCGGATCACCTTTGGCGCCCTTGAAGACGAGATCGGCCAGCATCGGCACAAGAGTTATGGCGAATATCCAGCTGTAAAACAGCGAAATCAGGATGACCCAGAACAAGTCGCCGGCATATTCGCCGGTATCGCCTGGCGCAAAGCCGATCGGTGCAAAGGCAATGGCCCCGATCACCGTTCCGCCAAGCAGCGCCCATTTTGTCTTGGCCACCGTTTCAATGGCGATTTCGACCCTGTCTCGCCCTTTCTGCACACCGACCAAGATGCCCTCGGTGACAACAATACCGTTGTCCACAAGCATGCCCAGCGCAATGATGAGGGCACCAAGCGAAATCCGGTGCAAGGGGATGCCCGCGAGGTACATTGTGGCCAAAGTCGCTGCGATCGTTACGAGAAGCGCGGTCCCGATGATGAGCGCCGATCGAAGTCCCATGAACAAAAAAAGCGTGACCAGCACGATTGTGAGCGCGGCGACAACGTTCAATGCGAAGCTTTCAACCGATTCGTTGACCGCATCACCCTGATGGTAAAACTCGTGCAGCTCGATCCCGATGGGACGCTCGCCGATGGTTTCATTGATTTTCGCGCGCACGTCCTCGCCCATCTTCGCAACGTTGGCGCCCGAGACATTGGAGATTCCGAAGCCGATTGCTTCTATGCCGTTGTAACGCACGAGCGTCCTGGGCGGATCAATGTAACCGCGGTGGACGTCCGCTATGTCTCGTAGATAGACCAAATCACCGTCAGCACCGGTCGTCACCACGACATTTTCGATATCGCTCACCGAATCGAGCGTTCCGGTCGGCTGAATGACAATCCGGCGATCATCGATCAGCGCCTCTCCGGCCGGAACGACCGAATTTTGCTGGCTGAGATCATTCAGCACGTTGCGGATCGAGGAGCCAAGGGCCGCCGACTGTTCGCGTGGAATTTCGACGTAGATCGCTTCCGTCTGCGCGCCGATCAACTCGACCTTGGCAACGCCATCAACCGTCAGAAAGTCCTTGCGCAGCTCTTCGACGTAATCCTCGATTTCGGTGATCGTGAAGCCCGGCCCGGTAGCGAAATAATATAGTCCATAGACATCGCCGTATTGGTCATTCACGATCGGCGTATTCGCGCCGGGCGGCAGGTCTGCCGCCGCGTCGTCGACGCGGTTGCGCAGTTTCGACCATACGGCCTGAAGCGCTTCCTTGTTGGGCGAAAACTGGTTCTTGATCTCGACTTCGATGATGGAGATGCCGTCGGAAGACGTGGACGTAATCTCCTCGACCTCTTGCATCGACTGCAATTCGGTCTCGATCGTGTCGCTGACCTCGTTGGCAACTTCCTCGGGAGACGCGCCGGGATATTCGGTGATGATCTGGGCAATCCGGATCGTGAACTCGGGATCTTCGAAGCGCGGCATTGAGTTGTAAGCCGTGACACCGCCAACGACGAACAACACCACCACGATCCACGCGATCAGCCTGTTTTTGATTGAATATTCCGCGATGCCCATTGTGTGATTACGAGCCGGCGCGGCGAATTTCGGCGCCTTCATGCAGGTAGTGGCCGCCTGCGCCGACAACGACATCGCCGCTGTCAAGGCCGCTATTGACAATCACCGAGCCGCCCGGCCCGGGTTCAACTTCAACGTTGCGTCGGCTGACGGTCATGGTCGACTCGTCGACAACCCAGACGAACGGTTCGCCGGCCTCTGCGACGATTGCGGCAATGGGCAGCGTTATATTCTGCTGGCTGCCGCCGTCGTCGGAGCGTGTCTCAAAACGCCCTGTCAAAATTCCGGTCATGCCCGGCAAAACAAGGAAACCCTCGGGCGGCGTGAAAGTGAAACGGGCTTCGAATGTCTGCGTATCCGGGTCGGCAACTGAAACCGCTTCGGAGAACTCGGAGGGCATAATCACGTTTGGTGCTGCATCCAGTTCCAACCCGATGTCAATGGGATCGAGATTTTCAATATTGACGACGAAGCTGGCCGGCACCTGAACGATCGCTTCCCGGTCGCCATCGCTTTGAAGCGTAAGGATAGGTTCCTGGGCACGGATGCTCTCAAAGGACTCGACGAAGATATCCGCCACAATTCCATCGAAGGGCGCCCGAATGGTCGTATCGTCAAGCCGCTTCAAAGCACTGTCAAGACTGGCTTGGGCAGTGTCACGGCTCGAGCGTCGCTCGTCGAGCACACTTCGCGCAATAACCTCTTGGGTAACGAGTTGTTCGGCGCGCTCGAACTCGATTTGTGCATTGTCGAATTGCGCCTGCGCGCTCGCAACATCGTTCTGGAAAGTCCGCTTATCCAGTTCCGCCAGCACTTGATCTCTTTCGACAGTGTCGCCTTCGGCAATCTGCAGTTCAAGCAGCTCGCCGGACACTTCGAACGCCAGTTCCGAGGTATCCTCAGCGCCGACCACGGCCGGCAGGCGCAGAACCCGCACGCTTGTTGCTTCGGAAACCTCAATCAGCTTTGCGGGCCGTATAACGGGCGCCTGCGCAGTCTCTTCTTCCTGCGTGCAGGCCGCGACGAACGCAAGAAGGCCTAAACACGAAAACAAGAGGATTTTTCGGAAAATCATGGGATTCAAAATCCAATCTTTTGAACCGGTTGATGGTGTCTTGTGCTTCATCAATTCAACGTTTGCAGCGTTCACCAACCACCATTCC
Organism: Pseudomonadota bacterium; assembly: GCA_039025395.1. Lineage (GTDB taxonomy): Bacteria > Pseudomonadota > Alphaproteobacteria > Rhizobiales > Rhizobiaceae > Hoeflea_A. The sequence continues at coordinate 10,669 of JBCCOK010000041.1, forward strand.
ATCAGCCTTGCGTCGCAGCATAGTGGACATGGTCCATCAGTCAATACACCGTAAAGTGATGAAGCCGATCCGCCATCATCATCGCATTGGCTGTGGAAAAATGCCCTCCAGACCTAGCGAAGGGACCATGGGCTGACGCCGATTATGATGGGATGGGCCCACAAAAGCGCACCGCAAAGAACGAACCCTGCGGCGATGCGGATAAACGTCGACAGGGTTATCGGAAACGCCGCGCCTAGCGGGAGCGCATTGACCCGCTGCAAGAGATCCGTCCAACGTGCACCCATCTCACGCCTTTTGCGGCGGTCGATCAGACGCCTGCCCATCAGGGAAAAAAGGGCGAAGGTTGCAAACAGGATGACGTGCGCCAGGTCGCCATTTGCAAGCAGGTGCGCACCCGACCAGATGGCGATCGCGGTGAGCAGCGGGTGGCGGGTCAGCCGGACGACCCCCGGGCGCGCCGCATCGAACCGCTGATTCTTCCATCCGCCGATTGAAAACGGGTTCGGACGCGCAACGGAAAGCGCAAACAGCAAGCATGCCAAGAACATAAGCAACACCGCCGCCTGCGCCTGCCAAGGCTCAAGGGCCCACAGGAGAATGCGGGGCGCCCTGCCCGCGGCAATAATCAGCCATGTCAGAACGCCAATGGAAATGATGGGATAGGCGATTGCGAAACCACGCTCGCCCAGAGTGTTGGTGATGAGAGGCCTCAGCGGCGGCCGCACCGGCAGAGAGTGGCTGAGAAAGAAGACCACGAACGCAGCTATGAAATTGAACCAACCCATTGGCAAAACTCCCAGCAAGGTGCCGCCCGCATTGGACTGCTTGGTTGGTAGATGCGCTTAAGCGCGAAACCACCCACAAGAGACCGGCGCTCCGACCAGGTATTTGAAATGCTGAAGATTCATGTGGCAAGTGTATTTTCGCTGCCCGAATACCGCTGAAACACGCAAGCCCGTATTCGTTATGGGCGATCGCTACCGGACCAGATGGAATCCGGAGCTTGGCACAGCCGAATTTCCCAAATTGAGACATGCGACAAAACGGATCTGGCGAAGGCGATGGCGCGCCGTTATTCTGTCGCGTAGGCAGCTTCGGCACCATCGAAACCTGCATTCCCGAACGGCATAATCGAGAGGGAAAAACGGTGTGAACGCGACAGTCTCAAGACTGACGGCTCCTGTCAAACGAGTCATCATCATTGCTTGCGTCATTCAGGGCATCGGGGCTGCGGCAGGCGTCGTACCTTTCATTGCGGTCGCAGAACTGGGTCGGGTCCTGCTCGCGGAAACGGTCGATCAAACGGCCGCATGGCGCATAGCCTATGTTGCCGTCGCCGCCTTGGCTTTGCGCCTTGTTTGCCTGATGGCGGCTGGCGCGCTGACGCATGTCGCCGATCTGGATTTCCAGTACCACCTGCGCACGCGCATGGCAGCGCGGCTTTCACGCGCGCCTCTGGGTTGGTTCGACGCGCGCAGTGCCGGCATGATCAAGAAAGCGCTGCAGGACGATGTGACGGCTTTGCACCACCTTGTCGGTCATTCCTATACCAATATGGTTTCTGCCCTTGTGACGCCCCTGGTTGCGCTTTCCTACCTGTTCTGGATCGATTGGCTCTTTACGCTGGCAGCCCTTGTTCCAGTCGTGGCGGGTGTAGCGCTCTACGGTCTGCAATATCGCGGCTATGGCGAGAAGATGGCGGCCTATAACGCAGCGCTCGGCAATGTAAATACAGCCGCTGTCGAGTTTGTGCAGGGGATTGCCGTGATCAAAACCTTTGGTCAGGCGCAAAAAGCCTATGGCAGGTTTCTCAGCCACACGCAGGATTTCGTGCGTTATTTCTGGGAATGGGTGCGCGGATTGTTGGCAATTGCTGCAGCCGCGGAAGTCGTGCTTTCTCCGCTCTTCGCGCTGCTTGCCGTACTCGTCGCGGGATTGCTTCTGGTCATGGCCGGTTTGACCGAACCGGTCAACGTTTTGGCCTTTGCGGTTCTTGCACCGGGCCTGACCGCCCCGATTATGACACTTGCCTATTCGCAAAACGAGATGATGCTGGCAACACAGGCGGCCGGGCGCATCGTCGATCTGCTAGACACCGCCGTTCTGAGTGAAACCGCAAATCCGCGCGAACCGCAAGGAAGCCGCGTTGTCTTCGATGATGTCAGTTTCTCCTACGATCATGAAACGCAGGTGCTCAAGAATGTCGACCTGACGCTGGAGCCGGGAACGGTGACCGCGCTTGTCGGTCCGTCAGGCTCGGGCAAGTCGACACTGGCGCGCCTGCTGCCGCGCTTCTGGGATGTCGATTCCGGTGTTGTCACGATCGGCGGCGTCCCGGTCGGCGAGATGACGCCGGATACGCTTTACCGCACCGTGAGCTTCGTATTCCAGGACGTTCAGTTGCTGCGCAGTTCGATCGCCGACAACATTGCACTGGCGCGTCCGAATGCAAGCAGGGCTGAAATCGAAGACGCAGCGCGCGCGGCGCAAATCCACGAGCGGATCCTCGGACTGCCGCGTGGATATGATTCGGTTGCCGGCGAAGATGCGCATCTTTCCGGCGGCGAGGCGCAGCGCGTTTCGATTGCGCGGGCGCTTCTGGCCGATGCGCCGATCATCGTGCTCGATGAAGCGACAGCCTTTGCGGATCCGGACTGCGAAGCCGCAATACAGGATGCCTTGTCGAGGCTGGTTGCCGGACGCACGCTGCTGGTGATCGCCCATCGGCTGCACACGATTACCGGCGCCGAACAGATTTGCGTCATAGACGAGGGCTGCATTGTCGAACGCGGAACGCACGAAGAGCTGATCGGCAGGCGGGGCCTGTATGCGAAACTCTGGGCAGCGCACGAAAGTCCCCTGGCTGAAACGCCGGAGGCTGCTAAATGATCGGACCGCTGATCAAAGTTGCTGGGCCCGATGGGCGCGAGCCACTGCGCCGCAACCTGCTTGGCCTGATTGCAGAGTCCGTTCTCATGGGTATCGGCTTTGTGCTGCTGGTACCGGTGCTAAGGGCCTTGTTTGGCGGCAACACAAATGCGGCCTGGGGATGGATTGCCGTCATGGCAGCGGTTCTCATTGTCTACATCATCGTGCGCTACCGAACACAGCTGGCGGGCTACCGGGCGGCGATCGGCCTCGCTGACGTGCTGTTTCAGCGCCTTGGCGATCATATTGCCCGCCTGCCCCTCGGCTGGTTCGGCGCAGAACGGGTCGGTCAACTGGGACGTCTCACGAGCCAGGGCGTGATCGATGTCATGGGCGTGCCGGCCCACCTTCTGCGTCCGGTGGTCACAGCCCTGACCACGCCCGCGACGGTTATCCTGCTCATGTTTTTCTTTGACTGGCGGCTGGCGCTTGCGGCCTTGATTACCGTGCCGTTTGCAGCGCTGATCTATCGCTGGTCCGGCGACCTTGTGCAGCGTACCGATATACGCGTGCATGACGCTGCCGCAGAAGCGGCCGGGCGTATTGTCGAATTTGCCCAGGCACAGGCTGTATTGCGCGCCTTCGGCCGGGACAATGCCAGTCTCGGCAAGCTGGATGCGGCGTTGGCCGAGCAGCGCGCGGCCGGCCGGGCTCAGATCTTCACGGCTGCACGCGGCCTTGTCAGCTTCGTGTTTGCCATCCAATTGGCCTTCACCCTGATCCTGCTGTTCGCCACCAACCTTGCGCTGGGGGGCGCGATCGATGAACCCGAACTGGTTGCCCTGTTGGTGCTTGCGGTTCGCTATGTCGAACCATTGCTGGGTGCGGCCGATCTGGAGGGCGCGCTACGCATTGCACGCAATTCGCTGGGGCGCATGGATAGGCTGTTGTCGACCGAGCCGCTAGCCGAGCCCGGCACGCCGAAAATGCCCGATGGCGCCGACGTGGTATTCGACAAGGTCGGTTTTTCCTACGGCGACGTCCCTTTGCTGACCGATGTCAGTTTCAAGGCCGAAGAACGCGCCATGACAGCCATCGTCGGCGCTTCGGGCTCAGGCAAGACAACCATTCTGCGATTGGTAGCGCGTTTCTGGGATGTCGACACAGGCAGTGTTCGCATAGGCGGGGTGGATGTTCGCGACATGACCACTGAAGTGCTGATGTCGCATATCTCGGTGGTTTTCCAGGACGTGTATCTATTCGAAGGATCGATCCTCGAGAACGTCCGGCTCGGAAATCCCCAAGCCTCCGATGAAGACGTGATCGAAGCCATGCGGTTAGCCCGGGTCGACGAAATAGCGGCCCGCATTCCAGGCGGACTTTCCGCCCGCGTGGGCGAAGGCGGAACGGCCTTGTCGGGCGGCGAGCGGCAGAGGGTTTCGATCGCCCGCGCCATTTTGAAAGACGCACCGATCGTGCTCGTCGACGAAGCAACATCGGCGCTTGATCCGGTCAATGAAGCCGCAGTCCAGGCAGCACTTCGGGCACTGACGCGTGGGAAAACGCTTATCGTGGTCGCACATCGGCTGCAAACCGTTCGCAACGCTGACCGGATTCTCGTACTTGGCGACGGACGCATCGCCGAAGCCGGTTCCCATGAAGAACTGCTGAAAAACCAAAGCCGCTACGCGAAATTCTGGCATGAGCGCAGCCGTGCCGAAGGGTGGCGGATCGCCAACGCATCGGGAAAAGCGCACCCGCAGGATCAAAGCGTGCCTTGAGCACCGACTAAAATTTGACTAAATGGTAAACTCCTGCAATCCTCGTTTCTGGATCATCTTCGCAGGGCCCCAAATATGACAGACCATGCCCGGCTTGGCCGCGACCTCCTCGACATGCCGCTCGCCGAAGCAATGGATCGTGCGGCGCAGATAAGGCGGGCGCAGTGGGGAACGATCATCACCTATTCGCGAAAGGTTTTCGTCCCGCTGACAAATATGTGCCGCGATACCTGCGGCTATTGCACATTCGTCAAACACCCCGACGACCCCGATGCAGCGATCATGGACCCGGATGCCGTCGCGCGCGTGGCAAAGAGCGGCGAAGCGCGCGGCTGCAAGGAGCTTCTTTTCAGCCTCGGTGAGAAACCGGAATTGCGCTACGAGAAGGCCCGTTCGGCACTCGCCCGCCTCAGCTACGAGCGCATGTCGGACTATCTCGCCGACATGTGCGCGCTGGTGCTGCGCGAGACCACGCTGCTCCCGCATGTGAACGCCGGAACACTCTCAGACGACGAGATCGTGCGTCTGCGTCCGGTGGCGGCATCGATGGGCATGATGCTTGAGACAGTGAGCCGCCGTCTGACACGCAAGGGGATGGCGCACCATGCCTGTCCCGACAAGGTTCCAATGCAGCGTTTGCGCACGCTTGAACGGGCGGGGCTCCGGAAAGTGCCGTTTACCACCGGCCTTCTGATCGGCATCGGCGAAACCTGGGAAGAACGGATCGAAGCGCTGTACGCCATTGAAGCAGCGCATCGCAAACACGGTCACATACAGGAAGTCATCATCCAGAACTTCCAGCGCAAGCCCGATATCGCAATGGCGGACCATCCGGAACCGTCTCTTGAAGACATGCTTCGCACCATTGCCGCAGCGCGGATCATCCTGTCGCCAGAGATCAGCCTCCAGGCGCCGCCCAATCTGAGCCAGAGGCACATCGATTATCTTCGCGCCGGGATTAACGATTGGGGCGGTATTTCACCGGTGACCATCGATTTCATCAACCCGCAGCATGCATGGCCCGAAATCGAGACATTGTCACAAAACTGCTCGATGGCCGGTTATAGGTTACAGGAGAGGCTGACGGTTTATCCGCGCTTCATTCAGGGCAAGGACGCGTTTCTCGACGCCAATATGCAAATACCGGTCGCGCGTCTTGCGCGTGAGGACGGACTTGCAGGCCGTCAGACCGTGGAGGCTCAAGGATGAAAATTCGCCCCACGGACTTCGATGCGGACATTTCGAAACACATAGGAAAAGCCTCGCCGCAGATGCGGTCAATCCTCGACAGTGCATTGTCCGGGCATGACGTGTCGCGGGCAGAAGGTGAAATCCTTTTCGCGGCCGAGAATGCAGACCTTATGGCCATACGCATGGTCGCAGACCACATGAGAGCCTTGCGCAATGGCGACCATGTCAGCTTCGTGGTAAACCGCAACATCAATTTCACCAATATCTGTTATATGGGATGCCGGTTTTGCGGTTTTGCGCGGCGCGCCGATGCGGATGACGCGCAGTGGCTGCCGGTTTCGGAAATCGTTGAACGGGCGCAAGAGGCATGGGCGCGCGGCGGGACGGAGGTCTGCATTCAGGGCGGCCTTCATCCCAAGATGGACGGCCATTACTATCGTGAGATTGTCCTCGGCATCAAAGCTGTTCTTCCAGATATGCATATCCACGCTTTTTCGCCGTTTGAAATCTGGTACGGCGCGGCGAAGACAAAGCAGGACTACCGCGGCTTCCTCGAAGACCTGAAAGCATGCGGACTGGGGTCGATGCCCGGGACGGCAGCGGAGATCCTCGACGTCGAGGTGCGGCGTCAATTGACCAAGAACAAACTCTCGACCGAGGCGTGGGTGGAAATCATCCGTACCGCACATTCCGTCGGCATTCCGACCTCGGCCACCATCATGTATGGACATGTCGACGGACCGCGCCATTGGGCAGCGCATGTCGATCTGCTGCGATCGATCCAGAAGGAAACCGGCGGCTTTACCGAATTCGTACCACTGTCTTTCGTGCACACGGATTCGCCGCTGTTCCTGCAAAATCCGGACCGTGTCCGCACCGGGCCAACGGCGGACGAGGTTGACAAGATGCACGCCGTTTCGCGCATCATGCTCAATGGCTGGATCGACAATATTCAGGTTTCGTGGACCAAACTCGGGCCGCAACGCGCGCGCGAACTGCTGGCAGCAGGCGTCAACGACATCGGCGGGACGCTGATGAACGAAAGCATCAGCCGTGCAGCGGGATCGAAGCACGGACAGGAGATTACCGCTAAGGAACTCTGCGACATTATCCGCTCGGCCGGGCGTATCCCGGTCCGCCGCAATACGGTCTACGGCATACAGGAGATCTTCAAGGATCACGATCCCGTAGAGCTGGAGCCGCTGGTCGCCAGGCAAAACCAGGATCCGCTGGCATTTCTTGAAATGTTTCCTGAAAGGCAGGCGGCGACGTGAGCGAACTCAACGTCACACTTCTCGCCGGCGGCGTCGGCGGCGCGAAAATGGCGGAAGGTTTTGCCGCACAACCGTCCGTCAACCTGACCGTTATTGGAAATGTTGCCGACGATGCAGCGTTTCACGGGCTATGGGTCTCGCCCGATATCGATACGATGGTCTACACGCTGGCGGACGTCATTGATCGCAAACAGGGGTGGGGCGTCGCCGACGAAGGCCGCAGGGCACTCGATACGCTGACGATGCTCGGCGAGGATACATGGATGTTCCTGGGCGACCGTGATTTTGGCCTTCATATCCATCGCACGAAACGCATCGCGGCGGGCGAGCGACGGTCGGTCATCGCTGCCGATGTTGCCCGCGCTTTCGGTGTCACGGCAAAGATTGTCCTGCCTACCGATGACATCGTGCAGACGCGCGTCCGCACCGACACGGGATGGCTCGGCTTCCAGGAGTATTTCGTCCGCGAGAAGTGCGGTCCGGAGGTTCACGAGATTGTCTTTGAGGGCATTGAGACCGCTCGGCCCACGGCCGAGGCGCTGGAAGCTGTTTCGACCGCCGACCTGCTGGTGATCGCACCGTCAAATCCGCTGGTCAGTATCGCACCGATCCTGGGTGTTCCGGGCCTTCGCCAAGCCGTCGCAGATGCTTCGGCGCCCTGCGTCGCAGTCAGCCCGCTGATTGCCGGCAAAGTGGTCAAGGGACCGGCTGACCGAATGCTATCCGGCCTCGGGCACCGGCCAGACTCGGCCGGCGTAGCAGCCCTTTATGCAGACATTGTCGATCTGATGGTGATCGATCAACTGGATGCAAACCTCATAGCGGATATCGAACAGACCGGCCTTTCGGTCGCGGCGACCGATATCCTGATGAGAGACGGACCGGACAAGGCGCGCCTGGCGGCAGAGGTGCTTGCAATGGCGCACCAGGTCATGGCTGAAGGAAGTGTTGCATGAAGGCAAGCACGCTGCTCGTCGTTCCGATGAAGGAACCGCACCTGGCCAAGTCCCGCCTGCGCGACGTTCTGGACCGGGCCGAGCGCGCGCGTCTCGCACGCCAGCTTTTTGAACGCACGCTGCGGCTGATCACAAGGATGCACAACGAAGAGGACCGGCCGGATTTCGACATCGCGATCGTGACCAGAAACGCTTCCATCAAAGCGCGCGCTGAAGCACTGGGTGTCGGCTTGATCGATGAGCAGGGCAATGGTGGACTGAGCGGAGCGGTTGAGGCTGCGGCTGCCGTGGCAAAATCAGAAGGTTACAAACGTCTTTGTGTTTTGCCCGCCGATCTGGCGGCACCCGACCCTAAAGATGTCAGGGTGTTGCTGTCTCAGGACCTTGGCGAAAAAGGAATTGCCCTGTGCCCATCAAGAGATTTCGGCACCAATGCGCTCCTCGTTGCACCGCCCGACGCCATCAGGTTCGCCTATGGACATCGCTCGTTCCAACGGCACTGCCAGTTGGCCGAGGCCGCGGGCATCACGCCCATTGTCCTGCCGCTTGAGAGCCTTAGATGGGATATCGATACTTCCAACGATCTTGAGGAACTTATGGACGTCGACCCCGGCATGTTCGATATGGGCAGAAGCCGATGAGCGGCGTGAGCCTGACGCCTGTTGAGGGTATACCCGACATCCGACCGGGCGATGATCTGGCAGCGATCATAGGCGATTGTCTTGAAGCCATGGCAATGCCTTTGCATGGCGGAGACGTGTTGTGTGTCGCCCACAAGATCTTCTCAAAAGCCGAAGGAAAAATTATCGCGCTCGCAGCCGTCAAGCCCTCGGAACGTGCCCATACACTCGCCAGCAAGCTCAACAAGGATCCGGCGAAAGTCGAAGTCGTCTTGAATGAAAGCCGTTCCGTGCTGCGCGCCTTCCGCCACGAAGGCCAACACGAAGGCACGATGATTTGCGAGCACAAGCACGGATACATTGCCGCCAACGCCGGTGTGGATGCGTCGAACGCAGAGGATACGGGGACCGTCATCACGCTTCCGGACGATCCCGATGCAAGCCTCAAGACCTTTTGCCGAGATCTGGCGAAACGCTTCGGGGTCAGGGTCGGCGCAGTGATGACCGATACCTTCGGAAGGCCGTGGCGGCTGGGGCAGATCAACGTTGCAATCGGCCTCTGCGATGTTCCGGCCACACGCCGTGAGCAGGGCAGCGATGATGCATGGGGCAGACCGCTTCTGGTCACCGAACCCGCCTTTGCCGACGAAATCGCGGCTGCATCGGGCCTCGTTGTCCAAAAGGCGGCAAAGATGCCAGCAGTGCTTTTCCGTGGTCTCGAGTGGGCACCGAGTGAATGCAGCAGCGGTCGGGACCTTTTGCGCAAGGAAACAGAGGATATGTTCAGGTGACAGTAGCAATTCTTGGCGGTACGGGATCTCAGGGCACGGGCCTCGCCTTGCGTTTTGCCAAAGCCGGGGTGCCGGTGGTGATCGGGTCGCGCGGCGCCGAACGCGCAGAAGAAGCTGCGGCGGCGCTGAAGGACCGCCTTCCCGAAGGCTCGGCTCAGATCAGCGGCATGAACAATGGGGCAGCGGTGGAGGCCGCCGATGAATTCGTTATTCTGTCGGTTCCCTATTCCGGCCACGATGCAACATTGAAAGACATCAAACCTCTGCTTTCCGGCAAGATCCTTGTCGATATTGTCGTGCCGCTTGCCGAAGGCGACCCCAAGAAGGTTGATATGCCACCCGAAGGGTCGGCGACCGAAGCGGCGCAGGCCATACTGGGACCGGAGGTACCAGTGGTCGGAGCTCTGCACAATGTGTCGGCGACTACACTGGGCAACCTCGACGTGCCGATCAATTGTGACGTCCTCGTTTGCGGCAACGCCCTGGAGCCACGTCGCAAGGTCATGGCGCTGATCGAGAAGATCGGGGTTACGGCCTACAATGCGGGCGATGCACAGGCGGCGCGCTGTATCGAGGCGATCACACCGATCCTCATCCGCATAAACATCTCCAAACAGGTGCCGTTTTCTCATGCGGGTATCCGCATCTGGCCACCGGAACACTGATATTAATTGAAGAGGACGCTGATATGGAATTCGCGATATGTTTCAAAGGCTTCATGGACCCGAAACGGGCCCGGGCGCTGGTTCGCCAAGCAGAGAATGCAGGCTTCGCCTATTGCTGGATGTATGACAGCCACATTCTGTGGCGCGAAAGCTTCATGGCCATGGCCATGCTGATGGAGCACACAACGAAAATGCGGTTCGGGCCCTGCGTCACCAATCCGACGACCCGTGACTGGTCGGTCGCCGCATCGATGTTCGGCTCGCTTGCAAAGCAATCCGAGGGCCGTTTCGATATAGGTCTTGGCCGCGGCGACAGCGCCGTGCGCGTTATGGGCAAGAAACCGGCTACGCTGGCGCGGCTCGAAGAGTTTACTCATGCGGTGAAAGGCATGGTGCGCGGCGACGAAGTGCAGTATGGCGAATGTCCTGCCCCGGTTCAGTTTCCGTGGGCCGAAGGTTATGAACTGCCCGTCTGGATCGCGGCCTACGGACCCAAGGCACTCAGTTCGGCCGGCCGTGTGGGCGACGGGCTCATTCTGCAGATCGCCGAACCCTCGATCTGCAAATGGCTGGGCGATCAGGCGATCGCAGCCGGCAAGGAAGCCGGGCGCGACATGTCCAACTACCGGATCATGTCGGCAGCACCCGCCTTTTTCGGCACGAAGGAGGAATGCCTGGAAGCGACGCGCTGGTTCCCGGCGATGGTCGGCAATCATGTCGCCGATATTGTCGAGAAATACGGCACCGATAATCAGGATATTCCGACCTCTCTTACGGAGTACATCAAGCATCGCAAGGGATACGACTATTCCAAGCACGGACAAAGCGACAATCCCTATCTGGATTTCATCACCGACGACATTATTGAGGGCTTCAGTGTGCTTGGCGACGAGGATGCCCATATTGCCAAGCTGAAAGAGCTGGAGAAGGTGGGCGTAACTCAGTTCAACATCTATCTCGACAATGGCCGGGAAGAGGAAATCATCGCCAGATACGGCGAGACGATCATTCCGAAGATGTCCTGACGTGCTCCGCGACGCAGAGGCGCGCCACAGGCGTTTGAGAAACACTTTCTCAAAATTGTCTTGAACCTGACGCGACGTGAGGTCATATCACGCGCCTCATGTCACGAATAAGGCTCTATTCCGTCGGGCAACTTGCTGCGAAATCCGGTGTGTCGGTGCGTACACTGCACCACTATGACAATATCGGCCTGTTGCATCCTGCGACCCGTGCCGCCAACAGCCGACGGGTCTACGACCGCGACAGCGTGTTGCGGCTGCAGCAGATCCTGACCTACCGGACTCTCGGATTTCCGCTCGATCAGATCGGCGCTATCCTGGACGACCCGTCCTACGACCGTCGGAGCGCACTCCTTGCACAACGCAAGGCGGTTCAAAGCCAGATCGCTCGGAACGAAGCCCTGCTGCGTGGCATCGATGAGGCACTTGCTCTCATTGAAAAGGCAACAAAACGGAGTATGGACATGACGACCCTTTTCGGCGGTTTCGACCCAGGCAAGTTTGAGGAAGAAGCACAAAGACGCTGGGGCGACACAGACGCCTGGAAGATTTCAAAGCAGAGGACCGGTGACTATTCGGAGCAGGAATGGTCGGAATACAACGCAGCAAATCGTGCGATTTGCGAGCGCTTCGCGGCATTCGCCGAATGCGGCCTCGAACCTGAGTCCCCTGAGGTGCTAAAACAGGTCGAAGCCTATCGGGCGTTGATCGATCATTGGTTTTATCCCTGCCAAGCAGCGCAAATGTCTGGCCTCGCCGACCTGTATGAAGGCGATGCGCGCTTCCGCGACAGTTTCGACAGTTTCGGACCGGGTACCTCTGCGCTGGTTATCGCGGCCTTTCGCGCATTTTCGAACGCCAAAGGCTGATACATCACAAAAGTGTGCGCGGCTTGATATGCTCTTGTGTTCGGCATCGCCCGGTCATAGGTTCCGCGGCCTCCGGAGCAGGTCGTACTTCAATCCGACTTTCTCCGGACGTCCAAAAGATGGGTGGGCAAGTTCATGGTGTTTAACGTTGGGAGTTGGCGGATCGACCCTGTATCCAGGGCCGCTCGCAAGGACGGAACAACCCGCCGCCTTTCACCCCGCGCGGTGCGTCTGCTTTCAGTCCTCGGCGAAGCAGAGGGTGCGACGCTCGAGCGTGATGAACTGCTTGAAAAGGTCTGGCCGAACGTAACCGTCGGCGACGAAAGCCTCACCCAAGTGGTGGCGGAGGTGCGACGTACCCTTGACGAGAAGCGATTGATCGAGACGATCGCAAGAGGCGGCTACAGGCTGACACAGCCTTTCTTGCGGCACGTCGCCGGAACCAATGAAAGCCCATTGCGTGAACCGCCTTGTCCGTTCGACCTTGACGCTCGCGCGCTATGTATCGAAGCGCGGGCGGAGATGGTGAACTGCGGCTCCGGCTCCATTCAGCGGGCCGAGGCTCTGACTGCGGAAGCGGTCGAGCTTGCGCCCGAATGCGCCGCGACACGTGCGGACCGCGCCGTGGCACTCGTCCGTTCGCATCTTTACTGGTCTGAAGGGCGCAACTTGCTGCCCCTTGCGATCTCAGAAGCGGAGCTTTCGGTCACCCTCGATCCAGTGGCAGCAGCAGGGCACTCGGCTCTTGGTTATGCCTACGCGGCCGCCGAACACTGGAAGGCGGCCGAAGCCGAACATCGCCGCGCGCTCGCGGCCGATCCGCGCAACCCTTCCTGCTACCATTTTGCGGCCTGGTTCTTGATGAGCCGACGCCGCTACCGCGCCGCAATCGCCTATTTCGAACAGGTCGGCGACTTGGAGCCGCAGAACATCAAGGGCTATCTGCACGCTGCGCAGTTGACCATACATATCGATCCTGCACGATCACGCCGCAATGCGGAAAAGGCGTTGCGACGGGCGCGTCAACGCCTGGATACCGATCCAGCAGACATGCGCGCGCTTACTGCGACAGCCTCGCTGATGGCTTTTCTGGGCGAGCCGGGTGCAGCCTTTTCTGCCATGAAATCGATTGACGCCTCCGAGAGCGCACAGGGCATCTATCACGCATCGACACTGGCCATGATCGGCGAGGTTCAGGGTGCCATCGTCGCCTTTGAAGCGCTCTTCGATCACGGGTGGCGCGATGTGCATTGGCTTGATGCCGATCCGGCCTTTACGAATATCGCCAACGATCGCAAATTCAAGCGCCTGCGGCGGGGTCTCGCAGTCGCCTAAAGCATCTTTCAGATTTCTTTCACAACTCCTTCAGGAATGCGGTGCCGCTGATGATTAGATCGGCGCTGCCGGTGCACGCCGCCCCGGCTTGCAATGTCATTCAAGAAAGGAGACCTCATGCCCTTAGCAATCAACAGCACCGCTCCGGATTTTACCGCGGACACGACAGAAGGCAGAATCCGGTTTCACGAATTCATCGGGGACGCATGGTGCGTTCTGTTTTCGCATCCGAAAGACTTCACGCCGGTCTGCACCACCGAATTGGGCGTGATGGCGCGCATGAAACCCGAGTTCGATCGCCGGGGCGTGAAGCTGATCGGTCTTTCAATCGATCCAGTCGAGGCGCATGAACGATGGGTAAAGGATATCGAAACTGCCACGGGCAGTGCACCCAACTACCCGCTTATTGGCGACACGGATCTCAGCATCGCGAAAAAATTCGACATGCTGCCTGCCGATGCCGGCGACTCTGCCGCGGATCGCTCGGCCGCTGACAATGCTGCCGCGCGCACAGTCTTCGTCATTGGCCCGGACAAGAAGATAAAGCTGACGATCTCCTATCCGATGACAACCGGGCGCGACTTCGGGGAGGTCTTACGCGCGATTGACAGCTTGCAACTGACAGCCCGGCATCAGCTTGCCACGCCTGCGGACTGGAGGCCCGGCGAAGATCTTGTAATCGCTACGTCTGTTTCTGATGAAGAAGCCAGGCGCCGGTATCCAAAGGGCTGGAAGAGCCCCCTGCCCTATCTGAGGCTGGTCGAGTATCCCCAGACCAACGGAACAAAATTGGAGAACATCTGATGGAACTCAAATTGTCGCGGCGCGGCTTCGGAGTGCTTACCGCGTCGGTGGCGCTTGCCGCGCTTCCGGGGCAGTCATGGGCGCAAATTGCCGGCTATGCCAATCCGCAGCTTCTCATGGAGCCGGAGTATCTGCTTGGCCGCGTCTCGGCAACGCAGTCGTCCCGGCCGAAGTATGAACAGGACGGGATCATCCTCATTGACATCCGTCCGATCGACGCATTTGCCGCGGGGCATATTCCAGGCGCACTTCATCTCGACCCGAATGCCGTCGTCGCGGGTAACAGTCCGGTGGACGGCGCGCTGAAGGGCCTGCCGGAACTCACCGGGCTTCTTGGTGCAACGGGTGTTGCGGCGGACCGGCGGGTTGTCCTTTACGACGACAAGGGCGGTTTCCACGCGGCCCGAATGTTGTGGCTGCTTGAATATCTGGGCCACCGCAACGTTGCTCTGTTAAACGGTGGCTGGACAGCCTGGGACGCGCTTGCCGGCGAGGTTTCGAAAAATATGCGTGCCTACCCTGCCGCACGCTTTGATGCGGCAGCGAGCCCGCGCCGGCAGGCAACGGCTGACTACATCCTCGCCCAGAGGGATGATGCAAATACAATTGTCATCGATGTGCGGCCGCCGGAGCTTTACCAGAAGGGGCATATTCCATGGGCCATCAACATACCGTGGAGCCACAACCGTACCGAAGACATGCGCTTCAAAACGGCCGAGCAACTCCAGTCTCATTTTGAGGGCTTCGGCGTGAAGCACGACCGTAACATCGTGCTGCACTGCCAGACGGGCCTCGCTTCCGCCCACAGCTATGTCGCCTTGCGCCTGCTTGGTTATCCGCGGGTTCGGGTCTACCATCGCTCCTGGGCGGAATGGGGCAGCGACCCTTCCCTGCCCAAAGCGGTATAACAGAGAATCCCAAGCGCTCTCGCGCGCCCTCAAGAAAGGGCGCGCGCCTTCATTGTGCGAAAACAAGTCTTTGTATCAAGGATGCTTCGGCGAAAAGATCGACCAACTCAGCATGTGGTAAACGAACTGACCGCACGCCTGAAACAGCAAACCAATTTCAGCCTGCTTTTGAATGCGGCAAGGTCGCTCAGATGTGTTTCGCCTTGGTCTTGTTATCTCTATCGATCATCCGATCAATCTCATCGACCGGCCGCGCCGGGCTGACTAAAAACCCCTGCATCTCACTGTAACCGGCAGCTTGAACCTGATCACGCTGGCTTTCCGTTTCAACACCCTCGGCGGTTGCTGCAATGCCAAGATCGCGACCGAGACTGGCAACTGCATTGACGATGATGGCCGTCTCGGGTTTTTCGGACATATCCGCTATGAATGACCGATCTATCTTGATCTTGTCGAACGGAAACCGCTGCAGATAGCTGAGTGAAGAGTATCCGGTACCAAAATCATCCATCACGATACGCACGCCCATGTCTCGAAGTGCGTGAAGTATCGAAAGCGTTTTGTCGCAGTTTTGAAGCAGCACTTGTTCGGTGATCTCGAGTTCAAGACGCTGTGGCCGAAGCTGTGATTTGGCAAGCGCACGGAACACCGACTGTACAAGATCATCGTTTTGGAACTGAACCGGTGATAGGTTTACAGCGATCCTCTTGTCTTCAGGCCAGGCGGATGCATCCATGCAGGCGCGCTCAATGATCCAATCGCCCAAGGGTGAAATCAGGCCGATTTCCTCAGCAATCGGAATAAATTCGCCCGGAGAGATACTGCCGCGTTTGGGGTGCGTCCAACGCATGAGCGCTTCGAAGCCATTGATGGCGTTGCTACGCAGGTCGACTAAAGGTTGATAATGCAATTCAAACTCGTTGCGTTCGAATGCCTTGCGAAGATCCATCTCCAGCTTACGGCGGGACACCACTTCGGCCCCCATGCGTTGGTTGAAAAACCGAAACACACCGCGCCCATCGATCTTTGCACTGTAAAGCGCCAAATCGGCATTCTGGAGCAATTGACCGGGTTCCTTGCCATCCCGCGGCGCAAGCGCAATGCCAACACTTGCGCCGATTGCGGTCTGGTGTCCGTCGATATCAAACGGCTCGGCCAGCACTTCACAAATCCGCTCCGCGAGCATCTCCGTTGCGTTGGGTTCCTGGGTGGAGGATTGGAGGATGGCGAACTCATCCCCGCCGATACGGGCAATCGTGTCACCGCTGCGGATGCAAGCCATAAGCCGACCCGCGGCTGCCTTCAACAGCTTGTCGCCCATCAGATGACCGATCGTCTCGTTCACATACTTGAAGCGGTCGAGGTCGACGCACAGGACAGCAAACCTGGAATCGTTGTCTAGCCGCGCAATCGCGTGCTCGAGCTGTGCATGCAGTAAGGTCCGGTTGGCCAATCCGGTCAGTTGGTCATGGTGCGCCATGTGCGCAACCTTCGATCGCATCCTGTGCAGTTCGGTCACGTCTTCATGGGTGGCGACCCATCCGCCGTTCGGCATCGGCTGATGGACAATGCGCACCGACCGGCCGTTGGACAGTTTCATGATCTTGCTCGATATGCCTTTCCTTGAGATCAGAGCCAGCATTTCCGACATGTACGCATCCGGACCCACGACACCCGGAAAATCGCCTCGCTCAAGCAGAAAACGGACGATATCGTCGTAAAGCGTGTCGGGCTTCGACATGTGGTCCGGCAACCCGTAAACCTCCAGAAATCGACGGTTGCACACCATCAGGCGGCGATCCTTGTCGAACATCACAAGGCCCTGGGACATATGGTCCAACGCCGCATTGAATCTGCGGTTCTGCTCACTGATTTCCTCGTCGCGTTTCAGCAGGTCCGCCTCTGCCACCTTTCGGTCAGTGATGTCGGTGTAGGTCGTCACCATTCCACCGCCGGCAATCGGATTGCCAACAACCTCGATCACCGTGCCATCCGGCCTGGTACGCTCGAATTGATGGGCCTGAAACTGGAAAGCGAGGTCCACGCGTTGCTGGACGAGAGCTTCGATATCGCCACTTCCATATTCCCCACGCTCCGCATTGTAACGGACGAACTCGGCAAAGTTGGTTCCCTCGCGACCGAGCTCAAGCGGAAACTCAAGAAGATCAAGGAAGTGCCGGTTGACCGCCACAAGGTTGAGATCCGCGTCGACCATGCTGATGCCCTGATTGATGGATTCGAGGACCAGCCTTAGATGTTTGGATCGGTTCTCCGCTGAAATCCGCTGTTCGTACAGGGCCGTTATGTCGGTGTGAATGCTCAGGGTTCCACCGTCACCGGTGCTTTTGTCCAGGATCCGCAGCACCCGCCCGTCGTCCAACTGCAGTTGAGATGCTTCGTCTTTCTGCTGGTGCCGTTCAAGCCGGTTTCGGAGCCAATCCGGGTCGTTGCGGCAATCGGCGCACAACTTGCTGGACGCGAAGGCTTTCAGCACTTCACGGAAGGGCATACCGGATCTAACGAAATCCTGCCTGTCGGGGAAAAACCACTTCCGATACAAAAGATTGCAGTAAACGACGCGATCGTTCTCATCGCACATCAGCAAACCGGCCGGTATGTTCTCGATTATCTCGGACAGGTGAGCGCTGCAACTGCCACCGGACGCAACCCCATTCTGGCCAGCGTTGCTGTCGGCAGCATCTTTTTCGGACACTCTCATGAAATACCTCGGGACCGCCATGAGCGGCAAAAAAAGAAATGGCAATAAATACAATAATAGGTTGTATATTAGGCTTGTATTCCTTCGTTTTTGTTGAGATTTTCGGTTAATTGGACATTAACCGGGTAACGGCCCATTCGGATGATCTCGGGCCGCGCGGGCCGAGTAATGCTTCCATTCGGTTCGAACAGTCTCTACCGTCGCGGCCATGACAGCGGACCGCCCATTCCTCGGCATCCTTCTGATGCTCGGCTTCTGTATCCTTGCACCGTTTGGAGATGCAATCGCCAAGTATCTGGGCGACACGGTTCCGCTTGGGCAGCTTCTTTTCGCCCGGTATTTTCTGCAGGTCGTCATCCTGTTGCCGATCGTGTTTTTCACGCATCGTACACTGATGATGACAGGTCGCGTGTTCAGGCTCACCTGCCTGCGTACCGTTCTTCACATCGTAGCCGTCGGCGCAATGTTCGAATCCTACCGGTATCTTCCGCTCGCGGACGCGATCGCTATCGCCTTTGTCATGCCGTTTATCATGCTTCTGCTCGGCAAGGTCTTTCTGTCGGAAGAGGTCGGGCCCTATCGGCTGGCGGCATGCGCTGTCGGGTTTTTGGGAACGCTCCTGGTCATTCAA
The DNA here is from genome assembly GCA_039025395.1 of Pseudomonadota bacterium. GTDB lineage: Bacteria > Pseudomonadota > Alphaproteobacteria > Rhizobiales > Rhizobiaceae > Hoeflea_A. The sequence continues at coordinate 29,106 of JBCCOK010000041.1, forward strand.
CCCAATTTTGCCGCGGTCGGTACACCGGCGCTCCTGCCACTTGCAGTCGCGGTCCTTTTCGCCCTGTTCATGTTTGTCACAAGGCAGATCGCTAAGGAAATTGATCCGGTTAGCTTGCAAGCCTCAAATGGAGTTGTGGGCACGGTGCTGATTGCCGCTATCATGTGGATGCTCGCCGATAGCGGCTTGGACTCATCAGAAATCATCATACCGACAAATAAGGACCTGGCGCTGCTGACGGCGCTTGGAATACTCGGAACGGTGGCGCATCTTTTAATGACATGGTCGTTGCGTTTTGCGCCTTCGGCTTCACTGGCGCCCATGCAGTACCTGGAAATCCCGGTCGCGACCATTATCGGCTGGCTCGTATTTCGCGACCTGCCGAATGCGCTTGCAGCACTGGGCATCGTCATCACCATCGGCGCGGGGCTTTATGTCATTTACCGTGAGCAGCTAAATGCGAAACGGCAGACGGTGCGGGTATGAACAGCTCAAAACTTGCAAGGCGATATTCGGCAATCGGTCGCTTGTGCTGTAAAACATTGACATGAACACTGAGCCGGCAAAAACCCAATCAATCCATGCGCTCTTCGAAGCATCCGCCCGGCGTTGGCCGGGCCGTCCCTTCATCAACGTTCTACCTGAAACGGCCAGCGCTTACGGTATTGAAGCCGGGGAGCGATCCTATGGCGCAATGCTTGATTCGGTCGCAAAATTGAGAGACCAGTATGCGGCGGCCCGTTATCGCGCCGGCAGTCGCGTCCTGCTGCTGTTGGAAAACAGGCCAGACTTCATTCGGCACTGGTTTGCGCTAAATGCCCTGGGGCTTTCTGTGGTTCCCGTTAATCCGGATCTCAAGTCTGCGGAACTCGCCTATATGGTCGGCCATTGCGAACCTGTGCTTGCCGTTGCAATCAAAAACCGTGTGGCCGATATCGAAGAAGCCAGCCGCGCCTCAGGCGTTGTCTTACCTGTTGTAACGGCGGACGCCCAGCCGCCAGTATCGGACGCAGCCGTTTCAACCGCCCATGCGCCATCACCCGATGACGAAGCGGCAATGCTCTATACGTCCGGCACCACTGGAAAACCCAAGGGGTGCCTGTTGTCGAACACCTATTTTCTTCACGCCGGCCGCGCCTATGCGGAAGTTGGCGGTATCTGCGCCCTGTCGGAAGACGGCGAGCGCATGATCACGCCATTGCCTCTGTTCCACATGAACGCCATGGCGTGTTCGGTGATGGCGATGATTACGGTCGGCGGCTGTCTGACGGTTCTCGACCGTTTCCATCCGCGCACATGGTGGCATAGCGTTCGCCAGAGCAGGGCCACCTGCCTGCATTATCTGGGCGTTATGCCGTCGATCCTAATGAAGGCGACGGAAACGGCGGCCGACCAAGATCACAATGTCCGTTTCGGTTTCGGCGCCGGCATCGATCCGAAGCTTCAGGTGCCGTTCGAAGAACGCTTCGGCATTCCCCTGGTCGAGGCATGGGCCATGACCGAGACCGGCCTTGGCGCGGTCATCATGACAAACCGTGAACCGCGCAGGCGCGGCGAAGCCTGTCTTGGCCGGCCGGAGCCCACGGTTGAGGTGAGGATCGTCGACGACAACGGGTCAGAGGCAAGTCCCGGCGAGCCCGGTGAACTGCTGGCGCGCCGCGCCGGAAGCGATCCCCGCTACGGTTTTTTCAGCGGCTATTACAAGGACCCGGAAGCGACGGCAGAGGCATGGCAGGACGGCTGGTTCCATACCGGCGACATCGTCATGAGAGATGAAAACGGCGACTGCTTTTTCGTCGATCGCAAGAAGAACATCATCCGCCGCAGCGGCGAAAACATTGCAGCCGTAGAAATCGAAACAGCCCTTTCACAGCATCCGGACATCAAGTCGGTGGCTGTTGCGGCGGCGCCAGACGCCCTGCGCGGTGATGAGGTGCTGGCCTGCATCGTGACCGATCTCAAGCCGGGCGAGGAGACTGCGCATGCAATTGTTGGCTGGGCGCTTGAGCGCATGGCCTATTACAAGGCACCCGGCTACGTGGCATTTGTCGATGCCCTGCCCCTTACCTCAACGCAAAAAATCCAGCGCGGCGAACTCAAAAGGCGGGTGGCAGGATTGCTCACCGGCCCGGAAACCTTCGACACGCGCGCCATGAAGAAGCGGCTGGTCGCATAATGACCGGCCGGCGTCAGGCATATGACGGCGTTGTCGTCACCGCGCCAGTGACCGTGCCATATGAGCGCTTTTCCAATGAGACGGCGCATTGGTGGATCGCACGTGCGCTGGAGCAACTGACGGCAACGGCCGGCCTGCAACCGTCGCAATTGGATGGACTTGCGGTCTCGAGCTTTACATTGGCGCCCGATAGCGCTGTCGGTCTCACACAGCATCTTGGCCTTTCGCCGCGGTGGCTGGACAATATCCCCTTTGGCGGTGCCAGCGCTATTGCAGCCCTGAGGCGTGCGGCGCGCGCCGTTCAGGCCGGCGACGCTGATCGTGTTGCGTGCGTGTCGGGCGACACGAACCAGCCTGACAGCTTCCGGCTGTTGCTGCCGAGCTTCAGCCGATTTGCGCAAGACGCCTCCTATCCCTATGGCGCTGGAGGCCCGAACGCCTGTTTTGCATTGCTGACCGATCACTATATGCGCCGGTTCGGAACGCGCCGCGAAGATTTCGGCGCGATCTGCGTTGCCCAGCGCAGCAACGCCCTGCGCAACCCGCACGCCATCATGAAGCGGAAATTGACGCTTCAGGAGTATTTGGATGCGCGCATGATCTGCGATCCCCTGGCATTGTTCGATTGCGTGATGCCCGTGGCTGGCGCAGAAGCATTCCTCGTCATGCGCGAAACGGACGCCAAGGCGGCCGGTCTGCCCTACGCCCATCTGCGTGCCACCATCGAGCGCCACAATGCGTTTCCGGATGACCCGATCCAGTTGCGCGGCGGTTGGGCCATGGACGTCGACGAGTTGTATGCGATGGCCGGCATCACAACTGAACAAATCGATGTCTTGCAGACCTATGACGACTACCCGGTGATCGTCATGATGCAGTTGGAGGATCTCGGGTTCTGCGGCAAGGGCGAGGCGGCACAGTTCGTCAACGCACATGATCTGACGATTGACGGCGACTTTCCGCACAACACATCGGGCGGACAGCTTTCCGCAGGACAGGCCGGTGCTGCCGGCGGTTTCCTTGGCCTCGTGGAAGCGATCCGCCAGGTTACCGGAACAGCGGGACCGACACAGGTCAAAGATGCGGAACTGGCTTTGGTTTCAGGATTCGGGATGATCAATTTCGACCGCGGCCTGTGCTCCGGCGCGGCAATCATCAGCGCCAGCGGCATGCAATGACTGAGCGAACCGCGCGATCAAAACAGGATTTGCCAGGGCCCGATCGCAATGCAGCACGCCCGCCATCGAAGCGCAGCCGCGCCGCGCTGGGGCTTGCCGCGGCAGCGGCAGAAGGGCGGTTTATGCTGCAGGTTTGCAATGCCTGCGGCGCGACGCAATACCCGCCGCGCGATGCCTGCGGGGCATGTCTCAGTGTCCAGTTGACGTGGAAAGATGTCCCGCCGGATGGACGGCTTTTGGCGCAAACGACAGTACATGCCAGTACTGACAGCTATTTCCGCGCCCATACACCGTGGCGCATCGGGACCGTCCAGCTGACTGCCGGGCCATCCGTCATCTGTCACCTGCACGGCGACCTGACACCTGACGACCCGGTTCGCATGGTCGCCAAGCTCGACAGGGCCGGCCAGGGCGTGCTCTTCGCATTGCCGCAAAACGCAATACCAGCCATGGAGGACGATCGTCAGATGCGTGAAATGACATGTGATCCGATATCGCGATGCGTGCTCATTACCGACGCCAGCAACGAAAATACGCTGGCTCTTGCGAGCGCGCTTGCAGATGCAGGGGCGGCGAAAGTCCTTGTCGGCGAACGCAACCGCGGTGACGGCAATCAAAATCGCGACTTGCTGGAAAAACTGGACAGGGTCGAATTCGTGCCGCTTGACGTAAGAGACACGCAGTCCGTGTCGGATCTGGCAGGCGCGATCGGAGGCGAAACGGACATGATCATTAACAATGCCCGGTTTTTCCGACCGGGCGGGATCGTCGGCAACAGGGATGTCGATGCAGCCCGAGAGGAAATGGATGTAAACGTCTTCGGCATGATGCGCCTTGCGCAAGCGTTCGGCCCTGCCATGAAGCGCCGTAAAGCAAGGGACGATGGCGCCTTGTCTGCTTGGGTCAACATTCTTTCAGTCTTTGCCTGGTCCAATCTGCCCGCACTTGGTGCTTTTTCCGCTTCGAACGCCGCAGCCCTTTCCCTGTCGCAATGCCTGCGGGCGGAACTCGGGCCTGGAGGCGTTAGGGTAATGAATGTCTTTACCGGACCGACGGACGATGCCGCGCACCAATCGCTGCCGGCACCGAAAGTGTCGCCGGACACGCTGGCAGATGCCCTTGTCGACGGTCTCAAGCAGGGCCTTGAGGATGTCTTTGTCGGCGAAGTCGCACACACGTTCATAGAGCGCTGGAGAGCGGGTCCAAAGATGCTCGAGAAGGAGATGACGCAAGGCGGCAGCGCAACCTAATGGGAGTTGCTCTATTAGCGGGCGTTGTGTTTTCCAGACCCGCCGATTAGCGTGCTCCACACCCTCGCAGGACACCGGCATTTGAGCCGCGAGCGGGTCGGAGGAAAACGGTTATGCCAATGAGCAAGCGGCTGGCGGGCAAGACAGCTTTGATTACCGCAGCGGGCCAGGGAATCGGGCGTGCGACGGCCGAAGCCTTTGCACAAGAGGGCGCGCGCGTCTTTGCTGCCGATATCGATGCCGACGCTCTGGCAGACCTGCCGGAAAACGAAAGCATCACGGCGGTCAGGCTTGACGTCACCGACGCAAAAGCGGTCGAAGATGCAATGGCATCCACCGGCCCGCTCGACGTTCTCTTCAATTGTGCGGGCTTCGTCCATGCCGGCTCGATCCTCGAATGCAGCGAGGCTGACTGGGATTTCGCCTTCGACCTCAACGTCAAGGCCATGTACCGCCTTACGCAACTGGCACTTCCAGCCATGCTTGAACGCGGTGGCGGCTCGATCATCAACATGTCTTCGGTCGCCTCCAGTGTGAAAGGCGTTCCGAGCCGTTTCGTCTACAGCGCCTCGAAAGCAGCGGTTCTCGGCCTTACGAAAGCAGTGGCCGCCGATTTCATCGATAAGGGCATTCGTTGCAACGCCATTTGCCCCGGCACCGTGGACACCCCTTCCCTTCACAATCGGCTGCGGGCCACCGGGAATTATGAGGCGGCGCATGAAGCCTTCATTGCGCGGCAACCGATGCGTCGACTTGGTACGGCCGAAGAAATTGCATCGTTGGCTGTCTTTCTCGGCAGCGACGAAAGCGCTTTCACGACCGGGCAATTTCACATTATCGACGGCGGTTGGGCGATGTAGAGCGTTTCTGCCTCATCTCCGTTGCGCCCCGCCCGACCTGCTCGGCGCCGTTACATCCTATTGGCCGATGGGAGGGCGCGCCGCCGGAACCGGGACGGTTCTGGGTCCTTTGGGTGCCGATACGGGTTGGGGGGATCTGTCGACAATAGGTGGCGATGGTGTTTGGAGAGCCACCGGCGCTGTATCCTGGCCAACGGACACGCCGAACAGGCGCCAGCGACCATCGACCGGCTCGAATATCAGATCGAAACGGATTGACCTTGGCTCGACTGGCACGAAGCCGGCCAGCCGCAACCGCCCCCCATCAGTCACCTGGCCCAGCGTGAAGACCGGTGCAATCACCATAGCCGGGAACAGGTCAAGCCGGGCGGCGCGGGCCGCATTGAATATGCCTGACAGGCGCGCCGGATCGTTGGCAGCGGCGAAATTCGGCGATGCGTAGTCGCGCAGCACTGTATAGTTGCCCGTCCAGTTGGCGTGGTTGACCGCGGCGAGTGCATCCCGAACCAGCGCAACCGCGCGCGGTGCCGGGATTGGCAAGGGGACGGACCCTTCTCCCGCCACCCGCAAACTCTCAGCCCGCGTGGCTGTCATCTCCGCATTTTGCGCCTCGGCCGTGACCGGCATCAGCCATGCAGCGCAAACGAGAACAATTGCATAGGCCGACGTATTTCCTGCTGTAGCGCGCAGCAATACGAAGAGACAAACAACCGCCACGCTCACCAGGCGACGGTCGCGCCAACGCGACCCCCGACATTGCCTTCGCCGAGGCCGACCGAAACGCCGCCGTCGAGTTGAAAGTTGGAGTTCAGCCGCAAGCCGCCGCTGACGGCAAAGGCGCTTTCGCCCTCAAAAAAACCAACACCCGACGAGAGAGCAAATGTAGCGTCCCTTGGCACAAAGGGTGCCTTGAGCGCCATCGCCATAGCAATGCCTTCAGTGTTGGTGTCGATGTCAGCACGGTTGCGGTTAACGCTTTCCCGAAGGTTGTCGAGCGAACCTGTCACACCGGCAATTGCGGCGGTGTTGGCGGCGATGGCGGCGGGCGCGGCGGTGTCGTAGGCCAGATTGCCAGCGGCATCGGAGGTCACAAAGCCGACCGGACCGGTCTGCGCAGCCGTGCTCGCAGCCGAGGTAACGCCAGCCAAACTGTAGGTGTTCGAAGTGTTGCCGATCGCGACCTGGTTCGCAGCGGTGGTCGCGACGCCCGTACCGATGGCAATGGCGTTGTCTTGTGCGGCTAAGGCGCTGCTGCCGACGGCAACGGCGTTGGTACCAGTCGCCTGGGCTAGCCCGCCGATCGCAGTGCCGTCGTTCGAGGCTTGTGAATCGGCGCCGATGGCCGTGTTGCGCGAGCCGTCACCGGACGCGTTGGCGTTTGCGCCATAGGCTGCGTTGCTGCTGTCGTCGCCGGACGCGTCGGAGAATGCGCCACTGGCGATGTTAAAGCTGTCGTCGCCGGACGCATTAGCACCGGCAGCGAAGGCAGCGTTCCTGCTCCCGAGTCCATCGCCGTCAGCGTCAGTGCCTGATGCGTCTGATTCGGAGCCACTTGCCGTGTTTCTGCTTCTTTCGCCGGACGCGTCAGCACGGTCGCCGTTGGCAATGTTTGCACCAAATTCACCGGACGCGTTGGAGCTGGAACCGCTTGCGATATTGACGCCGCCGTCGCCGGACGCGTCGGCAAGGAAACCACTGGCGATGTTGGTACTGCTCTCGCCGGACGCGTCGGCACTGATACCGCTAGCGATATTGCTGCTACTGTTGCCGGAGGCATCTGCACGGGAGCCACTGGCGATATTTGCGCTGAAGTTACCGGACGCGTCGGCGCTGAACCCGCTTGCGATATTGACGCCGCGGTCGCCGGACGCATCGGCAAGGTTACCGCTAGCTGTGTTGATACTGTCGTCGCCGGACGCGTCTGCCCCCGTGCCAACGGCAGTGTTGAAGCTGCCGACCGTATCGCCGTCGGCATCAGTGCCCGAAGCATTTGCGAATAAGCCGCTCGCGATGTTGGCACCGTCATCGCCTGACGCGTTGGCAAAGAAACCGCTGGCGATGTTGTTACTGTCGTCGCCGGACGCGCTGGCAAGAGGACCACTGGCGATATTGGTGCTATTGTCCCCGGACGCGTCTGCAACGGCGCCAAAGGCAGTGTTGCTGCTGTTGCTACCGGACGCATCCGCACTCGGTCCACAAGCCGTGTTTGTGGACGAGCCCGTCGCCGTCGCGGACTGGCCGGAACCCGAGGTATCCGCACATACAAACTGTGCCGCCGCCGGCGACACGCTGATGGGCGACAGCGTCGTTCCTGTCCCCAGCATCAGAGCGGCCAGGCCGAGAAGATACGTATTGCGTGTATTGGGTTGGGCAGAGGGGCCGTGGCGGCTTTTCCCAATCACATTTTTCTGGAAAGGTTCTGTGAATCCGACAGTCTTTTCCCCCAAACTAACGCCCCTCATCCCTTCGCCATTGACGATGCGTCCCATTGTTGAAAACGTTATCGTCTCGTATCGGGATAAGATACCTATGGAATTCCATAGGTGCCCTCAGCCGCTGGTGTTGGGATAAGGTACCTATGGAAATCCATAGGATTGACAGGCGATGAGTTTTATTTGACGCGGCCGCCAGCCTATCTCAGGATGGCCATTCGAGGCTGCTAACGGTAACGGCAATCAAGGGCTGTATCTATGCTCCCAAACACTCTCTGCGACTTGAGTGACCGTCTGGATTCGGCTGAAACACCCGACGCGGTGATCTCGATGATGGCCGACTTTGCCACAAACTTCGGAATCACTTCGCTGCGCTACGGCTATGACGGTGCCCTGAAGCCGGAGGGCGTTCGGCCGCCGAGGATCATCGGGCGAACCGATCCTGATTTCGATGCCTCTTACAATGATGGGCAGGCCTACCAATATGATCCCAGCGTCTCGCATGCCGCAAATTCAACCCGGCATATGTGGACCGGTCTGGATTTCGAACGCGGCAAACCGGGTACCGATCCTCGGTATATTGAGTTTCTCGAACAGGTGGCCATCGATTTCGGCCTTAACGCAGCCATCGTGCTGCCGGTCCACAATGGCGCGGACCGGACCTTCGGCGGCTTCATCACGTTCAGCGAACTGAACGGTCCCGAACTGGTCAGATCGTGCGGGCAAGACATTCTGGAGCTGCGCCTGGGGGCGCTTCTGGCCGATCAGGCACTGAGGGCGCTGGACCTTGAGGCAGAAGCCCTTGGCCATCAGACTTCGCCGCTCTCGCCGCGTGAGGAGGAATGCCTGAAATGGCTTGCCTCGGGCGACCGAAATGACCGGATCGCGCAACGCATGGGCATCACCAATCCAACCGTGGAGGCGCATCTGGCGTCGATCCGCCGCAAGCTCAAGGCGACCACACGCGAACAGGCTGTCGCGATCGCGGTCAGGCGCGGCTGGATTTAGAAGCGTGTGTGGCGCTGCAATGAGCGGGCCGCGAAAATTGCGCTGTTCACACCGTTTGATCAGCGCCGACAGGAAATTCCCCATGGATGCGTTATCTGCTCTGAGGTCGTTGTGACGAGCAGATTGTGCAGTGCAGCGTTCTATGGATTACTTTGTATCGAGATGAATGAATCGGGAATGCCGGATGGACGATAAGGTTCTTGCTTTGGCAGAAAGACTATCGAACCTGGATTCCACCGACCACATCTGGACGGCGGTGTGCGAGGGTCTCGGTGAGATGGGGTTTGCGGAGGTGAGTTGGGGCTACGTCGATCCGGACGCGAGCCCGCCAATCGGCGTTCCGACACGATCGACCTTGCCGATCAGCCTCTGGGAGCACTACTACAGGGAACGGTTCTACAAGCAGGATCCGATCATCGCACACATAAGGGTTAGCGACGAGCCATTCGTCGACCATTTCGGTTGGCGTGACATTTCCGCTCTGCCTCCGAGGATTCGGCAACTTGCCGAGTTGCTCAGTGAAAACTGCCTGCCTGCGCGATTTGCAACCGGAGAACGGGCGCTCGGACGGACGAAGGTCGCGATCCTGTCGCTGGCAGCCGAATTCGATCCCGATGATTGGCTGGAACACGTCAATCGGCACATCGTGCCTTTCACCTTGGCTTCACGGATGTGTGCCGCCTACATGGCGAGCGCCGAGCCGCCCGCGCTGGAACAATCGCTCAGTGCACGGGAGGTGGAATGCCTCACATTGCTCGCGCAGGGCAATCGAAACGACCGTATTTCAGAAATTCTGGGGCTGCATCGGGCAACGGTCGAGATGCATACTGCGAACGCGCGACGAAAACTCGGTGCACGAACACGCGAGGAGGCAGTTGCGAAAGCCGTGGCGGCCGGCGCCATCAAGGTCTGAAGGCTTTCACGGCAGGCGCGAAGACGTCAACCAAGACAGGATGAGCGGATGTCAGGGGTGGACATCGTGCCATCAAAGTGTGGACATCGCGAGCGCGCATCACCGGGCCGGAAAGCAATGGTAGACAAGGGCATGGCGGGAGTTTCAGGCTGGAACAGGCGTATCTGCCCCTTCGATCGGGTCAACAGCGTGCGTGTCAGACTTGCGCCCGTCGGTAGTGGGTGAGGCAGGGATGACGCCACAGGCGTTCAAATTATCGCACGCGGAATGATGGCGCCATTTGTGCCGATGACGCGGACTGCGCAATTGTGACCGGCAGTCATGGCCTCCTCGATCGATCCTCCTGCAAGATAAACGGAAAGAAACGCCCCGTTGAAACTGTCGCCGGCAGCGGTCGTGTCGACCACGACCGGCGCTTTTGCGTATTCGATGCCGGAGCTTGCGGGCACATTGATCGGAACGGGACCATCGGGGCCGCGCTTGAGCGCGCCGGTGCCGATGCCATAGCCGTTGAGCCGCGTCAGTACAGAAGCCTGGTCCGGGTCACCGAACAGGTTCATCTCATCGTCAAGCGAAGGGAGTGCAATGTCGCACAGCGACCATGCCCTAGCGACCGCCTGGCGCGCTGCCGCGGGCGATTCCCACAGGCGCGGACGATAGTTTGAATCGAAGGCGAAGCGCCCGTGCCTGTTTCTGAAACCTTCGATCCACCCGAACAGGGCCGTACGGATATCTGGCGGCAGGATGGCCAGCGTTATGGCCGAAAGGTAGACGACGTCATACTCCGAAAGCGCGGAAAAATCCGCCGCGCCGGCCCTTTGGAACAGCAGGCGAGCGGCTGAGTTTTCGCGCCAATAGGAAAAGGAGCGCTCGCCTGCGCTGTCTGTGGTGATGGCGTAAAGACCCGGAAGCCGATCCGCAACGCGGCCCACCTGTGCGGTAACGCCTTCCTGTTCGATAAAGGCAACCATGCGCTCCGACAAAGGATCGACACCGAGGCAGGTGACAAACGAGACGTCGTGCGCACCGGGGCGCTCGCGGGCCAGGTAAACTGCGGTATTGAGCGTGTCTCCGGCGAAACCGAGCTGCGCGCTGTTGCCGCTGCCTTGCAGAGAAAGCTCGATCATGGCCTCGCCCACGCAGGCAATGCGGCAGCGTTTTGAAGTCATTCGAAAATTCCCGCTTTGCTGGTCCGCAAGAACCGGTCGCCTTCTGCGATTGGGTTACAGAACTTTAATGGTCCGTCAAGGCACCGTTCATGTTGGCGGACCATATCTCTATTGAGCAGTGAATGTCGACGAAAGCGTTCTCAATGCCATCGTCGGCAATTGACAAACCCGGCAGTCTCCCGGACATGCCGAACGTGACGTGCTTTTCAGGTCGCATGTCATGTTTTTATCGCCCACACCGCTGATCGGGCGATGCTGTCCGAAAGGAAGCTGAACGGCCATGTCCCGGTCCGCATTATGCACCGAGCGGATCAGAGTAGACGGGTGCTCAAGCCGGATCGGAAGCGAATTTCCGATCCGGCACCATATTGCGCATTGCCAAGCCAGCAGCGTTAGACCGCAATGCTTGTGCGACGTTCGCACTTGCACATTGCCGCTATCCAATGCACACATAACGCTTCAGATTTATCCAAATCCTATGCACAAACGGGAACAAAAGATGCATCCAACCAACAACCGCATTGCCGATATGGTTCCGCAGGCCCGGGAGTGGCGGCGGTGGTTGCACCAAAACCCTGAATTGCTCTTCGATCTGCCGAAAACATCGGGCTATATCGCGGAACGGCTCAAGGCGTTCGGCGTCGACGAAATCCACGAGAACATCGCGGAAACGGGAATTGTCGCCGTCATAAACGGCATGTCCGACGGGCCAACGCTGGGCCTGCGCGCGGATATGGATGCGCTGCCCATCGTTGAGGCGTCGGATATCGCACACGCCTCGCAAACGCCGGGCCATATGCACGCTTGCGGTCACGATGGCCACAGCGCGATGCTGCTCGGCGCTGCCAAATATCTGTCTGAAACGCGCAACTTCGCCGGCAAGGTGGTGCTGATCTTTCAGCCGGCCGAGGAAGGCGGCGTAGGCGCGAAGGCGATGCTGGAGACCGGGATACTGGACCGGCTCGGCGTCGGCGAGGTCTACGGCATGCACAACATGCCGCATCTGCCGATCGGTCACTTCGGACTCTGCGACGGTCCGGCATTGGCGGCGACGGATTTTTTCTATGTCGATATCGAAGGCCTCGGCGGGCATGCATCACTACCGCACAGATGTATCGATCCGCTGGTCGCGGCCAATGCGATCTACAGCGGTTTTCAATCCATCATCACGCGCAATACCGATCCGCTGAAAAACGGCCTGATTTCGATAACCGCGATGCAGGCCGGCCATGCAAACAATGTGATTCCGCAGACCGCCTCCTTGAAGGGCACGGTGCGGAACCTGCACGAGGACACGCGCGATATCATCGAGGGACGCATGCACGATATCGTGGCCGGCGTCGCCGCCTGCTATGATGTACGCGCAGAACTGACCTATGAGCGTTTGTGTCCTGTGACCGTGAACCACTCGGAACAGCTCGGATATGCGGCGGAAGCGGCGAAACAGGTGGTCGGCGCGGACAACGTGGACATGCATCAGCCGCCACGGCTCGGAGGCGAAGACTTTTCCTACATGCTTCAGGAAAATCCGGGCTGTATCGTTTTTGTCGGCAATGGCGAATCCGCAGGCCTCCATCACCCGGAATATGATTTCAACGATGAGGCCTTGCCCTACGGTATCGCGTTTTGGGCAAAGATCGTCGAAGAGCGGCTGCCGCTAACCGGCAAGGCAGCAGCTTGAGTGACGGTCGGAGCATTGAGCCCCAAAGTGCATTCCGGCAGGTTTCAAGTCGTTCTCCGGTAAAATAAGTATCGTCGGCCTGATTTGATTTTACACTTACCTGCAATGTCCTATTCTGCTTCCGACTTCATCTTGCAGAAGCGGTGCATCAATGTCCTTTCAAGCAGTCATTCGCCTTGCGGCGCTTGCCGTGGCAATCGGTCTTTCGGCTCCTTCCCAGGCGGCAGACGACCCTCTGTCCTTCTGCTACTCCGAACCCAAGGACCTTTCCAAACACCACAAGCTTGAACTGTGGGGCACCTTCTATCACACAAAGGTCGCCCAAAATGCCAAGGACGGCTTTAATCTGCTTGATCTGCATGACAAGCCGATCGGTCCCAAACTCGCCCGCGAAGACTGGTGCAAGGCGGCGCTCGAAGGCGCCGTCGCCGTCACAATGGACGATGGCAGCAAGGTGATCGTCAATGTACGGGACGCTGGCGGTCCCTCTCAGGTCAATTGCGACCGGTATTTTCCCCATCTGAGCGCGCGTGCCCGCTCCGGCATCCGTCATACGCGGTTCTTCAAGATTACATCGCCCAATGTCAAATACGGCATGGGCATTGACGATATGCCCCTGACGGCGTTCCGGTCGATTGCCGTCGACAGGCGGCAATCTCCGATCCGGTATCGCACCCTTCTCTACATTCCGGACCTTCGCGGCCGTGAACTGACGCTCGAAGACGGCACCGCCTTTACCCATGACGGATATGTTTTCGCCGCCGATACGGGCAGTGGGGTCAAGGGCAGGCACATCGATTTCTACACCGGGTTTGTCAATAAAAACCCGTTTCCCGACATCGCGGGCGGGCGACCGCACCCTTTTGACGCCTATATCGTCAGCGACGAGACCATTCGCCAGCAGATGCTCGACCTGCACAGCCAATAACCGCATGTCTCGCACACCGGACGGACGCTACCGGTGTCTTGCCTGTGATGACATCATGGCTATGATGCGCCGCTCTCAGCCTTGGCCCGCTGCTCCGTTTAAGAGTCTCGATGAAGCGGCAGGCCCGGCTTGACCGTTCACGGAGATGCAAATTGGCGCCCATTCTTGAAGTCTCGGACCTGAAATCAAAAGCACGGCGGCGTGTGCCGAAGATGTTTTTCGACTACGCCGATTCCGGCTCATGGACGGAATCCACCTACCGCGCCAACGAGGATGATTACCACGACATCACGCTGCGCCAGCGGGTGGCCGTCGACATGAGCAACCGATCGCTTGCAACGAAGATGATCGGGCAGGATGTGACCATGCCGCTGGCCTTGTCGCCAGTGGGTTTTTGCGGAATGTTGTGGGCTGACGGCGAAATCCTCGCGGCGCAGGCGGCCGAGGAATTCGGCGTGCCGTTTACGCTTTCGACCATGAGCATATGCTCGATTGAGGATGTGGCTGAAAACACCAGCAAGCCGTTCTGGTTTCAGCTCTACGTTATGCGCGACAAGGACTTCGTCGAACGGCTGATCGACCGCGCAAAAGCGGCCGGTTGTTCGGCACTGGTCATCACGCTCGACCTGCAGATCCTCGGCCAGCGTCACAAGGATGTGCGCAACGGGTTTTCCGGGCCGCCGAAACTGACGCCAAAACACATGTGGCAGATCGGAACCCGTCCGTTCTGGTGCATGGCGATGGCGCAGACGAACCGGCGGACATTCCGCAATGTCGTCGGCCACGCCAAGGGCGTCGAGGACCTGAAGTCGCTGGGCGAGTGGACCGCACAACAATTCGACCCCACCCTGTCGTGGGATGATGTCGCATGGATCAAGGACCGGTTCGGCGGGCCGGTCATATTGAAGGGCATTCTCGACAGCGAAGACGCCAAACGCGCGCTCAATTGCGGCGTCGATGCGATCATCGTCTCCAATCATGGTGGGCGCCAGCTCGATGGGGCTTCCTCATCGATCCGGATGCTGCCGGATATTGTCGAGGCCGTCGGCGACAAGATCGAGGTGCATGTCGACGGCGGCATCCGGTCCGGACAGGATATTCTGAAGGCGCTTTGCCTCGGGGCCAAGGGCACCTATGTCGGGCGTCCCTTTCTCTACGGCCTCGGCACGGCGGGCAAGGCGGGCGTCGCACGGCTGTTCGAAATCCTGCGCAGCGAACTGGATACAACCATGGCGCTCTGCGGCGAGCGCAAGGTGACGGATCTGTCCCGCAACAATCTGCGTTCGGTTTTCGGGGAGAAGGTGAATTAACCCTTCCGCGGCGACAGTGCGACAGGCAATGCACTCAATCGAAACTGTGGGCAGCCTACAATTGAGCAAGCGTTAAGATTTAAGCTAACCTTCACCGAATTCATTGGACAAAAAACAACATCGGTCAATAATGGGACCATACAACGAGATACGAGAGAATTGATCGGAATCGGCATTTACACGCCGGCAGAGGCAAGGCGCTTAACGGGTGTGGCTTCAGCGAAGATACGGCGGTGGCTCCGCGGGCACAGAATCAAAAACAGGCTTTATGATAGGCTCTGGACTCCTCAAATCGACATTGGGGATGATGAAATTTATCTTGGGTTCAGAGACTTAACAGAGATTCGTGTCGTTGAGGCTTTTATCGCTGCTGGCCTATCTGCACAAAAAGTGCGACGTGCGATTGAGATAGCGCGTAAGCGATATGGGCTTGACCGTCCACTTTCTACAAACAGCTTTAGAACCGATGGAAAGCAAGTTTTTTTGCTCCTTTCGAGTGAAGGAGAAGACAAACTTGTTGATGTTTTCAAAGATCAATATGCCATAAAAAGGGTGATTGAACCTTCGTTTAAAGGGCTCGAGTTCAACAAGGTTGGAGAACCAACATTGTGGCATATTGCAAGAGGCGTGGTCATTGATCCTGATTACTCATTTGGTCAGCCGGTTGAGAAGGAAACTCTTGTACCGACTCAGATATTGGCTGCTGCTGTAGACGCTGAAGGTTCGCCACGTGCAGCAGCTAAGGCATACCAAGTGCCATTGCGAGCAGTAAACCACGCTGTCAAATTTGAACGGGATATTTCTTCGAAGTTGGCAGCTTGAATTTCTTTTTTGATAATTGCACATCGCCTGTTCTCGCGAGCACAATTGACGGATTTGTTCGCCATGACGGGCATCAGGCGTTTCACATTCGCGAAGTCAGTAGAGCTGGGCTTCCGCTTAGACCTAATGCAAGCGATACCGAGTGGATTAGTGCTCTTGGCAAAGACAGCCGCGAATGGATCGTCGTCACTGCAGATCGGCGAATTAGCACAGTGGCGGCAGAAAAAGAGGCATTTCGGAGAGCCGGCCTCAAGGGTTTTCTTCTTCACCCAGCATACCAGAAAATAAAGGTGCATAAGCAGGCTCGCACCCTAATTTGGCGGTGGCCTGAGTTGGTAGACGTTATCAAAGCCTTTAGTCCACCGACATTGATAGGCGTTCCCCAATCGAAGAGTGCAAAACTGAATCCATTACAGTGGTAATTATCGCACTCGGCCTAAGACGCAGAGTGCGACATTCGTACTCGCTGCTGAAAAATTCTAGATGCTCAACTATCCCTTCCGCGGCGACGGGCCGATCATCTTTTCGGGCCGCACCAGCGCGTCGAATTCCTCTTCCGTAACATAGCCGAGGCCCAGCGCTTCCTGGCGCAGAGTGGTGCCGTTCTTGTGCGCCGCCTTGGCGATTTCCGTCGCCTTGTCGTAGCCGATCCTGGGTGCCAGCGCCGTGACCAGCATCAGCGAGCGCTCCATCAGGGCGGTGATGTGATCCTCATTGGCTTCGATGCCGACAACGCAACGATCGGCGAAACTGACCGCTGCATCGGCAAGAAGATGCACGGATTGCAGCAAATTGTAGGCGAGTAGCGGCTTGTAGACGTTCAGTTCGAACTGGCCCTGGCTGCCTGCAACGGTAATGGAGGTCTGGTTGCCCATCACCTGGACGCAGACCATGGTGAGCGCTTCGCACTGGGTCGGATTGACCTTGCCGGGCATGATCGACGAGCCCGGCTCGTTTTCCGGCAGCGACAGTTCGCCAAGACCGGAACGGGGGCCCGAACCCAGATACCGGATATCGTTTGCGATCTTGAAGAGCGATGCGGCGACCGAATTGAGCGCACCGTGCGCAAAGACATAGGCATCGTGGGCGGCAAGCGCTTCGAATTTGTTCGGCGCGGTCTTGAACGGCAAACCGGTGATCTTGGCCACTTCGGCGGCAAAATCCTCGGCGAAGCCCTCCGGCGTGTTGAGACCGGTGCCGACGGCCGTGCCGCCCTGGGCAAGCTCGTACAGTCCGCCGAGAACAAGCTTCAGCCGTTCGATGCCAGCCGCAAGCTGCGCCGCATAGCCGGAAAACTCCTGACCGAGCGTGAGCGGCGTCGCATCCTGCGTGTGGGTGCGGCCGATCTTGACAATGTGGGAAAACGCCTTGGATTTGGCCTCGATCGCCTGATGGAGATGCTCCAGCGCCGGGATCAGTTTGGAGGTGATCTGTTCGGCGGCGGCAATATGCATGGCCGTCGGAAAGGTATCGTTGGACGACTGGCTCATATTGACGTGGTCGTTCGGATGAACCGGATCCTTGCTGCCGATCTCGCCGCCCATCAGCTCGATGGCACGATTGGACACAACCTCGTTTGCGTTCATATTCGACTGGGTACCGGAACCTGTCTGCCAGACGACAAGCGGAAAATGATCATGGAATCTGCCATCGCGCACCTCGCGGGCGGCCTGGGTGATCGCACTCGCCCTTTCGGCGTCGAGCTTGCCCATGGCCAGATTGACCTTAGCGGCCGCCTCCTTGATGACGCCCAAAGCTGCGATCACCGGTTCCGGGAGCGTTTCGCCGCCGATGGGAAAGTTCATCATCGACCGCGCCGTCTGGGCGCCGTAATACTTGTCGGCCGGAACTTCCAGCTCGCCGAATGAATCCGATTCGATACGTTTGGTATCCGTCGCGGCAGCCATTTTTTGCACCTTCTCTTTTCCATGCGGTTTCGCGTCGCGGACGACGTCGCTCAGCACGCCGATGGTTGGCACACCACGGGCCGCGCTGCAACCGTCTAGAGCAAGTCAGGTTTAGACTGAAACATTTGATGGCGGAA
>JBCCOK010000042.1:0-46585 GCA_039025395.1 Pseudomonadota bacterium
AGCCCATCTGAAAGTGCCGTTCAGATTACATTCATCCAATTTGAGCCCAATCAGCCTTCGCCTGGCATCGCCCGCGTGTTTGTTTTGCTTGCGCCTTCGGCCCTGTCATGACAAAAACCTGTCCGAAGCTGTCGATCGCGTCGGCAGAATTATCGCGAGATGCCAATGTCTGTTGCATTCTACCCCGGCTCTTTCGACCCGATTACGAACGGCCATCTTGATGTACTTGTTCAGGCACTGAATGTTGCGGATTCGGTGGTGGTGGGGATCGGTAGCCAGGCGTCGAAGCAACCGTTGTTCAGCTACGAAATGCGCGCCGATCTGATTACGCGCTCTCTGGCGAATGTTCTGCCCGGACAGGAGGAAAGAATAACGGTGGTTTCATTTGACAGGCTTGCGGTCGATGCGGCCCGAAAAGCGGGCGCCACAATGCTGATGCGCGGCCTCAGGGACGGGTCCGATCTCGACTACGAAATGCAGATGGCGGGCATGAACCGCGAAATGGCGCCGGAGATCCAGACGGTTTTTCTGCCTGCAAGCCCCCTGAACCGGCCCATTACTGCCACATTGGTCCGCCAGATCGCCGCTATGGGCGGCGATGTCAGTGCCTTTGTTCCGTTGCCGGTTCTGGCCGCCCTCAAGGAACGACAATCCTGACCGGGCATATGTCCGGGATATTGGCCCTTTTCCCTTTTGATGGAGCTATCATGAAAACACTGTTGAAACTGGCCGTTGCGGCGGCGCTCGCTGTTGCGTTTTTAGCCTCGGCCAGCGCTCAGCCGGCCCCTGAAAACACCATGACGATCACGCTGAAGGACGGCGATGTCGTGATTGAACTGCTGCCTGATGTTGCGCCCGGCCATGTTGAGCGTATCCGCGACCTTGCCAATGAGGGCACTTACGACAATGTTGCCTTTCATCGGGTCATCGAAGGTTTCATGGCTCAGACGGGCGACGTTCAGTTCGGCAATATGGAAGACGGCTTCAGCCCGCGCCTCGTTGGTACCGGCGGAACGCGCAAACCCAATCTGAAAGCGGAGTTCTCCGATATCCCCTATGAACGCGGCGTCGTCGGAATGGCGCGCTCGAGCGATCCGGATTCGGCCAATTCGCAGTTTTTCATCATGTTCGACCGCAGCGCCAACCTCGATGGAGGCTACACCGTATTTGGACGCGTACTCGAAGGCATGGAGTATGTCGACAATATCAAGCGCGGCAATATGGCGGCGAATGGCGCGGTAGAAAATCCCGACCGGATGATCAAGGTCCGGGTTGGCGAGTAGGCACGAAGGAGATTGCTATGGCCGAGTACAAGGACCCGGAAAACACGATTGTCATGGAAACAAGCAAGGGCAATGTTGTCATCGAATTGCTTCCCGATCTTGCGCCCAACCATGTGACGCGGATCAAGGAACTGTCGCGCGAAAATTTCTACGACGGTGTCGTCTTTCACCGGGTCATTGACGGCTTCATGGCCCAGACCGGCGATCCGACGGGCACTGGCATGGGGGGCTCGGAAAAGCCGGATCTGAGTGCCGAGTTTTCCAACATCAATCATGTGCGCGGAACCTGCTCGATGGCGCGCTCGCAAAGCCCCAACTCGGCCAATTCGCAGTTCTTCATCTGCTTCGGCGAGGCACCTTGGCTGGACCGGCAGTACAGCGTGTGGGGTCAGGTGATTGAAGGCATGGATGTGGTTGATCAAATCAAGCGCGGTGAACCCGTCAATGATCCGGACAGCATCACGACCATGCGCGTTGCAGCCGACCTCTGAGCAAGCGACGTAAAGTGTAAGGCGTCCGTTTCGACTGAGGCGGACGCTTCTTCGTTTGCACCGTTGCGGGTTCCCATGCGTGTTGACCTGTTTGATTTTGATCTGCCCGAAAGCGCGATTGCCCTTCGCCCGGCAAGCCCGCGTCACAGCGCCCGGTTGCTCGTCGTCGACCCGGCAAAAGGCCTGACGGACGATACCGTCATTCAACTCGATACCTATCTGAGGCCGGGCGACGCCCTCGTTCTCAATGACACACGGGTCATTCCGGCACAGCTTGATGGTGTCAGAACCAGAAAAACGCTGGATGGCGAGGCCGTCATAAAGCTCTCGGCGACGTTGCATATGCGCCTCGGACCGGATCGCTGGAAGGCCTTCGCAAGGCCCGCAAAACGCTTGAAAGAAGGCGACCGCTTTCGCTTTGGAGAGGATATAGCAGTCGGCGAAGCGCTCGAAGGCACGATAGAAAGCAAGGGAGATGCGGGCGAAGTGGTGCTGAGATTCGATCTCGCGGGGGCTGCCCTGGACCATGCTATCCTGTCTGTGGGCCATACGCCGCTGCCGCCATACATAGCTTCCAAACGTCCTGAAGACGAACGCGACAAAAAGGACTATCAGACCATCTATGCGCGCGAGGAGGGTGCGGTCGCGGCGCCAACCGCTGGTCTGCATTTCACCGACGAACTCTTTGGCCGCCTTGAGAGTGCCGGGATAGAGCGCCATTTCGTGACGCTCCATGTCGGAGCAGGCACCTTTCTGCCCGTCAAGGCGGAGGATACCCAAGACCATAAGATGCATGCCGAGATCGGGCATGTGTCCGGCGAAACGGCAGCGACGCTCAACGCTGTCAAGGCGCGGGGAGGGCGGATTGTGGCCATTGGAACAACCTCGCTGCGGCTGCTCGAAAGCGCCAGTGATGTTGACGGTGTCCTGCACGCATGGAGCGGGCCGACCGATCTTTTCATTACCCCAGGGTACCGTTTTCGTTTCGTCGACATGCTGATGACAAATTTTCACCTGCCGCGCTCGACCCTTTTTATGCTGGTTTGCGCATTTTCCGGCCACAAGGTCATGAAAAATGCCTACCGGCACGCCGTCGAAACAGGCTACCGGTTTTATTCCTATGGCGATTCCAGCCTGCTGATGCGGGCAGAGGCGAGCTGACATGGCGGACGAGTTCACATTTTCCGTCCTGGCAAAAGACGGAGAGGCGCGGCGCGGCCTCATTGCGATGCCGCGCGGCGAAGTGCGCACGCCGGCCTTCATGCCCGTAGGCACTGCCGGCTCGGTCAAGGCGATGTACATGGACCAGGTGCGGGCGCTTGGCGCCGATATCATTCTCGGAAACACCTATCACCTTATGCTCAGGCCGGGCGCGGAGCGTGTCGCGCGGCTTGGCGGTCTGCATGAATTCGTCCGTTGGCCTCACCCGATCCTGACGGACTCTGGCGGTTTCCAGGTCATGTCGCTTGCCGGCTTGCGCAAGATCAGCGAAGAGGGCGTGACGTTCCAGTCGCATGTCGATGGAAGCACGCATGAAATGTCGCCGGAACGATCAATCGAAATTCAAGGCCTTCTCGGCGCCGACATCCAGATGCAACTTGACGAATGCGTCCGCCTTCCAGCCGATGCGGATGCGATCGAAGCGTCGATGGAAATGTCCCTGCGATGGGCGGAGCGCTGCAAGGCCGCCTTCGGCGAGCAGCCAGGCAGGGCCATGTTCGGAATTGTCCAGGGCGGCGATATCGACACGCTGCGCGAGCGCTCGGCAGCGGCGCTCACGGCCTTGGACTTGAAGGGCTATGCGATCGGCGGGCTTGCGGTTGGCGAACCACAGGAGGTTATGCTCGCGATGCTCGACATTACCTGCCCGCTTCTGCCGCAGGATCGTCCGCGTTATCTGATGGGTGTCGGAACGCCCGACGATATCCTCAAATCGGTTGTCCGCGGCATCGACATGTTCGACTGTGTCATGCCGACCCGCGCCGGCCGCCACGGTCTTGCCTATACGAGGCGCGGCAAAATCAACCTGCGCAATGCCCGTCATGCGGAAGACACGCGTCCGCTCGACGACCGGTCATCCTGTCCGGCGGCAAAGGATTATTCGCGCGCCTATCTGCATCACCTTGTGCGTTCGGGCGAAGCGCTCGGCGGTATGCTGCTGACCTGGAATAATCTCCATTATTATCAGACTCTTATGCAGGATGTCCGCACCGCAATCGAAGCCGGCAACTACGCCGATTTCATAACGCAGACCCAGGCCCGGTGGCAAAAGGGCGATATCGATCCGGTCTGAAGTCTGTGTGTTTTGCGGTCTCTGATCGTTTCAGAGTTCAAGCGATGCCGTCAGTCTGCCTTTGGCTTTCGCGCCGCTGCCTATTTCAGGCGCTCGGCATGCCAGCGCAGGTGATCGTCCATGAAGCTTGAGATGAAGTAATAGGAATGGTCGTAGCCATCATGCATGCGCAACGTCAGATCAATGCCAGCGCTCTTGCAGGCGGTCTCCAGTAGCCACGGGCGCAAGCCGTCTTCCAGAAAACCGTCCGCACCGCCCTGATCCACAAGCAGTTGCTCAAAGCGCGCTCCGTCTTCAATCAGCGCGACAGCGTCGTAGCTGCGCCAGGATTCGACGTCATCGCCGAGATAGGCGCTGAGGGCGGATTTTGACCAGTCGGCGGTCATCGGGTGGACGATCGGTGCGAAGGCCGAGCAGCTCCGGAAGCGGTCCGGCTGTCTGAGCGCCATGGTCAGGGCGCCGTGGCCGCCCATGGAATGGCCGAAGATGGCCTGCCGGTTCATGTCGGCAGGAAACCGCTCGGCTACCAGTTCCGGTAGCTCTTCGGCGACATAGCTGCGCATTTGGTAGTGCGCCGCCCAGGGCTGTTCTGTTGCATCGACGTAAAAACCGGCACCCTTGCCGATCTGCCAATTGTCGGCCACGTCGGCGACATGATCGCCGCGCGGGCTGGTGTCCGGGCAGACGACGATAATCCCGAGTTCGCAAGCCAGCCGCCGGTATTCGCCTTTTTCCATGCCATTGGCGTGTGTGCAGGTCAGCCCCGACAGATACCACAGAACCGGGCAGGGTTGCTCTTTCGCCTGCGGCGGAACGAAGACCGCAAATGTCATGTCGCAGGCGCAGCTTTTCGAGGTATGTGTGTAAACGCCCTGAATGCCGCCGAAAGCCATAACTTCAGATACCGTTTCCATCATTGGTCAGTCCCCTTTCACGTCAATGCGTTTTTGACAGCGCGCCCTGTCTGCCCGCGCGTCGAACAAGTCCGTCTAGCGCCTGCAGAAAACGCGACCTGTCGCGTTGGGTAAAGGCTGCGTTGTGGCCGCTGATTGCGCCGCTTTCGCGCAAGTGCTGGTTCAGATTGCGGTTCGCTGCTGCCATGCCGATGCTGTCGCTGTCGAAAATCCGGCCGGTCGGCCCCACCGCGTTCGTGCCCTTGTCTACACAACGTTGGGCCAGAAGGATGTCTGCGGTCACGACGATATCGTCCGCACCCGCATGATCGACGATCCAGTCATCCGCGGCATCGAAGCCGTCGGAAACAACCACATTGCGCACATTGGCGTTGCGGGAAGGCCGCAGGCCGCCATTGGCAACGAATGTCACGGGGCAATCGTGCCGGTCGGCAACTTTGAGCACTTCCTCCTTGACCGGGCAGGCATCCGCGTCGACGAAAATCGTGGGCTTTGCGTTCATTCCTTCGTCAGTAGACGACGACCGAACGGATCGATTCACCCGCGTGCATGAGATCGAAGCCCTTGTTGATTTCATCGAGGCTTAGCGTGTGCGTGATCATAGGGTCGATCTCGATCTTGCCCTGCATGTACCAGTCGACAATTTTCGGCACATCGGTGCGCCCGCGCGCGCCACCGAAGGCCGTGCCGCGCCATGAACGGCCCGTCACAAGCTGGAAAGGACGTGTCGAGATTTCCTGGCCGGCCCCGGCAACGCCGATGATGATGGATTCGCCCCAGCCCTTGTGGGCGCACTCCAGCGCATCGCGCATGACATTGACGTTGCCGATACATTCAAACGAATAGTCGGCACCGCCCTTGGTCAATTCAACGAGATGGGGGACAAGGTCGCTATTGACTTCCTTCGGATTGACGAAATGCGTCATGCCGAATTTCTCGCCCCACTCTTTCTTGTCGTTGTTGGTGTCGACACCCACGATCATCTCGGCACCGATGAGCCGCAGGCCCTGAATGACATTGAGGCCGATACCGCCAAGGCCGAAGACGACAGCCCGGCAGCCGGGTTCGGCTTTCGCCGTGTTGATCACCGCACCGATCCCGGTAGTCACGCCGCAGCCGATGTAACACACCTTGTCGAAAGGCGCGTCGGGATGGATTTTTGCCAGCGCGATTTCCGGCAGCACGGTGAAATTCGCGAAGGTCGAAGTACCCATATAATGGAAGATCTTTTCGCCATTGTGCGAGAAGCGGCTGGTGCCGTCCGGCATCAGGCCCTGACCCTGCGTCGTGCGAATGGCCTGGCACAGATTGGTCTTTGGATTGAGGCAATATTCGCATTCGCGGCACTCAGGCGTATAAAGCGGAATGACATGGTCGCCCGGCTTGAGGGACGTAACGCCTTCGCCCACCTCGCGGACGATCCCGGCACCCTCATGGCCCAGAATAGCCGGGAATATGCCTTCCGGATCAGCACCTGAAAGTGTGAACTCGTCCGTATGGCAAATGCCGGTCGCCATGATCTCGACCAGCACTTCGCCGGCCTGCGGGCCTTCCAGCTGTACAGTTGTTACCTCGAGCGGTTTTCCGGGCTCTACAGCCAGTGCAGCGCGCACATCCATGTATTCCTCCCATCCTTCGGTTCAGTTCCATTGCTAGAGCGCACCGGTCCCACTGTCAAAGTCTAAGCGCAGCCTCGGTGAAACGAATTAGCAATTCCCGCAAACCGCCAACGATCCACGGTCGATACGCTCTCGCATTTTCGATTATGATCTCAATGACTGTGGTCATATGGTGCTTTGGCCGGGATGCGTGGGGCGCCGGACAAAGGGATGGTCTTTTTCATGGAGATGGAATGATACTGCACAACATTTTGCTGGGCTCGCTTGTTGTATCACTCACCGTGGTCGTTCACACGTTCGGCCTGATCGGCATTGCCAACATCATGAACCGCGTGGCCGGCCATCACCCGATCCATGAATTTCGCAGCAAGGTCATCTCGATGGTCGTTCTGGTGCATGGCATCATCGCGGTCCACTCTCTCGAAATATGGATGTGGGCCATGGTCTATGTCTGGACGGACGCCGTCGACCATATGGGCGATGCGATCTATTTTTCCGCCATCACCTTTTCAACGCTCGGCTATGGCGACGCGCTCCTAGACGAGCGGTGGCGCATGCTGGCCGGTATGGAAGGGCTGAGCGGCTTTGTGCTGATCGGATGGTCCACCGCCTATCTTGTTGCCGCCTCGACCCGTATAGGTCCGTTCCAGGCCGGCAAGCATTTCTAAGGCGTGCCTTGCTTAAGAGCAAGTCAGGCTTAGATTGAAGCATTTGACCGAGGCGATTTTGGTCGCTGACAAGGCGGGTTGCGCGCCGTGGTGCCAACCCACCACAAGCGTGAGCCAACGCAGTCAGGGGGCAAAATCGCCCGGCCCGTTTTACCTAAGTTTTGCAAAGGCGTATTCCTTTTAAGGGTGGCGGAGCATCGGCCCATCAGCGTCGTTGCGCCGCATGCCCCCAGTGCCACAACGCGCCGCGCGACGCGCCTAGCCGAGTAAACCGATCTTCCGCCATCAAATGTTTCAAGCTAAACCTGACTTGCTCTTGACGCCATCCGTATTCGCCGTCGGTCCGAAAACCCTTTCGAACGCCTTGCGCAGCGCCGCATCCGCATCCTGCATGGTAACGGGAAGCCCGAGGTCGACAAGACTGGTCACGCCATGGGCGGTGACACCGCACGGCACGATGCCGGAATAGTGTTCAAGATCCGGCTCCACATTGATGGAAATGCCGTGAAAACTGACCCAGCGCCGCAGGCGAATGCCGATCGCTGCGATCTTGTCCTCTGCAGGCGATCCGTCGGGCAGGGCAGGGCGCTCTGGGCGCACCACCCAAACGCCGACGCGGTCTTCGCGCCGCTCCCCTTGCACATTCATGTCGGCAAGCGTTCCGATGACCCACTCTTCAAGCGCTGTGACGAAGGCACGCACGTCGCAGCGCCTGCGTTTCAAGTCGAGCATGACGTAGGCCACCCGCTGCCCGGGACCGTGATAGGTGTACTCGCCGCCGCGTCCGCTTGAAAAGACGGGGAAACGGTCCGCTTTCAGCAAATCCGACGCCTGCGCGCTGGTTCCCGCCGTATAAAGCGGCGAATGCTCGACAAGCCATACCAGCTCATCGGCCTCGCCCGCGTGAATTGCGGCGGCGCGGCGCTCCATGAAGGCGACGGCATCGTTATAGCCGGTAAAGCCCTCGGCGACCTGCCATTCGACCGGTGGCGCGCCGTCGGCGGCAAAGAACCGGGTATCGATTTCGCTGCGCTGCATGTGTCTGGACCACTGACCTTTCGTGACACACTAGTTGGCGTGAGATTGCACGCGGTGCAAGCCCTGTCCGGGCGCGATTGTCCGGCGGGGCTGCGGGGGCGGCCATCACAAATAACGCTGCTGCCCCTTGTGTCCCCATAGGCGATTTGGTACATGCGGCGCGCCGGTTTAGGCTTCTACCACGTGCGGTCGTGGCGGAATTGGTAGACGCGCAGCGTTGAGGTCGCTGTGGGGCAACCCGTGGAAGTTCGAGTCTTCTCGACCGCACCATCAAATTGTCGTAACATATTGAAAAATATATATAAATTCCATTAGCCGGATTACAAAAAGACTGTACTTCATTAGCCCGCGCTACATTTTGTGCTACATCGCGAAACAATCTCAACAGACTGCAGCAGCTAGGATGCAAATCTGAGATTTATTTTGGCAATTGTTTGCTCATAAATTTCTGAGCCAAAATGCCTGCTATGGATGTCCACGCAACTTGAAAGCCCACTGAGCCATTCATCGGCTGACAAACCTTCCGCGGGTCCTTTATCTGTTTGGTTTCTGGCGTATTCGAAGAGTGTATTTGTGAGTGCTCTAACTTCAGAGATATCTACAAGCCTGTCTTCAGTCTCAAAATCATTAGGCTGATCATTTTGCACCAACCTCTCAAAATAGCCTGCAAGACGGGCATCGCAAATCTGAAATTGGCGAAGAATTTCATATAGTCTATCTGCAGCAGAATCCTCTAAGAACTCTATCGCCTCACTTAAACGACTTACATCAAATGCTCTCGATTTGTACTCTGCATCGCCGTTGAGCAGCGACAATGCCATGTAATTGGTCTGATTACACATCAAATCAAGCTCGTGTGGAAGGCCTGCTTTGGCCGCAAGAGATCTGCGGCGATCAGCATGTTTGTACCTCTGAAGCAATTCATCGTGCCTTTTATCTACTCTCCGAAACTCTTCGCGTTGATCTTTAACTTGGTGCCGGAGTTTCTGTACTGTCCAAAGTGCGCCGCCAAAAGCAAGCAGACCCGCGACCAGCGTTTGCCAGTTATTGAGAAGTTCGATCAAATCGATGAAACGATCCATGCGTCCACTCTTAGAGTTAGACAGACATCTAACATCCTCAAATAAATACACATACCAGATTCTCGAACACAGCACCTGCGGCCGCTGCCGCAGGCTTGATATGTGTTGATCAAGCGCTTCGGGCCAATTCATTGCCTTATCTGTGACGTGGAAATCGCCTGTCGGCTGCGCTGCACTCGTGGCAACTTGGCCGGGACGCTGCGATGCAAACCGCCACAGAGACTTCCTCTGGTTCAGAAAAGGAAAGGTCTGCTTCGCCGACAAGTCAGCCCTTCACATTGAATTTTCCAACGATGGCATTTTGATTTCTCCAGCAAGTCAATGCCAGTCGAATTTGGCTGGTTCCTTAAACAAAAGATTTCGGGTCGTTGGTCTTTGAATGAATTTAAGCAATGTGGAATGGGAGCGTGGTAAGTTCACCGCTAGCAAAATCATACTGATCAATCACCTGGACAAAATCGCCAGGTTGACCATCAATGGTCACAAGCGCATATCCGATCATTTTTTTGAGCCGGTATGACCATGCCTTGTGGGTTAGGTACCCGATCTGGACTCCGTCCTTTACGATCGATAGCCAGATGCCTTGGTTCTCGTGCTCTTCAGGTCCATCCAGTAGAACACCAAGTTGATGACGCCTGATGCCGTCTGCTTTGACCCGCCTCAGAGCTTGAACACCGATCACATCGTCATCAACATCAAGATCGACAAATTTCTCCAGCCGTACCTCAAAGGGGTTGGTGTGCTCATCGGTATCAACGCCCCAATTCAACAACCCACTTTCAGTGCGCTCGGACGGATTGGGATAGCCTGGCCCGATGTTGAATGGTCTTCCTGCCTCCTTGACCAGTTCCCACAGCCGATCACCCTTGGCGCCATCCAAAAGGAACAATTCAAAACCACCTTGCTTGGACCAACCGGCCCGAACGACCTTTAGCGGAATTCCTTTGATCTCCGCATCTTTAAACCAGAAATATTTAATATCCCGCACCCAATCACCCAGCAGTGATGCCACTACATCTTCAGCCTTGGGGCCCTGCACAGCCAATGGCGAAACATCCGGCTCGGTTACCTCAACATTCAACCCTCGCTCACCGGCAACACAGCGTGCCCAAAACCAGATATCCGAATTGCCAATCGACAACCAGTAGCAATCCTCATCGACCTTTAGAGCAATCGGGTCGTTGATCAGCACTCCCCTGTGATCACAGATCGCTACGTATTTTCCCTGTCCGATTGTCTGATTTGACAGGTCTCGCACACAGAGAATCTGTGCGAGCTTTGCTGCATCCGGTCCCTTGAGCTGAACCTGCCGCTGCACTGCCACATCCCACATGGATACACCATTGATCAAACGCCAGTACTCAGCTTCCCGGTCACCATATCCTCGCGGGATCAGCATTCGATTGTAGGTCAGAAGTGACTCTGCACCATCTTCGATTGTTGACCGGTAAAACGGGGACTTGCGAAGACGGCCGGCTGAAATGATCTCTGCCATATTGAGTCCTGTTTTGGTACGCCCGAGCGTTCTTGAAGCCGCAGATCTTTACGTGATCAACCAGCGCTCAAAGCAGCATCGAGCATTGCGATCAATTGCCTCTGATTGGATGTATCGGCTGCAGGTCTCGGATGTTTCTTTACTTTGCGATTCGCTACGAAAATTCCGGTCTGGCCGTCGAAGGCTGAAGGATCGGCGCTATCGACAACTTTGGCGGCCTGCTTGTCAGCAGTACTGAACAAAAACGGGGCAACCCATTGCAACGGCTTTGGCATGGCTGAGTTCCCACCCGTCGTCATTGCAGTTTTAGTCGCTCCCGGATCAACGGCTCGGATCAGAATGTTGTCTGCTTCAAGATCCTTAGACAGAGCCGGTGCCAGCGCAGTGACAGCCAGCTTGGTTTGCGCATAGGTTCCCATGATCCCGCTTACTTTTTCAGGATTAGCCAGTTCACTCAGCTTCAATGTCTTCTGTGGGTTCACGGCGCTTGACGAAAACAGGATGACCATAGCAGGGCTTTCCTGGGAAGAGCGGGCCATTTTCTCTCGCAGTCCGAGTGTCAACTGATAGGGTGCCAAGACATTTACAGCGAATTGCGATTCATATCCTTGAGCACTCAAGGTCCTTTCCGCGGTCAAAACACCAGAGTTGTTATAGAGCGCATCAATCTGTCCCGGCAGTGCTTTGATCATATCAATCGCATTTGTGACCTTTGTGGTATCCATCAGATCGGCGGTGACCAATTCGATCTTCAGATCGGGCTGGATAGCCTGAAGCTGGACGCGCTGTGCTTCCGATTTTCGCTCCGATCGATTGACCAAAATCAGGCTCTTGCCACGAGCGGCAAGTATCTTGACGATCTCACTGCCGATGCCGCCGGTAGACCCGGTGATTACAGTCCAATTTGCGTCTGCCTCTGTCATCGGCTACCTCTTGTGCCAGCTATACATGATATAATCATCTATGGTGAATATATACACGAAAAAAGGATTGCAAGTGGCTGCTTCCCCCGCTGATGCGATATGTGCGTTCGTCCCCCCCTTTCTGAAATACCTTCGCGAGGGAACGGCAAAGGTTGGCCTGTCTCCCGCCAGGTTTCAGCTACTGCAGGCATTAGACCGGGACGAGCCATGCTCCATGGTAGATCTGGCAGAGAGGCTGTCAGTTACAAAGCGCAATATCACCACCCTCGTTGACGCACTCGAACGAGAGAAACTGGCCGAGCGACGCCCACACCCAACAGACCGCCGTTCAAAACTCGTTGCACTCACTTCAAAAGGACAGATGAAGTTTGACGAAGCTGTGAAGGTTCAAAGAGATCATCTGGAGACCCTCGTTGCCAATTTGGAGCTTCGGCATCAGGGGTTGATGGCGCAGGCGCTTGAACGGCTCACAGATGTAATGACGTCAAGCCAACGTGATTGATCAGGGTTTTCCAGGAGGTAAGACGAAGTCTCTCATTCCAACTCGTCTCTCTTGAGGCAGGGCGGAAATCAAAGTGGGCGAAACGAACTGGAAGCTTAGGCTCCGAGCCGCCATTCGCGGCGATGTAGCACTTGCTGCAGCGTCATGAGGCAGCCCGTCAAAATGCGAATGCGCGGTGCGCCCCCTAGCTCGCTCCAAGCCGTTCTACCAACAATACAATAAGGCGTTTGCTGTGACGCAAGCCATTGATGAACGGGTTGAGCAGCTGAGCGGGGCGAAGTCGTAAGCCTTTGTAGGTTCGGAGGGGTGACGGCGCCCGACTTGGGCGCCGGTCCTTGTCGCATCAGAGCAGATATCGAAGGCGACGGTGGTCCTTTTTGCGGAAGCCGCCGCCTGACGCCCTAGCGCGCCCCAATGCGGCGAATGGGTCCGTCAAAGGTGGGCACGGTCAGAACGAAGGGATCGGTCGGATAACAGATCGCCTGTTCCTCCAGCATGCCGATGGCGATTTCTTCGCCCATCCGCAGGCTGTCGTAGTAGTCGGAATAGTAATGGACCCCGGCCATGTTGCGCCCGATCGAGATGTTGGCGGCGAGCTTGTTGAGTTCCCCCTCCAAAGTCAGCCATTCCGGGTCGGCGACAGGATCCAGCTGGGATCCGTCTGCGGCAGGTTCGAAAGCCACCGGCATATCGTCTTTCTCGAAGCGCTTGAAGGTGCCCGAGGCCACTTTGGCTCCTCCGCTTTGCACCATCTGCTTTACGAAGACGGCGTCGGTATCGAAGAAGGCCTTGAGAATGGTTGTGCAGGCGCCTGCGACGGTTGCATGACCGGCGCCATAGGCCGGATGCATCGGCGAGCCTTCCTGGAAAGCCATTGGCAGAAGGGATTCGCCGCCCGGGTTCATGGCCCGGATCAGGCCGAGCGTGCTCTGCGCAGGATCGGCATCGTTCCCAAGCAGGTCGTCGCACATGCCTGTCAGACAGTTCCGAATATAGGGGAAACAGTCTTCGATCTCGCCTGCCTTCTCGAGCCTGCCGGACAGCGTCTCGGGGCGCAGGCGGATATGTACGTTGAACTTCTGGAAGCGCACGGCCTTGAGGGCCCGCGTTGCCACCTCGGTCACCAGCGTCAGGATGTGCGGCCCGCCATAGAGCGCGAAGCCTCCCGCCTGCCGCTCCGGGGGGTCTACTGAGAACATGCCGTTCCCGGACAAGGCCTCGAAAGCAGGGTCGAAGGGCGTCTGCATTCCCAAGAGGATCATACAGGCGTTGAGATAGGCTTGGTAGAGCGCGTCGTCATGGACATAGGTCGCAAGGTCCCGCGGGGTGGCGATAAAGCGGCGCGTGCCTCCGGCGAAAAGCACTTCGTTGTCGCGGACGGCCTTGCCGTTCTGTACTTCGAGCCACTCGGGCCATGTCTGCATATAGTCCGCATTCGCGGGCGCGGCCGGCACGCGCTGGTCAATCACCTGCGCCCCGTAGCGGATCAAGCCTTCCGCTACACCGGCAGCGCCGGTGTTGGGCGCAGCGAGATCGCGATTGCCGATCAGCATGAACTGGGACAGGTAGGGACCGATTTCGACACCCGGGGAAGAGCCGCGGAAGACGGTTTGCGCATCGAGCGTTCCGCCGGCTGCTGTCGTGCGCCCGCGGCTGCCTGGGAAGTTGGCACTCGCGAAGGGCAGGGCGTTCAGGCGGTCGGCAGAATCTTGCACCGCCCCGGCACTGCCAACGAAGGATGTGAAGGGTTCGTCGCGCAGCAGCGCCTGCTCATAGACTTCGGCCATCTCGAACGTTAGTTCGTCCGAGCAGAGCGGAGGGGCAGGAGGCATTGTCACTGCCTGCGCGTCCGGTCCTTGCAGGTCGTAGACGACGCCTGCCGTCGGCGCCTCCCAGGCCCGGCCCTTCTCGGGAGAGGGGTTCACAGCTTTTGAAAACGGGTCAATGAACCCCTCGTCGATCGCCCGCCGGAAGGCGCGGAAGTCTTCGGGATCGGCGACGACGCCGAGGTCGTTGTGATGAAGCCCCTTGGTGAAACTCATCAGATAGTGCGCGGCGGCGTAACGTTCCTCATCACCATTTGCTTTGTGTTGGGGGTGGATTCGATCGCGAGCCATCTTTGCAGCGGATACGCGACCTTCGAATGCGGCTTCACGGCGATTGATTGCCATGGGAGGACTCCTCTTTGTCTATGAAGTTCAGTTAGAACGACGTTAATGAAAGGATTGCACGGCGCAGTTGTACGGCGGTGCTCTCACAGATGCTGTGAGAAACCTCACAATTTCGCAGCGCTGCCTCCACGTCGCTGCAGGTGATCACTGGATGAACTGCTCACCCATGCCAAAAGTCGTAATTTTTTCAGGTAGTTGTCACTGCAATGCCGTCATTCACGGCTAAGGTCAGTCGCCTGTGGCAATAACATGGCTTTGCTCGGTGCTACGGTCGCTGTCGACACGTTTTCCGAAGATAAATCAGTCAACTAGAACAGGTAAAAATCGGTACGCGATTTATGTGCCCAGTTCCTGCTGATAATCACGAATTGGATGGAGAAAACGGCGAAGGTGACGGCTGCTTAGCCTTGCCGACCGACGCAATCCTAATGATCTGTAACTGGAAGAAAGCGTGACAGCAGCCCACAGGTCAGGGGCGGCGTGGCGTTGGCTTTGCTCCGAACCAAGCCGCAACCCGCGAAAGTCCCGGCCGGACCGGCAGGAACAGCCGATAGGCGATTTCCAACAGCGGAATGACGCCCGGAAAACGCGCGATCTTTGCCGCCCATCGCCACCCGGGCAGCGTTTCCCAGATCGCCACAAAGGCGCGTGCACCGGATAGGAGCGTGCCGTCTTCAAGGCGCACATGAAACCGGCGCATCGCCGCATCGGCGGACAGGTTCGGACCGAGCTCAGGCTCCCTTTGCGACACGTCAACGAAACACAACCGATCGGAGCCGTTGCGTGACGCGTAGTGACCGATTTCAGCAGTGCACAGCGGGCAGGATCCGTCGAAATAAACGGTCGCATCAGCGGGTGGCCCGGCTTTGCGCGCCGTCTTGTCCGTGTCGATCATGCTTTGTGGCATTCGAGGTTTTCCGCGTCTGACAAAGCTGACGCGGGCCGTTCGGCACCATAAACATCAGCACGATGGCATATAGCGCAAACCTGACCAAGGGCGATGGTGTCCATGCGCGTAGGCTGCGGCCGCGGCAATTTGACCGCGGTCAAGACGCTGAGGAAGTTTATGAAATGCGTTTGGACATCGTGTTCGAGCGCGGCGGCCTTGTACGGTCGAAGAACATCTGTATGGCCCGCAACCGACCGGTACGCGCGCCGTTCAGAGCCCGGTTGATGGAGGCAGCATTCATGTTTGTGTGATCATGGGACATTTTTGTCTCCTGTGATTTTTTGTTTTCCTGATCATGATATGGGCATCGTTTATGGAGAACGCCTGTCCGCCGGGTTACAAACAGATGACCGTCGTCAAAACTGTGAATTTTGCCACCAAGATCGGATTTTCCGGTTCAACGCCAAAGGAGCGGCCCGGCAACACCACGAGCCCGTCATAGGCGCCTTCGCCCTCACATCATCCGATAGCGCGGGTCGAACACGATCCACAGTGTCCCGCCGACGAGCATAAAGATAAGGACGCATGCAAACAGCAACGCCAGCATGTCTTATCGTAGAGGCATTCAGGCAATGTACGGGCTTCCTCAACGAGACCTACGACTACAAATTTGTTTGCCTGACTCTATGATCGCATTACATGCCGTACCGAGTCTGCGAGACTGCTCATTGCGTGGATTAGGGACACGCAAATCAAAGACCGTTGCGTATCGGTAAGTGGAAGAGAGTTTATGATCGCCTCTAGTTCGTCCTTGTGTTCCGGGTCTAATTCACCATGCATCCTGTAGGTTCGGAACAATTCAGAGGGCAACCCCGACCGCGCTTCTATTTCATCATACAAGTGCTTATCTCCGGGATTCGCTTCTAACAGATATATGTATCCAAGCAATCCGACAGGATGATAGTGGCGCAACCAATAGTACTGCGCACCAACTAGGTTGGCCACAGGGGGCGCCGGGATTCGGCTCATGATTTCAGCCCGGTTGTATCCGGCAGCTTCGAGATCGTCGAGGGTCCACTCATCGTGCGATTGCTCCTCTTCAATATGCTCTGCAAAATAGCCCGACAGGATCGGCCCAAGCGGATCGCTTGTGTCAAGTTTGCGTGCCTCTCGCAAGCCTTCCTCCATTAGTGGAACACTTGCGCGAATGACTTGATGCATCATGATTAAATACTCCGGAAACAGGCGGGCAACCTCCTCACTTTCCCAAAGCGAATCCAATGCCTCAACAAGCTCTCCACTCAGTAATCTTATTCTTGACTGCATCAGATCTACGGTTGTCATCCGGCTAATCCTCTACCTACGGCATTGTTTCTAAAGGTGGTTCATTGTGTTATGGTGACACGAGACGTAGGTCATAATTATCCATAGGAGAGGTAAATGGAATACAAGTGTTTTCAAACCCTAAAGGATCAAGGCATCCTTGATGACGGTGAGGGTTACACCGAAGATATGAAGAAGGAATTGGAGAGCCTGTCAGATGAGGAAATGGAGGCTCTTATAAGCATAAAAAAGAAACTCGGAAGTTTTACATGGCCTTTGCAGAGCGTTATTAAACCGCAGATGTTTTAAGCCCAAAAGGCAATCGGCAACAGGCGCGCCAAGAAATTTGAATCAAAATATTGAGGTTTCACAAACCAGGGACTTTATAACCTTCATGTTCACGGACATGGAAGGATCCACTGAACTTGTCAAAAAATGCGGCGATCGCTTTTTTGATTTGCTCGCTGAACACTTCGAAATACTAAAGACAGAAACCGAAGCGCAGGGCGGGCGACAGGTTGTCCGCCATTCCGACTCCTATTTCGCAGTATTTCCAGATGCTGATGGGGGATTGGCGGCAGCAGCCAGTATTCAAGACAAACTCGCGATCACGGACTGGCCGATGGAAGCAAAGGTCAGAGTTCGCATAGGTTTGCATACGGGTGAAGCGGCATCCGTGCCAGATCCTAATGTGGGTTACGTCGGTTATGATGTTCACCGCGCTTCGCGCATATCGCAGGCCGCATATGGTGGGCAAATCCTCTTGTCGTCTGTTACCCGAGGCGAGCTCTCATCAACGACCGAAAGCAAACTTGGTGCTATCCGCTACTTGGGTAGCCACCGTTTCAAAGATCTTTCTTTTCCCGAAAACATTTACGAACTGAATGTTCCCGGATCCGATGCGGAATTTCCACCCATTCGATCAATGGAAAATCGTCCGATATTCCTTCCGCGAACGAAGACAACCTTCGTCGGCCGTCGATCGGAATTGGCAAAAGTATCCGAAATAATCACAAGCTCGCCGGCGCGGATCGTGACTTTGACCGGGCCGGGTGGTGCCGGTAAGACACGATTGTCGATTGAAGTTGCAAAGATGCTATCAGAGCATTTTGTTGATGGCATATTTCAGATCCAGCTGGGGGGCATTGCCGATGCCAGACTGGTGTGTTCAGCGATCGCCCACACACTTCATGTTCCTGATTACAATGGCAGACTTGTCATTGATGATCTGAAACACTTTGTCGGCGATCGCAAGATTCTGCTTATCATCGACAATTTTGAACAGGTGATAGATGCTGCGCAAGAGCTGGCTGAACTGGCAGACGCCTGCGAGCAACTTAAGCTACTGGTTACCAGCCGTGCACCGTTGAACATCACCGAAGAAATAGAGTTTCAGGTTTCGGCTATGTCGGTGCCACGAATAAACGAGACCACAACCTCAATTGACAGCTACGACTCTGTACAGCTGTTTCTCAGCAGGGCGCGTGCTAAACAGCCGGGCTTTTTCCTGGACAGTAACAATGCCCATTCTATCGCGCGGATCTGCAGGCGGCTTGACGGATTGCCGCTCGCATTGGAACTAGCCGCTTCGAGGCTGCATGTTTTGAGCGTAACGGAGCTTGCTGACTTATTGGACCAGAGTCTGAGCGCATTGGGCCGAGCGCCCAGAGATGTTGACTCTAGACATAAAACCTTGAGGAATGCAGTTTTATGGTCATATCAGTCGCTCAACGATGACGAGTGTGCCCTTTTCCGTAAGCTCTCAATATTCAAGGGCGGCTTTGACATGTCGGCGGCTCAATCCGTCTGCCTCGACAGCCAAAACACAAAACCTGACGTCGTCGACCTAATCGATTCGTTGTGCGAAAAAAACCTGATCGTAGCGCTACATGGCGAAGGCTTATCCCGCTTCAGAATGCTTGAGCCGATAAGGCAGGTCGCTGGCGAACAACTTCAGGAGCAAAACGAATTCGATTATGTTGCCGATCTTCACTGCAAATACTTCCTTGAGCTTGTTAAACACAATTCTGATGGGATTGTCGGCTCAAATCAGCGCACCTCGGTGACGAACATTCATCAGGAATCAGATAATGTTCGTGCCGCGATAGAGCACTGCATAACGAAAAACGATATAGGAGGAGCCGCAGAGTACCTGAAATCTCTGTTATGGCTTTGGATCCCACGCGGACAATTCACTGAGGGCCAGAAATGGGCTGAACAGGCTCTTTCAGCATTGGACAAGGGGCAAGAAAGCCGCGCGGTTGCTGTGTTGTGTGAGGTCGCAGCATGGCTTCAGATGATCAGCGGTGATTATCCTGGTTCTTTACCAAGATTTGAGCGCGCGCACAGACTGTACGGCGAGGCCGGAAACGATCACGAATTAGCCCGTTCCATGATAACGTTTGGAATTACCAGCGCAGTGGCAAGCAACGGGGAGTCCGGGCCGGAGATGATAATGGAGGCGCTTGGTAAGTGTCGTGAATTGGGTGACGACTTTGGTGCCGCACTTGCGTTGATAGCCATGGGCGAGGGAGCCAGGGCTATGGGTCAGTTAGATGTGGCCTCGGATTGTTACAAAGAAGCGCTGACGTTGATGAAGGAACAGGACAACCAGTATTGGATCGGTGCTTTGTTGTTAAATATGGCCCATACCACCTTAAAGCAGGGAGACTTGGAAGAGACTCAGCGCTATCTGGATGAAGTGGTTTCGCTTGCATCGGAATACGATTACCCAATGATGATCAACTTATACGTTGCTCTTATGGGTGAACTGTCGGCGGATAGAGGCGACTACAAGAGGGCTGCGCAGCTTTTCGGCGCTGCAACATCAATGGTGGGAGAGCTAGGCGTAAAGTTTGAGCCTGCTGATCAGGCTACGCTCGACGAACATATCGCCATAACCACCGAAGCCCTAGGACCGGCAGACTACAAAAAATGTTTTGAAGAAGGTATGGATTGGCCAATCGGCAAGGCTCTAGACGTTGCCCGAACTCACTAAAATCGCCAATTGACGCTCTGTGTGAATAAAGCTCCTATGCCCGCAACTTTTATTGAGCCCTCACATCATCCGATAGTGCAGGTCGAACATGATCCACAGCGTCCCGCCGACGAGGATGAAGATCAGGACGCATGCAAACAGCAACGCCAGCAGGTTTTCCCGCGGCGTTGTCGTCAGGTTGAGATGCAAGAAAAAATACAGATGTACCAGCATCTGAATGACACCGGTGATGGCGATAACGACCAGCGTCGCGAGGACGGATAGCGTGCCCATCCAGACGAGCGCGAAGGGAATTGCTGTCAGGGTGAGAGCGAGGACGAAGCCTGTCAGGTAAGCCCTGTGCGTATGGGTCGAAACGTGGCGCTTGGTTGCCATTCAAAGAATCCCCGGCAGGTAAACTACGGAGAAGATCCCGATCCAGACGATATCAAGAAAGTGCCAGAACAGGCCGAGCCTGTAGAGGCGGGATTTCACCGGGTTAGTCAGGCCTTTGACGGCAATCTGGCCAATCATCACTGTAATGCCAATGACGCCGAAGCTGACATGCAGGCCGTGCGTCCCGACAAGGGTGAAGAAGGCAGACAGGAAACCGCTGACCTGCGGACCGGCCCCTTGAGCGATCATGCCTACAAATTCGCTGATTTCCATGGCGACAAAGCCGACGCCCAGTGCAATGGTCACGACGAGCCAAAAAATCACCTGCCCGCGTTTGAGATCAAGTGAGGCGAGAGAGGCAAAACCGAACGTGATGCTTGAAAGCAGTAGCAACAGCGTTTCGCCCGCCGTATGGCCAAGATCGAACAGCGATTTCGCATCCGGACCCTCGGCGATATTGTCTTTCATCACCACATAGGTGGCAAAGAGCAGTGCGAAGATCACCGCGTCCGTCATCAGGTAAAGCCAGAAGCCGAATTCGCGTTCCTCGAATTCCTCGCCGCCGCCCAGGTGGACGACCTCCTCGCTCTCCAGCGCGCTCGCCTCGACGGCGCTCATCTCATATCTTCCCCGCCGCCGGCTGCCCGTCCGGTCGCGGCCGGCCCGCGACTGAAGCATCGGTTGCGATCTTGAACTGCGAGAACTGCCGCTTGCTTTCGATTGCCTCCACTTCGGCTGCCGTAATGATGAATTCATCGTCGTCATTGCTGACACGCAGGATCAGCACGACCACCGATCCAACAAGAGCGCATGCCGCCAGCCACCAGATGTGCCAGATCATGGCAAATCCCAGGACGAATGCGAGACCGCCCAGAATGATCCCCGCACCGGTGCTTTTCGGCATGACGATATCCTCATAGGCCGCAGGTCGAACCCCGACAACGCCTCGCCGTTTCATATCCGCGAAGGCGTCAACATCCTCGACATTCGGAATGATGGCGAAGTTGTATGGCGCCGGCGGCGAAGTGGTTGCCCATTCGAGCGTGCGGCCATTCCACGGATCGCCGGTCGTATCGACCGCTTCGGCACGATCACGGAAACTGACGTAGAACTGCATGATGATGCAGAAAATGCCGATCAGCACGAAAACCGCGCCAACGGCGGCGACGACGAGGTAGGGCTGCCACTCCGGCACGTTGTAGTGCTCCATCCGCCGAACCATGCCCATGAAGCCGAGAACATAAAGCGGCATGAACGCGAGATAAAATCCGATCAGCCAGAACCAGAATGCCCTGATGCTCCACGTCTCGTTCAATTTGAAGCCGAAAGCCTTGGGGAACCAGTAATTCATGCCGGTGAAGTAGCCGAACAGGGCGCCCGGGATGAGCACATTATGGAAATGTGCCACCAGAAAGGTTGAGTTGTGCATCAGGTAGTCGGCCGGCGGCAAGGCGAGCAGCACGCCGCTGATCCCGCCGATGACAAATGTTACGATGAAGCCCACGGTCCAGTACATGCAGGGATGAAAGACAATACGGCCACGATACATCGTAAACAGCCAGTCGAACACCTTGACGCCGGTCGGGACGGCAATGATCATCGTCGCGATGCCGAAGAACGCGTTCACATTGGCGCTGGAACCCATGGTGAAGAAGTGGTGCAGCCACACGGTGAACGACAGGATGCCAATACAGGCGGTCGCGTAGACGAGGGAATCGTATCCGAACAGGCGTTTGCCGGAAAAAGTCGCCACGACTTCGGAATAAACGCCGAATGCCGGCAGGATCAGGATGTAGACTTCCGGGTGCCCCCA
Organism: Pseudomonadota bacterium; assembly: GCA_039025395.1. GTDB lineage: Bacteria > Pseudomonadota > Alphaproteobacteria > Rhizobiales > Rhizobiaceae > Hoeflea_A. The sequence goes on from JBCCOK010000042.1 coordinate 21,878, forward strand.
GATCCAAAGAAGGTTGGCGTAGTTCATCATGTTGCCGCCGGCTTCGTTGGTGAAAAAGTGGAAGCCCAGATAGCGGTCGAGGCCAAGCTGAATGGCGACAACCGTCAAAGCCGGGAAGGCAAACGCCATCAGAAGGCTAACCACCAAGGTGGTCCAAGTGAACATCGGCATGCGCATCAGCGTCATGCCGGGTGCACGTTTCTTCAGGATCGTCACGACAAAATTGATTCCGGTCAGCGTGCTGCCGACCCCGCTGACGAGCAAGGCCCAAATCCAGTAGTCGACGCCAACGCCGGGGCTGTACTGGATGCCGGAATAGGGCGGGTATCCCGTCCATCCTGCTTCGGAAAATTTGCCGACCACCAGCGAAACCAGAACAAGGGCGGCACCTGCCGCAGTCAACCAGAGGCTGAGCGCATTCATGAACGGAAAGGCGACGTCGCGGGCGCCGATCTGCTGCGGCATCACGACGTTGAACAACCCGGAAACGAAAGGCATCGCCATGAAAAAGATCATGATCGTGCCGTGTGAGGAGAAGATCTGTTCGAAGTGTTCCGCCGGCAGATAGCCTTCCGAGTTGAGGGCGATCGCCTGCTGCGCACGCATCATGATCGCGTCGATAAAACCGCGGATCAGCATCACCAGGGCGAGGACGATGTACATGATGCCGATCTTCTTGTGATCGACGCTTGTCAGCCATTCGCGCCAAAGATAACGCCAGGCGCCCAGATAGGTGATCAGTGCGAAAACGACCAGCCCGCCGAGCACCGTGACCCCGGCTCCGGCCATGGCAACCCAACTATAGAATGGAAGGGCATCGATCGTCAGTCTGCCAAGCATGAAAATCCCTCCCGCATCCTCTGCTACTGATCCTGCATCATCGAATGGCCTCCCGGCCGTTGCTCATATTTCGCAAGAATGCGACCAAACAGATCCTGTTCATAATCCGCGTAGTATTCTACCTGATGCGCGGTGCTCGGTTTCGCCAGCGTTTCGTATGCAGATGCATCGAGCGACTGCCCCGTCTGCCGCACCTTCTGCAACCACGCTTCAAAATCCGCATTCGACATTGCGTAGGCCTGGAAGTGCTGGTCCGCAAAACCGTCCCCGCTGTACATGGTATTGCGACCGGTGAATTGGCCCGGTTCATCGGCAACCAGATGCAGCCTGCTGGTCATGCCCGCCATTGCATAGATCTGACCGCCGAGCGCCGGAATAATGAATGAATTCATGACGGTATCGGAGGTGATCCTGAGCGCTAGCGTCCGCTCGTTCGGAAATGCCAGTTCGTTGACCGTTGCAATACCGTACTCGGGATAAAGGAAAAGCCACTTCCAGTCCTGGGCAATGGCCTGGACCACGATGGCATTGTCGGCTGCGCCGATATTCTTGTAGGGATCGAGCCTATGGGTCGTGGTCCACAGCAAATAGCCGAGAATTGCGACGATGATGGCTGGAATCAGCCAGATGATCGCGTCGATCTTTCCGGAATAGGCCCAATCAGGTGTGTATTTTCCGGTGCCGCCATTGGCACGGTAGCGCCAGACAAAGAAGCCTGCGAGCAGGAACACCGGTATTGCGACGATGAGCATGAGAAACAGGCCCGTGAACAAAAGGTCACGTTGCGCCTGTGCGACCGGGCCCTTGGTGTCGATCATCGGCGCCTTGTCGAGGCCGCAGCCGGCGACCAGCAAACATACCGAAAGGATCAAAATCAGACTGAGGACACGTGGCCAACTGTCGATCAACGCCACTTTGTCTATGATCCTTGGTTTTCTTGCCCGAATGAGAATTTGAGTGCGGCCTTTACCTGATTCTGAATTCGCGAGTGTTTCTAAACTGCATCTTACGAAGGCGCGTCGGGTTGGCAAGACAAGATACTGGATTTATTTGCTGTCTTAGACTTCCCGCTCATCGGCGAACAGACATCCCGTTCGAGTTTGCTTGAAATCTGTCGCTGCAAGACCGCCATACAAGAGAAAAAAGACCCCTGATCGCCAATGCGACCGGGGTCAGTTGAGGGATACTCTCCCATAAGGGAGCCTCTGGGAGTGGCCATCGACCGTGAGGAACGGGCGAGCCTACTCCGATTCGTTGGGAACAGCCTCCATGAGGCGGTCAAACAGCGCCGCATTGCGGCAGTATGAAGGTGCACGGGGCGCTTCTGTGTCTTCATCGAGCCAGGACCCGCATGCATCGGCAGCAGCACAGCCCAAGCAGCGCTTTGAAGCAGCCGTTTCGACATCCTTCATTGCCGCCATTTCTTCCCTGACGCCCAGTTTGACCATCATACGTTCAAAAAGCCGGGCATGGCGCTCGATGTGCGAAACGGTGCTTTGTATCCCCATAGGTCTCTCCAGCTCGAAGCCATTTGCAGCGATGATAGGCTGCCGTCCGAAAATCGAGCTTGATCTATATCAAACTATTTGCGCATTGGTGGCGGGTGCCAGGCCGGGTTTTGCAGACGAAATGGAGGCTGAGGCTTGAACCGTGCGGTTCATTGGTTTAGGCCTTTCGGGGCCCGGGATCGCCCGGTTATCAGGCATTTCAGATTTCAAATTCCCATGACGATCATCGATACCCGAACACCCGACCCAAAACGGCTGATCGCCGGCGCAACCGGTGACTGGGAAGTCATCATCGGCATGGAGGTGCATGCCCAGGTTCTTTCGGAATCGAAACTGTTTTCGGGCGCGTCAACATCATTCGGCAATGCGCCGAACGACAATGTCTCATTGGTCGATGCGGCCATGCCCGGCATGCTGCCGGTTATCAACGAGGAATGCGTTCGACAGGCGATTCGTACCGGTCTCGGCCTGAAGGCAACCATCAACCATCGCTCGATTTTTGACCGGAAGAACTATTTCTATCCGGATTTGCCGCAGGGCTATCAGATTTCACAATACAAGGATCCGATCGTCGGAGAGGGGACGATGACGATATCTGTCGGCCCGGACAAGAAAGGTGGCTTCGAAGACATCGAGATCGGCATCGAACGTCTTCATCTTGAACAGGATGCCGGCAAGTCGATGCACGATCAGCATCCGTCCATGAGCTATGTCGACCTGAACCGTTCGGGTGTGGCCCTCATGGAAATCGTCTCCAAACCGGATCTGCGGTCATCCGATGAGGCCAAAGCTTATATCACAAAGCTGCGCACGATCCTTCGCTATCTGGGCACATGCGACGGCAACATGGATGAAGGGTCCATGCGTGCCGATGTCAATGTCTCGGTGAGGCGCGTGGGAGATGATTTCGGCACCCGGTGTGAAATCAAGAACGTCAACTCTATCCGCTTCGTTGGCCAGGCAATCGAATCTGAGGCGCGTCGGCAGATCGCCATTCTGGAAGACGGTGGCTCCATTGATCAGGAGACGCGCCTTTTTGATCCGGCAAAGGGCGAAACGCGGTCAATGCGCTCGAAGGAAGATGCTCACGATTACCGCTACTTTCCCGATCCGGACTTGCTGCCGCTTGAATTCGACGATGCCTATGTCACAGGCCTGATGGACGGTCTGCCCGAACTTCCTGACGACAAAAAGGCCCGACTGATGTCGGATATGGGCCTTTCGGCTTACGATGCTTCCATTCTCGTGTCCGACAAAACGATTGCCGACTACTTCGAAGCCGTTGCCGACGGGCGGGATGGCAAGCTGGCTGCCAATTGGGTGATCAACGATCTGCTCGGTGCTCTGAACCGCGCCGGGAAGACCATCGAGGAGACACCGATTTCACCTGAGCAGCTGGGCGCTGTCCTTGATCTCATCAAGCAAGGTACGATCTCCGGCAAGATTGCCAAGGATCTCTTTGAAATCGTCTGGGATGAGGGCGGTGATCCGGAGAAGATTGTCGAAGAGCGCGGCATGAAGCAGGTCACCGATACCGGTGCAATCGAAGCGGCAGTCGATGAGGTGATCGCGTCAAACGCAGATAAAGCCGAGCAGGCGAAACAAAAACCGGCTATGGCCGGATGGTTCGTCGGTCAGGTCATGAAAGCGACGCAAGGCAAGGCAAACCCGCAGGCGGTGAATGCGCTGGTGCGCAGCAAGCTTGGCATCGAGGATGCATAGCTGCGCTGAATGAGGGCTCTGCCATGTGGGTCAGGACTGCAAACGAGCGCGATCTGCAGGCAATCAACGCGCTTCTCGTAAAGACGTGGCACGATACCTACGACACGATCTACGGCGTGGACAAGGTCGACGCGATCACCGGAGACTGGCATGCCGTTCCGGTTCTTGCGCAAAGATTGACCCAGCAGAACAGCGAATTCGTCGTTGTCGACACGGGCGAGGGGATTTGTGCCGTTGCATTTGCGTCGACCGAAGATGGTGACAATATCGATCTGCATCAGCTCTACGTGATGCCGGAATTTCAGCAACGGGGCGCGGGCGCATTGCTACTCGACGAGATCATTGCGTGTTTTCCGCATGCAAAGCGCGTCCGTCTTGAGGTCGAGGCATTGAACCGTGGAGCGATTGCCTTCTATGAGCGCAAGGGTTTCGTTGAAACCGGTCGCACGGAAAATTGCGGCGCGTCCGACTCGGGAATTCCGGCGCTTGTGTTCGAACGCGATCTTACCTGAAGCACCGTTTTTCCTGTCACCATTGAATCGGCGCAATCGCAGGGACACATGTCAGATGTATGGACAAGACGGAGCGTTCGCGGCATAAGGCGCTGCAGAGCAATCGGCGGGATCTCATAGGTCAATCCATGAAGAACTTTCTGTTGCAGATATTTACATGGTGGAATGGTTCGACAGTCGGGACCCGTTTCCACACCTGGCGTATGGGCACACGGGTTGGCGAAGACGAATTCGGCAACGTTTACTATCAGGGTGGAACCGATAGCGAAGGCCGCACAAGGCGTTGGGTAATCTACAACGGACCGTCCGATGCCTCCGCAATTCCGCCCGGCTGGCACGGCTGGATGCACCATCGTACGGACGTTTCTCCCGCCGACGAGACCTACGAAGCCAAGGAATGGCAAAAACCGCACCAGTCCAACCTGACCGGCACCTCTGCTGCTTACCGCCCTAAGGGTTCCATTCTCAATCCGGCAGACCGGCCGATTGTCACGGGCGATTATGACGCCTGGACACCGGGCTCATAGCGTCAGCCGCATGATGACAATCGGCAACTCTTGCAAGTCCGAACTCAAAGCGCATTTCATTGCGATCGCCGGCTGCTTATGCCTGGCCGCAACCCCTGCATTCGCACAAAGCCAGGATGATACTGGCATTCAGACCGAAACGCTCGATCCGGTCGAAAAACAGGAACTTGCGCCGGCCGGTGATCCGCGCATATCGAACAAGGTCGCTGTCTTTTCCGGAATCGACAAGATTACGGGGCGGATCATTACCTTCGATGTTTACATTGACGAGACCGTACAGTTCGGCGCGCTGCAGGTGACGCCGCGTGTCTGTTTCACGCGCGATGAGTCGCAAAAGCCCAAAACCACCACCTTCGTCGAGGTCGATGAGATCACATTGGACCGTAAGATAAGACGCATCTTTACCGGCTGGATGTTTGCTGATTCGCCCGGCCTGAACGCCGTTGATCATGCTGTCTACGATGTCTGGCTGAAAGACTGCAAAATGGATTCAGAGGTTCCGGCGCCTGCATGAGGCGATTCAGTCATCAAGCAAAAACCGCTTCGACCATCATTGCCTCGCCGAGCATCTGGTCATAGCTGTCCTTTGGCACGTCGACAGCGCCGAAGCGCCGCAGATGGTCTGTGGTGAATTGCGTATCAAGCAGAACAAAGCCCCGCTGGCGCAAACGGCGCACGAGGTGAACTAAGCAGACCTTGGACGCGTCGCGCTCACGTGAAAACATGCTCTCGCCAAAGAAGGCGCCACGAAGCGAGACACCGTACAGCCCGCCAACAAGCTGTTCCTCTCGCCACGCTTCGATACTGTGAGCGTGTCCAAGTTCATGCAGCTGAGTGTAGAGCCGCCGGATGGTGCGGTTGATCCACGTCTTGTTTCGGCCCGGTGCCGGTTCCGCGCAACCGTCAATCGTAGCGGAAAAAGCCGTGTCGATCCGGATTTCAAAGCGATTTTGCCGGCATGTTTTCGCCAGACTCTTCGGGATGTGGAACGAATCGAGCGGGATAACGCCTCGGATCTCTGGTTCGACCCAGAAAACCTCTGGGTCGTCAGCCGATTCGGCCATTGGGAAAAGCCCGCAGCTGTAAGCTTTCAGCAGCAATTGCGGTGTAATTGTAAGCCGGTCTTCACTTCGGTGCATAAGTCCTCATCTATTGCACGTTCAGGTATTTCTCCAGCCAGTGAATATCGTAATCGCCATTGGCGATATCCTGGTTGTCCAGGAGGTCTTCGAAGAGAGGTATCGTCGTGCTGATGCCGTCGATGACAAACTCGCCCAGAGCGCGCCGCAGGCGCATCATACATTCGACCCGTGTCCGCCCATGCACGATAAGCTTGCCGATTAGGCTGTCATAATATGGTGGAATTGAATAGCCCTGATAGACGCCGGAGTCGACGCGAACGCCCAACCCGCCCGGCGGATGATAATGGGTGATCTTGCCAGGCGACGGCGTGAATGTCCTTGGATCCTCTGCGTTGATGCGGCACTCGATCGCGTGTCCGTTAAATCTGATTTCATCCTGTCGTACCGAAATACCGCCGCCTGACGCGACGCGAATCTGTTCGTTGACGAGGTCAATACCGGTGATCGCTTCCGTAACCGGATGCTCCACCTGTAGCCGGGTGTTCATCTCGATAAAATAGAACTCGCCCTTCTCGTAGAGGAACTCCACTGTTCCTGCGCCCCGGTAGTTGAGCTTTTTCATCGCCTCGGCGCAGACTGCGCCGATTTCGTCGCGCTGCTTGCCGTTCAGGGCAGGGGAGTTTGCCTCCTCCCATATTTTCTGGTGCCTGCGCTGAAGGGAGCAGTCGCGTTCACCCAGATGTATGGCATTGCCCTGGCCGTCACCCATAACCTGGATCTCGATATGGCGCGGTTTGCCGAGATATTTTTCGATGTAAACAGCTTCATTTCCGAATGAAGCTCCGGCTTCGGAACGCGCAGTCGCGAGCGCAAGCGACAGTTCAGCTTCGTTGTTGGCGACTTTCATACCGCGCCCGCCGCCGCCGGCGGTCGCTTTAATGATAACCGGGTATCCGATTTCAGCCGCGATTTCGGCCGCGTCGTTCTCTTCCGTGACCTCGCCCTTTGATCCGGGAACCACTGGAATGCCGAGTTCTTCCGCGGTTTTCTTTGCGGTGATCTTATCGCCCATGATCTGGATATGCTCGGCCGTCGGGCCGATAAACGTGATGTCATGCGCTTCCAAGATTTCGGCAAATTTGGCGTTCTCGGACAAGAATCCATAGCCCGGATGGACGGCGTCAGCGCCGGTGATTTCGCAGGCTGCCACGATCTGGTGAATGTTGAGATAACTCTCCCGCGATGCTGGCGGGCCAATACACACGCTTTCATCGGCAAGACGCACATGCATCGCGTCCGCGTCGGCCGACGAATGGACAGCGACGGTGCTGATACCCAGTTCCTTGCAGGCGCGCAGAACGCGCAACGCGATCTCGCCTCGATTGGCTATGAGAATCTTCGAAAGCATGAAAAGCGCCTATTCGATAACTAGAAGCGGTTCGCCGAACTCGACCGGTTGCGCGTCGTTGACCAGTATCGCCGTCACCTTGCCGCTTCGCGGGGCGGGTATCTGGTTCATCGTCTTCATAGCTTCGATAATGAGAACCGGTTGTCCTTCGCTAACATCTTGACCAACTTGAACAAATGGCTCGGCGTCGGGCGCTGGCGCCAAATAGGCCGTGCCGACCATGGGTGAGGTGACTGCATTGCTGACACTGACGCTGGGGTCGGCGGAACTGTCTGCAACAGGCGGCGCGCCAGGCGCCGGTTGGGTTGCCGCAGAGGCAGATGCTTGCACCGGCGACGGCGAATGCACGATCGTGGTGCCGCCGCGCGAGACGCGGATACGCAGATCCGCCTGTTCAATCTCGATCTCGGTCAATTCCGTTTCATTGAGAATGTTGGCGAGGTCACGCACCAAATCCTGGTCGATAACCGGTTTTCTAGCTGCCATCAGGTCGTGTCCTTTGCGAACGTGTTTTTATCCATCGCAGATGTCAGAAAGCGCGTGCAGCGCCAGATTGTAGCCGTTGGGCCCAAAGCCCAGAATGACGCCGGCAGCGACGGGCGAGACCATGGAAACGTGTCGAAATTCCTCGCGTGCATGAATGTTGGACAGGTGCACTTCAACCACCGGGACCGTGATTGAACGGATCGCGTCGTGGATTGCAATCGAGGTGTGGGAGTAGGCACCCGGATTTGCCACGACGCCGATTGCCTTCTCGTCAGCTTCGTAAAGCCAATCCACCAATTGCCCTTCATGACTGGTTTGCCTGAAATCGACGTCAAATCCAAGTTGCTGAGCAAGAGCGCGGCAATCGGTTTCTATATCCGTCAGCGTTTTTCCGCCGTATACGTCCGGCTCTCTTTTTCCGAGCGCATTGAGGTTAGGTCCGTTCAGGACAAACACTTCGCGGGCCATGGCTTTCACCTGCAGACAATAAAGTGACCGACATATAGACGGCCCCGTGGGCAAGGAAAACCCCCGGTCCTGCGGGCTGGGCTAAAAACCGTTGGATACTTGTTTGGACCTCAATTTATGCGCCGTCAGCCGAGAACGGACTGACATTACACCGAATAGAAAAGACAATGGGGCAGGGCTGGTCCCGGACCTTCAACAGTTGGCGCTCTCGCAATCCCGGATGTTTGCGAGCTTGTCTTGCAGCGTCGGAACACCGACTGCGCCGAAAACCGCCTCATCGCCGACGATGTAAGAGGGCGTACCAGAGATACCGAGACTGTCCGCGAGTTCGTAAGATTCCCGAAAACTCTCATCAATCGTCTCGTCGGCCATCGCGGCGCGCAATGCTTCCTCGTCGACACCAAGGTTTGTGGCAACCTCGATGGCCCGCGCTTCGGTCGCACGTTCGCGCCCGCCAAGAAGCTCGAAGTGGAACGCTTCGTAGGTCTCGGGTGCGACACGCAGCACCGCTACGCTGACACGGTGCGCTGCGACTGAATCTTCACCAAGGATCGGAAACTCTTTGAGGATAAACCGGACATTTGGATCATTCGCAATGATCTCCTCCATATCCTTCATGGCGCGTTTGCAAAAACCGCAATTGTAGTCGAAAAATTCAACGATCGTTACGTCGCCCTCAGGATTACCGAGGACAATATTGTTTGGTGAGTTGAAGATAACATCACGGGAATCGGCAATGACTTGACGCGCCTGCTCGAGTTGAATCTGTTGTTGTTTTGCCTCGTAGGCGGCCTGCACTTCGAACAGGATCTCCGGATTCTCGATCAGATAGTCGCGAATAAACTGGCCAAGTTCCTCTTTTTCAGCCTCGTCAAGCGCGACCGAGGGCGAAGAAAATGCGATCGCAAGCATAGCCGCTGTGGTCGCCATGCAAACCCATGCACGTACCTGTTTGATCAGTCGGATCATTGCGTCCTCATAAGGTCCTGATTCAGTTTGTTTGATACCGAACAATGTCGTTCGCACGCTGCCAGCTTGGCGTTCCCCTCCGCAGCTTCTTTACGGCCCGAACTGCAAATCGCTTCGCTTCATTGACGTTGCCGGCGCGAAAATAGCCCTCTGCCTGTGTCAACTCCGCATTGGCTACATCGCCGGATTGCGCGTAGGCGCGGGACAGATAGGTATAGGCCGAAAAATTGTTTGGATCTGCCGCGATGGCTGCCCGCAAATCCTGGATCGCGGCTTTCATGTTCGACGGTTCGCCAGTCGAAACGAGAGCGAATCCGCGCCTGGACCGGATCACGCTCGAATTGTAACGATCCAGCTTGATAGCGGTCCCAAAGGCCGCTGCGGCCTTTGCCGGCTGGCGCGCGGCCAGGTAGATTTCCCCCTTTATTTCATGGAGGTAGGGGTTGTTCCTGTCCTCGGCAATGAGGCCGTCGATACCGGCCATTGCGCGACGGGTGTCCCCGCGGAGGAATTGCGAGATGGCCATACCGTATCGTGCCCCCGCGCTTTGCGGATTGTCTCTAAACACACGGCCAACCGCTGGCGCGCCGCCCGAATAAGCAGCAATTTTGCCACGGATCATGTTGTGTCGGCGCTGCAGCGACGGCTTGTCCTTCTTGTTGAAATGCGGGCTTTTCTTTGCGATCTCCTCGAGCAGCGCAATTCGCTCGCGCGGCAATGGATGGGTGCTCTCATAGGGATTGCTTCTTACCCCGGCCAGCGCTGCCTGCTGAGAGAAACGGCTGAAGGTGGTAAGCATGCCCTTGGCCGATTGACCGGTGGCGTTGAGGTAAGCGACCGCCGATCTGTCGGCGGTGATCTCTTCCGATCGCCGGTAACTCAGAAGGGCGCGCTGCGCCACACTCGGCGCAGCACTGAACAGGCCGCTTCCTGCTGCACCCGCACCGCTGATATCCATGGCACTGCCGGCCGCCGCGGCACCGATTCCCGCCAACGCACCGACAATCGCGATTGCGCGCGAACGCGCAATTTGGTCACGCAGCCTTTGCTGGTGACCGCCCGCGATGTGGCCGGATTCATGCGCGATCACGCCGATAATCTCATTCGGTGTCTCAGCTTGCAACAGGGCGCCCGTGTTGATGAAAATCCGACGGCCGTCAATGAAGGCATTGAATGAAATGTTATTGACCAGGATGATCTCGATGCCTCGTCGGTCGATCCCCGCTGCCTTGAGTATCGGACGCGCATAGTCCAGGAGAAGGCCTTCGATCTCCGCATCGCGCACGATCGGCAGCCGTCCCTGCGCGCTTGCCGGTGCGACAGAAACGACGACAAGGCACAACATGAACAGGCCGATCACGCCCGCATGCGCCAGTCTGACAATCCTCAATTCCGTGAACCCCTTGTATTTTGACGTCGTCATTCGCCTCACTCCCAGCGACCATTACAGCCATTTGAACCCCTTGCCCATAGTGTGCTTGGTTCATCGCACGATTGTGATGGTGTTAATCCGGTTGTGATCGACATCGCAATCGGGCAATTGTGAGGCATGCATATACCTTATAGGACAATTCTGTGGTGAAGATCTCAAAGCGTAGTGAAATCGAACCCTTCCACGCCATGGATGTGCTTGCGGAGGCGACAAGGCGAGCGCAAGCCGGATATCCGATTATCTCGCTCGCCGTCGGCCAGCCAGCGCATCCCGCACCAAAGGTGGTTATCGATTCGGCTCGCAATGCCCTGCTGACGGAACGGATTGCCTACACCGATGCGCTCGGGACGCGACAGCTAAAAACCAAGATCGCCAGCTACTATGCCAGCCGCCGCGGTGTGTCGATCGACCCTGCGCGCATTGCCGTTACAACCGGCTCTTCAGCGGCGTTCAATCTGGCTTTCCTGGCCCTTTTTGACCCCGGAGACCGTGTTGCAATTACCCGGCCCGGCTATCCGGCCTACCGGAACATTTTGTCGGCGCTTGGTCTGGAGCCGGTCGAAATAGCTGTTAGCGAGGCGATGGATTTCACATTGGATCCGCGCGCCCTGGAAGAAGCAGCCTTGGCTCATGGCCCGATAGCCGGTGTCCTTCTTGCCAGCCCGGCAAACCCGACGGGTACGGTAACAAGTAAAGGCGCTCTGACCAGGCTTGTTGAGTATTGCGAGGCCAATCGCATGGCATTCATCTCCGATGAAATCTACCACGGCCTGAGTTTTGCAGGCGAAGAAACGACAGCGCTTTCGGTGACCGACCAGGCTTTGGTGATCAACTCATTCTCCAAATACTATTGCATGACCGGGTGGCGGATCGGCTGGATGGTGCTTCCTGAGCACCTGATCAGGCCGGTGGAACGGATATCTCAAAGCCTGTACATAAGTCCTCCCGAGTTATCTCAGATTGCGGCTTGTGCTGCTTTTGATGCGACAGCCGAACTGGACGCCATCGTCAGCACATATAAAGCCAACCGCGAGGTGTTGATGAACCGGCTACCGGGTATCGGTTTCAAGATTGCGTCACCAATGGACGGCGCCTTTTACGCCTATGTTGATGCCAGCGCCTTTACGAACGATACCATGGCGTTCTGCAAGAAGATGCTCAACGAAATCAATGTAGCTGCCACGCCGGGCAGAGATTTCGATCCGATGGAAGGCCACCGGACGATGCGGTTTTCATACGCCGGTTCATTCGACGAAATCTCTGAAGCAATGGATCGTATCGGGGCGTGGCTGAAGTAACAGCTGCGCCGCTTCGTTCTGCCAGCCGAACCATCTCACGCCGGCGCTGAAACAGCTGCGAGCGCCTCAGAAGAAGCCGCGCTTTTGCCACCATCCGGCTTTTTTGGGCTTTTCCTCGGCAATGTCTTCTTTGGCATCCGCGGTCGTCGAAGTCAGCTTCGGAGCGCTGCTTTCCGGATCGGATGACGAACGGCGACGCCTGTTTGAACCAGCAGGCTTTTCCTCAACGGCATTGTCAGTCGCGGCCCCGGCCGCTGTGGAACTGCTCTCGATAATCTCCGCGACCACGTCTTTTTCATCGGTCGCGGTAGCGGGAGCTTCGCTTTCCTTCTTGCGTTTCGAGCGCTGCCGTTTTGGTTTGTCAGCTTCCACGGCCTTTTGGACGCCGTCTTCGCCGGTGATCATCTCCGCACCGGTGCCGGCGACGCCGACAGGGTCAGCGCTCGCGTCAGCCTGAGCGCTTTCGAGTCCTGTTTCATTCGTGTCACCAGAGCCAGAATCCTCCGAACTCGCCGTTTCAAGACCTTCCTGTTCGCGGTTCCGTTTACCGCCGCGTTTGCCTCTTCGGCGCCGCTTCCTGCGGCGCTCGCCGTCTTCATCGCCACTGTCCTGCTGGTTGTTGTCAGAGACGGATGCAAACTCGCTGGCTTCGTCGTCGGTTGATTGCGCCACCTCGCGGTCTTCGCCATTGCGCCCGCCGCGCCGACGCCTGCGACGCTTGCGCTTGCGTCCGTTTTCGTCTTCGTCCTGTCCTGCCGCATCGGAGTCTTCGTCGTCGATGTCTGCCTCGAAGGGCACGACGGCGCCCTCGATCACCACAGGCGTATCCACCGGCGTACCCTGATCGATGACAATGTACTGCAATCCGACATTGGCATCGGCGGCGACCGCAATCGACAATCCAAATCTCTCCTCGAACTCGATAATCGTGTCCCGTTTCTGGTTGAGGATGTAAAGCGCGATTTCCGGCGTTGTGCGGAGGGTTATATTGTGCGTCGTCTTCTTGAGAAGATGCTCCTCTGCTGTGCGCAGCACGTGGAGCGCTAGCGAAGATATGGACCGCACATACCCGGTACCGCCGCAGGTGTCACAGACCTGCATGGTGCTTTCCAGCACGCTGGCGCGGATGCGTTGGCGCGACATTTCAAGCAATCCGAAATGCGAAATGCGGCCAACCTGGATCCGCGCCCGATCACTTCTGAGGCACTCCTTGAGCTTCTTTTCGACCGCGCGATTGTTGCGTTTTTCTTCCATGTCGATGAAGTCGATCACGATCAGGCCCGCCAGATCGCGAAGGCGCAATTGCCGTGCCACCTCTTCTGCTGCTTCCAGATTGGTACGCAGCGCCGTGTCCTCAATCGAATGTTCCTTGGTCGAGCGCCCCGAGTTCACGTCGATCGAGACCAGTGCCTCGGTCTGATTGATGATGATGTAACCGCCGGATTTGAGCGTAACCTGAGGCTGCAGCATCTTGTCCAGTTGAGCTTCTATCCCCGATCGCGCAAAGATCGGCTGCACCTCGCGATAGGGCTGCACAGCTTTTGCATGGCTCGGCATCAGCATTTTCATGAAGTCTTTTGCTTCGCGATAGCCATTCTCGCCAGAAACGATCACCTCGCCGATATCCTTGTTGTAGAGATCGCGGATTGATCGTTTGATCAGGCTGCCTTCCTCATAGACAAGACAAGGCGCGGTAGAGGTCAGAGTCTGATTGCGGACAGTGTCCCAAAGCCGCATGAGATATTCGAAGTCTCGCTTGATCTCGCCTTTCGTGCGGTTTGCGCCGGCGGTGCGCAGTATGACACCCATTCCTTGTGGCACTTCAAGCCCGCGCGCGACGTCTTTCAACCGCTTCCTGTCCTGCACGTTGGTAATTTTGCGGGAAATGCCTCCGCCGCGCGCTGTGTTGGGCATGAGAACCGAGTAACGGCCTGCGAGTGACAGATAGGTGGTCAGTGCTGCGCCCTTGTTGCCGCGCTCTTCCTTGACGACTTGAACCAGCAGTATTTGCCGCCGTTTGATAACTTCCTGGATACGGTACTGTCTGCGTTGTTTTCGCACACGGTCCGGAACCTCTTCCAAGGCATCTTCGGCACCGACTGATTCAACCGTAGCGTCGTCGTCTTCGCTCTCGTCCCCATCGTCGTCTTCATCGCTCTGTTTGCGAGCACGTTTTGACTTTACGGGTTCGGATACGGAATCCGTATCCACAGCGGCGGCGATCGATTTTGGAGGCGTTCCCTCGTCATTGCCATCAGCTTCGCCGGCATCTTTATCCGGTGTGACTTCATCGTCCGAAACACTGCCGTCAGTCTCTTCGGCAGCTGAGCTTACCTCTCGCGTTTCGCCATCGTTCTTGTCGGCAATTGCTGCAGGTTCTTCTGACGAGGCCGTTTCGACCGTCGGCTTGCTATTGGCGTTATCGTCGCCCGGCGCCTTGGCGTCGTCTGAAGCAACGTCTTCGCCTTGCGATGCCGCAGATACTGGATCGTTCTGCGGGAGAACGTCCGTCGGCGATTCTGTGGATTCTGCGTCAGAAGCGGCGATGTCATCGCCTGCGGTATCATCGCTTATAGACGCTTCGGCGAGTTTATCCTTCTTGGATCTTCCACGTCCGCGACGCGAACGGGATTTCTTCTTGGACGGTCTGTCAACCTCCGCGTCGTCATCATCCTCTTTTGCCTCAGCGGCCTCTGCGTCAAGCAACGCCTGTCGGTCAGCGACGGGAATTTGATAGTAGTCGGGGTGTATTTCCGAGAATGCCAGAAAACCGTGTCTGTTTCCGCCATATTCTATGAATGCGGCCTGCAATGAAGGTTCGACTCTCGTTACTTTGGCAAGATATATGTTGCCGCGCAACTGTTTCTTGTGCTGCGACTCAAAGTCAAACTCCTCGATCCGGTTCCCACGAACGACCACGACGCGCGTCTCTTCCTCGTGGGACGCGTCGATCAGCATTTTGTCTGCCATTTAATTGATGCTCCTCGGCAGCAGCGCGCAACTCGGCATTGCCAGGCGGTCCAGCCCGGGTCCGAGTCGTTGCAACTGTGCCGAAACTTGTGTTTCCCGCGCTGGACTGGAGCATTACAACTACAGTATTCGGAACACCGCTTGCCCGAAGACGATTGTAAGTGCCTGTAGTCTCTTGCTTTTCCATCCAAAATCCAGACGGGAATATATGAACGTAAGGTCTAAAAAGACCGATGAAACAAGCTTCCCGGAGGAAGCATACGGCCAAAGCCGCTATTCGACGCCCGGAGCGCCCGGGCACTATCGATTCACTCGGAGGATTTAAGCCGCTTTGACGTCAGACGAAATGGCCCATGAGCGCCGCGAAACCCTGAAGAAGGTGGCTGCCGAAACCAAAGTTCCTATCACGTCAGTGCTTCAAACCTCACTTCGCTTTTATGGGCTACAATCCAATCTGGCAAGGGGCAACTGCCGGTAATATTGACCAACCGGTCAAGGTTTCTTTCGACATCTCAAACAAATACAAGTGTCATTTACGAGTAAAAGGACAGTTTTTCCGTGTGTCTCCTACAAATACTAAATGGAGGTGAAAAACTGGCTAGACTACCCAATCGCACGCCATATGGGTATCTGGCGGATATATTGCAATTGGTGAGGCTCTGCGCCCTACTTCATTCCAGGGAAGTTGCTCTTACCTGGACGATAAGCGCGAATTTGATTGAAACGCTGGTTGCGCAAGATTTGCGATTCGTACAAAAGGGACCGATGGCAAAGCTTCATGATGCAAAGATGCGGCGTAAACGGCGGTATGAATACACGAGCATGCGATGAACCGAACCTTCGGCCACAGGCAAGTCTAGCGCTGAGGGCGACTAGGCTTTTCTGTACCCTTTTGTTGGCACTTTTTGCGGTCTTGGCAATTCACGCCCCATCGCTTTCAGCAAAAAGCGCCGAAGATTCAACCGACAAGCTGCTTGCCTTCGAGTTTCGGATCGCGGGCGATTCGACGCGGACGCGGATCATCATCGAATTCGAGCAAAAACCTGAATACTCATTCCATCTGTTGTCAGGCCCGCATCGCCTGGTCGTTGACTTGCCGGAAACGGTATTCGGCTTTGATGATGAAAGTGCGACCGCACGAGGTCTGCTTGCCGATGTCCGCTATGGCGCCATGGCGCCCGGCCGCTCCAGGATGGTTTTCACATCCACAGGCCCGATCAAGGTGGACATGGCCGAAATCATGCAAAGCGAGTCCGACGATACCTACCGGCTGGTGTTGGACCTCGCGGCAACCACTCAGGACGAGTTTGCTTCGATTCTCCGACAACAAAAGTGGGACACGATCCGGCCTGAAGAAGAATCCACGAGTGAAGCCTTGCCGACAGACCGTCAAAACGGATTTACCGTCGCGATTGACGCAGGCCATGGGGGGATCGATCCCGGTGCCGAGGGCAGGGGTGGGACGCAGGAAAAAGACATCACGCTGGCTATGTCCCAGACATTGAAAGAAGTGCTCGAGCGTGAGACCGATATGAATGTCGTCATGACCCGCGATAGCGATAGTTTTATTTCGCTTTCGGAACGTGTGCGGCGCGCACGTGCGCAGGCAGCTGATGTTCTGGTTTCTATTCACGCCGATTCAATTCGGGTCAAGCGTGTCCGTGGAGCAACGGTTTATACCTTGTCGGAAAAGGCATCCGACCAATTGGCTGAGGAACTGGCGGCTCGGGAAAACCGCTCCGATATGATCGCAGGCCTTTCTCTCGAAGACGAGCAGGACACGGTCGCCGACATTCTGATCGACCTGACACGGCGAGAAACGCAGGTGTTTTCGGACAATCTTGCCGCCGCCGTCATCCGCGCATTTGATGGTTCGATAAAGCTCAATAAAAATCCGCATAGATCGGCGGGGTTTCGGGTGCTCAGGGCACCGGATGTGCCCTCTATCCTCGTAGAACTCGGATATCTGTCCAACGTTGACGACGAGGAACTGCTAACCGATCCGAAGTGGCGCGAGAAGGCGGCAGAACAGCTGGTATTGGCTATTTCCGACTACAGGGATAAGGTGACGGGCATCGACAATTGAGCCGGCACCGCTTCGGGGCAGCATTCCGAGACCGTGTTACAAATGCCACATTCGTTTAGGAATAGTTCAGGTAAATCGGTGCACTATCACATTGGCCTCAATTTGTGCATAATCCGCGACCCAGAAGGTGATGCGGTCGCGCGTTTTGGGCTGATTGCCCGATAAAGTGAAACAGATCCGGTAAGGAAACGATGTTCAGACTGATTGGATATGTGTTCGGAATTGGCACCGTCTTCGTTTTGATCGTCGCGCTGGGCGTTGCCTGGTACGTTACCGATGTGACGCGCGATCTGCCGGACTATGAAGTGCTTGCCAGCTACGAGCCGCCGGTGATGACCCGAATCCATGCGTCCGACGGGGCGCTCATGGCAGAACATGCACGCGAACGTAGACTGTACCTGCCAATCCAGGCTGTGCCCGACAGGGTAAAGGCAGCGTTTCTTTCTGCAGAAGACAAGAAATTCTACACCCACAACGGCATCGATTACGTCGGGCTTGTGCGTGCGACCATTAACAATCTTGAGACTTACTGGACCGGGACTGGCCGCTACGAAGGCGCTTCGACAATCACACAACAGGTAGCCAAGAATTTCCTTTTGGATTCGAGCAGGACGCTGGATCGCAAAATGCGTGAGGCGATCTTGGCCTTTCGCATCGAACAGGCCTATCCGAAAGATCGCATTCTCGAACTCTATTTGAACGAGATTTTCTACGGGTTGAATTCCTACGGCATTGCAAGCGCGGCACTGACCTACTTCAACAAATCCGTCAACGAGTTGACATTGGAGGAAGCGGCATACCTGGCGGCCCTGCCGAAAGGTCCGGCGAATTACCATCCTTATCGCAAAACCGAGCAGGCCATCATTCGACGCAACTGGGTGATCGACCGCATGGTTGAGAACGGCTACGTGAAATCGGAAGATGCCGAAGTGGCCAAGGCAAAGGAACTCGGGGTAAATCCCCGGGCCGGCGGAACGCAGCTGTTTGCGTCCGACTATTTTGCCGAGGAAGTCCGCAGGCAGATCATCGACCGATACGGCGAAGATGCGCTCTACGAGGGCGGACTTTCTATCCGCACGACCCTTGACCCCGAAATCCAGGTGATGGCGCGAAAAGCACTGCACAACGGTCTGATCCGCTATGACACGCAACAGGGATTTCGTGGACCGGTTGCGACGGTATCGATCGATGGCGATTGGGGGCCGGCAGTTGCCGAAATTACACCGCTGCGCGATGTGCCGGAGTGGCGACTGGCCGTTGTCTTATCGGCGGACGCCGAATCCGCGACAGTCGGGTTGCGGCCGAGCAAGACATCATCCGGCGGCGTTTCCGAGGGTCGCGACACAGTGGTGCTCTCGGGCAGCGATATGGAATGGGCCTACCGGATCAAGGACGGCGATCGACGTAGCAAAGTCGGCTCCGTTTCGGAGATAGTAAAGCCCGGAGACGTTGTTTACGTCGAGCAGATTACGCCCGACGAAGGTGAGCCTAAGTACATCCTCCGGCAACCGCCTGAAGTGCAGGGCGGGCTCGCGGCTATGGATCCGCACACCGGGCGCGTTCTCGCGCTGGTCGGCGGTTTTTCCTATGCGCAATCGGAGTTCAACCGGGCGACCCAGGCGCTGCGCCAACCTGGCTCGGCATTCAAACCGTTTGTTTATGCAGCTGCCCTTGATAACGGGTACAGCCCTGCATCTGTTGTGCTGGATGCCCCGATCAGACTGGTGTCGGGCGGGGAAGTTTGGGAGCCGAAGAACTATGGCGGCGGCTCCGCTGGTCCTTCAACATTGCGGCTTGGGATCGAACGCTCCAGAAACCTGATGACGGTGCGTCTCGCAAACGACATGGGCATGAATCTGGTCGCCGAATACGCAGAGCGTTTCGGCGTCTATGATGAAATGCCGCCATTGCTGGCAATGTCGCTGGGTTCCGGCGAAACGACCGTGTTGCGAATGGTCAGCGCCTATTCGGTCCTGGCAAATGGCGGCAAGCAGATCAAGCCGTCACTTGTCGACCGCATACAGGACCGCTACGGCAAGACCATCTACAAACATGAAAAGCGTATTTGCGATGCCTGCCTGGCAACAGAGTGGCAATCGCAGGGCGAGCCGGAAATCACTGACAATCGTGAACAGGTCCTTGATCCGATGACCGCCTACCAGATTACGTCAATGCTTGAGGGCGTTGTCAGTCGCGGGACTGCGGCCGGCAAGATCAATCTCGAGAGCGCTGCAGCCGGAAAGACAGGCACGACCAACGACGAAAAAGACGCATGGTTCGTTGGCTACACGCCGGATCTGGTAGCTGGTGTCTATATCGGCTTCGA
Organism: Pseudomonadota bacterium; assembly: GCA_039025395.1. Lineage (GTDB taxonomy): Bacteria > Pseudomonadota > Alphaproteobacteria > Rhizobiales > Rhizobiaceae > Hoeflea_A. The sequence continues at coordinate 41,512 of JBCCOK010000042.1, forward strand.
CACGCCTACGCCGATGGGCAGGGGTTCTACAGGAGGCGCCTTGGCCGCTCCGATCTTCAACGAGTTCATGAGCGCGGCGTTGCAAGAGAAATTGCCGGCTGATTTCCGGGTGCCGACAGGCCTCCAGCTGATACCGATCAACCGCAAGACCGGCATGGAAGCGCGCGCTGGCGAACCGGACGTGATTTATGAATCGTTCAAACCAGGGACCGGCCCGGCCGACTTCCTTTCCGTCATTGGTATGCAGGAATACGTGACAGGCGAGGAAATTCTCAACGTCTCGCCGCAAGCCAATCGCGCTGTCGTTTCGGGGGCCGGTGGCCTCTACTGACACCGGCTCTCATGGAGAATTCGCGAAGATCGTCCGGCGGGTCAGATCATGCTGGATCGCGATTGCCCGGCAGATTGCCCGACTGTTGTGAGCAACACTTCAAACTCTCTGTTCAAACCACCTGCGGCTTGATCTAAGGTCGCTGCTATCAGGTTTGCAGCACAGCGCATCACAAGAAAAGGAAATGCAACAATCATGCGAACCGAAATTCAGATCATCGTTGATGACATCAAGCAGGCCGTAAGCCTGCTGAGGAGGCATCTTTGACTGGGACCAGGCCGTAAAACGACTGGAGTTTCTCAATCTCAAGGCGGAAGATCCTGATATCTGGGAGGACCCGCAAGAGGCGCAGAAGCTGATGCGCGAGCGTCAGCAGCTCGAGGAAAACATTGCAACGTTGCGCGAGCTCGAGACCAGCATCGAGGAAAATATCGGCCTGATCGAACTCGGTGAAGAAGAGGGAGACACAGCCGTCGTCTCCGAAGCAGAAGACGCATTGCGCGCCATGAAATCGGATATCGATCGCCGCCAGATCCAGATGTTGCTCTCCGGTGAAGCCGATGCCAACGACACCTATCTGGAGATTCACTCCGGCGCAGGCGGAACCGAAAGCCAGGACTGGGCCGCAATGCTCATGCGCATGTACAGCCGCTGGGCTGAGAAGCGCCAGATGAAGGTCGAGTTGCTGGAGATACATGACGGCGAGGAGGCCGGCATCAAGTCGGCCACACTCCTTGTGAAGGGCCACAACGCCTATGGATGGCTCAAGACCGAGTCAGGCGTGCACAGGCTGGTGCGCATTTCGCCCTTCGACAGCCAGGCGAGGCGTCACACATCATTTTCTTCCGTATGGGTCTACCCGGTGGTCGACGATACGATCGAGATCGAGATACCGGAATCGGATGTGCGCATCGACACCTACAGGGCATCGGGCGCCGGCGGACAGCACGTCAACACAACCGATTCGGCAGTGCGCATCACCCATATTCCGAGCAACATCGTAGTTCAGTGCCAGAATGAGCGCTCTCAGCACAAGAACCGGGCAACCGCTTGGGAGATGCTCAGATCACGGCTTTATGAGGAAGAACTCAAAAAGCGCGAAGCCGAAGCGAGCGAGCAGGAAGCCTCCAAGACGGAGATCGGATGGGGCCATCAGATCCGTTCATATGTTTTGCAGCCCTATCAGCTGGTGAAGGACTTGCGAACCGGTACCGAAAGCACCAGTCCGCAAGATGTGCTCGACGGCGATCTCGACGCGTTCATGGAATCCTCTCTGGCCCATCGCGTCCACGGCAACGAGGTCGAGGTTGAAGACCTCGACTGAGCCTTGCTTGGTTGACTAATTGCTGGCCGGTGTAAACGCCGTATCGCCAAATGGATCGACGTAGAGTTCCCATGTATCCGGCTCTTCGGAGCGCGGGTCGTCCTTCAGATAGACGAAGGTGACAAAACCCTGCTGTTTGGCAATTCCGGTCGAGTTTTCCGGCCGCATGTCGGTGATGTAAGCGCGCATGTCTGTCAGTGCGCCTATCTCCTGCGAGTCGACGAGGACAGGGCCATTGTCGGAAAGCCAGATCCGTTGCAGGAAGAGCCGAGAGGTGTTGTCGGCAGAACGGATGGCGACGGAACGGTAATAGCCGCGTCTTTTCTGCAGGGCCGGCTCGGCTTCGGAATTGTCGCTGGTCTGCTGCTCTTCACCGTTCTCCTCAGCGGTTTGCTCCAACTGCTCGTCCTTGACCTCTGTTTCCCAGAAGCCGCCGCTGACAACTGCAAGAATCCGCGTCGGTGTTGCTTCTGCAAGCGCGGTTGCATCCTCGTTCGCCGCTGCCGGCAGGGTGAGGACAATGGTGCATACGGCGATCAAGGCCCAGGCGCGCCCCGACAGCGCTTGCCGATCGAAAGAAATTTTTGTCATACGGATTGCCTCCAACGGTCGCCGACCCCCGACTGCTCAGCTCAATACATAAACTGTTCGGCCAGAATGCGGTCGTCCCAACTGTGATCCGGATCCGACAGGATCCGCGCGGTCACCTCGCTTGCCTCACGAATGGTGACATGCTGTACCGACTTGACTTCGGTATGGTCGGCCACTGCGTTGACCGGCCGTTTCCCAGGCTCCAACACTTCCATTTCGACCGTGACCCGATTGGGCAACAAGGCGCCACGCCAACGCCTCGGCCGGAAAGCACTGACCGGAGTAAGTGCCAATAAAGGCGCTTCGAGCGGGATTATGGGACCATGTGCAGAAAGGTTATATGCGGTTGAACCGGCTGGCGTCGCAACCATCAGGCCGTCGCAAATCAGCTCTTCAAGGCGAACGCGCTTGTCGATAAGCACTTTCAGCTTGGCGGCCTGGTAGGATTGCCGCAGTACCGATACCTCGTTGATCGCATAGGCGTGTGCCGTATTGCCTTCGGCATCGAGCGCCTTCATCTCCAGCGGGTGGATATGGTGTTCGACGGCCGCGCCAATACGTTGTCCCAGACCTTCCTCGCTGTATTCGTTCAGAAGAAAGCCGACTGACCCTTGGTTCATGCCGTAGATCAGCTTTCCTGTGTCCATCGTGTCATGAAGGGTTTGGAGCATAAATCCGTCGCCACCCAATGCGACAATGACATCGGCCTCGTCCGCGTCTGTATGGCCGTAGAGCGTGGCCAGACGCTCGGCTGCTTCGCGTGACTGGTCGGTCTCACTTGAGATGAAACAGAAGGAGGAGAGATTTCGCGTCATATGCAGCCTGAATTCCTGAAAAAGATGCCGCCTAACATGGCGGGGAGCGCAGCGCGGCACAAGTCCGGGTTTGCAATTACGCTGCAGACGCCACGAAAGCGCTCGCCGGGGCGCAATCTTCATTTCGTGCCAGGGGCAAGCTTGATAGGAGATGCGATAGCACCACAGGGTTAACGCCGCTCCGAGCGGTCCGGGATGGCTTGAAGTCATTCGTCAGAAACTGGTGCCCCCGGAGAGACTCGAACTCCCGGCCCCCTGATTACAAATCAGGTGCTCTACCAACTGAGCTACAGGGGCGTGCAGGCGGCATTACCACAAACCGCACAACAGTAAAGTAAAATAAACGCGAAATATGAAGTTACTGATCCAAGCTATTGGCTTGCACGATGTTCGCAACTGCACATAAGCGGATAATCGGCAGGCTATTAACTCGGCTGGTTTGAACGCCTGATGGCAATTACCAAAACTGGGATGGTCTACACTTTTGCGCGCCTACAGGTCGAGATAGCTGCGCGCCGCGTAAAGCGAAACGGCCGCCGCATTTGAAACATTGAGCGATGGAATGGCGCCCGGCATGTCGAGGCGCGCGACGATATTCACCGTCTGACGCGTCTTATGCCGCAATCCTTTTCCTTCCGCACCGAGCACAAGCGCAATGCGTTGTCCCGAAAACGCGTCCTCAAGCCGCCTGTCGCCATCCGAATCGAGTCCGATCGTCGTGAACGCCAACGCACCGAGTTCGTTGATCGCTTCCGCCAGATTGTTGACCTGTATGAGCGAAATCAGTTCAAGCGCACCGGATGCAGCCTTCGCGAGGACACCTGATTCTTGAGCACGATGTCGGGATGTCATGATCACAGCACCGGCGCCAAACGCCACGGATGAACGCAGGATTGCGCCGACATTGTGCGGGTCAGTAATCTGGTCAAGAACCACAACCAGCCGGCAGTCCGACAGTGCGGATATGGGCAGTGGCTTAAGCGGCTTGGTTTCCAGAACCACGCCTTGATGAACAGCATCGTGAGCGAGCAGTTTGTCGATTGCCTTGGGCGACACCTCTTCGACAGGAAACGAGAGGGAATGCGGGTCTTCGAGGTTCAGCCGCGCGAGGGCATTGCGTGTGACCAGCATTCGCCGGATCGACCGTTTTGGATTTTCGATGGCCGCCTTGACGGTATGAAGACCGTACAGAAGAACGCGATCCGGAGCGGACGGACGTGCCTTGTCGCTCGATGGGCGGGTTTTGCCGCGTCCGCTCGCAGATTTGGCATCCCTGTAGGCCCTTCGGCGCCTTGCGAAATGACTGTCGCGGGTTGTGCCTTCGTCTCGTTTGTCGCCTGCCATGGCGGGCTTCTACAAAAGTTGCTCGCCGATTGGCAATTACTTTATATGCCGCATTCGGCAATCACAGAAGCGCCCCTGGAACGCCCGAAAATATCCGCCCGTCCGTGTTGACAGAAACATGCAGTGCCGTCATAACCCCGGCGCAGATTCAGCGGCAGTCAACCCGGTGGATCTAACCAAAAATTTGTCTTGTGACCCCGGCAGAGAATTTGGAGGGGTGCCTGAGCGGTTAAAAGGGGCGGACTGTAAATCCGTTGGCTATGCCTACGCTGGTTCGAATCCAGCTCCCTCCACCAGTTTCTGCCGCAGTCTGCGGGTATAGCTCAATGGTAGAGCAGCAGCCTTCCAAGCTGAATATGCGGGTTCGATTCCCGCTACCCGCTCCAGACAATCAAACCGACACAGAAAATCAATTGTTGCGCGCTGCTCGAATCCAAATGTCGGTTAGCCAGGCCGCTTGCCTGCCAGTTGATTTGGTCTTGCTTCGGGGCGGCTAAAGTCCTATGTCGCGTTCGACCACCGGGTGGTTGCAAATCAACGATCCGGTCTCTATCGCCCAACTGCAAACTTTGAGTACGACAGGACTGGACTATCATGGCGAAAGGCAAGTTTGAGCGGACGAAGCCGCATGTGAACATTGGCACGATTGGTCATGTTGACCATGGCAAG
>JBCCOK010000043.1:0-46237 GCA_039025395.1 Pseudomonadota bacterium
ATTGGAGAGTATCCAGTATTGAAATAATATATTGCAATATTATTTAATCCAGCATATCCAGATTGTGGTAATTCGCGGCAATGTTTGGATATATTCCAACGGCGGCGTGGCGTGAATTACCGAAAAATAACTGGAAGAATTATTTAGAGGCGCAAAATGAACGAAACATTTGACGAAGGGCGAGAAGATCGACTTGTCGAACTGACCGCTGATGTGGTTGCTGCGTATGTGAGCAACAATGTTGTACAAACAAGTGATTTACCAAGCCTGATTGCGGAGGTCCACTCGGCTCTCGGTTCAACATCGGTGACTGAAGAGGTCAAGTCCGACTCGTCACAAAAACCAGCCGTTCCTGTCAGTAAATCAGTGCACCATGATTATATCATATGCCTTGAGAACGGGCTTAAATTCAAATCGCTCAAGCGGCATCTCATGACGTATCATGGACTGACGCCTGAGGCGTATCGCGCCAAGTGGAACTTGCCTGCGAACTATCCAATGGTCGCGCCCGCCTATGCGGAGAAGCGGTCCAAGCTGGCAAAGGAAATGAAGCTGGGCCACAAACGGCGCGGTTAAGATCGAAGGGCACGGCGCATGCGCCGTGCTCTTACACATCGGTTTAAGCCGGCGCGAATTCGCCGGTTTCTGCATCTAGATACGACAATTATTGGCCACCTGCAGCCATAAGGCGTTCTTCAGCCATCCGGTCGGCAATAAGTTGCGTTGGCGCGTTTTGTTCTTTTGCGCGCTCGAATATCGTGGTCAGCGTTTCGCCGATCGCTCTGACATCGGCATCAAGAACCCTCTCATCAATGTCTTCATTTGCCAGCGCGATTACACCGCCAGCATTAATGACATAATCCGGCGCATAAAGGATGTCTTTTGACATCAGCAACTGTCCGTCATCTGCTTCAGCGAGTTGATTGTTGGCGGACCCCGCGACGATCGGCGCCGCCAATTCCGGAATAGTAACGAGGTTAAGCCCGGCGCCCAAAGCGCAAGGCGCAAATATATCTGCCTCAACTTTGTGGGCATCCGTCGTATCGACAGATCGGGCACCGAACTCGTCAGTCGCTTTTTCAACAACACTCGCGTTGATGTCCGCCACAACCAGATTTGCGCCTGCCTGGTGCAGAAGCCGAGCCAATGCAAAACCAACATTCCCAAGGCCCTGCAGAGAAACAGTGCGGCCGCTGACATCGGCAGATCCAAACCGATGTCTCAACGCAGACTGCATGCCTTCGAAGACACCAAGCGCCGTATAGGGGGAGGGATCACCCCTGCTGCGGTTCTTCGCGCCACGTACATGTATGGTTTCCTTGCCAATTTCTTCAATATCTGCCGGCGTCAACCCGACGTCTTCTCCGGTGATGTAAAGGCCGGCCAACGCGTCAACGGTTTTGCCGAAAGCATGCAGCAGTTCAGGCGATTTGTGCTCCTTTGAATCGGCGATGATGACGCCTTTGCCTCCGCCATAATCCAGACCGGCAATAGCATTTTTGTAGGTCATGCCGCGAGACAGGCGCAGCGCATCTGTCAATGCCTCGTCGGCACTCTGGTAGGGCCACATGCGGCAGCCACCAAGTGCTGGGCCGAGCCGCGTGTCATGAATAGCAATAACTGTAAACAGACCCACCTTGGCATCGTGCGCAAACACGATCTTTTCGTGATTGTCGAAGTCAGGATGTTCAAAAACCGGCCAGTTGCGAGGGCCAGCGTCGCGCCCACTCGATGAAATCTGCATCAGAGGGCCTCCCGTAATGATCCCGGATAATCAATAGGTATTCCGGGCTGTTAAGACGAATCGAAAAATCTTCGCCGCATTGTATATGAAATCAAAGCCACACGTTTTAAAGCTTCGGCTTCGCACAGTTTGTTGAACGGCGGATTCTAATTTCGTGGATCTTCTTCAAACAAAAACACATGAATAGCGCAAACGGCGATGTCGAAACACCGCCGTCGATACGGCCACTTAGTGGTTTTCCGGAGGAATTATCCGGAACGGCTGCCGCGTCTTTGACGCTGTTGTACAACCTGTGACCTGTTTTGCCTCGGCTGCGATGCCACTGGGCGGTTTTGCCGAGGTCGCGATGCAACGGGTCTGGTTTGCCGCGGCTGTGTCGCTACGGGCCGGTTGTGCCGCGGCTGAGTTGCTCTCGGGTTGCGCGGCAAGGTCGGTTGAGTGGCAACCGGACGATTTGGCCTCGGTGCGTTTGCCCGCGGACTAGGAGGCAAGATCGGCTGAGTGGCAACTGGACGGTTCGGACGAGGAGGTTGCGCCCTTGGAGGACGCGGCGGCAGTATAGGCTGTACGGCTCTCACACGTGGCGGAGGGCGATAGTAGCGATCCCAGTTCTTGTACCAGGGGCGTCCGTAGTAGTGACGATCCCAATAGGCTCGGTTGTATACCACGACCGTCAACCCTACCGCGGGAGCAATCGCCGGCGTTACGATAACCGACTGACCCTGATAGGTGACCTGTATGTAAGAAGCAGACATCCATCCGCGCTCTGCGCCCCAAGAGACGTCGCACCAATTGTAGCCTTCAATACATCCGTAGGATGTGATGGGACTGCCATTCGGTACGGTCAGGACCACCGGATACCCTGTACCGGGGCCGGCTCGCAAATTGACGTTTGCTGTTGTATATCCCGGTGTTGCAGCTTGAACCGCTCCCGCGATCGTAGAAGCGCCAACAATTGCGATAACACCGGCCAAGAGTTTTTTTATCATTGTTTGACCAATCTTTGCTTGTTTTGCGTTACACCTGATAAGGGAATTGATTGTGACCTTTTGGCGGCGGGCCAAGTACGACTTTTGAGGCATAAGCGACAACGCAACTTATGCAATTTTCAGAGGGGTTTACGCCTTGTCCCTCTAGTGCCAGAGTCCGCAAGGGGTTCAACTGTAAGACCAGGTTACACGGAACAAAAAGGCGCGCCTTTGCGTGGATCCCCAAAGCGGTGCGGCGGTCGTCGCACGTGTGCTGCATCCGCACCTGCTGATGTATTGCGAAGCGCTCCAGTTTGCAGCAGATGGGACTTGTCATTCGCGGCGATACGCTGAACTATCGGTCCGACGCGACTCGGGTGAAGACTGGAGAGCGGCATGAACAACCGATTTCGCAACCTCGTCTATGGCTTGGCATTTGCCATCATGGTCGGTTTCATCTTGTGGATCGGAAGGCCGATATTCATTCCGATCATTGCAGGAATCATCTCGGTTTACGTATTGAGCACCACTGCAACATGGCTTGGCAGAGTGCCGGTCGTCGGCGCATTTATCCCGCTCTGGCTGCGCCATATCGCCGCTTTGCTGGTCTTTATTTTTCTCGGGTTTTTGCTGGTTGTTCTGTTTGCAGACAATATACAGCGCGTGATCGCTCTTGCACCGCGCTATCAGGAAACCTTGCTTGGTTTTGCGGCAGATATTGCCAAGATGCTTGGAATCGACGACGAACCGTCCTGGAGCACCATCAGTAATCTCGTTCTCGGTGAGATCGATCTGCAGCGGCTCATCAGCACCACCGTTGCCTCGGTATCCGTGCTTGGCGGACAGGTATTTGTCGTCTTTCTGTATGCCAGCTTCTTACTTGCGGAAAGGCTGCATTTCAGTCGCAAAATCGTGATCGCAGCGACAAATCCAAACGACGCCAGGCGCATTATGGAAGTCGTCGGAAGTGTTAATGAACGCATTGGAAACTACCTTACCGTCAAGACGCTCGTAAACGTGATGCTTGGCCTCATTAGCTATGCCTGCATGCGTTTGATCGGTGTCGATTTTGCTGGTTTCTTCGCGGTGCTGATTGGCGTACTGAACTATATCCCCTATGTCGGATCCATGGTTGGCGTTGCGTTTCCGGTATTGCTGACCGCGGCGCAATTCGGCACCATCGAACCGATCATAATTGTGCTTATCAGCCTGACGATATCGCAAATGTTCATGGGCGGGGTGGTCGAGCCAAGGTTGCTGGGACGGTCGATGAACCTGAGCCCGTTCGTGGTCCTGATTTCTCTGACAGTCTGGTATGCGTTGTGGGGTATTGGCGGTGCAATTCTGGCGGTTCCGATGACCTCGGTTGTGGTCATCATACTGGCTGAATTCAAGCCCACGCGGCCGATAGCGATCCTGCTTTCACAAGACGGACATATCGCCGACCAACCTGCCGAGGCAGAAAGGGCCAAAAGGCGTAAAACCAAATCTGATCCCCATCATGACCGTGTTTCGATGGGCTCCGATTGAGATTCGTCAATCTCCTGGTTTACAACGCCGACAATGGTGTTGACTGTTCGCTCCAAATTGCTCCGCCCGCCGCCGCGTCCCTGTTCGGGATCGAGATATCCGCCCGGTCCATTGTGGGCGATGCCTCTGAGACGGATCGTTGAAATCAGGCCACGCTTGCGCGCCCTGTTCCAGTGGGATTGACCGAAAATTGGCCAGCGATGGATGAAGAAGAATCCGCCCAGTCTGGCAACGCGGTCATTCGAGCCTTGAATGTGAACGATCCGGTCCAGAGACTTGATTCCGGGGTGTGATGAAAGGACCCCGCCCAGGGACAGAAGCGTTAATCGGCAGCCAAATTCACCGTTCAAGAAGGGCGCTACGCCTAGAGAAATTTCGGCGCCACCGCTGTAACCGAGGAGGATAACGGGCCGCTGCGAATTCGGCATGTGGCCATTCTGGATCAATTTTTCCCGTATGATACGTGAGGAGCCTGCACTGTAAATCGGTCCATATCGTCCGTCGGCAGCGACCATGACCTGAAACAGATTGCGCAGGCGAATGAGGTTCTGTGTCACGAATGCCCGGTGCCGCCCCGAAAAACGCCAGAACCGAGCGAATATTCGCTGACCTGTCAGGGGTATTCCAGCGGGCGAATAGGGAAAGAAATCGTCGATGACGGTCGCTTGTGGCAATCGTTGTTTCAGGTAATCAAGAAACTGTTCTTCCAGTTCGGGATGGCGTTCGCCGGTGATTGTGCCGATGCCTGTAACGAAGAAAACCACTGCTTGCTTTTCGTCACTGTCAACATCTTCGGCTTGCGCATTCACCTCTTCATTTTTTTCCGGGTACGCATGAGCGTCGGGGTCGGTGGTCCAGCGCGACCACCATGTCATCGCTTCGAACGGCGCAGTAAACATAGCAATAAACAAAGTCACGCCTGCGACGAGTATGATCCCGGTAAGCAGCTGTTCGAGGTCACTCATTCGCCCCGCACCCTCTGCTTCACAAATTCCAGCACCTGGTCTGAGGTGAATCGCGACAACTGCCGGCTAGCGAAAAGAAAACCGCCGGTCCGCGCCGCCTTGCTGCGTCTGAAGAAAACCCGCTCCAAGAGAGCAACAGCCAGCCATCCCGACAACATGCATATGGCGCCAGGCAGGAACGGTACCTGTGCGCCGTAGAACAGGCCGTACATCATGGTCAGGCAGGTCCAACCATATAAAAAATAGAGAATGACGCCTCCGATACTCGGCAGAACCGCAAGAAAACCGAATACGAGAGGCGCTGTCGCGACAAAGATAACGGAGATAAAGTTCCACGGCGTCGTGACGACGCCGAAAAGAAGTGATGCGAACAAGACCGAACAGAATACCCAAAGCCCAAGACGGATGGTCAGCGAAAGTCCACTGAAAACCAGGCCAAGAAAGAAGCCGACCGGGGAAGCGGCAACCAAGAACAGAGCGAAGCACTGACCCAGCAACAATGATGCTCCGGCTAGAAAAACCACCATAGTGGAGACGAGCCGCGTGCGATCATCCATGATCTCGGTATTGTAGACCGTGTGGTCGAACCACAATGCCCTGCCGATCATGTCGCGAAGCTGCGTCAGGATTTCGAGCCATTCCATGAGGATTCCCAACTGTTGCCGAGAGGAATGCTTGTCTATTTCCTTAAAAAAGACAATGCGTCCAATCAACTGGACGGCAGTTCGATGGTTTGCCTAAGGCAATTCATAACCGGTAGTGCAGTCGTGCAACAAATTCTGTTTATGCTGCTTGCAAATGTTCCTAATTTGTTCCAAAAAGGTGGCGTTCAGACCTGGGGGCCGACTTGAGCGCAGAAGACAAATTCCAGTCCTTTAAGGCGCTGCATGAGCGCGAAGGTGCTTTCGTTATACCCAATCCCTGGAATGCCGGTTCGGCGATCATTCTGCAGAACCTTGGATTTGAAGCTTTGGCAACAACGTCGGCGGGCCTCGCCTTTTCAATCGGCCGTCTTGACTCCGGGGGCGATCTGACCCGGGAAGACATCCTTAAGAATGCCAGGCAAATCGTCATGGCAACTAACCTTCCGGTATCTGCCGATCTTGAAGCCGGATTTGGCGACAGCCCTGACAGTTGCGCAGAGACCATTCGGCTTGCGGCTGAAACTGGACTTGTCGGCGGCTCGATCGAAGATGCAACGGGTCGGGCCGATGATCCCATTTACGCGCTTCAGCACAGTGTTGAACGGATCGCCGCAGCCTCCGAGGCGGCTCGGGATCTGCCGTTTCTTCTCACGGCGAGGGCTGAGAACTTCCTCTACGGACGGCGCGATCTTGACGATACAATCCAGCGTTTGCAGGCTTTTGAGAAGGCCGGTGCGGATGTTCTCTATGCGCCCGGCTTACCGGACCTCGACGCCATCAGGCTGGTCTGCAGCTCACTTTCGAAACCAGTTAATGTCGTGATGGGCCTGTCCGGGCCGTCATGGTCGGTATCACAACTGGCAGAAGCCGGCGTCAAGCGCATTAGCGTCGGCGGCTCGTTCGCGCGTGCGGCGCTCGGCGGTTTCGTCCGCGCCGCCAACGAGGTACGCCAACACGGCACGTTCAACTACGCCGTCGAGGCGCTGCCGGACGCCGAGGCGCGCCGGATGATGATGAGCCGGCGTTAGAAACGTGCGGGTTTCTTGTCCAAATTGAAGAGACATTTCAGATAAACGTCGTCGATTGGCGAACCCAATACTGGACAGTCCAAGCACAGTCAGTTTGTGGGATCGCGTTGTGTGTGCAAGTGCCCTATCAGGACATTGAAAGATTCGTATTTGGCTGTCGGCTTCGCAATCATCGCTATCGCTGGTTACATGCAGGTTTTACGGAGTATTGCCGGTATGGCCTTAAATGTTGTAGCGCCCCAAAGCAGCGTCCTGTCACTCTGATAATCCGCGATCGCACCACACACGGGAAGTATTGTGGTTGATGCGCATGCACCTGAAACCCATGATCAAAAGAACTAAGCCGACAAGACCACGCGGAAGAAAAGCTGAGTGCGACGCCACGGACCCCATCAGGGACGATAAGCCGTCCAGCCAAGCGATGCCGATCATCCGCGACGCGGTCATCCGTGTGGCTATCGAAGCGGGCGAGGGGGACATGGTCGCCTATCTGAAAAAACAGGCGGAGACCCACCCAAGCGCATTTCTGACGCTGCTCGGCAAGGTGATGCCGATGCAATTGATTGGTGGCCTCGGCGAGCCGGTTAACCTTCAGTTTTCAGTGCATTTTGTCGCTGGCGACGGCACGCAAGAACTTGCCGCCAACGATCGGCCACCAGACAAGCATCAATGAACCTTCAATTTCCGGACGTGTTCAGGCCGCTCGTAGCACCGGCGCGATACAAGGGCGCATGGGGCGGGCGCGGCAGCGGCAAGTCTCATTTCTTCGGCGGCATGCTTTGCCTTCGCGCACTGAAGCAGCGCACGCGCGCAGTGTGCCTTCGTGAAGTCCAGAATTCGATCAAGGATTCCGTGAAACAGCTCTTTCAACTCTTTTTCGTGATCCCGCTCGGCGTATGGTTCGCCGCCGTTGTCGCCGACAGTCTCTTTCATTTTACCTGGAACGTAGCAGCGCTTCCGCCGCCGCTCGACACATGGGCGGGATGGATCGTGTCGGCCCTGTTTCTTGTCGATGGCGGCAAGGTATTGTTGAGGAGAAATGCGAAATGACCGACATGAAACATCTGTTGATCAGACCGCTTTGTATTTTGGTGGCATGGGTCTGTATTTCCATTTCAGCCACCGCCCAAACTTTGTCGGATAATGCGCTGTTGTCGGTTCCAATGCCCCGATGCGGGCCGGCGAACGCGGAGTTTCGCCGGCTCATGGCTGATCTCAGACAGCGACGCGCCTGGTACGGGGAGCACCAAAACGGCAACGGTGGTTTGGAATTGACCGTGGGCGATAATGGGATCTGGCTCCTTTTCTATCATACGCGCGACGCGCAGGAGCAAAAGTCAGTGTGCCTCATCGCCCGCGGCACGGCCAGCCGCGACTCTTTCGGGAGGCCGGTTTGACCGAAGGTTTGTCAAAACCCGCCAGCATGTCGTGGAGCAGCTTTATCGCGCTGGCAGTGATCGCCACCGGTCTCGTCGCCGGATATGTCACGCTGCAAAACAATGTGGCGGGCAATGCCTCTGACGTAGGCGAGGTCGAAAGCCGAATTGGCCGTCTTGAAGACAGGGCCGGCGACGTACGCGAGAGACTTAAGGCGATAGAAGTGATTCAACAGCAGCAAAACGAGACACTCAAGCGCATCTTGAAATCAGTCGAGGACTGATTTCGGCTTTCTCATGTCCCGTTTGTTCGAATTCGTCACAGCGATTGCGGCTGGCCGTTCAGCAAGGCCGCACTCTCACAGCCGGCGAAAATCCTGGCTTGGCCTTCCCCATAAACAACGCGGATAGAAAGGATAAGTATCCGTTGCAAAGTAGACGTATTCACCGTTCAGAATGCCTCCGTTGCACTGGTCAAGGCGGCCTTTCCCACCAACATACTCCCAATCCTGAACATAGGTCCCGTTATAAGAACCACCGGGGCCGGAAGGACGAACGCCGCTCTTCAGGCGGTATCCGGATTTGGCGCGCGCGCCGATATAGTGAATCTCAAATCCGTCCGCAGCATAACCGATCTGCGTCCCGCCCTGGGTCTTGAGCGCATTCACCGGCGTGCCGTGATAGTGATAGGCGCCGCGGCGGTCGACATGCGCGTTGGCCCGATCCATTCCCAGAAGGTTTGCCGCACCCATTCCATCCAGATTCCAGCCTGAGCCACGATTGCGACTGTGGCCGCGCGGGCTTGACGGGTCCCAGTAATCCGCTGTGCCGGGTCGGATGAGCACACCGTTCAAAGCAATTCCGACGGCGCGATCGCCGACGTCGCGCGCTTGACTGCCCTTCACCGGTGCGGCGCTGACACAGACGTTGATGCGCTGGGGCCGCATGGTGTGCGGATTGCCCCGGTTCGGGAACCGACCGGTGGCATGGTTCGGAACATTGTTCGATCGAATACAGATCTCGTTGCCGCGTTCCATGATTTCCACAAAATTCTGCTCCGCGCCAGCAGTGCCGCAGCAGGCTGCGGCGACCAATCCGCCGATCGTGCAAATTGCAAATTTCTTCATATCTCTCCAGGGAACTCTGCCCCCATCCTCTGTTGCCATTGACAAAGGCATCGTGCACACCGTTCGTTGCGTGGCGCTTTCCGGCTGATTACCATCTTGTAACAGTCGGACAATGTGGTAGCCGGCAAATCGATCATCCCCCCGTGAAAACTCTCCATTCGCCTGAAGTACATTTCTGGATGGAGGAAAGTGGCTCGCTCATGCGGATTTGCCTACCCTGTCTAACGGTGCAGGATTTCTCGGTGTAAAAATCGTTGGGACGATCCTGACTAGGATTCAAGACTTACGGAATGGTCCGTGACGGCCCAAGAGTTCCCCAATGCGCTCGACATCGGCACGCTCATGTCTGAGATAATCGGCAACGGCATTTCTCAGACCGGCATGCCTTACGTAGTGAGCAGAGTGGGTGGTGACCGGCATATAGCCGCGAGACAGCTTGTGTTCCCCCTGGGCGCCGGCTTCTACCGTTTTCAGCCCATGTTCGATGGCGAAATCGATTGCCTGGTGATAACAGATTTCAAAGTGCAGAAACGGATGGTCTTCGACGCATCCCCAGTGGCGGCCGTAAAGGGTGTCCGAACCGATAAAATTGATCGCACCGGCGATGTATTTGCCGGCGCGTTTGGCCATGACCAATAGAATGTCGTCAGGCATTTTATCCGAGATCAAAGAAAAGAACGTTCTGTTGAGGTAGGGTCGGCCCCATTTACGGGAGCCGGTATCCAGGTAAAAATTATAGAAAGAATCCCATGCCGCCTCTGTGAGGTCACGCCCGGTCAGCCACTCTACGGATATGTCACTTTCAAGCGCAACCCGACGCTCTTTCTTGAGAGCCTTTCGTTTGCGCGACGCCAGTGTGCCGAGGAAATCGGAATAGTCTTCGTAGCCGTCATTTCGAAAATGGAACTGCTGATCCGTCCTTAGCAGGTAATTCTTATCGTCAAATGCCCTTAGTTCTTGAACCGGGACAAATGTCACATGCGCCGATGATATCTCGAGACGGTCGGTTAGCATTGCCAAGCCCGCAGCCAAGGCGGCCTGGACATGTTCGCTGTCGCCGTTGCCGCGGTGCAGCAACCGTGGCCCGGTTGCCGGCGTAAACGGTATCGAGGCCTGCAGTTTCGGATAATATCGGCCGCCGGCGCGTTCGAGTGCATCGGCCCAGCCATGATCGAATACATATTCGCCCTGGCTGTGGTTTTTGAGATAGCAGGGAAGGGCGCCCGAGATACCGTTGGCGGATTCCAAAACAAGGTGCTGACCCAGCCATCCGGTCTCAGCGGTTGCGCAACCGGCAGTTTCCAGAGCCGAAAGATAGGCATGTGACACAAAAGGATTGTAAGCCTCATCGTCGCACGCCGACCGCGCCGTTCCGGTGAGTGCGGACCAGTTCTCCGCATCGATGTCGGCGAAAGAATCGACCACCCTTATGCGAAAGTCTAGCTCGCCCGATACTGGTCGATCATGGCGTTCAGGGTCTCGGTGCTCGGTCATGGCCTATATCTAAAGCCGAAGGTCATGCTGACAAGGCGCGCGGATCGAAGCCTTCAAATGTCATCTGATCCGCAAAACGGGCGGTGGCCTGGCGTCCCGAATTGTCTTTCACGGTCCATGTGATCACAGGCAGCCCCTGCGCGCGCGCGTCTGATACAAACTGGCTCGGCAGATGATCGACACGGAATGAAATAAAGTCCAGCGGCAATGCCAATGCTTTCCTGTTATCGGCTTTGTCTTGGGAACTGTACTCGGCCGCCACAAGGCCGATAGGCCACTTTACCCCGGCATCGATAAGCACTTTTACAAGGCTGGCGTTGAATGACATGAGCGCAGCATTGCCGGTGTAGTTCTCAAGGTCTGCGAGCACAGTCTTGGCAAATTCTGCGATCTCGTCAGGGTCGCGCACCTTCAGTTCAAGCACCACACCCACGCTTCCATTCACCTGTTGCAGAAACTGCGTAAGCGTTTGTATGCGATCCGCCGTTCCTCCGACATGCATGGAAGTCAGGGCTTTTATAGACATTTGACGGACTGTACCCGCTACGTTGCAGAGCCTTTGTGTCTCATGGTCATGAAAAACAATCGCTCGTCCATCGGCCGACAGTTGAAGATCACATTCGATCGTAAACCCTGATTCGATCGCACGCGCGAACGCGCTTTCAGTGTTCTCCCATACCCGCCTGTTCATGTCGTGGTAACCGCGATGGGCAATAGGTTTTTCGATCAGCCAGTCCGTCGGTCGCAAAGGTCTACCCCGCAACCACCGAAAAGATGGCATCCACTTCGACCGCTGCACCCATCGGCAGCGCAGCTATGCCTACCGCAGCCCGCGCGTGCATTCCCCGCTCTCCCAATATGTCCACGAGCAGGTTCGACGCACCGTTAATGACGAGATGCTGCTGATCGAAATCCGGAGTTGAAGCGACAAAGCCTTGAATTTTCGCCAACCTCGCAATTCTCTCCAGGTTCCCGTCGAGTGCTGCATTTGCCTGGGCCAATATGTTGATAGCGCAGAGCCACGCAGCGGCCTGACCGTCTTCCAGGCTTACTGTTGATCCGAGATGACCCGTCACGGCGACCGAGCCGTTTTCAAGCGGCAGCTGTCCGGACACGTAGAGTATCGAGCCGACGAGTGTATACGGCACATATTTTGCGGCGGGCGCAGGTGCGTCGGGAAGAACGAGGTTCAGTGCAGTGAGACGCTCTGCAATCGACTCCGGCATTGGCAAACTCCTTTAAAAACTTGCTTTGTGTTTTAGGTTCGTGTTCACACGGGGCGGTGATTATTTGGAAAACATCCCCATTTCGTCGTAATGGCCTTTATCATGGAGTTCAAAACCGAAGAAGGGATTCTCCTGTGCGTCTGTTGATCGGAACATTTGCATTTATTAACATCGGCCTTGCAACAACTGTTCAGCCCTTGGCCGGGGTTGCGGAAACGCTGGTGCCCCATCGGGCCGTCTACGATCTCGAACTTGAGGACGCGACCGAACGCTCAGGTATCGACGCCATGTACGGGCGGATGGTCTATGAATTTAACGGTTCTGCCTGTTCAGGTTTTACCGTGGGTTTTCGTTTCGTTACACAGCTACACTCAGGCGAAACGGTCCGACTGACCGACCAGCAGACAACGACCTATGAGAATCTTGAAGACAGAACCTTCCGTTTTCTGACGAAGTCATTTGTTGATGAAAATCTTGATATAGAAGTGCGGGGCACAGCGAAGGCCGATGCCGATTCAACATCCGTTGACTTGACCATTCCGGAAACCGCTCAGTTGACGCTTGAAAAGGCGCAATTTCCGACAGAGCAGATGATCTCGTTGATTGAAAATGCAAAGAATGGCGAGCGGTTTTTTCAGTCTCACCTGTTTGATGGCTCCGATGGCGGTAACAAGGTCATGTTAACGACCAGTGTCGTCGGTTCCCCAAGTGTAGGGGACTCACAGGACAGTGAGGTATCTGCAGCAGCAAACTTTGCTGAATTGCCCGCGTGGCCTGTTACGATTGCCTATTTCGATGAATCGAAAAAGGAAGACGAAACGCCGATCTACAGGATTTCTTTCAAGCTCTATGAAAACGGTATCACACGCAATCTTGTTATGGACTATGGCGAGTTTGCCCTGAAAGGGACTCTGGCCTCGCTCGAGACCTTCGAAGGTGAGGACTGCTGAGCGCACGGGTTGTGGAAAAACCCGTCACAAAGAAGCAATCGAATCGGCAAATCATGTTTCCCGTCGGGCGACTGAATTGTGTGCCGTTGAACACCGGTGTGGTGTTTTTCCGTTTTTGTAGTAAAATCAGATGCATGGGATACAAAGGGATCGCGCAGACGCGACCCATCACGTTATGACACGCCAAGCCAACGCCGCCGTTGAAGACCACAGCCGAATGGTCGGACAGCAACCGCACGCGCAATATGCAGCGCTTTGTTTCCGCCGCGCCACGGATGGGCATCAAATCCTGCTCATCACAAGTCGCGGAACTGGTCGATGGGTTCTTCCAAAGGGCTGGGCGATTAAAAACCTCACGGGTTCCGGAACCGCTGCGCAGGAAGCTTTGGAAGAAGCCGGCGTACGGGGTAAGGTGCGCTCAGACCCGATCGGATCGTACGATTATAACAAATGGCTGCACGACGGATTGACAGTACCGTGCCTGGTGCAGGTTTATCCGCTCGAAGTCGCGCAGCTGATAGACGACTATCCGGAGAAACACGAGAGGCAAAGGCGTTGGTTCAAGCCGGATGAGGCCGGGTGCCGCGTTGAAGAGCGGCAATTGAAAAAACTCCTGAACGCCTTCCGCCCTGAAGCACCTCCGGTTGCCGGGGTCAAATGACAAGATCTCCGTACTGGGTCGAACCTTCAAGATGAGTCTTCGGTGAACGACGTGTGGTGACCAATCGCGTTGTCTGGCGGCTTGACCATCAAGGTTCATCCGCCGACTCCCGAATAGCCGGACATTATGGCGGAAGCCCTGCCGTATGGCCTGTGAAGTGTTTTTGGCCTCAGCCCCCCTTGTATTTGCGCGTCCGGCCTTGTAGGGGAGGGGCATTCCACACGGGAAGCATGGTTTTGTCCGGGAGAAATCCGGCCAAATCCGCCGGTGGCAGTAAATCTGCTGACGCTTCCCGGAGGTAAAACCGGAAAAGGAGAATAGGCATGGCATTGCCTGATTTCAGCATGCGCCAGCTGCTAGAAGCTGGTGTTCACTTTGGTCACCAGACACACCGCTGGAATCCGAAAATGAAGCAGTACATTTTCGGCGACCGCAATAATGTTCACATCATCGATCTCGGTCAGACCGTCCCGATGCTCGCCCAGGCTCTGCAACTGGTGAGCGATACCGTTGCAGGCGGCGGACGGGTCTTGTTTGTAGGAACCAAGAGACAGGCTTCCGAGCTCGTTGCAGACTCTGCCAAACGCTCCGCGCAATATTACGTCAATGCGCGCTGGCTCGGCGGTATGCTGACCAACTGGAAGACGATCTCAAACTCTATCCAGAGGCTGCGCAAACTGGATGAGCTGCTTGCAGCCGAGGCACACGGTTTTACGAAAAAGGAACGCCTTAATCTCGAGCGCGAGCGTGACAAACTCGAACGTGCGCTCGGCGGTATCCGCGATATGGGCGGCACACCCGATCTGATGTTTATCATCGACACAAACAAGGAATCGATCGCAATCCAAGAAGCCAAACGTCTCGGAATTCCAGTCGTCGCGGTGGTCGACTCCAACTGTGACCCCGACCCGATCGATTTCCCCATACCCGGCAATGACGATGCGGCGCGCGCCATTTCGCTGTACTGCGATTTGGTTGCGAAAGCGGCGTTGGACGGTATTGCGCGCCAGCAAAGCGCTGTCGGCATTGACATCGGTGAAGCTGAAAGTGCGCCTGCCGAACCGGCTTTGGACGAGGCAGCGGCTGAACCTCCAGAAACGAGCGAAGAAACGGACGCGAAGGTGGAGGGTCCTGCCGTTGAGGCTGAAGCCGAAGAACCTGCGGCCGGCACTGAGGCGGAGACCGTTTCCGAAGGCGTGGCAGACGAGGCCGATACAGCTGCCGCCGACGATAAAGAGGCCGAAGCAGCCGGTACATCGGAAGCGTCTGAAAGTGAAAAGGCAGAAGCCAAGAAACCCGCCAAGAAGGCAAAGAAGCCGGCGGCTAAGAAATCCAAAAGTACAGAGTCTGAGGAAGCCGAGGTCGCAACCGAGGAAACCCAGTCTTCGTGATCCGATCGGCCCATTGATCGAACGGTCTGTGCGGCGCGGCAGATTTATCGTGCCAGTAGCGGCCACTAGGGGCGAAAGCGACAGACGAGCAAGAGGCGAAAATGAGCATTTCTGCATCTCAGGTCAAAGAACTGCGCGAAAAGACAGGCGCAGGCATGATGGACTGCAAGACGGCCCTGACGGAAACCAATGGCGACATGGAGGCTGCCATCGACTGGCTGCGCGCCAGAGGAATAGCCAAAGCGGATAAAAAATCCGGCCGCACGGCAGCCGAAGGTCTTGTCGGCGTTGCCTCGGACGGCGCCATTGCAGTGGTGATAGAAATCAACTCTGAAACTGATTTCGTGGCGCGCAACGAGGCGTTCCAGGAACTCGTTCATGGCGTGGCGACTGTGGCCCTTGAAACGGATGGCACGCTCGACGCCGTGGCGGCAGCTACCTATCCGGCAACAGGCAAATCGGTTGCCGACAGCGTCACCGATGCTGTTGCAACGATCGGCGAGAACCTCAATTTGAGGCGCAGCGCCAAACTCGAAAGCGAACAGGGCGTGGTGGCCAGTTACATTCACAACTCGGTTTCAAGCGGCCTTGGAAAACTGGGTGTGCTTGTGGCCCTCAATTCGACAGGCAGTGCGGATGAGCTCTCGGCCATTGGAAAGCAAATTGCCATGCACGTCGCCGCGACCAATCCGTTGGCCGTAACCGCTGCTGACGTTGATCCTGAAGTGGCCGATCGCGAACGGGCAATTTTTGTCGAGCAGGCGCGCGAATCGGGAAAGCCGGAGAACATCATTGAAAAAATGGTGGAAGGGCGGATGCGTAAATTCTTCGAAGAGGTTGCGCTCATGTCGCAAAACTTCGTGGTTAATCCCGATTTGACTGTGGAGGCGGCGGTAAAGGAGGAGGAAGCCCGACTGGGGGCACCGATCTCCGTCACCGGTTTCGTACGCTTCCAACTTGGAGAAGGCGTCGAAAAGGAAGAGAACGATTTCGCAGCGGAAGTTGCCGCTGCCGCGTCCAACTGATTGCCTGCTTCAATTTGCCAAAAATTACAGGGCATCGCGTGACAACGCGGTGCCCTTCGTGTATCCGGCATTCGAATGAGCGCTCGGAAATTCAGATGTCCTCAAAGCCGATGTACAAACGCGTCCTCCTGAAAGCCTCGGGCGAAGCTCTTATGGGCGGACAGGGTTTTGGTATCGATGTTGCGGTTGCCGACCGTATTGCAGCCGATATAGCCGATGCATGTGCAATGGGTGTCGAAGTCGGCGTCGTGGTCGGCGGCGGTAACATTTTCCGCGGCGTTGCTGTTGCTTCGAAGGGTGGCGACCGTGTGACAGGGGATCACATGGGCATGCTGGCAACTGTTATAAACGCGCTGGCACTCGCGACCTCTTTGCGCAAGATCGGGGTGGACACAGAGGTGCTGTCCGCCATATCGATGCCCGAAATCTGCCAGAGTTTTTCGCAGCGTATTGCGCTTCACCATTTGGAAAAGGGCCGCGTCGTCATCTTCGCTGGCGGCACGGGGAATCCGTTTTTTACGACTGATTCCGCCGCAGCTCTGAGAGCCGCTGAAATTGGCGCCGAAGCAATTTTTAAGGGCACGCAAGTCGACGGAATTTACTCCGAAGATCCGAAGCGTAACGCGAACGCACACCGCTATGATGTTTTGACTCATGATGAGGTGTTGAAAAAGGGGCTTTCTGTAATGGATGTGGCCGCGGTGGCGCTGGCACGTGAAAACGCCATCCCGATTATTGTGTTCTCGATCCATGATAAGGGTGGCTTCGCCGCGATACTGAATGGAAACGGCCGCGCAACCGTTGTGAACGACGCTTAGGTGTTGCACAGAACCGTTCGTTGCGGTTTTAGACCTTAATAAGCTATGCCGAGCGCCGAATAAGGTTTGAAGACTTGCATGCCAGATCCGGCAAAAATCCGGATGCAAACTTGAGTCCGTGATGAGATTGGGAGCTTTCGATTATGGTTGATGGTGTAGATTTTTCCGATCTGAAGCGCCGGATGGATGGCGCCGTCTCAGCTTTTAAAGGAGATATTGCGGCGCTTCGTACCGGCAGGGCGTCGGCCAATATTCTCGATCCCGTGTCTGTCGAGGCCTATGGCTCCAAGATGCCGCTCAACCAGGTTGCGAACATATCGGTCCCTGAACCCCGCATGATCATGGTGTCGGTTTGGGACAAATCCATGGTCGGGTCGGTTGAAAAGGCAATCATGGAATCAAACCTCGGCCTGAATCCGGTCACCGACGGCACAAACCTTCGCATACCATTGCCTGAACTCAACGAAGAGCGCAGGAAAGAACTGGTGAAGGTTGCGCACAGTTATGCCGAGAATGGCCGGGTGGCGATCAGGCATGTGCGCCGCGATGGCATGGATGCCCTCAAAAAGGCGGAAAAAGAAGGCGGTATCAGCGAAGACGAGCATCGCGCACAGGCGGATAGGGTCCAGAGCCTCACCGACGAGATGATCGCTGAATTGGACCGGCTTCTCAGTGACAAAGAAACTGAAATCATGCAGGTATAATGGGCAAACTGATTCTCCGGTGAATATCCGTATCGAAAGCAAAGGTCGACCGTTGAACACGCCTCAACATGTCGCCATCATCATGGACGGTAACGGACGCTGGGCCGAAAGACGCGGCCAGACCCGTACCACCGGCCATCGGCACGGCGTTGAAGCCGTCCGTCAGGCAGTGCGTTCCGCAGGCGAGCTTGGCGTACACTATCTCACCCTGTTTGCGTTTTCGTCGGAGAACTGGCACCGGCCGGTCGAGGAAGTAAACTATCTGCTGGGACTGCTGAGGATTTTCATTCGAAGGGATCTTGCCGAGTTGCACCGCGAAGACGTGCGCGTTCGAATCATCGGAGACCGGCAGACGCTTCAGCCCGACATTCTCGCTCTCTTGACCGAGGCCGAGGACCTCACGCGAGCAAACCGGTCTCTTGAGTTGGTGATCGCCTTCAACTATGGCGGTCGCGACGACATAACCCGGGCTGCACGCAAGCTGGCGGCCAGGGCTGCATGTGGCGAGATCGATCCTGACACCATTACCGA
This sequence comes from Pseudomonadota bacterium, assembly GCA_039025395.1. Lineage (GTDB taxonomy): Bacteria > Pseudomonadota > Alphaproteobacteria > Rhizobiales > Rhizobiaceae > Hoeflea_A. The sequence goes on from JBCCOK010000043.1 coordinate 18,183, forward strand.
AGATACCATCAGCAACTCGATGGACACGGCCGGTATTCCCGACCCGGATCTTATCATTCGCACCAGCGGCGAGCAGCGCATCTCGAATTTTCTCATGTGGCAGGCAGCTTATTCAGAGTTCGTTTTCCTCGAATGCCTTTGGCCAGATTTTAACCGCGCGGCATTCGAGGAAGCACTTCGGCAGTACAGCAACCGCAAGCGCCGTTTCGGCAACATTGCGGTCAGAGACTTGGCTCTGGGCTCCTAATGCAGCGGGAAATCAGGGTGCGGGCAGCATCAGGCGTCGCGCTGGGGCTGGCCGTGTTGGCCCTTACATGGGTTGGCGGAACAGCGTTCGATATTCTTGCGGTCGCAGTGATGGCGCTCGTATTCTTTGAGTGGTTCAGGATCGTCGCGACGGACTCACTGAGCCGATTAAGCTGGACGATCGGATACTGCACCATTGGCGTCGTCGGCCTCTGCATACTTGCAGGATTGTCTGCTTTTGGAGTAGGCGCCACCGCCACCGGGGCAGTCGCCCTGCTTTTCGTTCGCATAGTCGAAAAGGGCGATTTTTGGCCCTCTATAGGCCTGATATATGCCGGTTTTTTCGGTGTTGCCTTTGCTGCGCTACGCGACTCTGCGGAATTTGGTTTTGCGCTGATCATCTTTATCTTTGCGGTCATTTGGACAACCGACGTGTCTGCCTTTTTTGGCGGTCGGCGGTTTGGTGGCCCGAAGCTTGCGCCGGTGGTCTCACCAAATAAAACCTGGTCGGGCTTTCTGAGCGGCTTGGTAGGCGGTATATTGGCTGGAGTGATCGCTGCGACGATATTAACTGCTTCCAGCGTGAGATGGGTGGCGGTGCTGGCCGCTTTGGTTTCAATTGCCGGGCAAATGGGTGATTTATTCGAATCAGGTTTCAAACGCCGCTATGGTGTTAAGGACTCGGGCGCGCTCATTCCCGGTCATGGCGGCGTGATGGATCGTCTGGACAGTGTTATCTTTGCAACCTTTGTTGCCTATCTTGTTGCGATAGCGATGCCGGAACAAAAGGGCCTGTCCGGCGGCGGCAACGGCATAGCATTGCACTTGCTGGGATCCTAGGAAGTGTAATGGACGCAGTTATCTGGATTTACAACCTGCTCATCGGCACGATCGTGCCTTTTCTGGTTGTGTTGACCATTGTCGTCTTCATCCACGAAATGGGACATTATTTGGTCGGCCGGTGGTGCGGAATCAAAATCATGACCTTTTCGGTCGGATTCGGGCCGGAACTGGTCGGCTTCGACGACCGCCATGGAACGCGGTGGCGGCTTTCTGCAATCCCGTTGGGCGGTTACGTTAAATTCTTCGGTGATGAGAATGCCGCAAGCGCTACCGATTTTGATGGCGTCAATGCCATGAGCGAAGAGGACAGGGCACGGTCATTTGCTGGGGCCAATGTCTGGAAACGAATTGCCACGGTCGCAGCCGGTCCGATCGCCAATTTCATCCTCGCGATCGCTATTTTTGCGATCATGTTCAGCATTTACGGCAAACCGGTTTCCGATCCGGTTGTCTCAGAGGTCCAATCGGGAAGTGCCGCTGAAGAGGCCGGGCTTGAGTCTGGCGACATCATTCAGGCAATAGACGGCGTACCGGTGGTTACCTTCGACGATGTGCGCCGCTATGTGACGCCGCGTCCGGAAGTGCCGATCGTCCTGACGCTTGATCGCCAGGGCAACCAAATCGAAGTCCCGATTGTGCCCCGGCGCACTGAGATCGAAGACCAGTTCGGCAACAAGATGGAGGTCGGCCTGATCGGCGTGCAGACCGATCTGTCTGCCGGCAATTTCCGCCGTGTTGAACTCAATCCGGTACAGGCTGTCGGAGAAGGAGTCAGCGAAAGCTGGTACATCATCGCCCGGACGGTCGGTTACATCGGCAATGTTATCATCGGCCGCGAGAAACCAGACCAGATCGGCGGACCGATTCGGGTCGCCAAATATTCCGGACAGGTTGCCACGTTGGGTATCGGTGCACTGCTGCAACTCGCAGCAGTTTTGTCTGTGTCGATCGGTTTTCTCAATTTGCTTCCGATTCCGGTGCTGGACGGAGGTCATCTCGTCTTCTACTCAATCGAAATTGTCCGAGGCAAACCGGTGGGTGAGCGCGCCCAGGAAATTGCCTTCCGAATCGGTCTGAGCCTGGTGCTTGCGTTGATGGTATTCGCGACCTGGAACGACGTGACGACCGGATAAGAAGATTATCCGGCTATTTTGGTCATGCGGTTGTAATTGTTGAGTGATTTTGGCTGAAGCTCGCGCAGATATTTACTGTGTTAACAAAAAGTCAGGTCCCGAAACGCCCATTTTCGTTGCCATTTCGACACTAATCGTGAGTTAGACACGAGAAAATATGTGGGCGGCTTGCGTATAGGCCAAAACACTGTAAAACCAGCGTAGACAGGAATCGCCTTTCTGTTCTTTGGGGACGTAGGGATAAAAGGGTAAATTCAGCCTATGAAGGCCGGTTCAAAGGTACTTTGCGCGCTTTATGCGCTTGCGCTCATGGGGGGCATGATCGTAAGCGGTGCAGGGGCAGTGTTGGTGATGTCGTCGACCTTGGCTCAGGCGGCGGTCGTCAGCGTGATCGAAGTTCGGGGCAATGGCCGGGTTGATGCGGAAACAATCCGCGGCAATATTACCATCAGGCCGGGCGTCAACTTCAATCAATCCGATATCGATGATTCGATTACCAGATTGTTTGCGACGGGGCTGTTTTCTGACGTTCAAATCACGCAGAGTGGGCGAGCGCTGATCGTCACGGTCGATGAGAATTTGATCATCAACCAGATTATCTTCAATGGAAACAAGAAGATAAAGGACGCACAGCTCGAATCAATTGTACAGTCGAAGCCGCTTGGGCCGTACGATGCGACAACGGTAGAATTTGATGCGGATGCCATTCGCGATGCCTACGACAGAATCGGGCGCAGCGATGCCACCGTAACAACTCAGGTTGTAAATCTGTCCGGCGGCAGGGTTAATATCGCATTTGACATTAGTGAAGGCGATCGCACGAAAATCGCGCAGATTAACTTTGTTGGCAACCAAGCTTACTCGGACGGCAGGCTGGCCGAGGTTATACAGACAAAACGGTCCGGACTTTTATCATTCCTTTCTCGGAAAGACGTCTATGATCCGGACAAGCTCAGGGCTGACGAAGAGCTGTTGCGGCGCTTTTACTACAACCGTGGATATGCAGATTTTCGAATCATTTCTACGGCGGCGGACCTCGACCCGGTCAGCAACGATTACATCATAACCATTACATTGGACGAAGGCGAACGCTACACATTCGGTACGATCGAGGTTGATAGCACGGTAGCGGGAATAGATCCCCAACGTGTCAAGCGCCTGGTAGCGAGCCGCGAAGGTGCCGTATACAGCGCCGATAAGGTTGAAGCTTCAATCATCGCGATTGCTGAAGACGCGGCAGCAAACGGCTTTCCGTTTGCCGAAGTCACGCCGCGCGGCGATCGTGACTTTGCCAACCGCACCATATCAGTGACCTATCTTATCGATCAGGGTCAAAGGGCGTATATCGAGCGCATCGAGATACGTGGCAATACGCGGACGGCCGACTATGTTATCCGGCGCGAGTTCGACCTCAGTGAGGGTGACGCCTACAACCAGGTGCTTGTGCAGCGGGCCAGGCGTCGGCTGGAAGGCTTGGGGTATTTCGAATCGGTGAATATATCGACGATACCCGGATCGGAACCGGATCGTGTTATTCTGATTGTCGACGTGCGTGATCAGTCAACCGGTGAGTTTTCGATTGGCGCAGGCTATTCGACCGGCGACGCGGGTGCGACCGCCGAGATCGCAGTTACCGAGCGTAACTTCCTTGGCCGAGGACAGTTCATTAAGGTCGCTGTCGGAGGCGGGCAGGATACGCGCAACTACACATTCTCGTTCACCGAACCTTACTTTCTCGGATACCGCCTCGCCGCCGGTTTCGATATTTCGCGGGTCGAGAACACATCGCAGGACAACTACGATATCGAGACTACGGGCATTACCTTTCGGGTCGCTGCGCCGATAACGGACAGTTTAAGTACGATCCTAGCCTACACCTATTCGGAGGAAGAATACACGCCCGTGGTCGGCGCGACCTTCTCCACGCCGATTCAGGATGCAATAAACAACAGCCCGTGGACAAAGTCGTCGATATCGAACACGCTCGTTTACAGCACGCTTGACGACAGAAACTTGCCCCGCTCTGGAGTTTTCGCACGCATGACGGGCGAATTCGCCGGTCTTGGCGGCGACGCGAGGTTCATCAAAGTTGTCGGTCGCGGAAGTTATTTTCACACACTTTCAGACTTCGGTGACATCATCGGAATGGTCAGTGCAGGGGCAGGTCATGTTGTGTCCACCTCCGGCAATCTGCGGGTATTCGACCAGCTGTTCGTTGGCGGAGAGACCATTCGCGGATTTGAAAGCCAAGGCATCGGACCACGTGACCTCAATGGTGATGCTCTCGGCGGGACCACCTATTTCAACGCTACGGCAGAAATCGGTTTCCCGATGCCCATATTCCCGCGCGATTTCGGCTTGCGCGGTGCAGTGTTCGCCGATGCTGCGACCCTCTACGGGGATGATTTGAACTTGGCCGGTACTCCAGTCAATGGCCTCGACTTGGAATGGCGGGCATCCGTGGGCGGCAGTGTAATCTGGGCTTCACCGTTCGGACCGCTTCGGGTAGACTTTGGTTTCCCGGTCGCCAAGGAATCTTTCGACAGGACTCAGACTTTCCGCTTCGGGACGTCCGGACGGTTCTAAATGAACACACACGGTATCGGTGTACGGATGCGGTCGCGGCACGTCACATCGATAGGGCCTGTCTGAAAGGGACGGGCCCTGAGTTTTTGTAAGATGGACAATCGTCTCTTTTTGCCTCCGCATACCGGAATTTCACTTTCGCAAATGGCGACTGCCGTTGGTGCACAAATCGGCGACGAGGCCGATGCGGGACGGCTCTTGCACGGTGTTGCACCTTTGTCGCGCGGCGGCGAGGGGGATTTGTGTTTCATAACCTCGCGAAAGAATGCCGTAGGTCTGGACGAACTAAAAGCGACGGCTGTGATATGCCCGCCGCATCTCGCTGAAGCAGTACCAAAGCGTTGTGGGGTTCTGATCACATCCAATCCGCAGGTGGCATTCGCGCGAGCTGCTCAATTGCTTTACCCTCATGCGCTTAAACCGGTACCGTATTTCACCGGCGAGACCATTTCGAAAGACGCCAGCGTCCATAGCGATGCGCGTCTGGAAAACGATGAAGTTATTGTAGAGCCCCGCGCGGTCATTGGTGCTGGCGTTGAGATTGGAGCCGGTACCGTCATCGGCCCAGGGGCCGCAATCGGCCCCGGCTGCCGGATAGGCCGCAACTGCGTATTCGGGGCCGGCGTTACTGTTCAGCATGCTCTGATCGGCGACGACGTCGTCCTTCACCCCGGTGTACGCATAGGGCAGGACGGCTTTGGCTACGCGCCGGCAGAAAGCGAGCTGGTGAAGATTGTCCAGATCGGTCGCGTGATTGTCCAGGATGGCGTGGAAATCGGAGCCAATACAACCATCGATCGTGGTGCGTTGGATGATACAGTTATCGGTGAAGGCACCAAGATCGATAACCTTGTTCAGGTTGCGCACAATGTACGCATCGGCCGCGGTTGTGTCATTGTAAGCCAAGTCGGCATATCCGGTAGCGTGACGATTGGCGACGGTGTCATGCTTGGGGGCAACGTAGGCGTCAATGGACACCTGACCATTGGCGATGGCGCGCAAATTGCCGGAATGAGCGCAGTTGCCGGTGATGTGCCGCCCGGTGCCAAGTGGGGTGGGATACCTGCGCGGCCAATGCGTGCATTTTTGAAGGATGTCGCTGAATTGAACGCCAGGGCGTTTGGCAAGAAGAAACAAAAGGGTTCAGCAGATGGGTGATGTTGAAGATACGGTGCTGGACAGCGTCGGCATCGAGAAGATCATGGAGTTGTTGCCGCACCGCTATCCATTTCTGCTTGTCGATCGGATCATCGATATCGACGGGGACAATTCAGCCATAGGCATCAAGAACGTCACCGCAAACGAGCCGCACTTTACCGGGCACTTTCCCGGAAACCCGGTCATGCCGGGCGTGCTTCTGATTGAGGGCATGGCTCAGACCGCTGGCGCGATCTGTGCGCGCATACAAGCCGAGAAGTCCGAACTCGTTTACTTCATGACCATTGACAACGCGCGATTCCGCAAGCCGGTCATACCGGGCAACACCGTTGAGTACCATGTCAAGAAGATCAAAAAGCGTGGGACAATTTGGAAATTCCATTGCGATGCGCTGGTCGACGGCGCGAAAGTCGCCGAAGCGGATGTCGGAGCAATGATCGTGTCCGAAAAGGAGCGGTTGTAATGGCAGCGGTCGCTACGGTGATCCATCCAACATCGGTCATTGAAGACGGCGCGCAAATTGGTGAAAACGTCACCATCGGACCGTTTTGCTACGTCGGTTCCAAAGCCGTTGTCGGTGACGATGTTACAATGGCCAGCCACGTCGTGATTACCGGAAACACCTCGATCGGTACCGGTACAGCCATCTTTAACGGTGCAGTCCTGGGCGGTGAACCGCAGAATGTTCGCTACAAGGGCGAGGAAACAGAGCTGATTATTGGTGCGTCATGCGTGATCCGTGAAGGCGTCACGATGCACACGGGCATGGTTGACGCTGGCGGAAAAACGATTGTCGGCGATCATTCGATGTTCCTTGCCTATGCGCACGTAGCCCACGATTGTCGTATCGGCAGCCATGTCATCCTCTCCAACAACGTGATGCTTGGGGGACATGTCACCATTGGCGATCGTGTCATCATCGGCGGCGGCGCAGGCGTCCATCAATTCTGTCGTGTCGGCCACCATGCCTTTGTCGGCGGACTGGCGACATGCGTCTTCGATGTGATCCCTTTCGGTATGTACAATGGCAATCCGGGCTTTTTGGGAGGGCTCAATGTGGTTGGCATGAGCCGATCCGGTATGGACAAGGCTCAGATCCATGTCGTCAGACGGGTGTTTAAACAACTGTTTCATGGCAAGGGAACTATTCGGGAGAATCTCTCGGAAATCCGCAACGATTTCAACGACAATGCTGCGGTGACGGATATCATCGAATTCATCGAAGCCGACAGCCATCGAGGCCTTGCGACGGCCGCGAGGGCGAAAAGAGGCTGAGCCGTTATGTCGTCTGATGCCAGTCAATCGGACACACACGGACGGTTGGCGATTGTGGCTGGCAGGGGCAGGCTCCCGATAGATATTGCACGCGCAACGCTAGCCAGCGGATACAAGCCTTTTGTTATTGCGCTGAGGGGCGAAGCCGATCAAATCCCTCCAAACCTTGAACACGAATCGATTGGGGTCGGCGACGGTCGCAGGCTTGTCGAGATCCTTAAGGAAAACAGCATCGACCGCGTCATTCTTTCGGGCGGTGTTAAGAGAAGGCCCGAACTTCGTGAACTGCGACTGTCATTTCGCCTGCTGGCAAAGGTCCTGACCCTCGCCAGAGCGCTGACCGGGTCCGGCGATGACAAGCTGTTGAGGGTCGTCGTCTCGATGATTGAGACCTCCGGTTGCCGGGTTATCGGCGTCCGCGACGTTGCGCCCGATCTGCTTGCCGAAACCGGCCCGCAGACTAAGAAGAAACCGGACAAGTTGGACTGGAAGAATATTACAGTGGCATGCGCCGGTGCGAACGCTCTCGGTGCGCTTGATGTCGGTCAGGGAGCGGTCGCGGTTGGTGGCAGGATCGTAGCGTTGGAGGGTGCAGAAGGGACCGACAGCATGTTGGATCGTGTTGCCCAACTCAAGCAAGAGGGTCGTATTTCCCAGCGCAAAAGAGGCGCGCTGGTGAAGCTTTGCAAGCCCCAGCAGGACGAGCGCGTCGATCTTCCTTCCATAGGTCCTGCTACGGTCATCAATGCGCATCGTGCTGGCCTTTCGGGTATCGCGCTTGATGCCGGCCGGTCGTTGATCCTCGATCGGGAACAAGTGGTCCTCGAAGCTGACAGGCTGGGCCTCTTTGTATTCGGAATCGATCGGGACGAGGTCGCAACCGACATCACAGCCGGTTTATCATGAGCGCGGCAACGGAACCGTTGAAACTGGCAATCATCGCAGGCGAGCCGTCCGGCGATGTGCTGGGCGCTGACCTTATTTCGTCCATTAAAGCGCAAAGTCACGACCGGGACGTCGCATTGGTCGGTGTCGGTGGCGAAGCGATGGCCGCACAGGGACTGCGCTCCCTGTTCGACTATCGCGACCTTTCCATTGTCGGTATCAGCGCGATTGTGGCGCAGCTTCCAAAACTGCTTTCGCATATCGGCAAGGCAACAAAGGCCATTGTTGCGGCGGACCCGGATGTGCTTGTCATCATTGACAGCCCCGAATTCAGCCATCGCGTAGCGCGCCGGGTCCGTAAACAACGACCCGGCATACCCGTGGTGAATTACGTGTGTCCGACGCTTTGGGCCTGGCGGCCGCAGCGCGCAAAACAGATGACAGCCTATGTCGACCACATCCTTTCTATCTTGCCCTTTGAGGCGGATATCGTGTCGGCGCTCGGCGGACCGCCCTTGACCTATGTCGGTCACCATCTGGTCTCAACACCGCAATTGCGGGATGCCACTGCAAAGCAGGCGCAGCTGCGAACAACGTTTGAAAGCACCGGTGACGGAAATGGCCAACCGCCATTATGCCTTCTTTTGCCGGGTTCACGGAGGGGAGAAATCAAGCGCCTGCTCCCGGATATCGGAAAAGCGGCTCACCAGCTGGCGGAGCGGATGCCGGAGGTTCGTTTCCATCTTCAAACCCTTCCTCGGCTGGAGCAGCAAATCCGCTCAGCAACCTCCGGCTGGACGATTCCGATGGAGATCGCAACATCGTCTGATGAAAAGTGGGATGCGGTCGCCAATGCAAATGCTGCGCTTGCGGCATCCGGAACGGTGCTTTTGGAGCTGTCGCTGGCAGGTGTGCCCTGTGTCTCCGTATACAAGCTCGATGGCCTGTCAAAGCTCTTCATGGGCATGGTGACAACATGGACAGCGGCGCTGCCAAATCTCATTGCCGACTATCCGGTCGTCAATGAATACATCAATGAAAGCGTCAGGCCTGGGCTTATCGCCCGCCGGCTTGAACGCCTTCTCAAAAATACCGCCGAGCGCCGGCAAATGCTTGTCGACTTTGATCGTGTGCGCGAAGCGATGGACACGGACCTGCAACCGGCGGAAACCGCCGCCGGCATCGTTCTTTCCCTTCTTGATAGTCCCAGAAGCGGCTGACCACGTCCGCTGACACCTGATCGAAACAAGGTTTTCAGCTTGCCAGCTGTTCAATCGGGGGACAGGTGCAAACCAGATTCCGGTCGCCATAGACATTGTCGACGCGCGCAACCGGCGGCCAATATTTGGACACGAGTTGCGTTGGACCCGCAGGCGCAACTGCAACCCGGGCATCATAACTGCGATCCCAGTTGCCGGCGATTGCGCTCTCAGCGGTGTGCGGTGCCATGACCAAAGGGTTTTCGTCCCGGCTCCACTCGCCGTCTTCAATGCGCGTGATTTCTTCGCGTATCGAAAGCATGGTTTCGCAAAACCTGTCGATCTCTGCTTTGGGCTCCGATTCCGTTGGCTCGACCATGAGCGTCCCGGCCACGGGCCATGACATCGTCGGCGCATGAAACCCGTAATCGATCAACCGTTTGGCGATGTCTTCGACACCGATCCCGGCGCTCTCCTTGAACGGTCGCGTATCGATGATGCATTCATGGGCCACGCGTCCTTTCGAACCGCGATAGAGAATTTCATATTTGGTTTCCAACCTTGCCGCCAGATAATTGGCTGAAAGGATCGCGATCTGTGATGCTGCCTTCAGGCCTTCGGCGCCCATCATGCGGATGTACATCCAGGAAATCGGCAGGATCGATGCGCTTCCGAATGCTGAGGCCGAGACAGCGCCACTTTGCTCTTCCAGCGGGTTGCCGGGCACAAATGGCACGAGGTGTTCCGCTACACCGATGGGACCGACGCCCGGTCCGCCGCCGCCATGGGGAATGCAGAACGTCTTGTGCAGGTTCATGTGACAGACATCGGCTCCAATATCGCAGGGCCTTGCAAGTCCCACCATCGCATTGAGGTTTGCGCCGTCGAAATAGACCTGGCCGCCGTGTTCATGAATGATGGCGCAGATGTCTTTGATATTTTCTTCAAAGACACCGTGGGTTGACGGGTAGGTAACCATGAGGGCGGCAAGGTCGGCACTATGCTGCTCTGCTTTTGACCGCAAATCATCCAGATCGACATCGCCCTCATCGGTGCAATTGACGACGACGATACGAAGCCCCGTCATCGAAGCGCTCGCTGGGTTTGTGCCATGGGCAGATGCGGGGATCAGGCAAACATCGCGATGGCCTTCATTGCGCGAGGTGTGGTAGCGGCGGATGGCGGTCAATCCCGCGAATTCGCCTTGACTGCCGGCATTGGGTTGAAGGCTGACTGCTGAAAACCCTGTAATTTCGCACAGCCACCGCTCAAGATCACTGATCATTTCCCGGTACCCGCGCGTGTGCGCTTCCGGAGCAAATGGGTGAATATTTGCGATCTTTTGCCAACTCACCGGCATCAACTCCGCCGCGGCATTGAGCTTCATCGTGCAGGATCCGAGAGGGATCATCGCGCGGTCGAGCGCAAGGTCTTTGTCAGCAAGGACCCGCAGATACCGCATCATATCGGTTTCTGACTTGATGGAACGGAAGATCTCCTGCGTCAGGAACGGTTTGGTTCGCTGCTGCGGTGGCAGGCGGTTGCCTTTCGTTTGCAACGATGCAGACGCTCCGAACAGACCGCATAACGCCTCCAGATCGGCTTCGACAACAGTCTCGTCGAAAGCAACACAGACCGTATCTGCGTCAACGATCCGCAAGAGGTAGCCCTTGTCTTCCGCTGCTTTGGCGATTGCGGCTGCCTTGCCGTCGAGGCGAACCGCAACTGTGTCGAAGAACTGGCCGTAACACGGCTCGAGGCCGGCTGATTTGACGCTGGCTGCGAAGCGCGTCGCAAATCCTGCGGTGCGCTCAGCGATCGCGCGAAGCCCGTCCGGTCCGTGCCACAGTGCGTAAGCCGCGGACATATTCGCCAGAAGCGCCTGTGCGGTGCAAATGTTCGAGGTCGCCTTGTCGCGTCGGATGTGTTGTTCCCTGGTTTGCAGGGCCAGTCGAAATGCCCGGTTGCCGTTTGCGTCAACCGATTCACCGACCAGCCGTCCGGGCATGAGCCTTGTCAGGTTCTCCTTCACGCCGATATAGGCCGCATGCGGCCCCCCATATCCCATCGGAACGCCGAAACGTTGCATGGAGCCGACAACCATGTCTGCACCCCATTCACCGGGGGGTTGAAGCAGTGTCAATGCCAGCGGGTCGGCAATGACGATCACCAGCGCGCCCGCCTCCTTCGCCGCGGAGACAATATCGGCCGGGTCCTCGAAGCCGCCAAGCGTGTTTGGCCATGAAAAAACGACCGCAGCGGTATCGTCGCCCGGCTCGCCATCCTCTATGCGAATGCCAAGGGGGTCCATTCTGGTTTCCAGCACTGCACGCGATTGCGGATGGATCTGGTTGGCGATCGCAATCGAATTTCTTTTCATCCGGTGATGCCGGCAGGCAATTCCCGCAGCTTCCGCCACGGCTGTTGCCTCGTCCAGCAAGGACGCATTGGCAACCGGTAGTCCGGTCAATTCGCTCACAAGGGTCTGGAAATTGAACAGCATCTCCAGCCGGCCCTGACTGATCTCCGGTTGATAGGGTGTATAGGCCGTATACCATGCCGGATTCTCAAACATGTTCCGTTGGATCACGGCTGGTACGCGACAGCCGTAGTAGCCCTGTCCGATGAAGGACCGTGCTTCCACATTAAGGTCGATTTTCGCCTTCAATTCAGCCAGCGCATCCTGCTCGTCCAGCGCCGGGGGAAGGCCAAGCATGTGTTCGAAGCGTATCGCTTTCGGCACCGTTTGACTGATCAGCGTTTCGACGGACGGCACTCCGATTGCCGCCAACATCGCGCGCACATCAGCCGCGCCCGGTCCGATATGCCGAGCTGCAAAACTCCGGACGTTCGCGTCGCCGCCGGCTTCTGCCTTGTAATCGTGGGCTGTCATAACAATCTCCGCTAGCTGATCATTGCTTTGTAGGCGGCTTCGTCCATGAGGCCTTCAAGCTGCGACGCGTCATCGAGGCGCATTTTGACCAGCCATCCATCGCTCTGTGCCGATGTGTTGATGATTCCGGGTTCGCCTTCAAGCGCTTCGTTTGCAGCAGTGATCTCGCCGTCTACCGGAATGTAGACATCCGATGCGGCCTTGACGGACTCAACGACAATTGCAGCATCGCCTTTTGATACTTTGCTGCCTGTTTCCGGCAATTCGACAAAGACAATGTCGCCCAGTTGTTCCTGTGCATGATCGGTAATACCGACAATGGCCTCGTTACCATCAATGCGAATCCACTCGTGATCTTCCGTATAGTAAGTCGTGGCCATCCTTAGTCTCCTCGATAATAATTTCTGGGAACAAACGGAAGTTTCTCGATACGACACGCATGCCGCTTGTTCCGAACATCCGCATAGACAACATCGCCAATTGAGCCGGCCGATTGGAGGATGCGGCCGATTGCAATCGGATGTCCGCAGGTCGGGCCGTATCCGCCCGAGGTCACCACCCCAATTTCTCTTGCCTGATCGTTCTCGGCATCAAACAGTACGGACCCGCTGCGCACAGGAGCACGACCCTCAGGCACCAAACCGGCGCGTTTCTGGATGGGACCGTTCGACACAATCTCACTTAAGGCGTTCGCGCCGATAAAGCCCCCTGCGTTGCGCAGTTCGTGCGGTACTGCCCATAGCAGGCCGGCGGTAAGAGGGTCCGTGTCTTCATCCATGTCCTGACCGTAAAGCGGCAGTCCCGCCTCGATGCGCAGGCTGTCGCGCGCGGCAAGCCCGATCCACTCAACCTGTTCATCGGCAACAAGATTGCGGGCAAAATCTGCAGCTGTCGCGAGGTCCAGACCGATCTCGAACCCATCTTCTCCGGTATAGCCCGACCGTGACAGGACTGTACCGTCCTCGTGTTCCGCAACGGTCATGAACGGAAGGGAATCGCATCCGGGAAAAATCCTGCCGATAACCGCAGCCGCTTTCGGGCCCTGCAGTGCCAGAAAAACCCGTGGGATAAGACGGACGGAGGCATTGAAGTCCGAAGATATTGTTTGCAGATGCTGAAGGTCCTTTTCGGCACACGCTCCGTTCGCCACAACCAGGAACCGCTCATCGTCCAGCCGGCTGACAATGAGATCGTCTATCATCCCGGCCTTTTCGTTGAGCATGTAAGTATAGCGCGCGGTACCCTTTGACTGCTTCGAAGCCACATAGGGACAGGCGCGTGAAATCAGATCAGCCGCCTCGCTTCCGCTGACTTCGATATGGGCCATATGCGATATATCGAACAATCCTGCCGCATCGCGGGTATGAAGGTGCTCCTTCATCACGCCCAGCGGATAGTTGATCGGCATGTCGTAGCCTGCGAACACGCCAAAGCGTGCATCGGCTTCCTCATGCAATGCTTTCAGGGGTAGTTGCTTCGCCATCACATCTCCAAACACAGTTGCGCTCATCCGCTCCCTCGAGCGGATGATACGCCCCTCTGTCTGAAGCCTGAGAGACTTGCGCCACCGAAACGGTTTCGGAAACGCTTACACCTTCGGCGCGGAACAAGTGTTCCGACTTTCCAGAGCGCCAATCGATCCACGGTCCGTTTGCCTGAGAGATTATGGGCATTTTCCCCTTCGGCGGCGCAGGCCTTTCAGCCTTGCACTCTCTCCCGCAGACGATTTCCGATATCGCTTGGATACCGGCAGGCTCCTTTACATTAGTGGAAGAATCACGTGCTGTCATCTATTGTCAGCGAAATCATATGGATAACCACAAAAGTCCATAAGCAAAAAACTGTAGAAGGCTGAGTATTGCATATGATCTTGCGGCCCATTCTGTTCGTCCTCGTCGTCTTTATTGCCACTGTGAGTGCCGTAACTCTCTCCCAGTCCGGCGAATTGATCGAACTTCAGCCGTATAAGAACCGTCTGTTCAGCTACCCCGGTATTATCGAAACACGCGACGGCGGTGCATTCGTGAAAGTCGATTACCGCGAAGCGCGTGATATCGACCGGCGGGATCAAGTCGCCGAACGCCGGGTCAAGAACAACTACGTCTCGTTCAAGCCAAGGGGCCAACAGCGTCCGCTATCGCTGACGAGCGGGGCGATGCAGGTTGAGGCTATGGAGGTTGGTCGCGCCGCAGACGCCCGTTTCGTGGTGATCTTCATCCATGGCCGGGGAGGGGACAAGCGTCTCGGTATCAACGACTGGACATTCGGCGGGAACTTTAACCGCTTAAAGAATCTCGCGGTCAGAAATGGTGGCGTCTACTACACGCCGACAATTCCAAGTTTCGATGCGACCGGCCTCGAGCACCTCAGCGTTCTGGTGAATCATTTGAGCCATGTGGCACCGGACGCGCCGGTGATCCTGGCTTGCGGGTCAATGGGCAGTCTGCTCTGCTGGGCCGGCGGCAACGACGCGCGGATCGCGCCACGGCTTGGCGGCATCGTTGTTCTTGGCGGCTCTGCCGGCGGATCGTACAGGTCCAGCAAGGCTTATCAAAACCGTGTACCGGTGCTCTTTGCACATGGAAGCAATGACACGGTTTATGACTGGCAGGACCAGCATGCTTTTTACCGCAGTATCCGCAACGGATCCGATGGCCAGTACCCGATCCGGTTCATTCTTTTCAACGGCGGCACACATGGCACGCCGATCCGCATGATCGATTGGCGCGACACGATCAACTGGATGCTGGCGATTGCCAGCTGACCATTTTGTGGGAACAGCCGAACAAAAAAGCCGGGCAATCCTGCCCGGCTTCCAAGCTTAGATCGCTATGACCTAAACGGAATAGTACATATCGAACTCGACCGGGTGCGGCGTGTGTTCGAACCGGATGACCTCTTCCATCTTCAACTCAATATAACCGTCGAGCTGATCGTCGGAAAACACGCCGCCGGCGGTAAGGAATTCGCGATCGGCGTCCAGCGTTTCCACCGCTTCACGAAGCGACGAGGAAACGGTCGGGATCTCTTCGAGTTCCTGCGGCGGAAGATCGTAAAGGTCCTTGTCCATTGCATCGCCCGGATGGATCTTGTTTTTGATCCCGTCAAGACCGGCCATGAGCATGCCTGCAAAGGCCAGATAGGGATTGGCAGATGGATCGGGGAAACGGACTTCAACGCGCTTCGCTTTTGGCGACGAACCGAATGGGATGCGGCAAGACGCCGAACGGTTGCGTGCTGAGTAGGCCAGAAGAACCGGCGCCTCGTAACCCGGTACCAGCCGCTTGTAGGAATTCGTCGACGGGTTGGTCAACGCATTCAGCGCCTTGGCATGTTTGATGACACCGCCGATGTAGTAGAGGCAGGCTTCCGACAGTCCGGCATACTCGTCGCCTGCGAATGCCGGCTTGTCGCCCTTCCAAATGGACTGGTGCACGTGCATGCCGGTTCCGTTGTCGCCATAGACAGGCTTCGGCATGAAGGTCGCAGTTTTTCCATAGGCGTTGGCGACTTGCTGGACGACATATTTGTAGATCTGCAGCTTGTCGGCATTGCGGGTCAGTGTGTCGAACTTCATGCCGAGCTCGTGCTGTGCAGCTCCCACCTCGTGGTGATGTTTTTCAACCGTCAGCCCCATTTCGGCCATGACTGTGAGCATTTCGGAACGCATGTCCTGCGCGCTGTCAACCGGCGGTACGGGAAAGTAGCCGCCCTTCGTACGCGGACGGTGACCGAGGTTGCCAACCTCATATTCCGAGCCCGTATTGGACGGCAGCTCGGTGCTGTCGAGCATGAAGCCGGTGTTGTACGGGTCCGTATTGAAACGGACGTCATCGAACACGAAAAACTCCGCTTCCGGCCCCACATAGACCGTGTCGCCGATACCCGAAGCCTGCAGATAGGCCTCGGCCTTCTTAGCTGTGCCGCGCGGATCGCGATTATAGGGCTCGCCTGAGATCGGATCGAGAATGTCGCACATGATGGCAAGTGTCGCCTGTGCAAAGAAAGGATCCGTATGGCCTGTCGCGGTGTCGGGCATGAGAACCATGTCGGATTCGTTGATCGCTTTCCAGCCGGCGATCGACGATCCGTCGAACATCACACCGTCAGCAAACATGTCATCATCGACAATGGCTGCGTCCATTGTCACATGCTGCATTTTTCCGCGTGGATCGGTAAAGCGCAGATCAACGAACTTGATATCATTGTCTTTGATTTGCTTGAGAATGTCAGAAGCACTTGTCATGTATCTTTCCTGGTTTTCTGTTTGTTGATGCAAAGCTTTCGATTGGTCTGCGCCAATCAGATCGCATCCGCCCCGGTTTCCCCGGTGCGGATGCGGATCACTTCTTCCACGTTGGAAACGAATATCTTCCCGTCACCAATGCGGCCGGTCTGAGCTGCATTTCGTATGGCCTCGATTGCCGCATCGACGGTTTCGTCGGAGAGAACCACTTCGACTTTCACCTTCGGCAAAAAATCGACGACGTACTCCGCGCCGCGGTAAAGCTCGGTATGACCCTTCTGCCTTCCAAAACCTTTTGCTTCCGTGACGGTGATGCCCTGCAGACCGACTTCCTGGAGGGCTTCCTTCACCTCATCGAGCTTGAAAGGTTTTATGATGGCTTCGATTTTTTTCATTGGAAAAATTCCCGCTGCTGGATCCAGTGAATGAGTGTTAGGGTCCCCCATGGGAACGTGCGTTCACATACCCCCGCAAATGCATATGTCATGCCAATCTGACGTCAGCGCCAAAATATTTGTACCGGGTTGGTGGATTGGGCGTCGGCATCGCCTGAATTGCCCTGCAAAGTGGGCTCACGGACCACAACCAAGCCAAAGCTGCCGTGGCATTGCCCAAAAATTAGTCGCGGCGAATTGACTATGAATTATGCAAATGCACATCAAATATGCAGTATTTTGCTCGCTTGGCTATTCCGAAATTGGTCTTCCTACTTATGATCGTGGCGGATAAGCAAAGCAACCCGTGTGACGAAGAGGCTGCCGTTTGGATACGCGCCGCAAACAGATCATTCTGACGCCCGCCGCCATGGGCGAGGTCGATGCTGCTGCAATCGGATCGGGCATCGATGGTTACGGTCTTATGCAAACGGCCGGTTCGGCGATCTCTGCCTGTGTCCTGAAAAACTATCCACAGGCCGAAAGCGCCGTCATCCTGTGCGGGCCGGGCAACAATGGAGGCGACGGCTATGTCGCGGCGCGGTTCCTTCGCGCAGCAGGCATGCCGGCGAAGTTGTTTTCGCTGTCTGAGCCGAAGGGTTTGAAAGGCGATGCAGCCCGCGCATACGCCGATTGGGGTGCTGCCGTTGAACCGATTTCGGATCTGGTCGCTAATCGGGGAACGGTTATCGTGGACGCGCTGTTCGGCGCTGGACTAGACCGGCCGATCCAAGGCGCAGCCGCGGCTGCCATGGAGGTTGTTCTTGACTCGGGGTTGCCGGTGGTAGCGGCAGATCTGCCCTCAGGGATCAACGGCAGATCAGGCCGGATTGAAGGCATCGCGCTTAAGGCAGCCCATACGGTCACATTTGCTGCCTACAAACCCGGCCATTTTCTTTTTCCTGGCGCAGACCATTGCGGAGCACTGGAGTTGATCGACATTGGAATTCCTCAACGTGTCATTGACTCACACTCTGAAAACCTATGGCGGAATGAACCTTGTATCTGGTCAGCCAGCCTTCCGGAACTTACCCCATCAGGTCACAAATACATGCGCGGTCACCTCGGTGTATTCAGCGGCGGACATTCCCATACGGGAGCGGCACGTCTCGCGGCGCAATCGGCGCTTCGCTCCGGGGCCGGACTTGTCACCGTTCTGACCCCGGCGTCTGCCGCCTTTATCAATGCCTCTCACCTCAGTGCGGTGATGCTGCGCAGCATCGATGACCTAAAGGCGCTCGATGATCTGCTTGCCGACAAGCGTTTCAACGGCTTTGTTCTGGGCCCCGGTTTCGGCGTAGGCGACAAGGCAAGGCAGTTCGTGACGCGCATCGCACGAGCGAAAAGACAACTGGTATTGGATGCCGATGGAATTACCGCCTTCTCAGATCATCCGGATCATTTGTTTTCAAGTTTCAAGGGCGGCGAAACACGCCTGATTTTGACCCCGCACGAGGGCGAGTTCAAACGGCTCTTTCCCGACCTGGAGCAGAAGCATGACCTTTCCAAGGTCGATCGCGCACGCATTGCGGCAGAGCGCGCCAACGGCATTGTTGTGTACAAGGGTGCGGATACGGTGGTTGCCGCGCCCGACGGACGCGCGGTCATCAACGCCAACGCACCGCCGTGGCTTGCGACGGCCGGATCCGGTGATTGTCTGGCAGGGATTGCCGGCGCGCTTCTCGTTCAGGGCGTACCGCCGTTTGAGGCTGCTTCGGCTGCCGTCTATTTCCATGCTCTTGCTGCGCGCCGCGCCGGACCGGGCCTCACCGCCGATGATTTGGCGCTGCATGTTCCCGCGCCTGGATCGATTTAGCCACAGAGCGACTGAAGCGCCTTGGCACCGCTTGGCGCGCGAACCTTGCCCTCGTGTATAAAGTAGACGAATACGTCACGCGGCTTTTTGTCCTGCTTTCGGCCCGGATCCGCGTAAGACAGCCCTTCCGGGGCGCCGCCTTCCGACCAAAGGCTTGCGCATTCCGCCCAGCGACCGAGATCCTTTTTCGGATAGCAGTCTGAATTCTTGTCCTGTCCCTTTTGAAGCCGCGCGTAGACGAAAGACGCCGTAATGTCCGCGATCTGCGGATACATTGCATGGTCCGCAAAAACGATCGCCGTATCCTGAGCGGCTGCCAGCGCCACGAATTCCGGGCAACAAAAGCTTTCATGCCGGACTTCAAGCGCATGGCGTAGCTTCAGGCCGTCAATCGAACCGGGCAGCATCGCAAGAAAGGCGGCAAAGTCTTCAGGGTCGAACTTCTTCGTCGGCGCGAACTGCCACAGGATCGGGCCGAGACGGTCGCCGAGTTCGGAGAGGCCGGAATTCAGAAACCGTTCCATCGACTCCGCTCCGTCCGTCAGAACTTTGCGGTTGGTGACGAAGCGATTTCCTTTCACGGAGAATATGAAACCATCCGGAACCTCTGCAGCCCATTTCGCAAAGGCCTCCGGCTTCTGGGTGCCGTAATAGGTGCCGTTGATTTCGATGGTTCTAAGCTGACGGCTCGCGTAGTTCAGTTCATCCTTTTGGCGCAGACCCTTGGGATAGAAAACGCCGCGCCAAGGCTTATAGGTCCATCCGCCTATCCCCGTTCGGATTGTCCTCTGTTCTGCCAAAAACGCCTCCTGAACGCGTTCCTATTCGGCCGCTTCCACTTTGCGGCTCGGCCGCCTCTCGATGAGGTCCTTGAGAAACTGCCCGGTATAAGACCGCTTTTCGCCGACGACCTCCTCTGGCGTTCCCGTCGCGACGATTTCGCCGCCGCCGTCACCGCCCTCCGGACCAAGATCGATGATATAATCGGCGGTCTTGATTACTTCCAGATTGTGCTCGATGACGACGACCGAATTGCCCTGATCGACGATTTCGTGCAGCACATCGAGCAACTTTGCAACATCGTGGAAGTGCAGGCCTGTGGTCGGCTCATCGAGGATATAAAGGGTGCGTCCTGTGGATCGTTTGGACAGTTCCTTGGCCAGTTTCACCCGTTGCGCTTCTCCGCCGGAAAGCGTCGTCGCCTGCTGGCCGATCTTGATGTAGCCGAGGCCAACGCGGTTGAGCGTGGACAGCTTGTCCCTGACCACCGGTACGGCGGAAAAGAATTCGCATCCTTCCTCGACCGTCATGTCGAGAACATCCGCGATTGATTTTCCTTTGAAGGTCACTTCCAGTGTTTCGCGGTTGTAGCGTTTGCCATGGCAAACGTCGCAGGTCACATAGACATCTGGAAGGAAGTGCATTTCGATCTTGATCACGCCATCGCCCTGGCAGGCCTCGCATCGCCCGCCTTTGACGTTGAATGAAAACCGTCCCGGCTGGTATCCGCGCGCCTTTGCCTCCGGCAATCCTGAAAACCAGTCGCGTATCGGCGTAAATGCTCCCGTGTAGGTCGCCGGATTGGAACGCGGTGTACGGCCGATCGGTGACTGGTCTATATCAATAACCTTGTCGATGTGCTGCAGGCCTTCGATATTGTCGTGCACCGCCGGATTGTCCCGAGCGCCCATGACACGTCTGGCGGCTGCCTTATAGAGCGTCTCGATGAGGAAGGTCGATTTGCCTCCTCCCGAAACACCGGTAACCGCCGTAAAGACACCCAATGGAATGCTCGCAGTGATGTTCTTGAGATTGTTGGCCTTTGCGCCGACAACCTTTATCTGCCGCTTCTTGTCGATCGCCCGCCGTTCTGTCGGGATTGCCACTTCCTGCACCCCGGAGAGATATTGGCCAGTCAGCGATTTCGCTGAAGTCATGATGTCCTGGGGTGTGCCCTGGGCGATGATTTCACCGCCGTGAATGCCGGCCGCAGGCCCGATATCGACCACATGATCGGCCGTGCGGATTGCATCCTCGTCATGTTCAACGACGATGACGGTGTTCCCGATGTCACGCAGATGTTTCAGCGTGTCGAGAAGGCGCGCATTATCCCGCTGATGCAAACCGATTGACGGTTCGTCCAGCACATAAAGCACACCTGTCAGGCCGGAACCGATCTGCGATGCCAGGCGTATGCGCTGGCTTTCGCCGCCCGAGAGCGTTCCCGAGTTGCGCGACAACGTCAAGTAGTCCAATCCGACATCATTGAGGAATTTGAGACGGTCCCTGATCTCCTTGAAGATCCTTCCTGCGATTTCATTTTGCTTGTCGGTCAGCCGCGCTGGCAGGTCCGAAAACCATGCGGCGGCTTCGCGGATCGACATTTCGGTGACGTTGCCGATATGAAGGCCGTCGATCTTGACCGCCAAGGCTTCCGGTTTCAGCCGGTAGCCATTGCAAGTCGGGCAGGGTGCTGCCGCCATGAAACGCTCAATTTCCTCGCGCGCCCATGATGAGTCGGTCTCTTTCCACCGGCGTTCGAGATTGGGAATGATGCCTTCAAAATTCTTCGCCGTCTTGTAGGACCGCAATCCGTCATCGTAGTGGAACTCGATCCTGTCATCCGTGCCATTGAGGATGGCGTCCCGCGCCTTCTGCGGCAACTCATTCCAGCGGTCGCCCAGCTTGAAACCGAAATGGCGCCCAAGCGCGTCAAGCGTCTGACGGTAGTAAGGCGAACTCGACTTTGCCCATGGCGCGATCGCGCCGTCGCGCAGGGTGCGGCCCGGTTCAGGAATGATGAGTGCCGGATCGATTTTTTGCTGTGTCCCCAACCCGTCGCAAGTTGGGCACGCGCCGAATGGGTTGTTAAAGGAAAACAGCCGCGGCTCGATTTCCGATATGGTAAACCCGGAAACCGGGCAGGAAAACTTCTCGGAAAATACTAGGCGCTCATGCGTTTCGTTCTTTGACTTGTTGGCGCTCCCGCCGGCAGTCGCATCGTCCGGCAACGGACGATCCGCCATTTCCGCGACAGCGAGCCCATCAGCCAGCCTTAGGCAGGTTTCGAGGCTGTCGGCCAGCCGGGTCGAAAGATCATCGCGCACAACGACCCGGTCGACGACGACGTCGATGTCGTGTTTGTATTTCTTGTCCAGTGGCGGGACGTCGGCGATCTCGTAGTACTCACCGTCAACCTTGACGCGCTGGAACCCCTGTTTCATCAGGTCGGCGAGTTCCTTGCGGTATTCTCCCTTTCGGCCGCGCACCAGCGGCGCGAGAATGTAGAGCCGCGTGCCTTCATCGAGCGCCATGACTCTGTCGACCATCTGGCTTACCGTTTGGCTCTCGATCGGCTTTCCGGTCGTTGGCGAGTAAGGGATTCCCACGCGCGCGAAGAGCAAACGCAGATAGTCGTAAATTTCGGTGACCGTACCAACGGTTGAACGCGGATTCCGCGAGGTGGTTTTCTGTTCGATGGAAATCGCCGGTGAAAGGCCGTCGATCTGATCCACGTCAGGCTTCTGCATCATTTCCAGAAACTGGCGCGCATAGGCAGACAGACTCTCGACATAACGGCGCTGGCCTTCGGCATAGATCGTATCGAACGCCAGTGATGATTTGCCGGAACCCGAAAGGCCCGTCATTACGATGAGCGTGTTGCGCGGCAGATCGAGATCCACATTCTTTAGGTTGTGCTCACGCGCACCTCGAATGGAAATGGTCTTCAGTTCGCTCATGGTTACCGTCCGATGTCAGACCGTCATTCGGGTCACGACAGAAGCGCGTTGATAATCTCGTCCGTGGGATGATTGCCGTCCACAATTTAGGACGTGCCTGCCGGAAGTCGAGACGCAGACACCACATCGCCTCCCGTCATGGCGCAAGCCGAGTCGTTTGACAAGGCACATTAGCCGAACTAGAACATAATGTGAACAAAAAGCTCCTGTGGATATTTTATTCTAACCATTCGGGAGTGGGCGCGATGGTCTAATGTCGCGCCAGCGTCAGCGGCGGATGCGGGAATAGCCGGTATTTGCCGAAAGTACATTGACCAGGAAGGGTTTAAGCCATGGCAGGCAGCGTCAACAAGGTGATTTTGGTTGGGAATCTGGGCGCTGACCCGGAAATTCGGCGTACGCAGGATGGTCGGCCGATTGCAAATCTGCGTCTGGCGACGTCGGAGAGCTGGCGGGATCGCAACTCAGGCGAACGGCGGGAGCGCACGGAGTGGCACCGTGTTGTGATCTTCAACGAGGGTCTGTGCAAGATTGCCGAGCAATATCTGCGTAAAGGTTCGAAGATCTATGTCGAAGGACAGATTCAGACGCGCAAATGGCAGGATCAGAGTGGTCAGGATCGGTATTCGACGGAAGTGGTGTTGCAGGGCTACAATTCCGCCTTGACCATGCTTGACGGTCGCGGCGAAGGCGGTGGCGGTTTCAGCGACAGCCCGCGGGAAATGGCCGATCAATCCGGTGGAGGCCAGAGCTCAGCCATCGGATCCGACATGGATGACGAGATTCCGTTCTGAGCTTGAATTGCATTACGGTCGCAGATCGGGAAGGTGGCGCGTCTTGAAAACGTGCCCGGAACAGAGGAAACCTTGGCTTAGCTATTTGAGAGGTTTTCATGAACGAATTTCGAAATGGCCTTGGGCGCACAGCGCGGATCGCCTTGGCGGCACTTTGCTCAATGTGGCTTGCTGTCTCGGGATCCGCCGGGGAAGTTGAAGTTGTCGGCGTCGAGGCCGAACGGCAATCCAATGGCACATGGCGGTTTTCCGTGACGCTGCTGCACGATGACGAGGGCTGGGATCACTATGCCGATCGTTGGGATGTTGTCGGACCGGATGGCACAGTCTATGGCGAACGTGTGCTTGCTCATCCGCATGTGAACGAACAGCCATTTACCCGTTCGCTGTCGGGCGTCTCGATCCCCGACGATGTGAAGACGGTGACAGTTCGCGGCAATGACAGTGTTCACGGCCTTGGCGGCAAGGAGATGGAAGTCAGTCTCGAAGACTAGAACCTACGAGCTTGCTGCAAGCGCCTTTACGCCGTCCGCCACGAATTGGACGGACAAGGCTGCCAGCAGCACCCCGAGCAGCCGGGTCAGAATGATCGTGCCGGTTTCGCCGAGCAGTTCTTTCAGGCGATTGGCAACAACAAACGCCGCAAACAGCACAACAACGACCACAAAAAGCACGGCGATCAGTTCGAGACGCTCGATCGGCCGGGAAAACGTCGAAGATAATATGACAACTGCGGAGATCGACCCCGGTCCGGCAAGGATCGGGATGGCCAGCGGAAAGACTGCAATATTCTTGATCTGATCCATGCTGACGGAACGCTCCGCGTGCTTCTTCTTTCGCTCATGGCGCCTTTCAAAGATCATCTCGAAGGCAATCCAGAAG
This sequence comes from Pseudomonadota bacterium, assembly GCA_039025395.1. Lineage (GTDB taxonomy): Bacteria > Pseudomonadota > Alphaproteobacteria > Rhizobiales > Rhizobiaceae > Hoeflea_A. The sequence goes on from JBCCOK010000043.1 coordinate 42,313, forward strand.
AGGAGCAGTCCGCCGGCAACGCGAAATGCCGCCATGGATATGCCGAAAGTCGACAATATGCCGGATCCGGCGACCGCAAAGACCGCAAGAATGACAAACGTGATGACACATGCTCGCAGTGCAACCTGAAACCGTTCTGTCCTGTTCAGGTTTGCCGTCAGGCCGAGGAATATGGGTGCGTTTCCCGGAGGATCGAGCATAACGAGGAGCGTTACGAGCGCGTGTATCAGCGAATCATAGGGAATCATGGCAAGACGGTCCGCAACGGGCATGCCGGCGTGACCCCTTTATGGGTAGGGAACGGAGACGAAAACGCCCCATTTTCAACCATTTGATGCAATATTTCATCGGCAAGGGACGGGTCTCCACGGTGCACGAAACCGGCTCTTTCCGAGTGCGAATCACAGATTGTCCGACGATTGTGGCACATTGTTCCTGAATTTGTCCGTGACGCCTCGCATAAGGTTCTATAAGTCTTTGTTTTTATGACTTAAAATACTGGGTTCTTAAAGGTCCGAATATTGGCTTTATCAACCCTGATAGGCTATAACGATTGCACATGATTCCAAACCAATTGATGAGCATTTTATTTGTCGGAACACGATAATTCGATGACGCCGCCGTCCGATCCGTCGGGCATTGAACCTATCTCCATTATGGAGGAAATGCAGCGCTCCTATCTCGACTATGCGATGAGTGTCATCGTCAGTCGGGCGCTCCCGGACGTCCGCGACGGCTTGAAACCGGTTCATCGGCGCATCCTCTACGCCATGCATGAGGGCGGTTTTCATTGGAACCGCAAATATGTGAAATCGTCGCGCATTATCGGCGACGTTATGGGTAAGTATCATCCCCATGGCGACCAGGCGATTTATGACGCCATGGTGCGTATGGCGCAGGATTTCTCCATGCGCGTGCCGCTGATCGACGGTCAGGGCAATTTCGGCTCCGTCGACGGCGATCCGCCTGCAGCCATGCGCTATACGGAATCGCGCCTTGCCAAGGTTGCCCATGAACTTCTGGAAGATATCGACAAGGATACGGTCGATTTCCAGGAAAACTACGATGCATCCGTGGAAGAGCCGCGCGTCCTGCCGGCGCGTTTTCCCAACCTGCTGGTCAATGGCGCGGGCGGTATCGCCGTTGGAATGGCAACCAACATTCCGCCGCACAATCTTGGCGAAGTGATCGACGGCTGCATCGCCCTGATCGACAATCCGTCCATTGACCTGATGGACCTGATTCAGATCATTCCGGGCCCCGATTTCCCGACGGGCGGTCTGATCCTTGGCCGGTCCGGGATCCGCTCGGCCTATGAAACCGGGCGCGGTTCGGTGATCATGCGCGGCGTTGTCAGCGTCGAAGAAATGCGCGGCGAACGCGAGGCACTGATTGTCTCCGAGATTCCCTATCAGGTCAACAAGGCGTCGATGATCGAAAAGATCGCTGAACTTGTCCGCGACAAGCGGATTGAAGGCATCTCCGACATCCGTGACGAGTCTGACCGTGAAGGTTACCGGGTGGTGATTGAACTCAAACGCGATGCGGTCGCCGATGTTGTTCTCAATCAGCTTTACCGATTCACACCGCTGCAAACTTCGTTCGGTTGCAACATGGTGGCGCTCAACGGTGGTAAACCGGAGCAGTTGAACCTGCTGGACATGCTGCGCGCCTTCGTCGCGTTCCGAGAGGAGGTCATAAGCCGGCGCACCAAGTTTCTTCTCAACAAGGCGCGCGAGCGCGCCCATGTTCTCGTAGGGCTTGCGATCGCGGTCGCCAACATCGACGAAGTGATCGCCCTGATCCGCAATGCGCCGGATCCCGCTACCGCGCGCAGCCAGCTCATGGAACGGCGCTGGCCCGCAATGGACGTCGCACCGCTGATCGAACTTATCGACGATCCGCGTCACAGGATCAACGATGATGGCACATACAATCTCTCCGAGGAGCAGGCGCGCGCCATTCTGGAACTGCGGCTAGCGCGCCTGACAGCCCTTGGCCGCGACGAAATCGCCGATGAGCTCAACGAGATAGGCACAGAGATCAAGGACTACCTCGAGATTCTGGGATCCCGCGCCCGCATCCTCGAGATTGTCAAGACCGAGCTCAATGCCGTACGGGAAGAGTTTGCCACACCGCGCCGCACGCAGATCACCGAGGGTGGCCCGGATATGGAGGATGAGGATCTCATCGCCCGCGAGGACATGGTCGTCACCGTGTCCCATTCCGGCTACATCAAGCGTGTCGCGCTCGCCACCTACCGCGCCCAGCGCCGCGGCGGAAAAGGGCGCGCCGGTATGGCAACCCGGGACGAGGATTTCGTCACCCGGCTCTTCGTCGCCAATACCCACACGCCGGTTCTGTTTTTCTCCTCTCGCGGCATTGTCTACAAGGAAAAGGTCTGGCGCCTCCCGGTCGGCTCGCCGCAATCGCGCGGCAAGGCACTGATTAACATGCTGCCGCTTGAACAGGGGGAACGCATTACATCGATCATGCCGCTGCCGGAGGACGAGGAAAGCTGGAGCGAACTTGATGTAATGTTCTCGACAACGCGCGGAACGGTCCGACGCAACAAGCTTTCCGACTTTGTCCAGGTCAACCGCAACGGCAAGATTGCCATGAAGCTGGACGACGAGAAGGACGAGATTCTCAATGTCGAGACATGTAGCGAGAATGACGATGTCCTTCTCACCACGGCGCTCGGCCAGTGCATTCGCTTTCCGGTCACCGATGTGCGTGTTTTTGCAGGCCGAAACTCGGTCGGCGTACGCGGTATTGCGCTTGGCAACGGCGACACGGTGATATCAATGACGATCCTGTCGCATGTGGAGGCAACACCTGCAGAGCGCAGCGCCTACATCAAGTGGAGCCGTGCCGATGATGCCGAAATCAGCGCCGACGACAGCGATGAGGAAACGGGTGACGAAATGCTGACTGAGGAAAGGGCGCTTGATTTGCAGGCGCGCGAGCAGTTTGTTCTCACTGTCACAGAGAAGGGCTACGGCAAGCGGTCTTCCTCCTATGACTTCCGCATTTCCGGCCGCGGCGGCAAGGGCATCAAGGCGACCGATACGAGCAAGATGGCTGATATCGGCCCCCTTGTGGCGGCTTTCCCGGTCGAGAATGAAGACCAGATCATGCTGGTATCGGATGGCGGTCAGCTTATTCGCGTCCCCGTTGCAGGCATCCGTATAGCGAGCCGCGCAACCAAGGGCGTGACGATATTTTCAACGTCGGGTGAGGAAAAGGTCGTCTCCGTTGAGCGGATCAGCGAGCCGGAGGAAGAAAACGGCAGCGAAGATCCATCCGACAACGATACCCAACCTGATGGGGATGCGCCGCAGCAAGACGGCTCCGAATAAAAAGATCCGGATGGTCGGGGACCATCCGGATCATGTGGGGACTTAATTGGAGGTCAAAGTCCCAGGGGTATTCCTGCCGATTGGACCTATCGTCTCGTTCGGCTGCGCGCTGTTGCTTCCGCCTCGGCACGCTCCCGTTGCATCGCGGAAATTGCGGCGCCCATGGTGGCGAGGAACATTGCGGCAATCAAAACGGCTAAAGCTGTCAGCGCTGTAATCATCGTTTTCTCCGTGACGTCATCTTTTGTATGACTATCAAGTCCTTCTCCAACCTCGTTAAAAGAGCATATGGTGACTCAATTGTTAGGCTTCAATGGAATTCAAGTATTATGTGATCAGCCTAGTATTCCTTCTCTCGTTTGCGTGATGGCCAAGTTTCGGCGATGTCTCCCTATCGCAATTGGCGGCGGCTCCTCGATTTGACGGGTTGGCTTGCACGCGCGGACGTTGCAAGCATGACCGCAGCTGCAATGCTGATTGTTACAAAGAGAATAGCGACGAAGACTAAAAAGAGCATTGTGAATTCCTCTCGAATTGTCTTCATCAGCTTAGAAAGGACCGGC
>JBCCOK010000044.1:0-44679 GCA_039025395.1 Pseudomonadota bacterium
AACCGTTTTTCGGACAAATCGAGCATTGGTGTGATCGAGATCCGAAAAGTGGGAACCGGTTTTCGGACAAATCGAGCATTGGTGTGATTGAGATCCGAAAAGTGGAAGTTTTCGGACAAATCGAGCATTGGTGTGATCGAGATCCGAAAAGTGGACGTCTTCGGGCGAATCGAGCATTGGTGTGATCGAGATCCGAAAAGTGGACGTCTTCGGGGCGAATCCGGGCAAAAAAATGCCACCGTGGCTGGAGGGGATAGACACGGTGGCGTTGGGGATGTGAGCGGCGACCCGGAGAGGGGGGGATGAGGTCGCCGCTCATGTCCGGCGTGGCGGGGGACATGCCTCTCGCCAGACATCGGCATATTAGCTTGCCGGTGATAGTGATTTGGTCTGATGAATGTGGCAATTCAAGGACACAACCGAAGGAATATGCTCACGACTGTGTTACGCCTGCGGCATCGACCGCACAAACCCCCTAAAATCGTGGGGGTTTCAGGCAGCTGCTTTGCGTCGCCGGATGTCCGGAAAACCCGGATTTTCAGGCTTTAGAGCGCCAAAGAGATTGCGCGGGTCGGGTAAATCAGCAATCAGGTCGATTTCGCCGAAAATTCCGCGGTTTAGTGCCTGTTCTCGGACAAAACGCAAGGCAGAGAAATCCTCGATTGCAAAACCGACCGAATCAAACAGCGTGATGTCCCTGGCTGCAGCCCTTCCAGTTGCATTACCGGCTATGATTTTCCACAGTTCGGTAACAGGATGGTCGGCCGCCAATTGTTGGATTTCACCCTCGATGCGGGTTTGCTCTTCCAGCTCCACGAATATCTTCGATCGGTGAAGGATATCGGCATGAAGTTCAGTCTTCCCCGGGCAGTCGCCGCCGACCGCATTGATGTGCACACCTTCGCCGGCCATGTTGTCGGTCAGTATGGTCGCGTTCTGTTTGTCCGCGGTAACCGTGGTGATGATATCGGCCCCGCAGACAACGTCCTCCGCTGTCCGGCAGATTGTGATGTCAAAGCCGTATTGTGAGAGGTTTGCGGCGCATTTCTCGCTTGCCGACGGATCGACATCATAGAGCCTGAACTGGTCAATGCCGTTTATGGCGGCAAAGGCAACCGCCTGAAACTCGGATTGTGCGCCATTGCCGATAATCGCCATGGACTTCGAATTGCCGCGGGCAAGATACCGCGCCGCAATCGCCGACGTGGCCGCCGTGCGCAAGGCAGTCAGCAGTGTCATTTCACTCATCAGGATCGGATATCCCGTCGAAACATCGGACAGCACGCCGAATGCGGTAACCGTCTGCAGCCCTTCCTTCATGTTTTTCGGATGGCCGTTGACATATTTGAATCCGTACTGCTGGCCGTCGCTGGTTGGCATCAGTTCTATCACGCCAACGCTTGAGTGGCTCGCGATCCGCGGCAACGTCTCAAACTGCGGCCAGCGGCGAAAGTCTTCTTCGATCGCTTCGCCCAGCCCTGTCAAAAACGAACTTATGCCGGTCGCCTGAACCAGTCTGATCATTTTATCAACGCCGATGAACTGAACCATCACGTTCTCCTTCTAGTAAGACCGGGTCGGCCGATCCATGACCCGCTTGCCGAACAGGCTGGCAACAAGGTCCACAATAAGCTTTGCCGTTCTGCCCCGCTCATCCATGAACGGGTTCAACTCGACCACATCGAGCGACGTGACGAGGTCGCTGTCATGGAGCATCTCCATGACCAGGTGCGCTTCGCGGAAGGTCGCGCCGCCCGGCACTGTTGTGCCCACAGCCGGCGCAATCGATGGATCGAGAAAATCAACGTCGAGACTGACGTGAAGCCTGCCGTTGATGGCTCTCACACGTTTGAGGAAATCGCCGAGAAGCTTTGGCACACCATGCTCATCGATGGCGCGCATATCGTGGACCGCAATTCCGGCGCGCGTCAGGCTCTGATGCTCGTTGGCATCGACCGATCTTATGCCCAACATGCAGACACTGTCCGCCGCGACCGCTGCATGCAAAGGCGGGAAAACGCCATCGAAGCCTTGTTGTCCCGTAAAGTATGCCACCGGCGTTCCATGTAAATTGCCGCTTTGCGTGCTGTCGAGCGTATGAAAATCAGGATGGGCATCAAGCCAGAGCACGAATTGTTCGTGGCCTTGCTCCATTGCATGGCGCGTCACTGCAGGGACGCTGCCGATGGAAATGGAGTGATCGCCGCCTAGGAACACTGGAAGTTGGCCATCGCGCAACGCTTCTGTACCCAATTCGTTCAGGGCCCAGGCCCAGCCCACGGTTTCGTTGAGGTTTCGGATGACAGGGTTCGGATGCGAAACGTTTCCATCCGGCGCGGCGTGCGCATTGCCGCAGTCGCGCACGCCAAAGCCGAGACTGTCAAGCACCGGGACAATGCCTGCGGTCCGCAGCGCGTCGGGCCCCATCAGGCAGCCGGGCTGGCTGGCTCCGGATTCCACAGGTGCACCGATCAGGGCCACGGATTTTCGCATGGTCTCAATCGTCCGAGTTGTTCATGAGAAGCATTATGGTTGCGTCTTAAGGCGGAAAAAACCTGTCAAATTCATCAAAGTGAATTGCATATTGAGCAATTTGGCATAAAAAATAGTCATAATGGACAAAACAGATCAAAAGCTGATATCGGAGCTTCGCCACAACGGCCGTGCCGCCATATCCGACCTCGCCATTGCGCTTAACGTGTCCCGCGCAACCGTTCGCAGCCGCATTGAGAAACTCAAGGAAGCCGGAGAGATCCTTGGCTTCAGCGTCATTCTGCGTAGCGATTCTTATGAGCAACCGGTTCGTGGAATCATGCTTCTGTCGATTGAAGGGCGCGGCGCCGAGCGCATCATCGCCCGTCTGCGCGGCATGCCCGAGGTCACGGCTATTCACACCACCAACGGCAAATGGGACCTTGTTGCCGAACTCGCCACCGAGACGCTTTCGGCCCTGGACAGTGTCTTGAGTGAAATACGTCTGATTGAGGGCATATCTGCCAGCGAAACCAATCTCTATCTTTCAACCAAACGCAGTATGGACCGGCCGGCAGTCTAGCATTTTCCACGGCCGCTTTGCTGGATCCGGCACCGGAAGCCCGGGCAATTGCGTTTAAAGCAATTTCCGTGGACGCGCGGATGACGCTGCGTTATCCCTTGGCCTATGAACAAGGACGATCATCTCTTTCTCGTCGACGGCTCGGGTTACATCTTTCGCGCCTATCACGCACTACCGCCTCTGACACGCAAGTCCGACGGCTTGCCGGTGGGCGCGGTGTCCGGTTTCTGCAACATGCTGTGGAAGCTTTTGTCGGAAGCCCGAGACACCTCCGCGGGTGTGACGCCGACGCATTTTGCCGTCATTTTTGACCATTCCTCCAAGACGTTCCGGAACGAATTGTATCCCGACTACAAGGCCAATCGTGATGCGCCGCCCGAAGACCTGATCCCGCAGTTCGGACTTATCCGCACGGCCACACGCGCCTTCAATCTGCCGTGCATCGAGATGGAAGGATTTGAAGCCGACGACCTGATCGCGACCTTCGCCCGGATGGCTGAACAAGCCGGCGCGCAAACCACGATCGTATCGTCTGACAAGGACCTTATGCAGTTGGTGACGGACCATGTCACCATGTACGACACCATGAAGGACAGCCGCATTGCCGCCCCGCAAGTCGTCGACAAATGGGGTGTTCCGCCGGAAAAAATGATCGACATGCAGTCTTTGACAGGCGATTCCACCGACAACATCCCGGGCGTTCCGGGCATCGGTCCGAAAACCGCTGCCCAGCTTCTCGATGAGTATGGCGATCTGGACACGCTGCTTGATCGAGCAGCCGAAATAAAACAGAACAAGCGTCGCGAAAACCTCATTGCGTTTGCCGATCAGGCACGCCTTTCGCGCCAACTGGTTACACTGCGCTCCGACGTACCTGTCGCCGATACGCTGACAGATTTTATGCTTGAACCGCAGGATGGGCCTAAACTGATCGCCTTTTTGAAGGCGATGGAGTTTACCACGCTGACACGCCGTATAGCCGAGGCGACCGAGACCGATGCGGCTGCCGTCGATGCAGCCGAAGTGTCCGTCGAATGGGGGGCCGAGGCGCGTGGCCCGGATCTCGACCGGGGCGACGGGCCGGATAGGAAGCCGGCTTCAAAAGCCGCGACGAACGATGGTTGGACGCCTGGTAATCTGGCAAGCGCCCGCGCCGACGCGGCAGCAGGCGCAAAGATCGACCGCTCTGGTTATCATTGTATCCGCGACGCCGAGGCGCTTGCGCAGTTCATCACTGCAGCAAGGGAAACAGGCGTTGTTGCCTTCGATACGGAAACGACGTCGCTTGATGCCATGCAGGCTGAACTCGTCGGCTTTTCGCTTGCCTACCAACCGCAGGATGCCCGTTCCAATGCGGCCGGACCGGTACAGGCCTGCTATGTTCCGCTGGCCCACAAGAGCGGCAAGGATGATCTTCTCGGAGGTGGGATCGCCGATGGCCAGATGCCGGTCGACGATGCCCTCGCGCAACTGAAGGCGCTCCTCGAAGACAGGTCGATCCTCAAGGTGGCGCAGAACCTGAAGTATGACTGGGTCGTCATGCGGCGTTACGGCATCGAAGTTGCCGCCTTTGACGACACGATGCTGATCTCCTACGCGCTGGACGCTGGCCGTGGTGGACAAGGCATGGATGCGCTGTCCGACCGGTGGCTTGGACACAAACCGATTGCCTACAAGGATGTCGCCGGCAGCGGCAGATCGGCGGTTACTTTCGACTTTGTCGGTATCGAAGACGCAACCGCCTATGCTGCCGAGGATGCCGACATTACCCTGCGCCTGTGGCAGGTCTTGAAACCCCGGCTCGCCGCCGACGGCCTCGTTTCCATCTACGAGCGGCTTGAGCGGCCAATGGTGCCGGTCCTCGCCCGTATGGAAATGCGCGGCATCAGCGTCGACCGTCAGATACTGTCGCGCCTTTCAGGCGATTTTGCGCAGGGCGCGGCCGCACTTGAGGACGAAATCCAGAAACTGGCCGGCGAAAGTTTCAACATCGGCTCGCCCAAGCAGCTTGGCGATATCCTCTTTGGAAAGATGGGCCTTCCTGGCGGTACCAAAACCAAGACCGGGCAATGGTCGACATCGGCCAAGGTGCTGGAGGATCTGGCCGCCGAAGGCCATGAATTGCCGCGCAAGATTGTCGACTGGCGGCAGCTGACAAAACTCAAATCCACCTACACCGACGCCCTGCCGGGGTTCATCAACCCCGAGACCAATCGTGTCCACACATCCTACGCATTGGCTGCGACCACGACCGGGCGGCTTTCATCTTCGGATCCCAACCTGCAGAACATTCCGGTGCGAACTGCCGAGGGCCGCAAGATTCGCACCGCCTTTGTCTGCGAACCCGGCCATAAGCTGGTTTCAGCCGACTATTCGCAGATTGAGCTTCGGGTTCTTGCCCATGTCGCAGATATCGACGCGCTCAAGCATGCCTTTGCCGACGGCATGGACATTCATGCCATGACTGCATCTGAAATGTTCGGCGTGCCGGTCGAGGGCATGCCGGCGGAAGTGCGCCGGCGCGCCAAGGCGATCAATTTCGGCATTATCTATGGCATTTCAGCCTTTGGCCTCGCCAACCAGCTCGGTATAGAACGCTCGGAAGCAGGCGAATACATCAAAACCTATTTCGAGCGTTTCCCGGGCATCAAGGATTATATGGATGAGACCAAAGCCTTTGCCCGCAACCACGGCTACGTGGAAACGATTTTCGGACGCCGCGCCCACTATCCCGACATTTCCACCAGCAACCCACATATGCGTGCCTTCAATGAGCGTGCCGCGATTAACGCGCCGATTCAAGGCTCGGCGGCAGACATCATCCGTCGGGCGATGGTGCGGATGGATGCGGCGCTTGAAAGTGCTGGCTCGGCGGCCCGCATGCTTCTTCAGGTACATGATGAGTTAATCTTCGAAGTGCCTGAAGACGAAGTCGACAAGACAATACCCGTTGTCACCGATGTCATGGAAAACGCCGCCATGCCGGCAATTTCAATGAAGGTGCCGCTTATGGTCGACGCAAGGGCAGCCGACAACTGGGAAGAAGCGCATTAGGGCAGACCCCACATCGAGTGAGGCAACCGGGTCAGGCAATTCTCCGGCCGGCCCTTTCGAAATAGGCTGATGTCGATTGAAGGCTCATGACATTTGTTGGCAGGCGTACTATCTCTAAATTATCGATAATCGTTTAAAACGTTAAGGTTTTTGATGTTCAGCATCGGCGGTCCGAAAGGACGTTCATGTCTCATTCTCCGTGACGTTGGTCTGCAGATCGAGTTCGGGCCGACTCTCGAGCACGTGCCGGCGCGCCGCGATCCGTGCGGCATCGCTGTCGCCTGAAGCGATCGCGTCGACAATGTCCTGGTGAGAAATTGCAAGTGCACGAAGGTCCCGCCTGTCACCTGCAACGGAACGCATGACGCGCATTTTGACGCTGAGCGCGTCCCATATCTCCAGCAGCACGGCGTTGCCCGAATGGTCCACGACCGTGCGGTGAAACTCCATGTCGTGGTCTGCGAAAGCCAGCAGATCAGCATCGCCCGCAGCTTCCCGCATATTGTTGATACAGGATGAAAGACGATCCGAGACTTCGCCCTCAGCCGTTGCCGCCAATGCGCTTGCAAAGCCCTCCAGCTCGGCGCGAACGTCGTAGGCCTGCCGCATCTCGTCCATTGTAATCATCCGGACCCGGGAGCCCTTATTGCGAAGCGTCTCGATCACACCCATCGCTTCCAGTTCCTTGAGCGCTTCGCGAACCGGCGCCTGACTGGTTTCCATTTCAGCGGCGATCTTGAGTTCAATAAGCCGATCGCCTGGTTTCAAGGTCCCGCTCGTAATGCGGCTCAGGAGCCTGTCTTTGATCTGTTGCGAGAGCGATGCGCGCGATAACGGTTGACTGAGGGACATGATATTCGTCTCTGGTGTTTCAGGGTCTGTTTCGAAGCGCATCGAAAAATTCGGTTACAACGTCCGGCTAAGCGGGGTAGTAACACATTATAGATTATCAAAAAACGATTATCGATAAAATATCTCCATAGTTTTTGATGTTTTCGGATCGGCGCCCTGTCAGGATTGCGCGCCTATCTGGAGGGATCAACGCAAGCGGCTTGAATAGCATGGCCTCATAACGCATGAAGGGGTGGCCTTGAGCATGGCTTGTACCGCGCGGAGCGCTTCGGTTGCCTTCCCCGCGGTTGGCGGCGAAGTATTGGCAAGGCGCGGAATGGAATAAATCTGGAATGAAGACGGTGGGGAATGAGCATGGCGAAAGCAAAAAGGGGCATCTACGCGGCATCGCTTACACCTTCGGATGCTAGCGGTGAACCCGATGCCGGTAAGCTTGCCGCCTACTGCCGATGGAACCTCGACCAGGGTCTCGATGGTGTAGCGCCGCTTGGCACGACAGGTGAGGGCAACTCGCTTCCGTTTGAATTCCGCATTGCGCTGCCGGGCGTCTTCGCAGAGGCAGGCTTCGCTTCCGAAGAGGTTATTTTCGGGACCGGATCTTGTGCCGCTGCGGACGCGGTTGCCGCAACAAAGGCCGCCACGGACGCGGGATTTTACAATGTGCTCGTGCTGCCGCCGTTTTACTATAAGAACCCCTCGGATGAAGGGCTTTATGCCTACTATGCGCGATTGATAGAGGGCGTCGGCGATGATCGCCTGCGGGTCTATCTCTATCATTTTCCCCAGATGTCGATGACGCCGATCAGCATTGGTCTGCTGAAGCGCTTGCGCAGGCAATTCGGCGCAGCCATCGCGGGCCTCAAGGACAGCTCCGGCGATTTTGTGTCGACACTGGAATTCGTCAGCGCGCTCGACGACTTCGATGTCTATCCGTCGAACGAGGCTGTTTTGCTCGAGGGTTTGGAAAAGGGCTGTGCGGGTGCAATTTCAGCGACCCTCAACGCCTCCGCCGCCCTGGCCCGGGCCACCCTGATGGCGCAAGGCGACGAGGCAGATCGTTTGCAGAGTGTTCTTGCCGATGTTCGCCGCACCATTGCGGACTATCCGCTAAGCGCTGCCCTGAAGCAGATCGAAGCCTGGCGAACCGGGGACGAGGGCTGGCTGCCTGTCTTTCCGCCACAGACAGGCCTGAGCGAGGCGCAAAGCAAGAAGCTGAGACAAGCCCTCATGGCGCTCGAGCCCGAAAGCCGGATTTTCGGTAGCGGCCAGCCATAAGTCTATCCCGCCATAAGTTTTGCCAGCCATCCGTTTCCAATGAACAAGACCCTGCATCGGAAGCAATCGCGGGACGGCATCCTGGCGATGATGCCGATGACGGTCTGGAACGGGCTTGCATAATACATAAGTATCTGCTTATGTGTTTGCATGATCGAGGATGACGTTTTCAAAGCGCTCGCGGATCCGACACGCCGCACAATTTACCAGAGGCTTGCCTCCGGCAGCATGAACGCAAGCGCATTGGGCGAAGGGATGCAGGTGAGCCAGCCGGCCATATCGCAACACTTGGCGGTTTTGCGAAACGCGCGGCTTATCCGCGAGGAGCGTGACGGCCGCTTCGTCAACTATGAAGTGGACCCGCAAGGCATTGCCGTTGTTGCGGCATGGCTGGCTGGATACCGCAATTACTGGCCAGCCCGCATTGAGGCATTGAAAGATCTCTTGAAGGATATGGACCAATGAGGGACGTAGACACCGGCAAATCGACAAAGGGCCTGCAGTTCGAATATGAATTGGATGCGCCACCTGAAAAGGTCTGGAGAGCACTGTCAATCGGCGCTCTTCGCGAAAAATGGCTGCCCTCCGACGACCTCGCATCTGCCGATCCGGTTGTCTCACGGCCAAACGAGGAAATCGCTTACAGGATCAGGGAAGATGCGCCGCCATTCCTGGACAGCGTCGTAACCTTTTGCCTTGACGCCAACGCTGACGGCGGCACCACGTTGAGAATCTATCATGAGCGCACCGACGCACGAATGCATCGGCCGCCCAAAGCCGCAAACAACAATCTGAACCGCCTTATGTTGGCGGCCTGAACCTGGAGCGCTTCAATCTAAGCCAGAAGCGCTCTCGTCAATCGATGATGGATGAAGAGGAGTTCGCCGATGCGCGAAACGATGCAACTCGTTCCAATGGTCGTCGAGCAATCGACACGCGGCGAACGATCCTTCGACATTTATTCGCGGCTTCTGCGGGAAAGGATCGTCTTTGTTAATGGCGAGGTCAATGACGGAATGTCGGCTCTGGTCTGCGCGCAACTCCTGTTTTTGGAAGCCGAAAACCCCAAAAAGCCAATCCACCTCTATATCAACTCGCCCGGCGGTGTCGTCAGCAGTGGTATGGCAATGTATGACACGATGAATTTCATACAGGCGCCGGTGCACACGCTTTGCATGGGTACAGCATACTCCATGGGATCGTTCCTTCTGATGGCCGGCCAGCCCGGGCACAGGCAGGCATTGCCCAACGCGAAAATGCTGGTCCACCAACCGTCCGGTGGATTTCAGGGTCAGGCTTCCGATGTTTTCATTCACGCCGAGGACATGCAGCAAACCAAACGCCGCATGATTTCACTTTACGCAGAGCATTGCGGCCGAACGCTGGAGGAGGTCGAAGCTTCGCTTGATCGCGATCGCTTCATGACGACCCAGGAGGCGCTGGAATGGGGCCTCATCGACAAGGTATTGCAGAAGCGGGAGGAAGGCCGCGATCAAATGCGCTGAAGGAGCAAACCGCAAGCAATCGGCCCATCAGGAACGACGTCCGGCGGTTGGCAAAAGACACAGAAGGCCCTTCGTAAGAAGGACCTTCCGCCGCGCCTTTAAAAATGATTTCGTGAAATATTAATGCTTGGCGCTTCTGAAATACCTTACCCGGTACAAGGGGAAGACGGGAACGAATTTCGAATTACCTTAGGTTGCATTATACATATTATTATACCCGATAAAAGTGTAAATTTGATTTATGCACGCATTCCTTTTCGCCGAGCCTCGCGTAAATACCGATATTTGTAGGATGCATCCTTCAATGGCTGGGCTCATCAAGCAGCCCAAACCGAAGGTCGGCTCATCTGATTATTGAAACCGGCCAACAGGGTTAACAGCGCTGGATTGCACAAAAATGTTATCGATGGCCGAAAGATAGCACACGTTATGCGGTATAGATTTCAAAGAATTAAAACGTAAGGCTGCTATTACCGGTCGGGTCGCAATAGAAAAAACGCAGGAAAACCAGAACAGTATCCTCAATACCGCTGATTCCGATGCCGCAAGATCGATCCGCCAATCGCAGCGGGGGGGTCTCCCGGGTGGATTTGCTCGCCGCGCTTGAGCCTCTGTCATCGTTCGGCCCGGCAGGTCTGTTACGCTGTTAACAATCAAAGCGTCGCAAAAAAACTAGATTTTCCCCGTGAGATGGATAGGTTGTTGGTCAAATAATAAAAACCAAGTCACATTTTTCACGGGAGAAATTATGAGTAATCGAGAAACTGAAGAGCTGCTGGCGAAAATCATCGAGGCGGCACAGAAGAAACGCCTCAACCGCCGCAGGTTCATGGAAGGCGCGCTTGCGACCGGAGCGACGGCCGCAGCAGCATCGACTCTTTGGACCACAAAAGTCGCTGCGCAGACGCCGCAAAAGGGCGGCACGTTTCGCGTCGGCGTTCATGACGGAAACACGGCGGACAGCCTCGATCCGGGCACAACTGAAAGTGTGTACATGATCCAGCTGTCGCATGCCTGCCGCAGCTACCTGACCGAAATCACCAACACCAACGAACTCGGCCCCGATATCGCGGAAAGCTGGGAAGCCACACCTGACGCTGCGGAATGGCGTTTCAAGCTTGCCTCCGGCGTCACCTTCCATAGCGGCAAGGCGATGACGCCGCAGGACGTGGTCGACTCCTTGAACTTTCACCGCGGCGAAAACACCACATCAGCCGCCAAGGCATTGTTGTCAGACGTCACAAATATCAGCAGCGAAGGCGACGATACGGTGGTCGTCACCCTGTCGTCGGGCAACGCAGATCTGCCATATCTCGTGTCCGACTACCACCTCGTTATCCTGCCGTCAGATGGCAACGGCGGAGTCGACTGGGAGAGCGGCGACGGAACTGGCCCTTACAAGATCGTCAACCACGAGCCAGGCGTTCGCACCGAACTTGTCAGGCATGATGGCTGGCACCGCGAAGGCGCTTACTTCGATGCCGTGAACATGATCGCGCTGAATGACGCCAATGCACGCCAGACGGCACTGATCACCGGCGACATCGATGCAATCACTGACGTGGACTTGAAGACAGTTGGGCTTTTGCAGCGTGCACCCGGCATCGTCATCGACGACGTGCCGAGCGGCTCGCATGTAACACTGCCTATGTTCTGCGACACAGCGCCGTTCGATAATCTGGATGTAAGGATGGCGCTCAAACATGCCATCAACCGTGAAGAGATCATTGAGAAGATCCTTTTCGGCTACGGCAGTATCGGAAACGACCATCCGATCGCGTCTTCGCTGCCTTACTGGGCGGACATTGAGCAGCGCCGTTATGATCCTGACAAGGCCAAGTTCCATATGGAAAAATCCGGTCTTGGAAACATAACCGTTCAGCTCTCGGCAGCTGACAGTGTGATGAGCGGCGCGGTCGATATGTGCGTGCTCTACTCCGAACAGGCGAAACCCGCAGGCATCGATATCGAAGTCGTCCGCGAACCGAATGACGGCTACTGGTCAAACGTCTGGCTGGTCAAGCCGTTCGTCTTCGTGCAGTGGGGCGCGCGTCCGACACCGGACGTCATGTTCTCGCTGGCCTACAAGGACGACGCGGCCTGGAACGAGAGCCGTTGGCAGAACAAGCGCTTCAACGAGCTGCTTCTCCAGGCCAAGTCGGAGCTCGACGAGACCAAGCGCGCGGACATGTATCGGGAGATGCAACTCCTTTGCCGCGACGATGGTGGCACAGTTGTTCCCTTCTTCCGCAATCGCACAATGGCGCGCCGCGACAACGTCAAGCATGACGAGTTCATTGCCTCCAACTGGGAGCTGGACGGCGCCCGCGGTTACCAGCGCTGGTGGTTCGGCTAAGAACAAAAAAACGCCGGGTCCGCTTGGATCCGGCGCTTCAACAAGAAGGAAATCCGGCAGCCTCGAGGCTGCCGGTTTTTTTATGCGCTCTTCTCGTGCGCTGCCTCGCCGACATTGTCGACGCCGCGCTGTTCAAGAAGATTGGTCAGCCAGTCCGGATCCATTTCCGGCACCGATGACAATAACAGGTCGGTGTATTCGTGGTGCGGCGGTTTGAACATCTTGTCCTTCGGCCCCATCTCCACCACCTTGCCTTCTTTCATGACAACCACGACATCGGCGATCGACCGCACTGTCGCAAGGTCGTGCGTGATGAACATGTAGGCAAGATTCAGTTCCTTCTGCAGCCGGTCGAGAAGCCGCAGAATGCCCTCTGCCACCAACTGATCCAGAGCACTTGTCACCTCGTCGCAGATGATGAAAGCCGGTTCTGCCGCCAGCGACCGGGCTATACCGACGCGCTGCTTTTGACCGCCTGAAAGTTCCGACGGAAGCCGATGGTAGTAGAGTGACGGTTCCAGCTCAATCTGGTCAAGGAGCTGGTCAACTCGTTTTTTCAGGTCTGCGCCGCGCAGCCCGGAATAAAACTGCAGCGGGCGTCCGATGATTTCACCGATGCTCTTCTTCGGGTTAAGCGCCGTATCAGCCATCTGATAAATCATCTGGCACTGGCGGAGTTGGTCCTTGGTGCGGCTCTTGTAGCTGGCCGGAAGGGGCTGGCCATCATAAAAGATTTCACCCTGTGTTGGCGGCAGCAAACCGGTGATACATCGCGCCGTTGTCGACTTGCCAGACCCCGATTCGCCGACAACCGCGACAGTGCGTCCGCGATAGATATCAAAGGATACCCCATCCAGAACTTGCACCGGTCCGTAAGAGGCGGAAACGTTCTTGACCGAGATAATCGGCGTTTCGCTCTCCGGTGGTTCTGGCTTCTGTTCACGCTGAAAGCTGCGCACCGCCCATAGGGATTTCGTATAATCTTCCTCCGGATCGGCCAGCATCTTGCGGGTCTCGGCCTCTTCGACCTCGTCGCCTCTGAGAAGCACCTTGATGCGGTCGGCCATCTGCGCCACCACGGCAAGGTCGTGGGTGATATAAAGCGCCGCCGTGTTGAACTGGTCGACGATATCGCGGATCGCGGCGAGCACTTCGATCTGTGTGGTTACGTCAAGCGCGGTCGTCGGCTCGTCGAAAATGATCAGATCGGGTCGGCAACTCATTGCCATTGCGGTCATCGCACGCTGCAATTGGCCGCCCGACACCTGATGCGGATAACGGAAGCCGATTTCCTCCGGGTTCGGTAGCCGGAGCCGCCGGTAGAGTTCGATTGCGTCTTCCTGGCTTTCCGCCTTCGTATTGACCTTATGGAGCAGCGACGATTCCGTATGCTGGTCGATCAGCTTATGGGCCGGATTGAACGAAGCAGCCGCGGATTGCGCCACATAGGCGATACGCGAACCGCGCAGAGCGCGTCTTTCCGCGCGTGTTGCGGTGGTCAGGTCCATGCCGTCAAACAGCACGCTTCCATTGGAAATGCGGCAGCCGTCGCGCGTGAACCCCATCGCGGCAAGGCCGATGGTCGACTTGCCGGCACCGGATTCGCCGATCAGTCCCATGACCTCTCCACGGTGCAGTTTCAAATCGATACCATGGACAATTTCAATCCAGGTCTCGTCCGAATATCCCTCGATCTTCAGATCCTTGATTTCGAGCAGCACGCTCTTCTTTTCGTCACTCATTATCTACTCCTTGAGACCGGAAGAAATGTGAAGCATCCAGTCGACAACGAAATTCACCGCCACCGTCAGCAGCGCGATCGCGGCCGCCGGAATGAGAGGCGTAATCTCACCAAATGAAATCAACGTCGCGTTTTCGCGCACCATGGAGCCCCAGTCCGCCGTGGGCGGCTGAATACCGAGACCCAGGAACGAGAGTGCCGAAATCGCGAGGAAGACGAAGCAGAAGCGCAAGCCGAACTCCGCAGCAAGCGGCGCGGTGATGTTGGGCAGAACCTCCCTGGTAATCAGATACCACGTCGACTCACCGCGTAATCGTGCTGCCTCCATATAGTCCATCACCACGATATTGCCCGCCACCGCCCGCGCCAGCCGGAAGATCAGCGGCGAATAGAGCAACGCGATGACCAGCGTCAGGTTGATCACGCTGGTTCCCACGATGGTCAGCAGCAGCAGTGCGAAGATGAGCTGCGGGATAGCCATTAACGTATCGACGATGCGGCCCAGCACCTGATCGACCCAGCCGCCCATCTGTGCAGCGATGAGGCCGCACAGGGTTCCGACAACAAACGCGATGGCCGTTGTCATCAGCGCGATGCCGACCGTGTTTCGGGCGCCGTAGATCAGGCGGCTGAAAAGATCGCGGCCAAGCTGATCGCCGCCCAGGATCATGACATCGTCGGGCGGCGCGAAGGATGAGCCGACCACTTCAGATTCGCCAAATGGCGCGATCAGCGGCGCGAAGACGGCTGCGATGATGTAGGTTATGATCACCAACAAGCCGAAGGACGCCGTCAGCGGCGCTGTCCGCATCAGCTTTGCACCTTCCGGCGGCAACACCTGGATGAGCGATTCACGGAAGCTGTAGGATAGCCCGGCAGCCGCAGCCAAAAGCGCCACGCAGATCGTGATATTGACCAGCACATCGGCGCCGAACAGCAGGCCTGAAATCAGCGACACACAAAGCAGCGTGAACAAGAGCAGCAGCGCTGTGCGGTATTTGTAATAGGCTGCGACACAGCAGGCGAGGATCAGAAAAACGTAATAGACGATGACAAAGGTGAGCATTTTCTGATCCTTATTTCGGGTGCCGCAGGCGCGGATTGGACAGAATGGCCCCGACATCCGCAATCAGATTGAAAAGGATGAAGGTTGCGGCAAAGATCAGACAACAGGCCTGCACCACGGGGAAATCGCGCTTGGTCACACTGTCAACCAAAAGTTGCCCGACGCCCGGATAGACGAAAACCACCTCGACAAGCACCACACCGGTGATCAGATAGGCGAGGTTCAAGGCCACCACGTTGATGATCGGAGCCAGCGCATTGGGCAGCGCGTGCCGGGTAATCACCTTGGAATTGGGTACGCCCTTTAATCGCGCCATTTCGATATAAGGCGATGCGAGCAGGTTGATGATCGCTGCCCTCGTCATGCGCATCATGTAGGCTGTGACCACAAGCGCCATGGTGACGGCGGGAAGGATGGTTCGGTAGATTCGCTCGCCCATTTCCATATCGGGCGTGACATTGGAGATCGCCGGAAACATCTGGTTTTGCACGGCAAAGAAAACGATCAATATGTAACCGAGAAAAAACTCCGGCGACGAGATCGCCACGAGGCTCACCGCGTTGGCAACCCGGTCGAAAACCGAATTCCGGTAAAGCGCTGCCAGAACGCCAAGGCCGATTGCCAGCGGAACCGAGATGATCGCCGCGAGCGCTGCAAGAAAGAGCGTATTGGCAAATCGCGGCCCGAGTTGCTCGGCAACGGACCGCCTGTTGGCAAGCGATGTCCCGAAATCACCCTGCACTGCATTGCCGAGCCATTCGAAGTAGCGAACGTAGGCGGGGCGGTTGAGACCCATCTCCTCGCGCAGCGCAGCCACTGTCTCCTCGGTCGCTGATTGTCCCAGGACCTGTTGTGCGACATCGCCAGGCAGCAGCTCGACGGCGCCGAAGATAATGATCGAAACGACGAGCAGGGTAATGACGCCCAACCCCAAACGCTTGCCGATCAGTGGCAGCACACCACCCATTTTCCCCTCCTTATTGATCATTCGCGGATGAATGATCGTTGAATTTGTTGTGCGGATGTTCGCAGTTGCTTCGGCACAAAGTCAACTGCAAACAACCATTTGTGGATTATGGCGGATGCTGCACTGCCGCATACTGCTGGTTTGCGCAGTCATTCGGTCGAGATGCGACCGTCATGCCATTATGTCCTGCAGCGATCAGCTAAGTGTTGTTATCGTTGCCGCTTCCGGTCCTGACCGACGCTGGTCTTGCTAACGCCCGGCATGTGGAAAGGCCCCGGCAACGACAGGGTTTGAGACGCGCAGCACCACTTTTAATCCAGCCCTCCAGTCCATATATTGGCACGAGGCGCATTGCTGCAGGGCGAAACAATGAACGCGACCCAATCCAGCGTTGAACGCAAACTGACGACCATCCTGGCTGCCGACGCGGCTGGATACTCCAGCGCCATGAATTCCGACGAATTGGCAACGCTTGAGGCGCTGCGCGCCGCGCGTTCAGTTTTTTCGCGGTTTATAGAGCGGCACAATGGCCGCATTGCCAACACCGCGGGCGACGGCCTGATCGCAGATTTCCCCTCCGTGGTCGAGGCCGTGCAGTGTGCCATTGAAGTCCAGCGTGAGCTGGGCCGCGATGGCGATGGCGGCCTTGGCTTTCGCATCGGCATCCACCTCGGCGATGTGATCGTTGATGGAGAGGACCTTCTGGGTGAGGGCGTCAACCTTGCAGCCCGCCTGCAGGCGATGGCCGAACCCGGCGGTGTTCTGGTATCCCGGCAGGTCTACGACCAGGTGCATTCCAAGCTCACGGTGGGTTTTGAATATCTCGGCGAACAGCGGCCGAAAAACTACTCAGAGGACATTCCTGTCTACGGGGTCGCCTTTGGCAATGAGGGCGAGACTGCGATTTTCGGCCGTAAGGCGGCCGGCAAGACGCGCCGTACTGTCACGGCTACATCATCCGGCGATGTGCATAAGCAATCTCCGTCTGCCCCGAAAAAAAGCTCCGGCAGGCAAACACTGCGTGAGCGCGTCATACGCCACGCCAGTCTCCTCGGCACCATATGGGTCGTGCTCTTGATCATAAACATCGCGACCTCCGGCATCTTTTGGGCCAAATGGCCCGGTCTCGCAATGCTGGCGGTACTGGGTCTGGAAGCGGCGCCGCTCTTTGCCGCGGGCCGTTACTCTGTTCAGATGATCCGCTTGAGCGTGATTGCCGTGATGCTGCTGCTCATCAACCTCTTCACCTGGTCGGGCACATTCTGGGCAATGTGGCCCATCGGCGCCATTGTCGCAGTCGAAGTGATAAGGCGGGTCGCCGCCCGGGCGTAGAGGCAGTTATGTCGGGCGCACGCACAATGTGCCTGTCGGATGCGCATTTAGCCAGTCGCTTGACGACATCCCGTCAGCCGAGCCTCAGCGGTTTCACCACTCCACCGCCTGCCGGTCGCGAAAGAAGCCGCCGGTCGGGCCGTCGTCAGGCAGTGTCGCAAGCCACAACGCCGTGTCGGCGCCCTCTTCCGGCGACCTGTCGGCACTCTGCCCACCCATCCGGGTACGGACCCAGCCCGGGCAAAGCGCGTTTACCTTGACATGATGCCCAAGCGCTTGCGCCGTCGAGACCGTAACGGCATTCAACGCTGCCTTGGAAATCGAATAAGCAGCAGGACCGGCGAGGCCCTCACTGAAAGAGCCCCAGCCCGACGAGACATTGACGACCCGACCCCAATTGCGCGCCTTCATTCCCGCTCCGAAAACCTGCGTCAGTGCAAAGGGCGCCATCGTGTTGACGCGCAACGAGATGTCGAGCGCTTCGACGTCCACATTCAAAGCATCGCCCGAGTAAAGCACGCCGGCATTGTTGATGAGGATATCGACCGGTCCGTGCTCGGCCTCGATCGCCTTTGCGCGCGCCGCGACCTCTTGCGGATCGGAAAGATCGAGCACAATGCCGACAGCTGCGCCACCGAGCGCTTCGGCGGTGTCGTGCGCGCCGGCCGCGCTGCGTGCCGCCGCCAGCACGCGGATTTCGCCGCGCTTCGAAAGGCCATGTGCGATGGCGCGGCCGATACCCCGATTGGCTCCGGTCACAAGCGCAACCCTGCGGTCGGTGCTCAACGCGCTGTGTCCGCTTCGCTAGTGGCGACGCCGGGCAGGGGGCCTCCCAACGTTCTGTCGCGATGATAACCGGGCGGTTTTGCGCCGACGCTCGTGCCGCCCGTAATCATCGTCTGCAGCGCCGGCTCAAAGAATGTGTATGGAAATGCCTTGGCCGTTGCGCTGACCGCATCGAGGCTCTCACGAAGCTCGGCCGGAAGATCGAATTCCAGCGCCCCGAGATTGTCTTCAAGCTGGTCAAGTTTCGTGGCGCCGACAATGACACTTGCAACCCCGGGCCTGTTGGCGACCCAGTTGACGGCCACCTGTGCCATCGAGCGGCCGACTTCGCCCGCCACCCGTTCCAGCTCGGCAACGATGGCCCAATTGCGCTCTGTGAATCTGTCGAACGCAGGATTGCCGGAATCTGCGGTTGTAATCAGGCGGCCCTCACCCTGTGGTGTTCCGCTCTCGCTCGGACGGTATTTGCCCGAAAGAAGGCCCGATGTCAGCGGGCTCCAGACCATGATACCCATGCCGTGGGTGGTTCCGAGATCGACGAATTCATTCTCGATGTTCCGTTCGGCAAGCGAATATTCCAGTTGCAGCGCCGAGACCGGTTCATGGCCCCGCAACCGCGCTATTGTCTGCGCCTCGGAGGCATACCATGCCGGCACATCCGACAGGCCGATGTAACGGACTTTTCCGGACCGCACCAGATCGTCCATCGTGCGCATCACCTCATCCGCCGGCGTCAGGCGGTCCCAGGTGTGAAGAAAATAGAGGTCGATATAGTCGGTTCGCAGCCGCTTCAGCGAACCCTCGACGGCGCGCATGATGTTCTTGCGGCCATTGCCGCCGGCATTGGGATTGCCCGGCGCGGCGCCGTAGCTGAACTTCGTCGCGATAACCGCCTTGTCGCGCAGCCCCGCATCTTCGACGAATTGTCCCAACATCTCTTCGGACTTTCCGTTGGTGTAGAGATCCGCCGTGTCGAAGAAATTTCCGCCGGTCGCCACATAGGCGTCGAAGATATGCCGGGCGGTGGCCTCGTCCGAGCCCCAGCCCCAGTCCTCGCCGAACGTCATGGTTCCGAGCGCCAGCCTGCTGACTTTGAGACCGCTGTTGCCGAGGGTGTAATAGTGCATCGCTTTGCTCCCGCTTAACGCCAAACCTGTCTGACATATGTGTTGGGATGCCGGCATTTTCGATGCATGCCGCTTCCCGGTAAACGGCAAAGATGTATTTCGGCAGCGCGAACAATCCCTCACGCGGGTGGCAAAAGTGCTTTTTCCTGCGGCACAACCGCCTGTTTTGGATAAGCAATCCTGAGAGTCTTAAGCGAAGCTTAAAACGCAGTTCAGGTCTGTTTCAGCCGGCCCATTGCAAGCTGCACTTGATGGCCAGGCGCCCGAAAAGACAAGGCTGACGGCCAAAGGCGGCACAGGCCGGTCGGGCAACCGACGTGGATGGTATATCAGGAGAAGCCGACAATGGGTACGAACGACAATGGTGCAGGGCGCGGGCAAGGCCGCGATGGCGGCGGAAGAAACAACAGGGACGGCGAGAAAAGCAACAGAAACAGCGAATTTGAGATCGACGGCAATGTTGCCGATTTCGATATCGCGGCTGACGGAAAGACGATAACGCTGACGGAATGGGTGACTGGCGAGGAGACGGTCGTCAGGCGTGTGGGTGAACTTGTCTTCAATGACGCGTCCTTTGACGCCAAAACGCTACGCCAGACGACGAATGTAGACAATGATGATCCGAGTTTCCTGATCGGCGGTGGAACGCAAGTCCTTACGGTCAACGACACCGAACCCACAATCAGCGTCCTATGGGACCGGGCGGTTCAACAGGCGGTCATCGACACGCAGAGCGATGTCGGGCCGACCATCGCTTCGCGCGCTTACGCGCTTGTACACACGGCGATTTACGATGCATGGGCGAGTTTTGACGAGACTGCGGTTCGCGTTTCGCTCGATCTGGAAGGCGACAATGAGGAGCTGTTTGCCAGCGCTACTGACACCGACGCCAACCAGGCCAAGGCGATGAGCTACGCAGCACATCGGGTCCTTTCGGAACTGTTTCCGGATCAGCAGCCGCTCTTCGATACGCTGATGCAGACACGCCTCGGCCATGACATTGAGGACGATGGCAGTATCGAGGCCGCCATTGGAGTCGACGCCGCCGAAGACCTCATGGCGCTGCGCCGCGAAGATGGCTCAAACCAGGAATCGGGCTACGCTGATACCACCGGCTATGAGCCGGTCAATCCCAATCCGTTTGAAATCAACGACATTACACGCTGGACGCCGGAGAGTGTTCCGATCGACCCGGAGGACGGCAGCCCGGAACAGTCGTTTCTGACCCCGCATTGGCTGGAAGTCGAAAGCTTTGCTCTAGGCGAGACAGCTGACGGTGAGACCGATTTTGATGCAATCCGGCCGGCGCCGCCGCAACCGTTCTTTACCAATGGTTTCGAGGGGTCGACGCTGAACTTTGACGCCAGAACCATCACCTTGTCTCAAGCCATCGAGATTGGCGGTATTCTGTATGCGGCCGGAGAGGACATACCGGTTTCCAAGGATCTCATAGGCAGCGTGATCAACCCCGAATTCATCACCCAGGCCGAGGAGATTGTGCAACACAATGCCGATCTGACCGACAATGAACGGCTGATCGGCGAATTCTGGGAAGATGGCGCCGGAACCTCCTTCCCGCCGGGAACGTTCATGACCTTCGCGCAATATGTTTCGGCGCGGGACAACAACTCGCTCGATGAAGACGCACAATTGTTTCTTGCGATGGGCAACGCCCAGCTAGACGCCGGTATCGCGACATGGGAAGCGAAGGTCCACTATGACTATGCGCGACCGGTCCGATTAATTCGGGATCTTGGCGAACTCGGGCTGATTGGCGATCCGGTCGTCGACGAAGAGACCGGGGAAGAGGTGTTCATGATCGAAGCTTGGGCCGGTACGGATCCCGATACCGGAGAGAACCTGGGCGTACAGTTGATCCCGGCGACGGAATTTATCAGCTACCAGCGCCCGAGCGGCGAACCGTCACCGCCCTTCGCCGAGTACACATCGGGACACAGCGCCTTCAGCGCCGCGGGCGCCGAAGTATTGGCCTTGTTCACCGGCAGCCAGGAGTTCGGCGCCGGCGTATCCTTTGCGCCCGGTTCGGGACAGTTTACCGAGAACCTTCCGGTCGAGGAAGAGTTTCTCTTCTGGGATACGTTTGAGGCTGCCGCGGACGAATCCGGTGTTTCGCGCCTTTATGGCGGCATTCACTACACGGAAGGCAATGTGAATGGCCTTGCCCTGGGTGAAGAAGTGGGTGCGGAGGCCTATGCGTTGGCGCAGAGTTTTATCGATGGGACGGCCACCGATGAAGACCGGCCATTTTTTGCAGACGCGGTCCTGGTCTGAAGCAAAGAGCCTGCAGGCGGCGCGGCTGCGTTGCCTTGGGCAGGTCATGCAGCGGTTGCCGGTGGAGTTGACGCGTTTCGACCGGCTGAGGCGCGCCGCTGCTGCGTGGCGGATGTGTGGTTCCGGTCGATCCGAGCGGCTTCCACACATCTTGCCCGATTTGCAACGAAATAAAAGCGCATTTGTGTGCCTGCATGTGTGTCGAACAATCACCACAGAAGAACCCTCTGGATCCAATTTGACATTCGAAAGGTGATCAACGCGGATGGAATAGTGATCAACGCGGAAATGTGGAAACGCGCGGTGCCGGTGCTGGCACTTTACATCATGGCAAGTTGCGCCTTTGCCCAAGACCATCGTTCAGTGCTTGATCAGCGCAAGCAAGGCGAAATTGCTCCATTCGACACGATGCTGCACGTGGCCCGATTGGCGGTCGGCGAGAACGCTGTCCTGCTCGATGCGCAGCTTCTCAACCACCGAAGCGGAGATCGGGTCAGGATCTTCTTTCGCAAACCGGACTCTCGTCAGGTTGTAACCGTTACGTTGGATGCCTCCAGCGGCGATCTGATCGCAATTTCCAACCGCCGTCGGCTTTTTCTTTGGGAGCGCCTCTTTTCCGGCGGTTTTCAGGCAAATTCCCGCCGCAATGCTCAATCACAATCTGGTGATCAGCCGTCGGAAACGACAACTTCTGCGGGCACTGGGAAGGGTAGCGGAAAGGGCAAAGACGTCGGTCGCGGCAGCGGCGGCGGCAAAAACAGCAATGGAAAGGATAGCAGCGGTAAGTCCGGCCGCTCGGATTCTGGAGGCAAAGGGAAAGGCGGGTCGAAACGATGAAAATGCTTCTGGTGGAAGACGAACGCGCGATACGAGACCAGATCAGATGCGAACTTTCGCGTATCGGTTTTACGATCGACCATGCAAGCAACGGCGAGGACGGCCAGTTTCTGGGTGAGACAGAGCAGTATGACGCCATTGTTCTGGATCTGGGCTTGCCGGCCAAGGATGGCGTGTCGGTGCTCAGGGGCTGGCGCGCCGCCGATATGCGTGCGCCCGTCCTCATCTTGACGGCGCGGGGCTGCTGGCAGGATCGTGTGACGGGTCTCAACGCCGGCGCCGATGATTACCTGGTGAAACCTTTCCGCATGGAAGAACTTGTCGCCCGCCTTCGCGCCCTTGTGCGTCGTTCGGTCGGCATTGCAGCCGACGATATTCATCTCGGCAACGTCTCGCTGAACACGGCGACTGGTCGGGTCTATCGCGGCGACGAACCGATAGATCTGACGGGCAATGAGCTGAAGCTGTTGAAGGCCATGATGCTTCGGCCTGAGAAGATTCATAGCAAGTCTGAACTGGCCGAGAAAATCTATGGTTACTACGAGGAACGCGATTCCAACACCATCGAGGTATATGTCGCGCAGCTCAGACAGAAGATCGACCACGTCTTCATCAAGACGATTCGCGGCAGGGGATATACCATCCGACCTCAGGAATGTCCGGATCACTGACTTCCCGCACCATCGCGGCCGGGTTGATATGGATCACTATCAGCCTCGGCGCCGGCGGCTGGGTGATTCTGATGGTTTTTCAGGGATCCATCTCGCGACAGTTTGACGCCGGACTTGTCGCGGAACTGGAGTTGCTGACCGCGAGTGTCGCCGAGCTTGAAGGCGATCCGTCGGTTCGCATGACCAATCCGGATTTTTGGCGCGTCTATTCCGGCACCTATTGGCAAGCCAGCGCATTGGATGGGCGCAGCTACCGTTCGCGGTCGCTCTGGGATGCCGAATTTCAGATTGAGACCGCATCGCCCGGTGAGGTGCGGGCGAATATCCTCGGGCCGGACGAGCAGCCGGTTCGACTTCTTGCCCGTGCCATTGACCTGCCTGACGGGCAATCCTGGACTGTCGCCGTCGCCCAGGACACATCCAGCCTGAAAGGCGAAATTGCGCGATTTGAGCGAACGCTTTGGATCTCTGCGGCATTTGTTTGCGTTGCCCTGCTGGCCTTTGCTTTCGTCCTCCTGAGGATCACGCTGGCACCGTTGAAACAGCTGCGCTATGCCGTCCAAAACCGCAGCGTCATTTCGCAGCCCATATTCGGCTCTTATCCAAGGGAGGTTGCGCCACTTGTAAACGACCTGAACGCCCTGCTGGCCCGAAATGAGCGGCTTCGCGAAAAGGGCAGGTTGCAGGCCGCAAATCTTGCCCATGCCCTGAAAACACCGGCAGCCATCCTGACCAACGAGCTCGCCAAGGCACGCCGCGGCGAAACGATCGATACCGTCCTTTCCGGACAGGCCGTCGAGAGCATCTCGGCCGCCGCTGATCGGCATCTCAGTCTGGTCAACGCCATGCCGCCCGATCCCGCATTGCCGTCCCAGACGGACCTTCTGTCCGTGACCCGTTCCGTCGTCCGCGCCATCGGCCGCATCTATCCGCATATCCGTTGGGAGATTGTGGGCAATAATAGCGTTCATGTCGGCGTTGCCAAGACGGAGGTCACTGAGATCCTTGGAAACGTGCTCGACAATGCCGGAAAATGGGCCCGCAGCAAGGTTCGCGTCGCGCTGACCGAAGACACGGATTTCGGAACGATCGTTGTTGATGACGATGGCCCCGGCGTTCCGCAGAAGGATCGCGGCCGCATTCTTAAACAGGGTATGCGCCTGGACGAAAGCCGATCAGGCTCCGGTTTGGGATTGACCATCGTCAAAGACATCGTTGAGGTTCACCGTGGTGCATTGCACATGGGCCGAGCACCTTCCGGTGGCCTGCGGATTCGCATTCGCTTGCCGGCAGCACCCATGTCTGCATTGCCCAAACCGAAAAGCGGCAACAAACCTTAGCCCAAGCTTAAGCGTGCTCTCAGCTTGCCTTAACGGAGGCCGATGCATGGTTGCGCTTGACGCCGCCGTCAGGCGGGCTAGAAAGGACTACAACCTACGCGTGTAGTCCTACTCGTCCGGCTTACCGATCGCTTGCAATGCCTCACAACGTCCCCAATCCGCTTGTCAGTGCTTTTCATAGCCTCAAAACGGCACTCTTGAGCGTCGGGCTTTTCTCGATGGCCATCAACCTGCTCATGCTGACCGGCCCCCTTTTCATGCTGCAGGTCTACGACCGGGTGCTGGCAAGTCGTTCGATACCGACATTGCTGGCGCTGTTTCTGATGGTCGCGGTGCTTTACCTTTTTCTCGGTCTCTTCGATTTCATCCGTTCACGCATCCTCTCGCGCTCCGGCTACAGGCTCGAGGTCGAACTAATGGGCGAAGCCAACCGGAAATGGATTTTTGCAGGTCTCGAAACGAGCGCGGCAACGGCGCGGCCGATCGAGGATTTGGGCGTGATAAGGCAGTTCTTTTGTTCCAATGGGCCGCCCGCTCTTTTCGATCTTCCCTGGGTTCCGGTCTACCTCGGTCTCGTTTTCATGTTGCATGTCTGGCTCGGTCTGGTAGCAGCTCTAGGCGCCCTGATCGTCATTGTCGCGACGATCGTCAACGAACTCGTCACGCGCAAGCCGATTGCCGAGACGACAATGGCTGATTTTCGGGAGGCACGTTTTGCCGAGTCGGAAAATCAGGATGCTGAAGCCATTATCGCCATGGGCATGGAAGACCATGTATCGGCCGACTGGAAGAAAAAACGCCTTCACGCGCTTGCTCTTGCCCAGGTCGCGGGCGGTCGCTCGGAACTAATCCAACCCTTCACCAAGGCGATGCGGCTTCTGGTTCAGTCGGGCATACTGGCGGTCGGTGCCTGTCTTGTGATTTTCGGGGAAATCTCCGCCGGCGCCATGATCGCTTCCTCGATCATTGCCGGACGCGCATTGGCGCCGATCGATGCCGCTGTCGGCAACTGGAGGAGTTTCATCCGTTCGCGCCAAGCCTATAGCCGTTTGTCAAAGGCGCTGGAAGGCGGAGAGCGCGGTCGCACCCCTGTGGAGCTTCCGCAGCCCAAGGGTGTTTTGACGGTCAAGGCGCTTACAAAAATGGTCGGCCACGGCGCCCGGCGCCGGCCGATTGTCCATGACATTCAGTTTGCGCTCCAGCCCGGCGACGGTCTTGGCGTCATAGGGGCGAGCGGGTCCGGCAAGTCGAGCCTTTCCAAGCTGCTGATCGGGCTTTGGCAACCCGACCGGGGCGAGGTGCGCCTTGATGGCGCGACCTTTGATCAATGGCGGCGTGACCGCCTCGGCAGATATGTCGGTTATCTCCCCCAGAACATGGATCTCATGGCAACAACGATACGCCAGAACATCGCTCGCTTTGACAGCTCCGTGACTGACGCCGAGATCGTCGATGCGGCAAAACTGGCCGGCTGCCATGAGATGATCCTGAGCCTGCCCGATGGCTATGAGACCGACCTTGCGCAAGGCAGGGCGGTCCTGTCGGGCGGTCAGGCGCAAAGGGTTGCGCTGGCTCGGGCTTTTCTGCGATTCCCGCGTTTGGTGGTTCTTGACGAACCGAACGCGAGCCTCGATTCAGATGGTGAGGCGGCCCTGATAAACGCTATCAGAACCCTTCGCGAGCGTGGTTCCTGCGTTATTGTGATGGCACACAGGCCGAGCGCGCTGGCGGCCGTCAACAAGATCCTGATGTTAAGGCAGGGCGAACAGGCGGCCTTCGGCGAGAAAAGTACCGTCATGCGCCAGCTGACAAAAATCGTTACCGGGTCCAACCCCACACCGCCGCGCAAACGCATGCGCCCGGGTAGCATCAGGCAGGTTCCACCCCATGGCTGACCCTAAATCGGCCAGCAGCGCCGCGATCCAATCACGCTATCCCGATCGCCTTCGGACGTCATCGCGCGGCACGATCAGGTTCGGTATCGTGCTTGTCTTTCTGTTGTTTGCGGTTGGCGGAAGCTGGGCGATGATGGCGCAGCTTTCAGGCGCCATTGTCACCAGCGGCTTCGTTACCGTTGCAGGGCGCGCCAAACAGGTCCAGCATCCCGACGGCGGGGTCGTGGCCGACATTCTTGTCGAGGATGGCGATATGGTTGCGCGCGGCGACGTGTTGCTTCGCCTCGATGGCAGTTTGCTGATGACGGAACGGCGGCTGCAAGAGGGAAGGATGCGCGAGGCGGCAGCGCGCAAGGCCCGGCTCAGTGCCGAACGCGACAATGCTGCCGAGGTTTTGTGGGAGACCGGCCTTCTCGCCGCCAACGATGTGACCGTAAACCTTGAGGTCAGAAGAGGTGAGGAGCGTCTTTTCCGAGCCCGTCGGCAGACCCGGTCCGGCCAGATATCGGGCATCGCCGAGCGTATCGAGCAGCACACCAACCAGATCGACGGGGCGACCGCGATGATTGCGTCTAACACGCGCCAGATCGCCTCGCTCGACGAGGAGTTGATCGGTGTCCGCTCTTTGCAGGAAAAGGGTCTTGCCCCGGTCTCGCGGGTGCTTTCGCTGGAACGCCAGCAGGAAACGCTGATCGGCCGAATCGGCGAGCAAAATGCTGAGATTGCGAGGCTCAAAAACGCAATCAACCAAGCCGAAATCGAACTCCTTCAGATCGACCGCGAGTTCGTCCAGAATGTCTTGGCGGAGCTGCGTCAATTGCAGACCGATATCGTCGATGCAACGCAGCGGCTTGCCGCCGTGCGGGAAAAGCTGAGGCGCACAGAGATACGCGCACCTGTCTCAGGCGTTGTACACGAACTGAGCGTTGCCAATGCAGGCGCCGTCATTTCCGCCGGTCAGGAGATTGCGACCATTGTCCCCCAGACGGACCGGTTCGAAATTGAAGTACCGATCGAACCGCAGTTCGTCGACGCGATCCACCGGGGCCAGCACGTTGTCCTGAGCTTCGCCGCATTCGATGAAGTCAAAACGCCGGATCTGAACGGAACCGTTTCAGGAATTTCTGCCGACGTCGTTCAAGATAGCAAGACCGGCGCTTCAATCTATCTGGCACGGATCGGCGTTGCGCGCTCCGAGATTGAGCGGCTTGGCGATCGCGATCTTATCCCCGGAATGCCGGTCGACGCCTTTATCACGACCGGCAGCCGTACCTTCTTGAACTACCTGCTGAAACCGCTGTCCGACCAGGTTCGCCGGGCTCTGCGCGAGGAATAGGAGTCGTCCATGGCCGCGCTGTGTAGGATTGGTTTTACGGGCAGAGTTGTGGTGCCCAGAAGAGGACTCGAACCTCCACGACCTTGCGGTCACCAGCACCTGAAGCTGGCGCGTCTACCAATTCCGCCATCTGGGCTGAGCACCGGCGTGATGTAAGGCCGCCACCCATGGCTGTCAATGATTTTTTGATGGGTAGAAGGGCCGCACCGCTGCCGGCTGCGCTGCGCTGCCAAGGCGCTTTCAATTCTAGATCAGATAAGGAAATCCGCCCTCGTGCTTGAGGAGCAGGATCTTCGTTTCAACGCCACCCGCGCCGGAAAATCCGCCAACGCCGTTTGCCGATAGGACGCGGTGGCAGGGCACGATAATGGGAATGCCGTTTGCGCCGCAGGCCTGGCCGACCGGCTGGCCATAGGTGTCGAGCGCCGATGCGATGTCGCCATAGGTACATGTCTCGCCGTAAGGAATCGCCAGCATCGCTTGCTGGACCTTACGGCGGAACGGATCGGGCGACAGCCCCAGCGGCAGGTCGAACCGTTTCAGCCTGCCGGCGAAATAGTCTTTCAACTGTCGCGACGCATCCTTCAGCAACGATGTCGTTTGCGTCGGCGTGAATGCGGACACCTCGCTGCCCCAAAGAACCCGTTCGATACGTTCGCCGTGTTCGACAATGACAATCGGGCCAATCGGCGTATCGACCTGCGCCACGTGGCGGTTGGATTCAGATGCTGTCGCTGTGTTTCCGGGTTGGCCGCTTTGTTGCGGATCGCCAAGCCTGCTCATGAGGCCATCGTGCCGTCGTCAGGGGCTTGAGTCAATCGCCTGACGGCGGGCGAATATGACAGCAAAAACGGGTGGTTGTCCGGCATGTTTTACAACCGCTTTAAAGCCTTCAAATTCAATTAATAAATCAAATATTTCAACAAGTTATATTTTTCACAGTAACCCTTAGTTTTGTCCAGAAATGATCCCGGACATGACATTTTTCCTCCCATTTACCAACACAAAACCGGGTCAGTGTCTGCGCTGTTCGGCAACTTGCCGGACCGACGGGGTGTCCTCCCATATGACAAGACCCGTCTCCTGAAACATGCAAGGAGAGTAGCAATGAAAAAGCTTCTTTTGGCGATTGGATTGACCGCATTTCCGTTGGCAGCCTATGCCGCGTCGGTTGATTTCTCCACAGCCGATGCAGACGGCAGCGGCACTGTGACCATGGAAGAAGCAATGGCAGCCATGCCTGATGTGTCGGCCGACGCCGTTGCGGCGGCGGACAGCGACGGTGATGGCGTTCTCACGGTTGCCGAGTACGAAGCGCTGACCAGTCAGTAATTGGCGCTACCCCTCTCACATGTTCGATACGGGCAATAGTGAACATGTGTACCTGACTGAACGGCGCTTTTGCCGGGACCCCCGCCATGGCTTCCATGGCGGGGGTTTCTCTGTTTTGTGTCCTGACGCATTCGGCGGTTCTGTTGCGAGGTATCGGCAAGGAAAAGGATCTCAAAGCCTTGAGGCTACGCAAGGCCGACTGGCCGTCGCCGCTCGTGCGGCGCCCCGTCCGGAGCCAGCCCGCAGGGCGCACGGCGCGAGGACAAATCAATTATCCTTCATCTTCAGCGCGGCGATAAACGCTTCCTGCGGAATATCCACCTTGCCGAACTGGCGCATCCGCTTCTTGCCAGCCTTCTGCTTGTCGAGCAGCTTGCGCTTGCGCGTTGCATCGCCGCCATAGCATTTGGCCGTCACGTCCTTGCGCAGCGCCGATATGGTCTCGCGCGCTATGATCGTTCCGCCGATCGCCGCCTGAACAGGTATTTTGAACATATGCCGCGGAATCAAGTCCTTGAGCTTTTCGCACATCTCGCGCCCGCGTTTCTCGGCGGCCGCCCGGTGCACCATCATGGAAAGCGCGTCTACCGGCTCGCCATTTACAAGGATCTGCATCTTGACGAGATCCCCGGTCCGCAGTTCGGTAATCTGATAGTCAAATGACGCATAGCCCTTCGACAGCGATTTCAGCCGGTCGTAAAAGTCGAAAACCACCTCGTTGAGCGGCAGATCGTAGGTCAGCATCGCCCGGCTGCCCACATAGGTCAGTTCCACCTGGATGCCGCGCCGGTCCTGGCACAGTTTCAGGATCGGACCCAAATGTTCGTCCGGCGTCAGAATCGTCGCCCGAATCCACGGTTCGTGGATTTCCGCGATCTTCACCACATCCGGCATATCGGCCGGATTGTGCAGTTCGCGCTTGCTGCCGTCCGTCATCACCAGCTCGTAAACGACCGATGGCGCGGTGGCGATGAGGTTCAGATCGAACTCGCGCTCCAGCCGTTCCTGGACGATTTCCAGATGCAGAAGGCCCAAAAAGCCGCAGCGGAAGCCGAAACCGAGCGCCGCCGAGGTTTCCATCTCGAAAGAGAAACTCGCATCGTTCAGTCGCAGTTTGCCGACTGCCGCGCGCAGAGCCTCGAAGTCGGCCGCGTCGATGGGAAAGAGCCCGCAGAAGACCACTGGCTGGGCCGGTTTGAAACCGGGCAGCATCTCAGCAGTCGGGCGTTTGTCTTCAGTTATGGTGTCTCCGACGCGGGTATCGGCGACCTCCTTGATGGAGGCGGTGATGAATCCGATCTCGCCGGGCCCGAGTCCTTCGACATTCGCCATTTTTGGCGTGATGACGCCGACCCGGTCCACCGGATAGCGGGCATCGGTGCCCATCATCCGGATGGTCTGCCCCTTTTTCAGGACGCCGTCGATGACCCGAACAAGGACGATGACGCCGAGATAGGCGTCGTACCAGCTATCCACCAGCAGCGCCTTCAGCGGCGCATCTGCATCTCCTTCAGCCGGCGGCGGCAGCCGGTGCACAATGGCTTCAAGCACGTCTTCAATGCCATTGCCGGTTTTTGCCGAAATCTCGATTGCATCGCTCGCATCGAGGCCGATCACCTCTTCAATCTGCTCCTTGACCCGCTCCGAATCGGCCGCCGGCAGATCGATCTTGTTAAGCACCGTGACGATCTCGTGGTCGTTGTCGATTGCCTGGTAGACATTGGCCAGCGTTTGCGCCTCGACGCCCTGGCTGGCGTCGACCACGAGCAGCGAGCCTTCGCAGGCTGAAAGGCTGCGTGAAACCTCATAGGCGAAGTCGACATGGCCCGGCGTGTCGATCAGGTTGAGAATATAGGTCTCGCCGTCCTGAGCACGGTAATGCAGGCGCACCGTTTGCGCCTTGATGGTAATGCCGCGTTCACGCTCGATATCCATATTGTCGAGCAATTGGTCCGACATTTCACGGTCGGCCAGTCCGCCGGTCATCTGTATGAGCCGATCGGCAAGGGTCGATTTACCGTGGTCGATATGGGCAATAATCGAGAAATTGCGGATCCGCGAGAGCGGGATTCGTGTTGATGCAACCATGGCAGGCCTATAGAGCATTTCGTACCGGCGTGAAAAGCGATTTTGAGCGCGTTGGCATATAGCGCCCGGCCCGCCCTGCTTAAAGCCGGGTAGGCGCCCATGCGCCTATGGCGGAGGGTTCGCGTCTCTGTCCGAGCGGGTTGCCTGCGTGACTTGCTGCGTCTGCGCCTCGTCTTTTGAATGCCAATTCAGCTGTTTGTAGTCGAATCCGTGTTCGAGCGTCGGTTTGACCACCCGGAAATAGGGCGACAGGTCGAAATCGCGCGGCGTATAGAGCGTATGGTGGCGGATATGCAGGATTTCCCGCTGCGAATAGGACGATTGGGCGCTTGCAAGCCCGGGCGTTCGCTTGATTTCCGGCAGGATCGGATAGCGCACCAGCTGAAAAGCCTGGGCCATAAGCGAGGAGCAGATGGCGCGCGTCGGATCGCCGGATCCGAAGGACAGCATGCGCCGCCGCCAGCGCACCGGCACCGGTGGGGTCGGTAGAAAATAGCGAAGCATGTCGAAAATGTTCTTCAGGTCGTATTTTGTTCCGATGCGTGAGATCATGAACTCCACCACCGCTCGCCGGTCGTCGCCGGTCAGGCCGATCGGGCGGCAGATCCGTGTGTTGTAGGTGGCATATTTCTTGAGCGGCGATGCGATGCAGCCTTCGCCGATGACCACTTCGATCAGCTGATTGCGTTCGCCGCCATCTTGCGGTTCGCCGCATGCATCTCCAACGAACAGCGCCGCATGAGACCATGTCGACTGGGTGAGATATTTGATTGCCGCGGAAATCTTCTGGTTGCCTTCGACGAGAAGGATATCGCCGCTTTGCAAGGTGCGCTCGAGTGTTTGCGGGTCCGATGGTGTATAGGGCTCGTAGCCGGATGTTTCCGTGCGCAAGCGGTTAGCCACCATATGACCGAGCTTGTCGAGCCAGGTGTCTTCCGCGATCTGCAAGCGCTCCGGACTATCCATGGTCCTACTATTTTTCGCTTCAACGCCGATATCAAGTCCGGTTCCTTTCAGTTTTCGATTCCGAAAACACAATCAATACCGACCGGTAGAAAATAATTTGCCGGCTTACTGGCGATCATCGGCGCCAATGTGCCCAAACGAATCCGCATTGGCAGCGGTGTTGGCCGCTCCATTCAATTCATGTCGGGATTTCTGACGCAACGGCTTCGGGCCTGGCCGGTTCAGTCCGGGATCGAGCCTACGAAAAGCTCGTCTCCGTTTTCAATATCGACCCAGCGGCCGGCATGGAAAGACGCCTGGCGTTTCAAATAGGTGTATGGCGTTTCCGTCCACATCTTCACCTCGTCCGCCAGATTGTCGAGCACATAGTCGCCGTCGGCGGTGCGCAGCGTCAGAACCGCATGTCCTTCGCCATTCGGCTTGCGCACAACCGTGATCAGGAGATCATTGACCGAGAAACCCTGCTCGATCAGCATGGCGCGCTTCAACAGGACATAATCCTCGCAATCGCCCACCACTTCGGGATAGGACCAGACTTCTTCCCGCCCGTGGATCTCAAAATCCGTCATCGGCAGTACGGCTTCATTGACGGCAGCGTTGATCTCGTTGACAACGCTCCAGCCGAAATCCGTTACCCGTGGTGGTGCGGTTTTCAGCGCAGTGCCGCGGCACTCATGACGATTTTCCTTGCAGAAACGGTAGTGGCCGATGGGCTGTGAGGTAATTTTCCCGACCACCATGGACGAGCCAAGCGGTTGCGCTGCCATCACGATCGGTGATGCCGACGTTGCCAGCACGCATCCAGCCAATACGGCCTTAACGAGAACGCCCTTCATCGATGGCCTACCCCTGTTAATCCATCGTTATCCTTAACAGATAGTTAAAGTCTTAGAGGGTGGTAGAGTCAATGAAGAAACGATCTGACTTCAAATCATGGTTACCAATGCACCGGGGCAACAGGTGGATATTTGCGTAACCTCTTGAATTTAAAGGCTTGCCAAGCGCCGCACGGAATTGATCAGCATGTCGATATCCTGAGGACGGGAAAGCCGGTGGTCCCCGTCCTTGACCAGCGTGAGCACGACATCGTCGGCTGGCAGATGCTCCATCAGCCGCAACGCGTGCGTGTAGGGAACGTCTGGATCGGCCATTCCCTGCAGGATATGCACCGGGCAACCCGTTTCGATGATGCCGCCCAGGACCCTGTTTTTTCTGCCGTCTTCAAACAACGCGCGGGTAAACACATTGGGGTCCGGACCGTAGGGTGTTTCCTCCTCATAGTACCCGTTTGTCTCAAGGTCCTTCTTCTGCGCTTCGCTCAACATCGGTTCATGCAGTTCGCTGGTGAAGTCGGGCGCCGGTGCCAGAAGCAGCAAGCTGTGCACCCGGCCTGCGTCGCCGCGCGCCTTCAGCACCTGTAGCAGGCGCAGAGCGATCCAGCCGCCCATCGAAGAGCCGACAAGAATCTGTGGGCCTTCGGTGAAGCGGTCGAATACTGAGAGGCTTTCTTCCAGCCAGCGCGATATCGTTCCAAGCATAAAGTCGCCGCCGGATTCGCCGTGGCCGGAGTAGTCGAAGCGCGTGCAGGCGAAGCCGTTTTTCCCTGCAAATTGGTCAAGCGCTTCGGCCTTGGTGCCCATCATGTCGGAGCGGTAGCCGCCGAGCCAAATAATGCCGGGACGGTCTTTTTCTGTTGCCCGGCGGTGACGAACGGCAATCGGCCTGGCATCGTCACCTTCGCCGATTTCGATCTGGGTTGCGGTTTCTGTCATTGCTGCATCCGACAAGTTTCGGTTCGTTGCGTTCATCGTCGATCTTGACTGATTTGCGTATCAACGGACAGATGCCAGGAAAAAATACCGGTTTTGCGGCCCGGAATCCGCTTCGCGGGTGATTTTTTTCAGGCTTCGTGTTATTGACTCACGCTCGGTAATGTTGAAATTGCCCGTCCTGCCAATCCGTCAGCGCGGAGGTGGCAGGAAAAACACAACCCGTATCGAAACAGACAGGGAGACCACGACCATTCGCAGACCATTCAGAGCGCCGCCGCCGACGAACACAGGACCGCGCGCCAACGAAGACATCCGTGTTGCCCGGGTGCAGCTCATTGATGAAGAGGGCAACAATCACGGAGAGGTTGCAGTCGAAGATGCGATTTCGCGCGCCCAGGATGCTGGGCTGGATCTCGTGGAGATATCGCCGAACGCCAATCCGCCCGTATGCAAGATCCTCGATCTCGGAAAGCTGAAATATCAGACTCAAAAGAAGGCCGCCGAGGCCCGAAAGAAGCAGAAGACTGTCGAGGTCAAGGAAATCAAGATGCGGCCGAACATCGACACACATGATTATGATGTGAAGATGAAGGCCATGAACCGCTTTTTCGACAGCGGCGACAAGGTCAAGGTGACCTTACGGTTCCGCGGTCGGGAAATGGCGCACCAGCAGTTGGGTATGCAATTGCTGCAGAAGGTCAAGGAAGACACCATCGAGATTGCCAAGGTCGAAGCCGAGCCCAAGCTCGAAGGCCGGCAGATGATGATGGTCCTTGCACCCAAATGATCCGACTATGACATTGGTTTAGCTTTCACAGCCACTTGCGCGCACGTGCGAGTGCAGTTATAAGGCCGCGTCTGAACCGCCCGGCAGGGCATGCCGTGGCGGTTTCGAATGCAATAACCAGTCCCCGCGAGAAGATTGGTCGAGCCGCCCGGCGGCCCGCACCGAAAATCGCTTTCGGCTCCGACGGTCACCGTCGAACACGCCGAGATGTTTGGGACAATGGTTGAACCGCGCGGTTGCCGAAACAGGCACGCGGTCTGACAATGGAGAAGCAAAATGCCCAAGATGAAGACGAAATCGTCTTGCAAGAAGCGTTTCACGATTACTGCGACCGGCAAGGTCAAATCTGCTGCCGCCGGCAAACGCCATGGAATGATCAAGCGATCCAATAAGTTCATACGCGATGCGCGCGGAACGATGGTTCTGTCTGAACCGGATGCCCGCATCGTCAAGAAGTTTATGCCGAACAGCCTTTAGGCACCGCAACGGATTGAAGGAACAACGATCATGGCACGCGTAAAACGGGGCACGACCTCCCACGCAAAACACAAGAAGGTGCTTTCTCAGGCAAAGGGTTATTATGGCCGCCGGAAAAACACCATCCGCACCGCAAAGGCCGCGGTCGACCGCGCCAAACAATATGCCTATCGCGACCGCAAGGTGCGCAAGCGCAATTTTCGCGCTTTGTGGATCCAGCGCATAAACGCCGCTGTCCGCGAGCATGGCTTGACTTATGGCCGCTTCGTCGATGGTCTGAACAAGGCCGGCATCGAAGTCGACCGCAAGGTCCTGTCGGATATGGCAATCAACCAGCCGGAAGCCTTCGGCGCCCTGGTTGCCAGCGCCAAGAGTGCGCTCGAATATCTCAAAGACACGACCCCCAATGCTTTTGAAAGCGCTGTCCGTTAAGCCAGCGTTTTCCCGAGGCATGAAAGAAGAGATTTGGGAAACCCGCGCTGGCTGGGCCGGCGCGGGTATTTTAATGGAATAAGCCACGATGTTGAAAACAGACGATTCAACGGGAATGACAAAGATGACTGATCTGGAAGAGCTCGAACAGTCCATCATCGCCGAGATTGAAGCATCGCACAGCGAGCAGTCGATCGAGGCTGTTCGCGTGTCGGCCCTTGGCAAGAAAGGCAGCATCTCCGAGCAACTCAAGACGCTCGGCAAAATGACGGCCGATGAGCGTAGGGTTATGGGTCCGGCGATCAATGGGCTGAAGACCCGCGTGACCGATGCCATCGCCGAGCGCAAGACTGTTCTGCATGAACGTGCCATCAACGAGCGGCTGGCGCGCGAGACCCTCGACGTCACATTGCCGGTTCGCCGGTCGCCGGCCGAGGCTGGGCGAATTCATCCGATCTCGCAGGTCACAGACGAACTGACAGCGATTTTCGCTGAAATGGGCTTCACGATCGCTGAAGGGCCCGACGTCGAGACGGATTATTACAACTTCACGGCGCTGAACTTCCCAGAGGGGCATCCGGCGCGTGAAATGCACGATACGTTTTTCTTTCATCCGAACGACGACGGAGAGCGCAAGCTGCTGCGCACCCACACATCGCCGGTACAGATCCATACGATGGAAAAACAGGCGCCGCCGATCCGCATCGTCATCCCGGGCAAGACCTATCGTTGCGACAGCGACGCGACCCACTCGCCCATGTTCCATCAGCTCGAAGGTCTCGTCATCGACAAGAGTGCCAATGTCGCCAATCTGAAATGGGTGTTGCAGGAATTTTGCAAGGCGTTTTTCGAGGTGCCGTCGCTGAATATGCGGTTCCGCCCGTCCTACTTTCCGTTTACCGAGCCGAGCCTGGAAGTCGACATTCAGTGTGACCGTTCCGGTACGGAGGTGCGTTTCGGCCAGGGCGAGGATTGGATGGAGATCCTTGGTTGCGGCATGGTCAATCCCAATGTTCTGCGTAATGTCGGGCTCGATCCGGACGAATTTCAGGGATTTGCATGGGGCATCGGCATTGATCGCCTGGCCATGCTGAAATACGGCATGCCGGATCTGCGGGCATTCTTCGATGCCGATATTCGCTGGATGAACCATTACGGTTTTCGACCGCTCGACATGCCGTCGCTGTTTGCCGGTCTTTCAACCTGATTGCCACATGTGCCTAGCCACGTAAAAACGGCCGAAACCGGACCACGGAAAAGACGATGAAATTCACACTCTCCTGGTTAAAGGACCACCTCGACACAGAGGCGACGCTGGACGAGATCATCAGTGCGCTGAACATGATCGGGCTCGAGGTCGACAGCGTTGACGACAAGGCTGCGCTCAAGCCCTTTGTCATCGCGCGCGTGCTGTCTGCTGAGCAGCACCCGGATGCTGACCGGCTGCGCGTGCTCTCCGTCGACACCGGCAGCGGCGACCCGGTTCAGGTCGTGTGCGGTGCGCCCAATGCACGCGCCGGTCTTGTCGGCGCTTTCGCCGCGCCCGGCACATATATCCCTGGTATCGACCTGATGCTTTCGGTCGGCAAGATCAGGGGCGTCGAAAGCCACGGCATGATGTGTTCGGAGCGCGAACTTATGATGTCGGATGAACATGATGGGATCATTGAGCTCGAAGGCGAAGCCGAGATCGGCAGCAATTTCGCCGCCCATCTCGGCTTTGATGATCCGACGATCGAGATCGGTCTCACCCCGAACCGCCCGGACTGTACGGGCGTACGCGGTATTGCGCGGGATCTGGCCGCATACGGGCTCGGTTCGATGAAGGACGGCACGACGCAGCCGGTTGGCGGCAAAGGTGCGTGCCCCGTGAACGTTCGCCTGGATTTCGGCGATACCCAGCGGCTATGTCTGGGCTTTGCCATGCGCATGGTCAGGGGTGTCAAGAACCGTCAAAGCCCTGCCTGGATGCAACAGCGCCTGACATCCATTGGCCTGCGGCCGATCAATGCGCTGGTCGATATCACCAACTATGTCACCTTCGACCGGGGCCGCCCGCTGCACGTGTTCGACGCCGCCAAGGTGCACGGCGATCTGACGGTGCGTCGTGGGC
The DNA here is from genome assembly GCA_039025395.1 of Pseudomonadota bacterium. Classification (GTDB taxonomy): domain Bacteria; phylum Pseudomonadota; class Alphaproteobacteria; order Rhizobiales; family Rhizobiaceae; genus Hoeflea_A. The sequence goes on from JBCCOK010000044.1 coordinate 37,455, forward strand.
GCGACGGCGAATCCGTTCTGGCGCTCGACGAGCGCGAATATGACGTCAATCCGGAGATCTGTGTCATTGCTGACGAGAACGGTGTCGAATCCATTGCCGGCATCATGGGCGGCGAGGCTTCGGGCTGTGACGAAAGCACCACCGATGTGCTGATCGAATCCGCCCTTTGGGATCCCGCCAATATTGCCCGCAGCGGCCGCGACCTCGGCATCATTACCGACGCGCGCTACCGTTTTGAGCGCGGCGTTGATCCGGCCTATATGGTCGAAGGCATGGAGCTTGCCAGCAGGCTGGTTCTTGAACTGTGCGGCGGCGATGCGACCGAACCTGTCGTTGTTGGCTATCAGATGCCGAAAACCAAGGTGATCGCGTTTCCCTTATCCGAAGTCAAGCGGCTGACCGGCATCGAAGTGCCGCGCGCCGACAGTCTCGGTATCCTCAGCCGGTTGGGCTTCAAGTCGTCCGGCGATGGCGGCAGTGTCAGCGTCAGCGTGCCGACATGGCGGCCCGATATCGACGGCAAGGCGGACCTGGTCGAGGAGGTCATGCGGATTTACGGTGTCAACCGCATTGAGCCGCAGCCTCTGCCGCGTAGCGCGGAAGTCGGGGGGCGGATCCTTACGACCATTCAGATCCGCACCCGCGCAGTCAAACGCGCGCTGGCCGCCCGCGGAATGCTGGAGGCCGTCAATTGGTCCTTTATCTCGACGCATCTTGCGGAGCTTTTTGGCGGTGGCAGCGCGGCCCTGAAACTTGCCAATCCCATAGCTGCCGATATGTCGGACATGCGCCCGTCGCTGCTGCCGGGTTTGCTGCAGTCGGCTCAGCACAACGCCGACAAAGGCCATGGCGATCTGACGCTTTTCGAAGTGTCCGACGCCTACAGTGACGACAGCTATTCAGGCCAGCACCGCGTCGCTGCCGGTATTCGCCGTGGCACCGCAAGGCTTGCCGGCGCTGGGCGGCACTGGAGCGGCGATACGGCGGTGGCCGGCGTCTTCGACGCCAAGGCCGATGCGCTTGCCGCCCTTGAAGCGGCCGGAGCTCCGGTCGATCGGGTCCAGATCGAGGCCGGCGGGCCGGACTGGTTTCATCCGGGCCGCTGCGGAACCATCAAGCTCGGCCCCAAAGTGGTTCTCGGCAGCTTTGGCGAATTCCATCCTCGCACCCTCGACAAGATGGGCGTGTCCGGCACGATATGCGGCTTTGAGGTCGACCTTGATGCAGTGCCGGAGCCCAAGCGCAAGGCCACGCGCACCAAGACGCCCTTGCACATTTCGCCATTACAGGCGTTGAAGCGCGATTTTGCCTTTGTCGTCGACAGTTCGGTCGCGGCTGGCGATATCGTCAATTCGGTTGCCGCGGTCGACAAGAAACTGATCTCCGATGTCAGCGTGTTTGATCTGTTCGAAGGCGAAGCCTTGGGTGCGGGAAAAAAATCCATTGCTGTGGAAGTCGATATCCAGCCTGCCGACCGTACGCTCACGGATGCGGATCTTGAGGCATTGGCCACGCAAATTATTGAAAATGTGACCAAAAAGACCGGCGGTACGCTGCGCAAATAAGGACTGCGCGGCGTTGTTGCGATGTTTGGGTTGGGTGCGCCTCACTTTATGCTTAAAGTGAGCATATCTATCGGGGTCTCGTCACGGGGCGGAGGCGGATTATGAATATGATCCTCAATACGGACAGTTACAAATACTCCCATTTCGCCCAATACCCTCCGCAAACGGCTGCGATCTCGGCCTATGTCGAAAGCCGCCCCGGCGGCCGCCATGACCACGTCCTGTTTTTCGGGCTGCAGATGTTCCTGAAAGAATATCTGGCGCGCCCCGTCACCATGGACGATGTCGACGAAGCCGACGGCATCGTTACCGCCCATGGCCTGCCGTTCAACCGGGCTGGTTGGGAGCTTCTGATCGAGCGCCACGGCGGCCGGATGCCTCTGCTGATCGAGGCACTGCCGGAAGGTATGGTGGTACCCGCTGGTACACCGCTGGTACAGCTACGCAACACCGATCCGGATTTCTTCTGGCTTCCGACATTCATCGAGACGGCGCTTTTGCGCGGGATCTGGTATCCGGCAACGGTCGCCACGATTTCCTTCAATGTCCGCCACATCATCACCGCCGCCCTCGAACGCTCCTGTGACGACTATACCGAGGTGCTGCCCTTCCGCCTTCACGATTTCGGTGCCCGCGGCGCCACGTCGCTCGAACAAGCAGGTCTCGGCGGCGTTGCGCATCTCGTCAACTTTCTTGGAACAGACACCGTTTCGGCCCTCGTTTACGCGCGCAAATACTACGGCGAACCGATGGCCGGATTCTCCATACCGGCAGCCGAGCATTCAACCATGACCGCATGGGGGGAGGAGCGGGAAAGCGAGGCCTACGCCAACATGATCGACGCGTTCGGCGGCGAGGGGAAACTGGTCGCCGTCGTGTCCGATTCCTGGGATCTTTACCGCGCTGTCACCGAGATTTGGGGCAAGGAACTGCGCGAGAAAGTGGAAAAGATGGGCGGTACGCTGGTCGTGCGCCCGGATTCAGGCGATCCGACCGTAGTGCCGATCGACACGATCGAAATGCTCGGCAAAATCTTCGGCCATTCAGTCAATGAAAAGGGTTACAATGTACTCAATCCGGCGGTTCGCGTGATCCAGGGTGATGGCGTGACGCCGGACACCATCAAGATGATCCTCGACCGGCTCTTGGAACGCGGCTGGTCGGCCGAGAACATTGCGTTTGGAATGGGCGGCGGTCTTCTGCAGAAGGTCAACCGAGACACGCTTCGCTTCGCAATGAAAGCCAATGGCCGCCTTGGGAGCGACGGCACATGGGTCGGCGTAAACAAGGACCCGCGAACGGATCCGGGCAAAGCTTCCAAACGCTATCGTCAGGCCGTCATTGCCGAAGGCGAAGACATCCTTGCGGTTCCGTTGAAGGAGCTCGGCGACCGGCAAAACCTGATGCAGCCGGTCTGGCGGGATGGTGAGCTTCTGCGCGACTGGACATTTGCCGAAGTCCGTCAGCGGGCATGGGGGCCGTGAATGACAAGATTGCGATGGGGTGTTCTTTCGACGGCGAAAATCGCCCGCAGTGAGCTTCTCCCTGCCATGCAGGATGCACACAATGGAATAGTAACGGCCATTGCCAGCCGCGATCTTGACCGCGCACAAGACGCGGCACGACGCTTCGGCGTTACCCACGCCTTTGGCGCCTATGAAGACCTGCTTCAATCGGACACCTCAGACGCGGTCTATATCCCGCTTCCAACTAGTCAGCATGTCGAGTGGAGCCTGAGGGCGGTTGCGGCGGGAAAACACGTTCTATGTGAAAAGCCGATCGCGCTCCAAGCCGGAGAAATCGACCAGCTGATCGCCGCACGCGACCGCAACGGAAAGATCGTATCCGAGGCATTCATGGTCTATTACCATCCGCAATGGCACAAGGTGCGAGAACTGATTGAAAGCAGCGCCATCGGCCGGCTGCGCCATGTCAGCGGGGTCTTCACCTATTTTAATACCGACCCGGACAATATGCGAAACCGTTTGGATCTCGGCGGTGGCGCCCTGCCGGACATCGGCGTCTATCCGACGGTCGCGACCCGCATTTCGACCGGCCGGGAGCCGCTCAAGGTGCGCGCAACGGTGCAGCGCGATCCGCAGTTCGGCACCGACAGCTACGCCAATGTGACGGCCGATTTCGGGGACTTTGATCTCAACTTCTATTGCTCGACGCAAATGGCACTGCGTCAGGGAATGCTGTTTCACGGCGAAAAGGGAGTGATTGAGGTGCCTGCGCCCTTCAATGCGGGCAACTATGGTCACGCGGCAGTCATTTTGCACGATCAGGTTCGAGGCTGGGCAGAAACCTTCCGTTTTGCGGGCGAGCGGCAGTATAGAAACATGCTGGAGATCTTCGCCGATGTGGCGCTTGATGGAAAGGGCGCTGTGTTTTCGCTTGAAGACTCGAAAGCCAATCAGAAATTGATCGATGCAGTCTATCGTGCTGGCGAACATGACGGTTGGGAGACGGTCTGACAGCACGTGTCGGCATCGATTGCGTTGGCCCTTTTCTTGTGCCGGACAGCGTTTTAGGATTCGTGCGTGACTCGCTCTAAAACCGTCCGGGAGCCGAATTTGAATCACATGCGCTATGCCGGCCTGCCGTTCGAAGAACAGCGCCAGATCCTCTTCGACATTGTCCGCAACGCACCGCATCTAAATGGCCCGCTCGAAACAGCGCGCCGGTTCGCGCTTCCGCAATGGCGCATAGTCGCCGGTGCGATCTACAACACGGTCTGGAACGTGTTGACCGGCCGCCCGCCGGCGCACGCCATCAGGGACATCGATCTGTTCTATTTCGATAATGGTGACCTGTCATGGGAGGCCGAGGACCGCGTGATCAAAGAGGGTGAACGGCTGTTCTCGCACTCGCGGATTCCGGTTGAAATCCGCAACCAGGCGCGCGTACATCTTTGGTTTCCGCAAAAATTCGGCCAGGACGTCGCGCCATTGAGGAACAGCGACGAATCAATCACCCGTTTTTCGTCGCAAACCCATGCAGTCGGCCTGAGGCTTCAACCCGATGGCCAGCTTGATCTGTGCGCGCCGTTCGGGCTCGATCATATTTTTTCTTTCCGGGTGGTGCCCAATCGCGTGCTGGAAAACGAATCGGGATATGCAGTAAAGGCCGAGCGCGCTCGCAGCGTTTGGCCGGAACTGACGGTGGAGCCTTGGTAAGTGCTGTTTGCTCTAGCGCCCGAAGACAAGCTTCGCATAGCCGGTATAGGAAAAGATGGTCGCCACCGCAGACCCGATGGTCAGTGCAAAGACCGGACGTATATCGGGAACGAAAACCAGCAGACCCGAATAGACGAGGTAGTTCAACAGGCTTGTGGCGATTCCAACGCCGCTATAGCGCATACCTTCGACAGCCGCGTGGCGTTCGCTCTTTCCGAAGGTGAAGTTGCGATTGAGCAGCCATGTGACTTGAAGCGCACTTGCGATTGCCACAAGGCGTGCCGTGAATGGGTCAAGCGCAGTGAAGTGCAACAGCCCCATAAGTATCCCGGCATCTGTCACGAAACCAATTCCGCCGACAACGACGAAACTCAACAGACGTTTGATCATGCAGCGATTGTTTTCCTTGCCTTGCCGCCAGACGGGCGCTGTACATCCTCAATGAGACGCGCTTGGCTGCGTACCATCGGAAGACCCATATACAACATCCTTTTGTGTTCTGCACGGCTTCGGGCCAGAGAATCGAGGATAACACCTGACACGAAAAACAGCATGGAAATCATCAACAGCGCGATCGCTGCAATCCATGTCGGAACCTTGCTGACGGTCCCGTTGTCGAAATACTCGCCCAGGACCGGCGCCATGAATGCGATGCTGGCGATGAGGAACGCCCCGCTGATGGCTGAAAAGAAGAAGAAAGGGCGTGTTTCCTTCAATAGTAGAAGCAGGGTCCACAGGATCTTCAAGCCGTCCCGGTATGTCGAAAGCTTGCTGCTTGAGCCTTCCGGACGGCGACCATAGTCGAGCGTCAGTTCGGAAACCGGCATGCGCAACATCGACGCATGTACAGACATTTCGGTCTCAATTTCAAACCCGCCGGAAAGGGCCGGAAAGCTTTTCGCAAATCGCTGATTGAATACACGGTATCCGGAAAAGATGTCGGTGAAGTCGCTTCCGAACAGGGTCGTGTATAACCCGTTGAAGAGCTTGTTGCCAAAAGCATGTCCGGTTCGGCCGGCGTCGTCCGTGACCCCGCGTCGCGTGCCAACCACCATATCGCTGCGTTCGGTGATCAGGGTGCGGACCAGATCCGGCGCGTCCTCCGGCGCATAGGTGCCGTCGCCGTCAGCCATGACATAGATATCCGCGTCGATATCGGCGAACATGCGCCGCACCACATGGCCCTTGCCCTGACGCGGTTCGCGCACCACGGTCGCGCCCGCCTTGGCGGCAAGCACCGCTGTCATGTCGGTGGAATTGTTGTCGTAGACAAATATCTGCGCTTGCGGCAGTTCCCTGCGAAAGCCCTCGACAACGGCGGCGATGGTCGCCTCTTCGTTGTAGCAAGGCAAAAGCACTGCGATCTCAAGATTCTCAAAAATCGGGTCGGGCATGATGTCCTCGCTTGGGCACAAATGAAAATCGGCCTGTTACCGGCCTTTACTATTTCTTGGGAAGGTTAAGGCTAGGTTGCCTGCGGTCGAATAATTGAACCAAGCCTGTGCGGGGAGTTTCAGCTTTGACATATCTACAAACGCCCGACAGCAAAGCCGTCAGCGCACAGACCGACGCGAAAATGGCACTGCCGGTGCTTGTCGCCTCTCTTGCCAGCATCGCATTTCTCATTGGCATGCATCTGGTTCATGGAACCGACTATGTCGGCGTCGACAATGACGATGTCATGCGGCTTGTCCAGGTCCGCGATCTGATGGCGGGGCAAAGCTGGTTCGACCTGACGCAGTACCGGCTGGGTCTGGAGAGCGGTACTCCGATGCATTGGTCGCGCCTGATCGATGCGCCGATTGCACTGTTGATCGGCTTGTTCACGCTGTTCATGGACGCGGGCGAGGCCGAAGTCGCTGCGCTTTTCGTCTGGCCGTTGCTCCTTGTCGTCCCCTTGTTCGTGGCAATCGCCGCCGCAGGCCGCAATTTCGGTGACCGGCCCGGCATGTATGTCGCACTCTTTCTCGGCGCATTTTTCTTGATCGTCCACCATCGGTTTCGCCCCGGTGCCCTCGACCACCACAATGTGCAGCTGGTTCTCGTCATGCTGATGATGGCGGGTATCACGAATCCGCGCCTCAGCGGGCGCTGGTGTACGGTCGCCGGAGTTTCCGCAGCTCTTGCCATTGCCATTGGCGCTGAAACAATGCCGGTCGTTGCCGTAGCCTGCGCGGCCATGGCTGTTATGTGGGCGGTGCTGGGATCCTCTGCGCAGGTCGGCGCCCGCAGCTTCGGATTGTCCTTTGCCGCAACGCTTGCCGCCTGTTTTTACCTGACCACGCCGCCTGTCGCCTACGGCTCCCGCGCCTGTGATGCGTTTTCCGGCGGTTTCTACCTGTTGGGCACGACCGGTGGCGCACTGCTTTTCATCTTGGCGGCGCGCTTTAGCGAAAAAAGCCGCCATTTCAGGCTTTCGGCATTGTTTGTCGGCGGCGCTTGCATCGCCGCCGCCGCCGCCATAATCGTACCGGCCGGTCT
>JBCCOK010000045.1:0-43692 GCA_039025395.1 Pseudomonadota bacterium
GGCAAATCGGCCCATCGTTCGCCCTCAAATTCGTCCACTGGACGAATTTGCAAGACGGGCTCACCGTTGCGCCGCTTGCCCGATGCACCACATCGCGCTGCACGACGCACGCGTGTGGTGGATTTGAAGGTCCTGTCATTTTCTCAGCTTCCTCCACACAGGACCTTCAAATCCGCAAACCACACGCAAACCAATGATGCATAGCGTGTCCTTGTCGAATCTGAAGTTCGTACGGAGTTTGTCGTACATCCGGCGAACTTCAGATTCGGGACACGCGCCCGAGTGAGCCGATTTTCCGCCATCAAATGGTTCAATCTAACCCAGATTTGCTCTAAGCGTCGCCGGTGATCACGCCGACAAATGGCAACTCGCGAAAGGCGTAGGCGACATCCATCCCATAGCCGACGACAAAATAATCGGGACATTCAAACCCGACATGATCGGCATTGAGCGTTCCCTGACGGCGGCTCCGCTTGTCCAGCAGCACCGCAATCGAAACATTTTTTGCGCCACGTTCATACAGCAGGTCCATCGCAAATCGCAATGTGTTGCCGGACTCCAAGATGTCGTCGATCAACAATATGTCGCGGCCGGTAACCTCGCTGTCTATATCCTTGATGATCTTTACGCCCTTGCTCTCAGTACCCTTTCCGTAGCTGGCAAGGGTAATGAACTCGACCTCCGGCTCGAGGCCGACCGCGTGCAGTGCCCGCAAAAGATCGGCCGCAAAGATGAACGAGCCCTTTAGAATGGAGATTACGAGGAGATCCTCCTTTGGTTCCGATGCGATGCTTGCAGCCAGCTCAAGATTGCGTTGCGCAATCTGCTCAGGCGAGAACAAGATGTCTATGTTCTTTCCGCGGACAACGGGCATATCGAGAATTTCCGGCTGATGACGAGCGAGTGTTACAAAGACCCAACCTGTAGTGCATGCAAAACAAAAGGAAAAGCCGACCGGCGAAGTTTTCACGCCGCTTCGGGCGCAAGCCCTGTAGCTGTTGTATGAGGGCGGGCGAGATTTACCGGCCGGTTCCCCCGCCAGCCAGTGTTACGGTCAGGTTGCCGTAATCACGCACTTGATTGGGGACTCTAACCCTGAAGCGAGTGCTTTCCCCGGCGGCCAAACGGCGTTTGCCGGCGCGCGCATAGAGCGGCAGTTGGGATTCGGACGCAGACCCGGGGGCAATTGCCAATAGCGGCACGCTATGGTCGGCGACCGTATCGTTTTTGATGACCCCTTCGACGATGAAATGCGATCCGCCGGCCTCCCGGGACTGGTCGATGACAACGCCCGACAAGCTCAGACCGGTGTCCGAGCCCATTTCGAAGAGTTTGGGCGCAAGTGCATATCCGCCGGCAAGCCAGAACGCGCAAAGGCTGGCGGCACCGACAACGATAGCAAATCCCGCCGCGGACAAACCGTTCCGCACGGACGACTTGCCGCGCTTGTCTGCTGAAAACAGTTCAAGGCGATCCGAACCACCACCAGAAATTTCGTCAAAACGTGGCGCAGGCGCAGCGACCGGTCTCGTTTCCACCGGCTCCCGGTCAAGAGAAAACGGCACGGCCTTGACAGCGACCTCGATATCCTCGAACTCCGCATCGATGACATCAGCGGGGGAAGGCCTGCCGGCACGCGGACCGCCACCTGTGGACGCACCAAGGCGGCTTTGGGCGTAAGACTGTTTCGAAAACGGATCTTGCGTACTATCGCCGAATCGGTGCTGGTTGTTGTTTTTTTGCATGAATTGTCGGGGGCGCCACCGGCCTTGCCATTGCGTGAATTCTTTAACAGCCGTAAACGGATTTGGTTAACAAAGGAAAAACCGGACCGGAACGACCGCTTTAAAGCAGCCGGAATGAGCAACCCGTTAACCCTGTTCGAACGGCAACGGGGTCGCGCAAACGCAACAAATGGTGCCCAGGCTTGATTGACTTCGACAATGTTGGACTGCGTTATGGAATGGGTCCGGAGATCCTGCGCGACATAACATTCGAAGTGCCGCGGCGGTCCTTCCAGTTCCTCACGGGTCCTTCCGGTGCCGGCAAGACCACGCTTCTCAGGCTGATGTTCATGTCGCTGCAGCCGACACGCGGTTTCGTCCGTGTATTCGGACAGGACATTACGACCATACCGCAGCAGGAACTGCCGAAACTGCGCCGGCGCATCGGCATTGTCTTCCAGGATTTCCGGCTGCTCGATCACCTCACGACATATGAAAATGTTGCGTTGCCCCTTCGTGTGCGCGGCAAGGAAGAAGGCGGTTACCGGACCGATGTCATCGAGTTGCTTAAATGGGTGGGCCTGGGAGACCGCATGAATGTGCTTCCGCCGATCCTGTCAGGCGGTGAAAAACAACGTGCAGCCATTGCGCGAGCCTTGATCGACCAGCCGGAAATCCTGCTCGCCGACGAGCCCACCGGCAATGTCGATGCTCCTTTGGCGCGCCGGCTGTTGCGTCTGTTTCTCGAATTGAACAAACTTGGCACTGCGGTCATCATAGCAACCCACGATTTATCGCTAATGGATCAGATTGACGCGCGACGTATGATTCTTTCCGGCGGACGGCTTGAAGTCTATGAATGAGATGTCTGAAGCAGAACGGGAGTTGAGTGGCAGCCGGCGCAAGATTGTGCTGAGGCCGACGGCTCCGATCGTTCCGGCCGGCAACATCGCCGGCAATTCTCTCATGTTCGTCATTTCGATTATGTCGTTTCTTGCGTGTCTGACACTTGGCGCTGTGATCATGGTGCAGGATACGGCCAGCAGTTGGCAAAGCCAGATTTCCCGCGAAATCACCATTCAAATCAAGCCTGAAGCCGGCATGGACGTGGACGCCGAACTGATCAAGGCACGCGATATCGCCCTTTCCTTTACCGGAACCGAGGATGCCACCGTCGTGGAACCGGACGCTACGGCACGTCTCCTCGAACCCTGGCTCGGCGAAGGCCTCGACCTTGAAGAGCTTCCCGTTCCACGCCTGGTGATCGTCACGATTGACGAAGCCGCCCCACCCGACTTTGCCGGTATGCGCGCTGCTTTGAACGAATCTGTCCGCAACGCTTCCCTCGATGACCATCGGACTTGGGTCGGCCGTCTTGTAGCGATGGCCAACACGACGGTCATTATCGGACTGTGCATCCTTGCGCTCGTTTTCATTGCCACCATTCTGACAGTGGTATTTGCGACGCGCGGCGCGCTTTCAGGCAATCAGCATATTGTTGAGGTGCTGCATTTCGTCGGCGCCGAAGCCAGCTTCGTTGCCGCCAAATTCCAGCGGCATTTCTTTCTGATCGCAATCAAGGGAGCGCTCGCCGGCGGCCTCGCCGCATCTCTGGCTTTTGCCGTCGCCAGCATGTGGGCGCGTGCCAGCCTCGCCACGCCTGGCAGCGATCAGGCAACTGCATTATTCGGCGGTTTTTCCATGGGAGCGGGCGGCTATGTAGGCGCGCTTGGGATCGTCGTCATTACCGCCGTTCTAACCGCGCTCACGACACGGATCACCGTAATTCGCACGATCATGGAGATTGACCTGATCCGCTCCGACCCCACCCGTTCACTGTGATGCCGCACCCGCAAAGGATGCCAACGCAACACATCACACGCTCTGGCGCTTAGCCCAAAGGCGCTGTATGCATGGTCTCATGAATACGGAACAAGCCGGCGAATCGCCACCGGTCGTTTCGCCCAAATCAAAACACGGCAGAACACGCTGGTTCTTTCGGCTGGCGGGCATCGTCTTGCTTTTTCTGGCACTCGCCGCTGGATTGTTTGTCGGCAGTTTCCTGCGTTTTTCACGCGATGTTATCCGCCTTGAACCGCCAGCAAATCTGGCAAGCGCGGATGGGATTGTGGTCCTGACCGGCGGCAGCCAACGTATTGAAAGAGCGGTGGAACTGATGGACACGGGCCACGCGCAACGGCTTTTGATTTCAGGGGTATTTCCATCGACGACAGCCGAACAGATCCAGCGCCTGACACAGGCGGAACCGGCACTCTTCGAATGTTGTGTTGATATCGACCACGACGCGCTCGACACAATTGGAAACGCCGAAGAGACGGCCGCATGGATCGAGAGGCATGGCTATCACGACGTCATCGTAGTCACGAGCAACTACCATATGCCACGCAGCCTGATGCTGCTGCGCCGCGTCGACAGCGACACAAACTATATTCCCTATCCTGTGATTGTCACTGACCTGCGGTCACTGCAATGGCTCGAAGAGCCCGCCGCAATCCGCCTGCTGTTTGCCGAATACGTGAAATATGTTGCAGCGTCCCTGCGTTTGAACATCCGCCGCAAGGCCACCAGCGTCGGCGATCCAAGCTGACGCTGACACGAACCGTTACACATGATCTTCCTGCGCTCCGCACTCTTCAACCTGGCTTTCTACCTGAACCTGGTGGTTCAGATGATTATCTTTACACCGCCTTATTTTCTGATGCGGCGCAAGTCGGCCTGGGTCATCCCCAAGAACTGGGTGCGATCAAATCATTGGCTGTTGGAAAAAATTGCCGGAACGACCCACACGCTGGAGGGTCTCGAGAACGTCCCCGACGGCGGCTACATCATTGCACCGAAGCACCAGTCGTTCTGGGACGCCTATGCGCTGCTGCCCTATCTCGACGATCCTTTTTACATCCTTAAACGTGAACTCACCTGGATCCCGCTGTTCGGCTGGTACGTCATCAAAATGCGGATGGTGCCGATCAACAGAGGCGCGCGTGAAAAGATCATGCCCCTGGTCCTTGAGAAAACAAAGGAGCAGATGGCCGACGGCCGTCAGCTGATCATTTATCCCGAAGGCACGCGCCGGCCCGTCGGCGCACCGCCGGCCTACCGCTTTGGGATCGCGCGAATCTATGCCGAACTGGGCGTCCCGGTTATGCCCGTTGCGATCGTTGCAGGCCTGTTCTGGCCGCGTCGGAAATTTCTTCGCTATCCTGGCAATATACGGGTGCGTTTTCTCCCGCCGATAGAGCCCGGTCTCACGCCGGACGATTTCATGGAGCGGCTGATCGCCGTCACCGAGGCCGCTGTCGACGAATTGCTTGTCGATGCCGTCCGCAACAATCCGCACTTGCCGCTGGCCGAGGAAGCGCGCAAGCGTTTCCGGGACCTGACCGGGGAAGATGCTGTAAATCCGGAATTCTAGGTCGTTTCAGATGGACTCGTCCTATCGCCGTCTTGCGTCGGCCATTCTTGCAGCGACATCCTCAAGCCAGTGATCGCGGATGTTCATTGCCTTGAGATGATCGACAGTGCTTGCCACATAATCCACATTGTGGCCGGATCGGCCTTGTGAAACCGAGACCCGGCGGGCCGCTTCTTCGACGCCAAGATGACCCGCAAACTGCTCGTGCTGCTGGTCGGCAATGTAACAGACAGCCTCGATCCGCCCGCCGCCGGCAAGATGGACCGGAAATCTGCGCTCGAGATAAACGTCTGTCACAAGTTCGCGGGCCCGCAATTCGTCCATGACACGGTCATGGTCCCGTCCGCTGACTTTGAAAACCATGCCAGTGCAAGATCCGCCGCGGTCGAGTCCGAGAACCAGTCCCGGACGCTCGCGCGTTCCACGGTGCACATAGGAATAGATGCACAACGCTCTGCGATATCCGTAAAGCCGGCCTTTCTGAGCATCAAGATAGTCGAAGCCGGGACGCCACATCAGCGACCCGTAGCCAAAGACCCAAAAATCATCCATATCGTTGGCCACTATCCCGGTATACTGTTCAGCCTCCCGGTGCTCTAACAGAATAAAAGGACGTTCCACAATTGCAGAACGGCAAGCAATCTGAAAACAGAGATTTGCCCCCCAAACCGCCGTCGGGCCGGTTCTACTGGCTGGCCGGAGCGATCGTTGCGGCGGTCTTGATCTATTGCGGCGTCTGGTTTTTTCTCGCCGGTCAGCTTGAAAGCCGCAGCCGTGCGCTGTTGACGGATCTGCAAAACCAGAATGTTGTTGCCGACTGCCGCGACCTCGAGGTCCGCGGCTTTCCTTTCCGCCTCGGCGTCTTCTGTTCTTCAGTCGCAGCCCAGGATGCACTTTCCGATACGTTGGTAACCGCTGGCGGCTTCAGATCCGCTGCGCAGCTATACAAGCCGAATCATATCATTTCGGAACTGGATGGACCGGTCTCCGTCGAATCGGGCATTGGCATTCTCGCCGATATGGATTGGGATGTCTTACGTGCCAGCACTGTCTTCAACCGAAGAGGGCTTGACCGCGCATCCATGGAAAGCGAGGCGCTGACGGCAGCGTTGTCCATCAATGACAACCCGGCACCGGTTCGCATCAACGCCGAGTCGTCGGAGCTCCATGCCCGTCAGAACAATGCCGATCTTGACGCCTACCTGCGTCTGAATGCGGCTGAACTGAGTTTCCAGGGCCTTGCCGATGCGCTGCCGCTTATTGATATGCAGGCGGATTTAACGCTTGCCGATCGCGCATGGCTCCTTTCCGCCGGCCACGATCAGCAAAATCCGCTCTACGACCTTGCAGCCTCTCTGAACAACCTCAATGCCGACCTTGAAAACGGCGCAGGCTTGAGTATCGACGGCCCGTTCTCCGTCGATGAAAGCGGCATTTTGAGCGGCAAGTTCAATCTTGAAATACGCGGCGTCGGCGCCTGGCAAGAGCTGATCGCGGTCCATTTCCCTGAGCAGGCCCAATATGTCGAGAATTTTTCGGGCATCCTGTCCGCCATCGGCGGCGGCGGGGACAATCTGTCGCTTCCGGTCAATATCACCCAGGGCGCCGTGCGCATCGGCATCATACAGGTCGGCCAGATCCCGCCCCTATGACTCCTGCCCCTCCTGCCGCTCGGATTCCGCAACGTGGCGGCCGAAATTGGGCACATCGACATCCTGCCCGGCTTCGATAATCGACTTGCGGACATAACGCGTCCGGCTGAAAAGGTCGAACAGCTTTTCGCCGTCGCCCCAGCGGATCGCGCGTTGCAGGGAAGACAGGTCCTCCGAAAAACGCGCCAGCATCTCAAGAATGGCCTCTTTGTTGTTGAGGCATACGTCGCGCCACATGGTCGGATCGGAAGCCGCGAGTCGTGTAAAATCGCGAAAGCCGGAGGCCGAATACTTGATCACCTGCGATTCGGTTACGGTCTCAAGATCGGCCGCGGTCCCCACGATATTGTAGGCAATGAGCTGCGGCAGATGCGACACGATCGCCAATACCCGATCATGTTGATCGGGCGACATGCGGTCAACCATCGAGCCGCATGCCTCCCAGAACGCAGTCAGTTTGTCGACCGCATCTTCATCGCTTGGCGCAAGCGGTGTGAGAATGCACCAGCGTCCCTCGAAGAGCTCGGCAAACCCCGCATCCGGACCGGAGTGTTCGGTACCGGCAATCGGGTGACCGGGGATAAAACGCACGTGATCGGGCAGTGCGGGCTGCATCTGTTCGACGACCGACTTTTTCGTAGAACCGACATCTGTAACAATGACTCCGGCTTTGAGATTTTCGGCAATGGCACGCGCCACAGCACCAGATGCGCCGACCGGGACGCTCACGATCACAAGATCGGCGTCTTTCACGGCTTCGGCCGCAGAGGTCGTATAGCTGTCACCGAGCGCAAGCGCATGCGCGCGCTCCAGTGTTTCGCTGCTTCGGGTCGAAATCGAGATATGCTTCGCCAACCCCTTTGCGCGGATAATGCGCGCCAGGGAGGATCCGATCAGGCCGATGCCGATCAGGGCGATTTTATCAAACTGCGGATCAGTCATTCGGTTTCCATGAACGCCTTCATTGCTGTCAAAACGCCCTCATTGGCCTCCCTTGTACCGACCGACATCCGCAGCGCATTGGGAAAACCGTAAGCTGTGACCTGTCGCAGAATATAGCCGCGGCTGCACAGAAATGCGTCTGCTTCAGCGGCGGATTTGCCGCCCGCCGCGTCGAAATGGACGAGCACGAAGTTTCCGGCCGAGGGTGTGACTGTCAGGCCGAGAGCCTCGAACCCCTCCGTCAAGCGCGGCAGCCAGATCCTGTTGTACTCGACGGCGTCCGCGACATGCGCACGGTCCCGTACAGCCGCCGCACCCGCCGCAATGGCGGCGGCGTTTACATTGAATGGCCCGCGAATTCGGTTGAGCGCGTCGACGATCGCCGCCGGTCCATAGAGCCATCCGATCCGCAGCGCTGCGAGGCCGTAGATCTTCGAGAATGTGCGCGTCATGACAACATTCTCATTCTCCGAAACAAGCTCTATACCCGATTCATAATCGTTACGCTGGACATACTCGGCATAGGCAGCGTCAATCACCAGAACAACGTTCCCAGGAAGGCCCGCATGCAGCCGGCGCAACTCGCTGACAGGAATATATGTGCCGGTCGGATTGTTCGGATTGGCGATAAACACCATGCGCGTGCGCTGCGTAACGGCTGCAAGGATCGCATCGACATCCGCGGTGCAATCGGTTTCCGGGACGCTCACGGGCTTAGCGCCGGCCGCGCTGATCAGGATCTTGTAAAGCAGGAAGCCATGTGCCGAGACAATGCCCTCATCACCCGGTGAAAGATAGGCTTGCCCGAGAAGCGCAAGAACATCATCCGATCCGTTGCCGCAGATGATGTTTGCCGCGTTGAGACCGTGAACGTCGGCAATCGCCTCCCGCAGGACGTTTGAATTCCCGTCCGGATAGACCTCAAGACGCGCACCAATGCCGGAAAATGCTTCAAGCGCATGTGCGCTGGGCCCGAGCGGCGTTTCGTTGGCCGACAGTTTGAAGACGCGATCAACGCCCGGCGCCGAGTGTTTTCCCGGCACATATGCAGCGATATCCATGACACCATCTTTCGGTGTCGGCTTCAGTTTTTCGCGAACCATGTCTGCTTTCCCTGCGCGGGCTGCCCGATGGAAAGGCGTCAGCCTCCGGCGACAAGGGGAAATAACCGCCCGCGATGCGAATGTCGAGTGCCGGAACAAAGCCCAGAACCCGGTTTTCAACACACCGGAACGCAAACCACTTGCCGTATCGGCCAACACCATGCTGCAATGCGTGCCAATTGCCGGGCCCACTCGAAGGTGACGGCAGGCCAATGGAGGCCGCGATGCTCGATCTTTTGATCAAGAATGCGAATCTGCCCGACGGGCGCACCGGCATCGATATTGCCATTGCGGATGGTCGGTTCGACACCATCGCGCCGGCCATAGAAGCCGAAGCCAGGGAGGTGATCAGCGCCACCGGCCGTCTCGTGTCGCCGCCCTTTGTAGACCCGCACTTCCACATGGACGCAACACTGTCGCTTGGCAACCCGCGCCTCAATCGCAGCGGCACACTGCTTGAGGGGATCGGTCTGTGGGGCGAGCTTAAGCCGCTACTCACCCACGAGGCTGTTGTCGAACGGGCGCTTCGCTACTGCGACCTTGCCGTATCGCAAGGCCTCTTGTCGATCCGCTCCCATGTCGACATCTGCGATGACCGCCTCCTTGCAGTCGATGCGCTTCTTGAAGTTCGCGACAAGGTGAAACCCTATATCGACCTCCAACTGGTCGCTTTTCCTCAGGACGGGCTGTTCCGTTCAACGGGTGCTGAAAAAAACCTGCTTCGCGCACTCGACAAGGGCGTCGACGTGGTCGGTGGCATTCCGCATTTCGAACGGACGATGGAAGACGGGCGCCTGTCGGTTCAGCGCCTGTGTGAGATTGCTGCGGCACGCGGGCTGCCGGTCGACATGCACTGCGATGAAACAGATGATCCACTTTCGCGCCATATCGAGACCCTGAGCGCTGAAACAATCCGTCTCGGGCTTCACGGCAGGGTCGCCGGTTCGCACCTGACATCCATGCATTCCATGGACAACTACTACGTTTCCAAGCTCATGCCGCTGATGGCGGAAGCGCAGATCCATGCCATTCCGAACCCGCTGATCAACATAACGCTTCAGGGGCGCCACGACACCTACCCCAAAAGGCGCGGCATGACCCGCGTGCCGGAGTTGCTCGCGGCCGGCATCAACGTCGCCTTTGGGCAGGATTGCTGCATGGATCCGTGGTATTCGCTCGGCAATGCGGACATGCTTGAGGTGGCCCATATGGCGGTCCATGTGGGTCAGATGACGTCCCTCGACGCCATGAAGCAGGCCTTTGATGCCGTCACCATCAACTCCGCCGCGGCAATGGATCTCGACGAGTACGGGATAGAGCCGGGAAACCGCGCAAACTGTGTTCTGCTGCAGGCGCGCGATCCCGTCGAGGCGGTCAGACTCAAGGCAAGCCGGCTGGTGGTCATTCGCGACGGTGAAGTCATTGCCGAGACGCAGCCGCGGACAGCCTTGCTCAATCTCGATGGCCGTCCGAGCGTGATTGATCCTGCCGATTATGCGCCTGTTGAAACGCCATCGGCCGACCCGTGATCATACGAAGGATAAAGAACAGCTTTATTGACAATTGGAAGCGGCTCGATACCATTTTTACCATAAGGACAAAAAAAGCTTCACCGGGGAACAATGCGGGCCCAAGGCGCCCGCGTTCATGTTTGATAGGAGTATCGCAATGATCAATTTCCTGACGCGCAGATCGTTCATCGCCGCAGCGACCAGCGCCATCCTGTTATCCGCACCAGCAGCACTTGCCGCCGACAAGATCACAGTGGCCGGCATTCATGCATCGCCTGTGGAAAATGCCTGGAATTCGCGCATCCACGAGGCGCTGCAATCAGCCGCCGATGAGGGGGTCATCGAATATGTATTTTCCGAAGGCGTATCGGGAACGGACTACGCACGCGCCATGCGCGAATACGCGGAACAGGGGGTCGATCTGATCTGGGGCGAATCCTATGCGGTGGAAAGCGAAGCGCGCCAGGTGGCGGCGGACTATCCTGACATTGCCTTTCTGATGGGCTCGTCGGGCGGCCCGTCCGGCGACAATTTCGGCGTTTTCGGCACGCGCAACCACGAAGCCGCCTATCTGGCTGGCATGCTTGCCGGAACCATGAGCGAGTCCAACATTTACGGCTCGGTCGGCGGTTATCCGATTCCCGAGGTTAATCTGCTGATCAATGCCTTTCGCGACGGCGTCAAGGAAGTGAACCCCGACGCCCAGTTCCTCAACAGTTTCATTGGCGCATGGTTCGACCCGCCGAAGGCCAAGGAAGCAGCCATTGCCCAAATCAATGCCGGCGCCGACATCATTTTCGGTGAACGTATCGGCACTGCGGATGGCGCAAAGGAGCTTGATGTGCTGGCGATCGGCTCCCTGATCGATTATACGCCGCGTTACCCGGGCACGGTCTTTGCCAACGCGATCTGGAATTTCCGCCCTACTGTTGACGCGATCGTCGCCGATGTCGTGGCCGGCAATCCTGTTGGCAAGGATTACACCGAATTCTCCTTCATGAAATACGGCGGCAACGAACTCCTTTTTGTCTCCGACGGCATTTCTCCCGAGGCGCTTTCCGCCATGGAGGAAAAGCGCAATGCCATAACGGAAGGCACGTTTGAGGTGCCGATCGACACCAGCGAACCGTCCTGAGGCGCGACCGTGTCGCCGGATCATGCCGGCACCGCCGCGCCATCCGATGCCACGGCGCTCGCCGATGCCGTTCGTCACGGCGCAATGGGCGCCGAGGCCCTCATGCAAGCAAGCATCGCGCGCGCGCAGTCGGACCCCTACGGTTCGATCTGCCACCTCGATGACGCATTGGGGCTGGACCGCGCGCGGCAGTTCGACCGGCAAATAGCCGAAGGCGGCTCACAGGTACCGACAATGCCGTTCGCGGGTGTTCCGTTTCTTGCCAAGGATCTGGGCAATCCGGCGGGTGGCTTGCCGATTTGCGCCGGCTCGCAGGCAATCAGGAAGCGGATCGGCACGGCCAAAAAGGACAGTGTGCTCTTTCAGCGTTTCCGCAATGCCGGTCTGCTGCCGTTCGGGGTGACGACAACGCCAGAATTCGGGCTCGCGCTGACGAGCGAGCCGCCAAACGGGCCTGTCGTGCGTAATCCGTGGAACAGCGAATATTCTGCAGGCGGCTCCTCCGGCGGTGCAGCGGCCGCAGTCGCATCGGGCATCGTCGCGCTGGCCCACGCCAGCGATGCCGCCGGTTCAACCCGCGTACCGGCTGCCTGCTGCGGACTTGTCGGGCTGAAACCGTCCCGGGGACTTGTTCCGGACGGTCCCGACTTCGGCAACCACCTGATGGGACTGAGCGGTGAACTGGTGATTGCCCGGTCCGTGCGCGACGTCCGTTCCGCACTGGTCGCTGTGCACGGTCACACCATGGGCCCCGCTGGCGAGCTCAACCTTTCCGGTGTTCCCGTGCGGGGCATGCGCATCGCCATTGTCGACACCGGTTTGAGTGATATCGGACCGGAACAGGCCCACGCCGTGAAGTCTCTCGCACCATTGGTCACCGATCTGGATCATGAGTTGGTCGAAGCCGATATCAGCACGCTTGATCGTCTCGCAAGGGCATCGCAAGCCGTTGTTTCCACGATCCTGTCGGCATCGCTGGCAAGCGCGCTCGATAGCCTCGAGATCACCGATGACGAAGTCAGCACGATCGCCGCCGCGGTCGCAGATGTCGGGAGGTCTTTATCAGCCAGCGCAGTTTTCTCAGCCTATCTCGATCTGGCGCGGATCGCGCAGGGCTGCTGGAAGCTCTTTGAGAACATCGACGCCATCATCATGCCGGTTCTGGCCGGTCCGCCGCCCAGGGTCGGAGCCATGTCGGCGCAAAGCGATAACGCAAGCGCGTTGTGGAACCAGATGGCCGAAATCGCCCCGCGCGCCTCCCTCGCAAATGTGTCAGGAATCCCGGCTCTCAGCCTGCCGCGCGGACTTGACAGCAAAGGACTGCCGCTTTCCGCACAGCTGATCGGCCCGATCGGCGCTGACCTCTTGCTTCTCGATCTCGCCCAGCACATCGAGGCCCGGGAACCGTGGCGCTTTCCGGCAAGCATCGCCGGGGAGCAATGATGGACAGTGAACCCGTTCTGGAGCTCTCAGGCATTTCGAAGCGTTTCGGCGCCCTTATTGCCAATGACAATATCAGCCTCGCTCTTCATTCCGGCGAGTTGCTTGCACTGCTGGGGGAAAACGGAGCCGGCAAGACAACGCTGATGAACATCCTATTCGGCCACTACACCGCTGACGCTGGGGTTGTCCGTGCCTTTGGAAAGGAACTGCCGGCAGGCAGGCCAAGCGCTGCGATCGAAGCCGGGATCGGAATGGTCCACCAGCATTTCACGCTTGCCGGCAACCTGTCGGTGCTCGACAACATCATGATCGGCACGGAGCGGCTGTCCCTGCTGCGTTCGGACCGGTCGGCTGCACGCCAAAAACTTGCTGCGCTTTCACAACGCTTCGGCCTTCAGGTCGAGCCGGACAGGTTGGTCGGCACGCTTTCCGTCGGCGAAAAGCAGCGGGTCGAGATCCTGAAGGCCCTTTATCGCGATGCCCGTGTGCTCATTCTCGACGAACCGACAGCGGTGTTGACCGGTCTCGAGTCGGAAAAGCTCTTTGCCACCCTCAAAGGCATGACTGAAACTGGTCTTTCCGTCATTTTTATCTCCCACAAGCTCGCCGAGGTGATGTCGGCTTCGCAGCGCGTGATCATTTTGCGTTCCGGCAGGGTGGTCGCCGAAAAACGCACTGCCGATACCGACCGGGCCGAACTCGCCGAGCTCATGGTCGGCCGCCGTGTGACCAGGCCGGTCAAAAGGGAACAGCCGCCAGGCGCACAGGTTCTCGCGGCCCTGAACGTCGATGTTGTCGAAGACGGCCGCAAGACACTCGACAATATCAACTTCTCGGTTAGGGCCGGTGAGGTTCTTGGCATTATCGGCGTTTCCGGAAACGGCCAGGCGAGCCTTGGCCGCCTTGTTTGCGGACTTGTCGGCGCGAGCAGCGGTACGCTGGTCCGCGACGGTGTCGAGACACGCAGATTTTCTCCCCGCAGTCTCGTCAAAGCGCAAACCGCGCGCATTCCCGAAGACCGGAACGCCGAGGGTGCCATAGGCGAGATGAGTGTCTGGGAAAACACCGTTCTCGAACGCATCAAGAACAGTCGTTTTTCTTCGCATGGTCTCGTCAACCGCACCGCCTGCAAGGCATTTGCCGCCGACATCATTGGCCGCTTCGACGTGCGCGGCGGAGGCCCCGACACCGGAACCCGTAATCTGTCCGGGGGCAACATGCAGAAGATGATACTGGGCCGAAACCTGGCGGCCGCGCCGGAACTGATTGTCGCCAACCAGCCGACACGCGGTCTAGACGAGGGCGCCATTGCAGCCGTGCACGCGCAGTTGCTGGCGTCCCGCAGCAGCGGTGCCGCAATCCTGCTCATATCAGAGGATCTCGATGAAGTGCTCGCGCTTTCAGACACTGTTCAGGCGATCTTCAACGGCCGACTGTCCGATCCCGTTGCGGCCGCCGACGCCGACGCGCAATCCGTTGGCCTGATGATGGCCGGCATCTGGGGGAGCGCCGATGCGGCTTGAAAGGCGCGAAGGCACCACGTTTGCGCTGATTGTTTCTGCGCCGCTGGCGGCAATCGCCGTTGCATTGATGCTGTCGGGCGGGTTGATCGCCATTGCCGGTGCCAATCCTATGGACGCCTATTTTGAAATGGTCCGGGGTGCCTTCGGCTCGCGCCTTTCGATATCCGAAACCCTGACGCGCACGACGCCGCTGATCCTGACCGGGCTCGCTGCCGCCGTTGCTTTCCGGACACGGCTCTGGAACATCGGCGGCGAGGGCCAACTCTATGCCGGAGCGCTGATCGCTGCCTGGCTTGGACATTCGATTGGGACCACCGTTCCTTCACCGCTCGCGATTCTGATCGTGCTGCTCTCGGGCATGGTCGCCGGCGCTCTGCTGCTGCTCGGACCGGTCCTTTTGCGGATCCGCCTGGGCGTCGACGAGGTCGTAACGACGCTGATCCTCAACTTCATTGTTCTGCTTTTCGTCTCGATGATGATCGAAGGGCCGATGAAGGATCCGCTGGCCTTCGGCTGGCCACAATCCGTCGCGGTCGGCAACGAGGTGCTGCTGCCAAAGATCCTCGAGCGAACACGGCTTCATGCCGGACTTCTCATTGCCGTCGCCGCAGCCGTGCTGATCTGGTTCGTGCAAAGCCGGACTGTCTTCGGCCTTGAAACGAGAGCGGCCGGCCTGAACCAGAAAGCAGCTGCCTTTGCCGGAGTGGCTCTCGGGCCAACCCTGCTGGGTGTCGCCTGTATCTCCGGCGCACTCGCAGGCCTTGCGGGAGCTATCGAGGTCACTGGCCTGAAGGGCTATGTCACACTCGACCTGTCACCGGGCTACGGTTATTCCGGAATTGTCGTAGCGATGCTCGCCGGGCTCCATCCGATTGGGGTGGTGATCACAGCATTATTCGTTGCCGTCATCTTTGTCGGCGCCGACAGTATGAGCCGGGCGCTTGGGGTGCCCAGTTTCATCGCCGACGTGATCGTATCCATTTCACTGCTGACCATGCTCGTCAGCCTCCTGTTCACCAGCTACCGCATTCGCCGATGATTGAAGCTGTCGAAATCCTCGCAACGGCGAGCCTTTGGGACGCGGTTTTGCGGATCGCCACACCGCTCATTTTCGGCACGCTCGGCGCGCTAATCTGCGAACGTGCCGGTGTTCTCAATCTCGGCATCGAGGGCATCATGACGCTTGGTGCCATGGTCGGCTGGATGACTGTCTACCAGGGCGCCGATTTGTGGACGGGTCTACTGGTGGCGGCACTGTGCGGCGCGATCTTTGGCCTTCTGCATGCCCTTCTGACGGTGCCGCTTGGGCTCTCGCAGCATGTAACCGGGCTGGGCATCACGCTCTTTGCATCATCATTGACCTATTACGTATACAGGCTGGCTTTGCCGGTGGCTTCGACGCCGCCCACCATCGAGCCTTTTCAGCCGCTGGATATTCCCTTGCTTTCGGGCTTTCCTTTCCTGGGCGAGGCTTTGTTCTCGCAGACTGCGCCCACCTACCTGGCAATTTTCGCATGCCTCGCTACAGCCTATATTCTTGCGCGTACGCCGCTTGGATTGGCTGTTCGAATGACGGGGGAGAACCCGCACGCGGTCGAGGCACAGGGTCTGAACCCGATTTCCATTCGCATTGGAGCCGTGGTGACCGGCAGCGCATTGATGGCCGTCGGCGGTGCGTTCCTCACCACCGCCACGTTCAACTCATTCTTCCCGACCATGGTCCAGGGGCGCGGATGGGTGTGCATCGCGCTTGTCGTCTTTGCTTCATGGCGCCCGGCCAAGGCGCTTCTCGGCGCGCTGCTGTTTGCGCTTTTCGACGCCTATCAGCTGCGCCTGCAGCACGTCGTCGATCAAGCCATACCCTACCAGCTGTTCCTGATGGTTCCCTATGTTTTGTCCATTGTTGCGCTCATTGTCATGTCGCGACGCGCCAAGGTTCCGCAAGCGCTGATGGCGCCTTACCGCAAGGGTGAGCGCTAAAGGTGGCGTCGGTCTGAAATAATCCGCCTTCGGGTTGCGTTTTTACTTGATCACAAGCCTCCAAAAAGGGTTTCATAGGTTTTTGGCCGGTTGCCCAATACAGCGCCGATTGTCGGAAAAACCGTGGCTCTCACTTCGACGCCCGGCTTCACGTGGTTCCTGTTGAAAGAGAATCCGCGCAGACGCCCAGCCGCCACGTTTTCGCCGGAAATTTCGTTGTAATCGAAGAGGCGGCAAAGTCAGCATTCAGTTCTTGAATGCACCATAAGCGAGGCCGCTGGAGATGCCTCGCCCAATCAGGGGACGGACTTCATGAAACCAACCGTAATAATGGTCGGCGCAGACAAAGGCGGTGTCGGCAAAACAACAACGTGCCGTGCACTTCTTGATCACCTTGCCCGCAAAAAGATACCCGCGCGCGCCTTCGATACGGAAAACCCGCGCGGTACGCTTAAACGCTTCTACCCGGACATCACTGAAGTGATCGACCTGAATTCGGTTGCCGACCAGATGAAGATACTCGACACGCTGGAATCGGCGGCAGTTAAGGTGACCATCGTCGACCTGAAGGCCGGCAACCTTTCACCCGCCCTCGACACGTTCGACCGGATCGGCGTCCTCGAAGCGGCACGCCACGGTCTCTTCGACCTCGGCTTGATCCATGTCGTCGGTCCTTCCGTCGCCTCGCTCGACGAAATCGGAGAAATCTCCGGCTACATCAAAGGCATTAATTACGTCATTGCCCGAAATTTCATCAACGAGACAAATTTCTTTGAATGGGACGAAAAAACCTTCAAGAAATATTTTGCCAATCTGCCGGATGCGGCGGAAATCGATATTCCGAAACTGAACGAAATGGCCTACGAGCAGGTCGACCTCGCCGGTGTGACCTTTTCCGACTTTTTCGACAACCGCGATGCCGGCGGCAAGGATGCCAGTTTCTCCTTCGTGCTGCGTGGTTACGTGCGCAAATGGATAAAGGATCTGGATGGCGAGTTCAGTCACCTGAGCCTGTTGCACAATCTCGGCGACGTGGCACAGGAGAAAATCGAGAAACCGAAAGTCATGGCATCGCAAGGGGCTAAGAAGTAACCGCCCCGTTGCGGCACTGAAATCGTGGCCTCATCGGCCCTGTAGTGTCCTTTCTTGTGCAGGGCCGGAGCGCCAGGGAGGCGTATCATCGGTGCAAATGTGCACATCATCTGCTCGGATGAAGCGCGAAATGGGAAGACCATATTCGCGCGGCTTTATGCTGAGCTGCTGAGGCTCGGAGCAGATCACCTGCCCCGCATTATCGATACCGATCATCCGGACGGAACGATCGTCCGCTATTTCCCCAACACATGCGATATCATCGATCTGTCGCGGACGGACGGCCAGATCCGGTTGTTCGACACCATCATCGAAAACCCCCATCTCGACCATGTCATCGATCTCGAGGCGCATCACCTTAAGCGTTTCTTCTCGATTTTTGAGGATATCGACTACGATCGCGCCGCAAGCCTTGCGGGTATGGGTGTAGCAGTGTTCTTTTTTCTCGACAGGACACTGGCTTCAATCCAGGCGGCGATTGCTCTGCGCAAGCGTTTGACGTCGAGCCAGTTCGTCCTGGTACGCAACGATGCCATCGGTGTTTACCGTCCACCGGCCTATGGTGAGCGGGAACTCTTCCGCATCGACATGGACAGGCAGATCCGGCTGCCGTCCTTGCCCACGGATCTGCTCGACTTTGTCGAAGATCCGGAATTCAATCTTTCCGATTTCATACTGCAGCGGCCTCACAACTTGCCCGACTGGCTTTCAGACGAGCTCTGGACCATTCTCGAAGCGATTTACGAGCAGCAACCGATCGGTACGGCTGAAACCATGCTGTCCGCCTCGACTTTGCAGGCGCGCGCGCCTTAGGGCCAATATGCTAAATAAATGGCAGTTCGCAAAGACGGGCCGGAACCGCCTTGCCCTCCATGTGGATTTCGACATCTGTCCCGGCATTCATGTCGGTGGAGACGAGCGCAAAGCCGATGTTTCTTTCGAGCCGGTATGACCAGACATGGTTCGTCAGATCGCCAACCTTGCGACCATCTTTGACAATATCATACCAGAAGAAGCCGATTTGGACCGGATCGCCGCCTTCCATGACGGCACCCAGCTGATGGCGCTTCGGCCCTTCGTCTTCGATGCGGCGCAGGGCCTTTATTCCAATGACATCGTCGGGCAGGTCCAGATCGACAAACCGGCGCATCCGCACCTCGAACGGGTTTGTATGATCGTCGGTGTCGCCGCCCCAGGACAGTAGTCCGCTTTCAATCCGCTCGCAGGCATTGGGGTATCCAGGACCGATATCGAAGGGTCCTCCGGCCTCCTTGACGAGATTCCAAAGGGCCTCGCCCCTGCTGCCGTCCCTGAGATACAGCTCGAAGCCGCCCTGTTTCGACCATCCCGACCTCGCAACCGTTATGGGAATGCCGTCGATCTCGGCATCGCGAAACCAGAAATGCTTCAGTTCCTGAACCCAGTCGCCGAAGATCGATGCGACGACCGTTTCTGCTTTCGGTCCCTGAATTGCGAGCGGCGAGACATCGGGTTCGCGCACCTCGACGTCTAGCCCCCGCTCGGCGGCAATCGCCCGCGCCCAGAAGAGAATATCGGAGTCGGCGATCGACAGCCAGTACCGGTCCGAACTGAGCTTCAGAAGGACCGGATCGTTGATCAGCGTCCCGGCGTGATTGCAAATGGCGACATACTTGCCTTGTCCCTCGACGCAACGGGCGAGATCACGCGGGGCGAGGATCTGGGCGAGACGGCCAGCGTCGGCGCCGAACAGTTCGACCTGTCTTTCCACCGCCACGTCCCACATCGAAACGCCGTTGATGAGCCGCCAGTATTCTTCTTCCGGCTTACCGTAGCCGGTTGGCATCAGCATCTTGTTGTAGGTCGTAAAGCTCGACGCACCTTCCGCAATCGTCGAGTGGTAGAAAGGTGACGGTCTCAGCCGCGCTGACGGCATGATAGTCTGCATTTGATTTTCCGGCCCTTGATCTTGTTTAGTTTTTTACGATTGCCAATCGAACCACTTTCGATGCCTATGACAAGTGTGTTGTATCGCACCACTACAATTGTCTCTGCTCGAGATACGCCATTGCCTGACGTTTCGGCGCGTTTCCCGTCGTTTGACTGCAATGCACATTTATCGCATAGAGCCGCTCAGTCCATTTTCCGAAAATACTCAAGCCGGTGTGCATGAAACCCTTTTTGATCCTGCAATTGCGACCCGAGGAAGAAGCGTCCGACAACGAATTCCGTGCGCTGCTGGAAAAAGGCGGATTGGATGAAAGCCGTGCGGACCGGGTTCGGCTTGAGAGCGAGGAGGCACCTGCGCTTGAATTGTCCGATTATGCCGGCATCATCGTAGGCGGCGGGCCGGGTTGCGTTTCCGATCCACACGAGATGAAGCCGTCGCTCGAAAAGCGCATGGAAAATCAGATCCTGTCACTGATGCCGCCCGTGACGGAAAATGACACGCCGTTTCTCGGCTGCTGCTACGGCATTGGTATTCTGGCGCACCATCTCGGCGCCAAGGTGTCAAAGGAGCGCTACTCGGAACCGGTCTCCGTGATCAGTGCGGCACCGACCGAAGCAGGCGCTGCCGATCCGCTGCTGGCAGGCATCGACGGGCCTTTCGATGCCTTCGTCGGCCACAAGGAGGCGGTGCAGGAACTGCCCCCGGATTGCGTCCACCTGGTGTCCGGCGAGGCCTGTCCGTTCCAGATGATCCGCTACGGCAAAAACGTCTATGCAACACAGTTTCACCCCGAGGCCGACGGCGACGTCTTTGCCCTGCGCATTCGCATTTATCGCGACAAAGGCTATTTTGCGCCCGAGGATGCCGACCGCCTGACCGCCAATGCGCGCCTTGGCAACCCGGATGCCGGTGCCAGGATTCTCAGGAATTTCGTTGACCGCTACGGAAAGGACGACGCCGTATGAACCATTTGGTTTTGGTGGTCCCGACAGGATTCGAACCTGTGACCTATTGATTAGGAATCAATCGCTCTATCCTGCTGAGCTACGGGACCCCGCCGATGTTTAGCAAGATCCGGCTCACCCGACCACTGCAAATTTCGCCGGCTCTGGTCCCCACAGGCTCTCCGCAAAGATTCAGGCGTTACAGGAACATGCCGCCGGAAACCTCGATGCGCTGGCCTGTGATCCAGTGCGCGTCATCGCTGACAAGAAACGCCACGACACCGTCGACATCATCCGGAAGGCCAACGCGGCCAAGCGCCGTGTTGGACGCAATGACATCGACAATCGCCGGATTGGCCTCGAAATTGGCGCGGTTGAAATCGGTATCAAGCGCCCCCGGTGCAACGACGTTGGCCGTGATACCGCGATCTCCGAGTGTCTTGGCTGTGTATTGGGCAAAGGTCGTCAGCGCCGCCTTCGAGGCGGCGTAGACGATGTATGGCGGCAGCGTGAAACGCGACAGGCCGGTGCCGATGAAGATAATCCTGCCGCTGTCATTGAGGTGGCCCAGAAGCGCCTGGGTCAGGAAGAAAACGGACTTCACATTGGTATTCATGATGGCGTCGAAATCATCTTCGCTGACCTGACCGATCACCCCGCCCCGTTCGATGCCTGCATTGTTGACGAGAATGTCCAGCCGCGTGTGGCCCGAGATTTCCCGCAATGCGTCTGTCAGCGCCTCGACAAAGGATGGAATCTGCTCCGTGCCTTCAAGGTCGACCTTGAGGGCACGCGCCTTTTGGCCCATAGCTTCGACCTCCTGGACGACCGACTGAGCTTCTTCGGCGCTTGTACGGTAGGTGACGATGACATCAGCACCGCGCGAGGCCAGCTTCAGGGCGATTTTCTTGCCGAGACTTCGGCTACCGCCCGTAACAAGAGCGGTTTTTCCTTCAAGAGATGTGGTCATGATTGCGGTCCTTCCGGTGGTTTCTCAAGCGCAATTGCCTTAAGCACTACTTATTTGTTGCGAAATACGTATTCCATTTCTGATTGAGCAACGTAATGTTGCATTAGTTGCAACACTTGCGAGGCGCGTGCCTGTGTACGGCCCTTTCGTCGAACTGAAATTTTTCCTGCGCGTCATCGAGCTCGGCTCGGTGCGGGCTGTGGCACGCGAAAGCGGCGTCGAACCGTCAAGTGTTTCGCGCCGAATGACCGGCCTGGAAGGCAGGCTCGGGACCAAACTTCTCGAACGCGCCCACGCGAAAACGAGGCCGACCGAAGCCGGTCGGCGCTTCTATGACAGGATACGTGTCTTGCTGGCGCAGATCGACGCGGTCGAAGCGGAAATAGGCGGTGAAACGGAGACGCCGCGCGGCCTCCTGCGCGTCAACACGACAATCGATTTCGGACAAATTCATGCCTCCGGCTGGCTGCTTGAGTTCAAGCGCCTGCATCCACCTGTCGACGTTGAACTGACGCTTTCTGCGCGCAACATCGACCTGGTCGCAGAAGGGGTCGACGTTGCGATCCGGATCGGCCGGCAACCGGATTCGGCCCTGATGAGCCGGAGTCTGGCTGGGGTCCCAAGGGTTTTGGTTGCTGCACCGTCCTATCTCAAACAGAGGGGCCTGCCGGTACGCCCGAGCGACCTCTCGGACCATGAGCACATATTTTTCCTGCCGGAAACGAAGTACCAGCCACTGCGCCTGACAGGTCCGGACGGAAATACCCACGATGTGCATCGGCGCGGGGGCGTTACCATCAACGCCATCATGCCCGTGGTCGAGGCAGTTCGTCAGGGATTCGGCATCCATCTTGGGCCGCGATGGGCCTTCCAGCAGGCTTTGCAAGCCGGCGATGTTGTTGAGGTGCTGCCGGACTACACGTCGCCCGCAATGCCGATGATGGCAGTATGGGCGCCAGCCGTATATGTACCTGCCCGCATCCGCGCATTCATCGATTTCGCCGCACAAAAGGTGCGAAGCATACCGGGCCTCGAGACAAGGCGTTGATTTCGTGGGGTTCGATCCGGTGAACCGTCGCCATATCGATTTCGTAGTGATCTTTGTTAAATTGGGAGCCTGCCATGAGACTTGCCGCGCTATCGACACTCTTTGTCTGCCTTGCTTCGCCGTCGCTCGCCGATTTAGAAGTCCGGTTTGACGAAGGCGCACCGAAGGACCGCTTCACGATTACCAACAACGGCCCGTGTCCGCTTGGCATGACCGCTGTCACGATCGATCTCTCCGGTTCGCCATACGGGTTAATTTTCGATACCACCGGGCACGGCGCAGGTGTCGAAGTCTATCAACCCTTCGAAATTGCGGTCGGTGGCGAAAACATCATGACGCTGCCGCAAGTACTCGACGGGGATAACCGGCTCACCCTGGATTTGGCCAGTCTCGATGTGGGCGCATCCGTGGCGTTCACCATAGATATCGATGACACGGTCAATGCGCGCGAGATCACCGTTTCAAATACAGAAATCGTTGGTGCCAAAGTCATCGCCAAGAGCGATTCAGGAAGCGCAGAAGGTCAATTCGACGAAACCGCTATTGCTACGGTGGCGATATCAGGTTGCATTTCCTGAACCCATTTCTCGCACTCTAGGCCGAGTTATCCGCGCGGCTAAGATCGCCGGCTTTCTTTGTTTGGGCGGCGCCGTCGCGCTGAAATCCTGACAGATGCGGACAGGCATAGGGCACCTGTTCGCGGTAGGCTTCAAAACGCGCACCGTAGAGTTTGAGAAACCGCTTCTCCTTCAGCCGCGGCGCGATGATACAGTAGGCCGTATAGGAAACAGCCAGTGCCAACTGGTCAGGCGTCCAGACAGGCACTGTCCAAAGGGTTAGCGCAAAGGCCACATAAATCGGCTGGCGGATCAGCCGGAAAAGCCCGTGCTGCGGCATATCCGGAAAAATCGGGCGAATATGCGCCAGTAACGACAGCCAACCCAGCGCACCCGATTGAACCTCGGCACCGGCATCGAAACTCGCTTTGACAAGCAGCAGCCAAGACGACGCGTAGGCAAAACATAACAGCCACAGCGCAACACCTTCGGCCCGCCACCAAGTAATCCCGGATGGCGTCCACAGGGAAAAGAGCGCCAGCAGTTGCAGCGACGCGATAATCGCATAGGTCGTCGTTGCAAGTGTTTTACCGTGCGGCCCGGGTACAAGCGCTGCAAGAATCCTTCGGCCTCGCCCCGTCAGCAGGTAGGAATGGGCCAATGGAAACTGCGCGATCAGCGCCATATTGGCGAGCAGCGCCCAGGGCCATGCAACCGTGCCGAGGCTTTCGCTCATACCGAAAAACATCGCAACCATCATTGCAATCACGGCCGCCGCGAACACGGCGTGGCAGACGAAACCGAATATCAGCGCGAGTAAGATCCGCCCGGCTCCGGGCGCCGGGCGAAAGGCAGCCGCCAGCAGGCCGGTCAGGCCGGCAATACGCGGGTCGCTCAGTTTCATACAGTTGCCACCATATCGTCTGCGATTGCCCGGCCGCTCTTCCAGGCAGCCTCGACGCGCGCCTCGAGGCACCAGTCGCCACCGGCATAAAGCGTTGCATCGTCATCGCGCAAAAAAAGCCGGTTCAAGGGCTTTGCAACACGCGCATAACGCCAGCGATGTCCTTCGGCATGACGAATTTTATCCTCATTGCAGCCGAGGGCACGGCAAAACAGAGGCAGCATTCGCGCCGGTATCTCGGCTTTTTCCATCTCCAGATGTCGAGCGCTCCAGTCCGGCGAAGCCTGCGCGACCCAGCAACCGGATGTGTTGCGGCCCGGCTTCGAGCTATCGCGCGCAAGCCATGCGAGATCGGAATCCGCACGGCTCGAATGGATGAAATCCGGCAAGACCGAGCCGTCGGTAGCCACCATCAAGGTAAGACAGGGGTCGAATTCGACACATTGCAGCGCTTCCGCAAATGCATGATCGATTCCCAGCAAAACAGCGGTCTGTGGTGCAGGCAAGGTAAGAACGACCCTCTCCGCGGTCATAGCGCCATCCGGCATCTCCAGCTTCCAGCACGAACCGTCCTTTTCGATTGAAGAGACCTGTGTGCCTGTGCGCACATCGAGCCCCGCGGCAAGAAAGCGAGCGAACCCCGACATACCTTCGATGCCCACATAACGCTGCCGACCGCTGCCGTCATGCCAAAGCCCGGCAGCCCGATGTTCGAGCGCCTGTTCGACGGCAATACGGAAACCGCTATCGCGCACGGTGAAATATTGAGCCCCGTGGTCGAACCGGTATCCTTCCGCCGTGCGGCGCGACGCGACACGCCCGCCCGCCGCGCGGCCCTTGTCCAATACCACCGGCGCAAGGCCCCGTTCGACAAGACGGCGCGCGCAGGCAAGCCCGCAGATACCAGCACCGACCACGATAATTGTCTGATCACCTGCCGTCATGCCTGGCGATCCTGCCCGTTCCCGGAAGACGCCGGGCATCCACAATGTCTCACGCAAGATGGCATGCTATAGAAGCCTCAACAGTGTCGTGATCGACGCGAATATTGCGACTTACCATACGGATCGAAGGGCGCTTCGGATTGATGGTGTGTGCGCAATTGTCGCAGGCAAAACCGCGATCCGATGCGCCGGCGCGCACGTTTACAACAGTATGCGAACGCCACGGCAATCACCTGCTCGTTAACGCATTTCACCAATTGGCGATCAGACCTTTTTGTCGGCTTTCGTCGACATTATATGAGTTTAGAACCATAAAAAAAACGAAACAAAAAGGATGGTATCATGACCCTAGGAACAGTTGAAAAAATGTCGGCAAATGTGAATAGCCTCACCGCAAATTTGCGCAAGGCGCTTGCCGAAACCAAGATTGAAACCGCCAAGGCACAGACCTTCCATTGGAACGTGCAGGGAATGGCATTTGCGCCGCTCCACGCGCTCTTTCAGGAGATCTATGAGGATCACTTTGAGGCCGAAGACGTCATCGCTGAACGACTTAAGTCCATTGGCCAATCGGCCAACGGCAGCCTGAGCGTAACGCTCGCAACAAGTGAACTGGCTGAAAGCGACGCTGAACTCAAAGCCTCGGAAATGGTTGCAGTTCTTGCTGACGACCAGCGCCACCTGAGCGCCACGATGGCCAGCCTAGCCAAGGCCGCCGAAGCCGAAGATGACATCGTCACCACTGACATGGCAACGCAAAGAGCACAGGCTCACGACAAGTTTGCCTGGATGCTCAGCGCGCACCTCGGCGAATAGAAACCGCCAATGCTGCCAGCGGCCCGTCCGCCCCACCCGACGTCAGACTTCCAGCGGGCGACACGCGATCAAGCGCTTCAAATGCTTGACGCGTTTCGCCCGCTTATGGGCACAGCCTACAGCCGGGAAAGAAACTATGATCACGGGCCGGACCATCATCATTCCGTCTCGCGGCTTTCGCCGTTCATACGCCGGCGGCTCATCACGGAGCCGGAAGTGGTTCGGGCAGCGATATCCGCACATGGCCTGCGCAAGGCGGAGAAGTTTGTCCAGGAGGTTTTCTGGCGCGGCTATTTTAAAGGCTGGCTCGAACACCGTCCCGGCGTATGGGCAGCCTATCGGACAGGCTTCGAAAACGATCTCGAGCGCGCAGACCGCGACACGGAGCTCAGTGAGCGTTTGCAGGCGGCAACAACCGGCGCAACGGGCATTGATTGCTTCGACGCATGGGCGCGCGAATTGCTGGACACCGGTTATGTTCACAACCATGCACGCATGTGGTTTGCGTCAATCTGGATTTTCAGTCTTGGCCTGCCCTGGCGGCTTGGCGCCGATTTCTTTTATCGGCACCTGCTTGATGGCGATCCGGCATCGAACACCCTTGGCTGGCGATGGGTGGCTGGTCTCCACACCCGTGGCAAGACCTACATGGCCCGTGTCGACAACATAAACAGATACACCGGCAACCGTTTCAACCCCTCGCGCCAGCGTATCGAGCAGCATCGAAGACATGTTGTGGACGAAGAGCCGAACGGCCATCCCGCACCCTTGCCGCTGCGCCGGCCCATCATGCCGGCGACGGACGTGCCGAGCGTTTGGCTGCTGACCGAGGAAGACTGCTGTCTCGAAGATTTCGATCTCGACCGTCACGACATTCGCGGCGTTGCAACACTCAAGGCAAGCCATCTGCGGGCGTCCTTGCCAGTATCGGATCTCGTCACAGCCTTTGAAGATGAAGCGCTGGCCGATTCTGCGCAACGCACGGGACGGCAGACGCAGTTCGAAACGGCGACAGATCCAGCATGGCTGGCCGACTGGGCTGCCACAAACGGTGCATCGCAGATTATAACCTCCTATGTTCCGGTCGGCCCTTTGCGGGATTGGTTGCACCAGGCCACGCCTGCCCTGAAGGATAGCGGCATCGCGCTGTGCGAATGGCAGCGGCCGTGGGATATCAAGGTCTGGCCGCATGCAAAGGCGGGCTACTTCAAGGTCAAGAACCAGATCCCCAAAATCGTCGCCGAGCTCGGCTTGGCATGACGGCCTCGGCACACAAGCAGCGCTCAAACCTGCCCGAGGTGCAGGTCGTCTGGTTCAAACGTGATTTAAGGACAGCCGATCATCGTCCGCTGGTGAACGCAGCCGCGCGCGGAGACGTCTTGCCGCTGCTTGTCGTAGAGCCGGAACTGTGGCGCCAGCCGGATATGTCGGCTCGGCAGTTTGACTTCTTTCGCGCCTGCGCGGACGGCCTATTCCACGATCTTGCGCAACTGGGCCAGCCGCTGATTGTCCGAACCGGAGCAATGCCGGACGTGCTGGAAGACCTTCAGCACCATGTTCGCATAGTCGGTCTTTGGTCGCATGAAGAAACCGGCAATCAATGGACCTATCGGCGCGACCTGCGCGTCAAGGCATGGTGCCGCCAACAGGGCATTGATTGGCACGAAACGCCACAGACCGGCGTCGTGCGCCGTATTGCATCACGCAACGGCTGGGCGCGGCGATGGGACACAATCATGGCCGAGCCGATCGCGCAGCCGCCTGCCCACGTGCCACCGCTTAAAACCGATATTGCCGAGAGCCTGCTTCCAACTGCGCGCGATCTGGGCTTTGTGCCTGAATCCCGGGGAGGTTTTCAGCCAGGCGGAAGAAGGCCTGCATTGGCGACGCTTGAGAGTTTTCTCAACAAACGCGGTTCGGTCTATCGCACGGCCATGTCGAGCCCCGTTACCGCGACCGGGGGCTGTTCCCGCCTTTCGCCTTATCTGGCATGGGGCGCAGTATCGATGCGGGAAGTCGCCCATGCCACGCGCGCGCGCCAGCGCCAGCTGCGCAACGAGCAGCCTATCTCTGATGATGCAGCCAACAAACGCTGGCGCAGTTCGCTCCATTCTTTCCAGGGCCGGCTACACTGGCATTGTCATTTCATGCAGAAGCTCGAAGACGAGCCGCGGCTCGAATTTGAAAATCTGCACCGCGCCTATGACGGGCTGAGGCGCCCACAGCATGCTGACAGCATGCGCTTGAACGCATGGCGAAACGGTGAAACAGGCTTGCCCTTCGTCGATGCATGCATGCGCTTTCTTGCGGCAACAGGCTGGCTGAATTTTCGTGCCCGCGCCATGCTTGTTGCGTTCTCAAGCTATCATCTCTGGCTCGACTGGCGGGAGCCGGGACTGCACCTCGCACGCCAGTTCACCGATTACGAGCCTGGCATACATTGGCCGCAGATCCAGATGCAGTCCGGAACGACCGGCACCAATGCGGCGCGCATCTATAATCCAGTCAAACAGGGCCATGACCAGGATCCGACTGGTGACTTTGTTCGCAAATGGGTACCCGAGCTGGCGCAGATTGCCGGCGCAGACGTTCATGAACCCTGGAAACACGAGGCTGCCGGGTCAATTCTCGACAAGACCTATCCGATGCCCGTCGTCGACTATCAGGAAGCCGCACGCATGGCACGACAGAAGATCTACGGCGTCAGAAAGGGCTCTGACTTCCGGCGCGATGCCGCAGCCATCGTTCAAAAACACGGTAGCCGCAAGAGCGGTATCCCGATGAGGGGCGTGCGGCCCGCGTCGCCGACAAAAGGGAGACGCGGAAAATCCGGTTCAGACGACCAGATGTCACTCGACCTCGATACGGCACCGCGTAGCTCCAAAAGAACCGCATAATTTCGTGCCTATAGAAGTACGGGGTGTTTTGACGCCGCCTGTATCGAGCGCTTTGACAAACCCGAAGCGCTTTCGCCTCAGCGGTCGAGAATGGATGCCGGTTGAAGCTCCGGGACAACCTCCAGCGCCCCGTCAAACCGCTCGTCCGCGTGTTCAGCGCCCGGAAAGGCAATGCATCTTATGCCAGCCTCGAGCGCCGCATGCATGCTTGTTTCAGAGTCTTCAATTGCCACAGCGGTTTCTGCCGCATGGCCAAGCCGTTCGAGCGCCAAGCGGTAAATGTCCGGCGCTGGCTTGCCGCGCTCGACCATTGCACCGTGACCGATGAATCCGAAAACGTTTTTATTGACCGTTTCGCCGATGGCGTTCAGGACCTGCTCAACGTTGGCGGCACTCGTCGTTGTCACAAAACCAAGGCTGATTCCACGCTTGCCACAGGCATCGATGAGCGCGCGCACACCGGGTCGCGGGGTCAGTTGAACGGAAGAAAGCATCGCCTGAAATACGCTGGACTTCTCAGCGTGAATGGCGTCGGCATCGACCTCCACATTCATCAGGTTGGCATAGTCTGCAATACGCTGCCTGCCGCCTGACTGCTTAAGCAGGCCATGATAGGTCGCATTGTCCCATTCCCAGTCCAGCCCGGCCTGTGCAAACGCCTGATTGAAGGCGATACGTTGCAGGTTGGAGGTCTCAACCAGTGTGCCGATGGACCCGAAAAGCACTGCGTTGACTGTCACGGTTTTTCTCTCATCAAGCGTTTACGGCCGATGCCACTTCTCTGGCCACATACGGCAGGTGGACCCGCGAGTGAGGCTGAGCATCATGCCAGGGTATTGTGTGGTTTCGGAGCGGAAACGCCCTCATTCGTTATCAGGACGGTTTACGCCGGTGTAATCCCATCGGTTCACATGTCCGGGGTCACGGCGTTTATACGTTAACGGGCGCCCTTGCAGTTTGGCACCGCCACGTTTCGAGCTTTTCAATCCCTCCCAATCGGGCTGGAGGTTATGTTGAACGGGATACGCCCAACCATAGATCGAACACTGGCCTATCGGCGATGGATGCGTACCGGGACGGGGCTCAACTGTCTTTCAAAGCCATTCGCCCGATATTCGAGTGCACCTTTCACGAGCTGCCGCGCCTCCTGAATCAATCCGATGCCACGCAAAATCTTGGCCTGCTTGATAAGCATGTTGGCCATCAACTTGTTCCGGTTTGCATTGCCCGTGTCCATTGCGCTTTTCCTTCCGGCTTTTTTCGCAATTTGCTGCCTTGTCTTCAATCGCTTCAGACACGTCAGCTTTAGTTCCCTGTTAACCATACGCGCAGAAACCCGAATCGGATTAGTCGGTCTGCATGCAGCCGCTTTGAAGGTTGCGCATGGCGGCAGCCACTCGATCCCCGCGGTCACCTGCAACACTCTGATTTCAGGGCAGAACTCCCCCAACCGCACATCGCCGCAAGCGACCTGTTTCTGCTTGATCCGCGCTTCCGCGGACTGCATTATTCCTTTGCCGGCTGCGATTCGGCTTTCCTGATCAAGGTCTGCTGGTATTGATGCGGTTCCAAGCGGAGCATACCCGTTGCCTTTCCACTTGCCTTCAATGCAAGATCTGACGTTCGAGCGGGCTTTCGTTGCCGCTGCGGTCAGCCTTCTAATACTTGCGCTGATGCCGGCAACCGCTTCCGCGCACAACGTTACTCCGGGCGATGCCGGCTACATCCAGGAAATCTGGGGCGTGAAGCTCATCCCCTTCGCCTATCTTGGCGCCAAACACATGGTCACCGGCTACGACCATATCCTGTTTCTTCTCGGCGTCGTCTTTTTCCTTTATCGCATTCAACATGTAGCGCTTTACGTAAGCCTTTTCGCCATCGGTCATTCGATCACCATGCTGGCGGGTGTCTACTTTGGATGGGATGTCAATTCCTACATAATCGATGCAATCATCGGCCTATCCGTGGTCTACAAGGCGCTCGACAATCTGGGCGCCTACCAGCGCTGGTTCGGCTTCCAGCCCAATACCAAGGCCGCCACATTCATCTTCGGCCTTTTCCACGGTCTCGGCCTCGCCACCAAGATCCTTGACTACCAGATTGCAGATGAAGGCCTGTTGCCCAATCTTCTGGCATTCAATGTCGGCGTGGAGATCGGCCAGATCCTGGCGCTGTCCGTCATCCTGATCGCGATGGGTTATTGGCGGCGGACCTTCAGTTTCTGGCGCCATGCGTACACTGCAAATGTCGTCATGATGTGCTTTGGCTTCGTCTTGATGGGCTACCAACTGACGGGCTATGCCGTAAACGCCTGAGCTTTGGAGAGATACAAATGTACAATGCCGACAAACCGAACAGGGACGAATTGCCAAGCACGAAGCAACTGCTGCGGTCGACCTTCATTGCGCTTGCTGCCGCAGTGGTGATCCTCGTCACCATCGTGCTGCCATCGGAATACGGAATTGATCCGACACGGATTGGTAGTGTTCTCGGCCTGACGGAAATGGGCGAGATTAAACAGGAGTTGGCCGAGGAAGCTGAAAGGGATGATCACAGCCGGCTTGGAAGCGAAGGCAGGCACGATTTCCTGTCTGTATTGACCGGCCTGTTCGTCACGGCCGCACAGGCGCAGGACAGCAGCGGACCATGGACGGACGAGTTTTCCTTCACCCTTGCCCCCGGCGACGGGCTGGATCTGAAACTGGTCATGAAGGAGGGAGCAATAGCCGAATATTCATGGGTCGCCGAGGGCGGGCGTATCAACTTTGACCTTCATGCGCACGGCAACGGCCTTTCAAAAACCTATGTGAAGGGGCGTGGCGAAGAGACTGGCGAAGGAAGCTTCACCGCCGCCTTTGATGGTGAGCATGGCTGGTTCTGGCGCAACCGCGACAGGCAGGATGTCACAATCATGATCAAGATCCGCGGCGATTACAGCGAGCTCAAACGCGGCGTTTAAGTCGATCCAGCAAAAGCAGTCCTGCTTGCTGACCTGTTAAAAAAAAAGACCCCCACAGGGAGGGGTCTTTCACTGCACCCTGTAAGCAAGGGGGAAAAGGTACAGAAAGTTTGGCACCGCGATAAAACGGCACCTAGGAGGTCCAAAACAAATAGATTGGACCCGAATGGAAGCGATAATTCGAATACAATACCTTTAATGCAGCTATGCCCATTTTGTAATGGTCCGCTGTTGACGAGGTGAGCCGGTGTTTAGGGCGCCCTCTCAAGGCATCGATATAAATCCATGAATATGGCGTCGCGGTTGACGTCCCAGGCTTCCCGCATCAGGTGCCGCCCCTCCTTATGCCGCCAGTAAAGCTCTTCATCAAGAACCGGCGAACGCACAAGCGTTGTCGGCACCCATGCGGGATCGAACAGCCATGCGATATCGATCAGGTCCCACATGACCCAACTTCGCTCTTCAGGATCGGTAATGGCGAACATCTCATGCAGTGGATTGTGGGTATAAAGATGGTGCAGGTATGAACCGATAGCGCCCTTGCCGTCGACGAAACGCTCCATTTCAGGCAACGAAATCTTCAGTTGCGCGCCGACGTGATAGCCCGGCAGATAGACATGCGGCACGCCGCAATCGAACATCAGGCGCGAGCCGAGCGGGTCTTGCACGAGATTAAGCGATGGCCGATTGCAATTGGGCGAATGGCTTGGAAACGCCGAAGTCCAGATGACGACGATATTCCGGATGATATCCGGAGCCATCAGCAGCGCAGAGGCAATATTGGTCACCCCACCCATGGCACAGACATAAAGCGGTTCATCCGGTTCGGCCCGGGCACGTTCGATTATGAATTCGGCGGATGGCGACGCGATGGGCTCGTCCAGTGACGAAAGATAGTTGGGCGAGCCACGAAATACCTTTCCACCTGACTCGACGCCGCACTTCTCGAACACGCGCAATATCTCCAGGTAGGAAAGTTCGGCACCTTCGTCCGGATCGACAAAGACGATGTCCTGCGGATCGCGTCCGGCGGCAATGATCCGCTCGGCCCAGCCGCGGAGCCCGCCGACATAGGCATCATCGAGCGAACCGCCCTGCTTCAGCAGCCGGACGCTTTCAATGATGCCCTCGCGGTGATGACGAAACGAAAAGGGCACTGCTGTAACGCCTTCCAGGCGCAGCCGCTCGGGCGACAGCAGCGCCCAGGCAAGCGCAAACTGATCATCGATTTCATTGGCCGCATCGGTATCGATAATGACACGCGCGGGTTTCCCCGGGTGGGCCAGCCGCCTTTCCAATTCCGTATCGCTCATCTTCGGGAAGCGCTCAAGAATATGGTCCGGTGTCAGCATGTCCCCGTTCTTTCCTGTCCACGAATGAAATGCATGCCGGCCCACGTGTATTGAGTCGGTGCCGCGGTGGGCCGGTTGGCGATTTTGCGGATTGCTTCGATCCGCGGTTTCCTCCCGTTCCCCGACCGAATTTGTTATAAACAAATGAATAATATCAATTTGGAAAACTGTCAAAGATATCGTCGGATCGCGCGCGCAGGTTCACAGCGACAAAAGGCGATCTGGGCCAGGTAGGCCTTTGGGAAATCGGGCCGCTATTGTCGCCTTTAATTGTCTGAAGCGAGGAAGTTGCGTGCTTCGATTTTCGGTAAGGGCCTCAGATTGGCCCACGCCGCAAACTCGCACAGAACCGGATAATGGTGTTGCGGAACAAGCACGAAATGGTGTTCGACACCGTGCCCCATGACGGTTGAAAGCACATCGTCGAGTGTTGCCGGCGCCTGTGAAAACCTGAAATCGGTAAGCCAGCCGCGGCAGCCGTCATAGCCGCTGGGCGTGCGTCCCTTCACGTCGGCTTCCAGCGAAAACAGGCTGGTCGCGGCGTCGGATATGCGCATCGCCGTTACCGG
Source organism: Pseudomonadota bacterium (assembly GCA_039025395.1). Lineage (GTDB taxonomy): Bacteria > Pseudomonadota > Alphaproteobacteria > Rhizobiales > Rhizobiaceae > Hoeflea_A. Next base: position 33,429 of record JBCCOK010000045.1, read on the forward strand.
CCCGTCCTTGAAAACGAGATCGCTGATCGCGCCAAAACACGGTCCCGCCGCCGTTTCTCTCCCGATCATCGGATGGTTGATCCAGCGCGCGCCGTCGCCATTGGCAAGATAAAGCGGCCCGCCGCCGCCATGCCACATCAAAAGGTCGCCGTGAGACATATCCGGTTCCGTCATGTCGAGCAGATAGCCGACCTTGCCTGTCATCGCCAAAGCCGCCAATTGCGTGACCGCGCCGAGCAAATCGCCCTCCGAGGCAACAGGGATTTTGTCCACTTCCTCAAGCCAGGTGAAGGCGGCGCCCGGGTGGATGCCGGGATCCTGCTGAAGTGCCGGCCAGTCGGAAACGGCAAGCGCCTGGAACTCGCCGTCCGCCGCCAGATCGCGCAGCGCCAGTGCAGCCCGGCAGTTAAGCTCCATATGGTCATCGCTGACACCGTCAACCCGCGCCGCTGCGGTCATTTTTTCAAGTTCCGAGACCACACGGGACGGCTCGATCGCGACCATACGGCCCGTCAGCTCAGCGATTTCGAACGCTTCGACATCGATACCGAGGCGACGTTTGAGCGCGTCGGCAGAGACTTCCATGTTGTAGAAGGTCTGCGCCAGACCGCCAACCAGCGCCAGCCGCGACCCGGTAATGGCCTTTCTTATCGACAGCGCCCGTATCGTATTGGTGAATCGCGCCTTGGTCAGCGCACTGTCCGGGGCGCCGAAATACCATTGAAGCGGATACTTTTGGGTATCGCGCACGTTCTTTGCAATCGACGCTGTCATGTTGAGCGAGACGAAGTTGTTGAGCTGCACATCGCCATCCAGTGTCGGCTCCGGTGTCGCCCATACGCCCATCGGCACGGGAAACGTTGCCAGCGTGTGCGCCACGTCGCCCATCGTGAAGCCGCCGTGGATGAGCAAGAGAAAATCAGCACCTTCCGAAAGGCAGAACTCGGCCGCTTTTCTGGTTTCACGTGCATCCATCGGCCGACCGGGCGCGACAATGATTTCGGCGCCAAGCGGTTCGCAGATTGCTTCAAGGCCCGCCTGGCACTGTTCGAACACGTCGTACCTGTCCGGAAAATAGTGCGGCAGCGAAGCATGGAGCACGCCGATCTTTAACGTTTTCCGCAAAGTAAACTCCCTTCAGCGTGTCGCGCGCTAACGCGCCTGCCGTGTTGCGCCGGTCAGGTTAAAACTGACTTTGCCGACACGGAAAACCTGTTCATAAAACACCACGCCATCGTCTTCATCGAACGCGGTGCAAGCCTGCACGAGCAATGGCGTACCCGGTTCTATGCCCAGATACTTCGCCACGTCTTCGGGCGCACCGGCAGGGCTGATGTCCTCACATGCGGTGTTCCACTCCAGCCCGAAGCGCTGCTGGAAAATCCGCAGGATCGATTGCCCATGACCGGTATTGGGGAAGTCTTCGGGTGTCGCGTTCGAGATCAGCCGGGCCGGCACCCATGTGCGAACCAGCATTTGCGGCACATCATCGACAAGCCGAAGGCGCTCAATGCAGGTCAACCGTTCATCCTGCAATTCCGCGATCATGTCCTCGCCATGAGTGTCCGCTTCCTGCGTCGAGATACGGATCAGCTTCGAAGACGGCTCGCGCCCGGCACGCAGCATCGCGTCGGTAAAGGAAGACAGGCACATGGAAGATGGCGGCGACAGTGAAATCACCGTATAGCCGCTTCCCTGCCGCCGCTCCAGAAAGCCCTCATTGACCAGCATGTCGAGCGATCGCCTGATTGTCACACGGCTGATATCGAAGGCCCTGGCCAACTCGTCTTCCGTCGGCAGCCTGCCGCCGACCGGATACCGCCCCGATACGAGGCGGCTAAGCAGAGCGCCATATGCAACCTTGTATTTCGGTGCCGCACGCGCTTCCAAATCCGGGTCTCCTTCAAAACCGCACTGCAAGTCAGGCTTATGCAGAGTTATTCTAATACCAATTTGTATGATTGAATACGCACTGTCAAATGTTCAGCCTAGGCGATCCAGACACTTTTTGTCTGCGAATACAGGGCGATAGCATCCTTGCCCATTTCCCGTCCGTAGCCGCTTTGCTTCATGCCGCCGAATGGCGAGGCAGCATCCGTTTCGCCCCAGCAATTGATCCAGACCGTGCCCGCTTTCAGCCGCTCCGACATGGTCCGGGCCCGCGTCAGGTCCCGGGTCCAAAGACCTGCAGCCAAGCCGTAGTCCGTATCATTGGCGCGGGCGAGTACGTTGCTTTCATCGTCAAACGGCAACACGCACAGCACCGGTCCGAATATCTCTTCCCGTGCCACGCGCATCATATCCTTGACATCCAAGAGGATCGTCGGCCTGACAAAGTAGCCTTCGGCGCCGAGCCTGCTGCCGCCGGTCAGGCACGCAGCGCCTTCGCAGGTTCCGCTGTCAATATAACCGAGGACCCTTTGCATCTGGTCCTCGCTGATCACCGGTCCCAGGTCATGCGGCTCAGCAGACATGCCTGGACCGACGGAAAGGCGCTCGGCAAGACCGACAAGCCCGTCGATCACCTTTGCGTGGATCGCACGGTGCACGTAAAGCCGCGCCCCGGCTGTGCATGATTGCCCGTTGTTTCCGAACAAGGCCCAGAAAGCGCCCGGGATCGCCTTTTCAAGGTCTGCATCCTCGAAGACGACGTTGGCGGCCTTGCCGCCGAGTTCGAGTGAGACCTTTTTCAGGTTGCCCTTTGATGCTTCGACAATCCGCCTGCCCGTTTCCGTGCTGCCGGTAAAGCCAAGCTTGTCGACGCCGTCATGCGCTGCAAGGGCAGCGCCTGCCTCTTCGCCGAATCCGGGGATAACGTTCAATACGCCCTCCGGAAATCCCGCTTCCAGCGCCAGGTCCGCCAGGTAAAGCGCGCTGAGCGGTGTTTGTTCCGCTGGTTTCAGCACGACCGCATTGCCGGCGGCAAGTGCAGGTGCCAGTTTCCAGACGGCCATCAGCAGCGGATAGTTCCACGGCGTGATCAAGCCGCATACACCAACCGGTTCGATGCGGGTATAGTTGAGCCGGTCAGGCTCAGATACAGGGATCGTTGCCCCCTCGATCTTGCTGGGCCATCCTGCGAAATAGCGCAGGTGCCGGGCCGAATAGGCTGCATCGACATCGCGCGCGGTCTGAAACGGCTTGCCATTGTCCAGCGCATCAATCTGGCCGAACACATCGGCCCTTTCATCGACCAGTTCCGACAGGCGCCACAGCAGCTTTGAACGTTCATCCGCTGTCAGCGACGACCATGGCCCTTCAAAGGCCTTGCGGGCGGCTGCCACCGCCAGATCGACCTCGCCTCCTCTCGCCTCTGCAACCGCCGCAAGCGGCTCGCCGTTTGAAGGATTGAGAACGGTGATGGCGTTATCGCCATCGACACATTTTCCTCCGATGCGCATCGACAGTGGACCTTCGAGGAAGTCTTTGACCGCCGGTAGCAGCGCAACGTCTCTCATAGTGCGGCTTTCAGCCGGTTGAGTCGGCTGCGTCCTTCACCGGAAAGCCAGTCGACAAGCCGGCTTTCGCCCCCCTCGCCGAACTCGATGATCGCGTCGGACCATATCGCCCGGCCGCACATGAACCCGGCCGCATCGACACCGGCTTCGCGCGCCAGCGCAAGCGACTCCTCGAACCAGTCGAACGACACGCCGGCGCTCATGTAAACGAGCGGAATTCCGTTTGCCACCGCTGCCGTGTAGCGGAACGCCTCAAGCACCTGGTCCTTGCTGAATTCACCCGTACCGAAACCGGCAACGAAGGCAAGATTGACCGGAATCTCGACCTTGAGCACATCGATACGAAACGCAGGATCTGAAAATGTCCGTGTCGCCTCCATCACGAGTTCAGGTTTCAGATTGGCGAATTCCAGCGATGACGGATCGCGGATATTGTCATCGTAAACAATCGGCTCGAACAGGAACTCAATGCCGTGCGTGGCGCACTCCACGCCGATCTGACGCACCAGCGCATGCTTCTTGTTGTTGGTTTGCGGACTGCTGCGCGGCGCGTAGTAAAGAAAGAATTTCAACCGGCGCACGCCCAGCGTCGCATAATCTGCGATCGTCAGGTTTTTCGGCAGTTCCGTAATGCGCTCGTCTGTTTTGATGTGGTAGACATCGGCCTCATAGGCGAGCAGTTTTTCGCAAGCCGGATCAAAATAGGGCAACAGTTCGCGGCCATATTCGGCATCGACCAGCACGACGGTCGCTTCCGGACTGAGACACTCGACAACTGCTTTCTTGAACGTGAACAGATCGCTCTCGTGGCTATCGAGACCGCGTGCTTCCGCGATGGCAGCCTTCAGACCGCTTCCCTGATCCACTGCGACGCCATATTGCGGCGATAGCGTTCCGGGTTTGCTCTGTTGCATTCAAACTCAGCCCATTCTGATTGCGGGAAAACTCGGCGTATCCGACGGTGCGCACCAGTACTCTAGCATTTCAGGGGTCGGTGTCAGAAGCGATATCGAAAAGCCGCCCATCTCCTGCGTCGTCACATAGGTTCCGACCATCGGTGCGATGGCGCGGAGACCGCGCGCTGAAAGCGCCTTTTCGGTTGCCCCGTATATGGTCAGCAATTCCATCAGGGTCGTGCCGCCCATACCGTTGACGATCACGGCGACATCGGCGCCTTGCCTGATTGGCAGATCATCAAGCAGAGCATCGACGATCCGTTCGACAAGTGAAGCAACCGGACCATGTTTCGCCCGACCGATCCCCGGCTCGCCGTGCACGCCCATGCCGAGGTAGATCTCGTCATCGGGCAGAGAAAACATGGGCGCGCCGCTGAGCGGCGAAATGCCTGGGCTGACCGCGGCTGCAAGCGTACGCGTATTGTCGCGCACCGCCTCGCCAAGGGCAAAAAGCGGCTCGAATGACATGCCCCGTTCAGCCGCGGCACCAAGTATCTTGTAAATGAACATCGTTCCGGGCGCGCCGCGCCGTTCATGCTCGCGGCCCTTCGGCGCCGAAGAAATGTCGTCATACATATAAAGCGGCCGGACTTTCAGGCCGGCTTCCTCCGCAAGCATCACCGCCGCACCGCCGTTGATGACATCGCCGGAATGCTGCGAAACGAGCAAGATGGAACCGGCTTTGCCGTTGACCTCGGCAATCCCGTCCAAGATGAGATCTGCCGAGGGTGCGGCAAACACATCGCCGACGACATTGGCGTCGAGTATGCCTTCGCCGACAAAGCCCATGGCGATCGGCTCATGACCCGAGCCGTTGCCGATCAGCAGCGTCACATGATCGTGACGATTTTTCGTTTTTGCCCGCACGACGATGCGGGGATCGTTTTTTCCCCGCACGACTTGAGGAAATGCGGCGACAAAACCGTCGATCATGTCGTCGACCATGGTCTCTTGGCTGTTGAACAGCTTTTTCATCGCTGCTCCTCATCCACGGCAAGTGCCGCGAGCATGAGGCAGACCGAAGTCGCACCGGGATCCACATGTCCTGCGCCCCCGTGCTCCACATATTTGGCTCGGCCGCTGCGTGCCGCCATGCCTGTTGTCGCATCGCGACCCCTTTCCGCCGCGGCGACCGCATCCTCGATGCTACCGCCCTGCGCCAACGCCTTCGCCGCCGGTTGAAGCGCATCGACCATTGTCTTGTCACCCTCTTCAGCTTTGCCGAGCTGCTTGATACGCGCAAGAGCGCGATCGAGATGTTTGGCCATGCTGAAACCGTCGCCCATGAGATGCAATTCGAATTCGTGCAAGACGAGCCCGAACAACGTGCCTGACGCACCGCCCGCTGCTCGCATGAACGCCTTCGACTGCCGACCGTCATCTGCTTCGACCGCAGCCTTGAGGCCACGCAGCATGGTCGATCCATGGTCGCCATCGCCGGTTTTTGCATCCAGCGCATTCAAACGCTGTTCCTGCGCGGCATACAGCACGCAAAGACTCTGGAAATAGTCCCGTGCCTTCATGCGAATGTGGCTTTCATGTATTCCAGCGCCTGGCGCGCCGCTTGTGTCGGATCAGGCTCGATGGCGCGCCAGATATTAAGATCGGCGCTGGCCGGATGTCCCGGTACGACGAACATTTCCGCCGTCACCCATCCGCTGTAGCCGATGGTCCTTAAAGCCTGGGCGGCTGACGCAAAGTCGAACTGACCGCTCCCTGGCGTGCCCCGATCATTGTCGGAAACGTGAAAATGAAACAGTCGGTCGTCCGCCTGATTGATGGCGGCTGGCGGATCTTTTTCCTCAATATTCATGTGGAACGTATCGAGCAAAAGGCCGATATGTTTGGAACCCGTCGCCTTGGCCAACGCGACGCCCTGTTGAGCGGTATTGATCAGATCCGTTTCAAACCGGTTGAGGACTTCGAGACCGAGCACAACGCCCTCCGCCTCAAGCAGCGTGTCAATCGATCCGAGCACCTCCGCCGAACGACCCGTCCGATCCGGGATCTCCAATGGTTCAAACACGCCCCATGGTGCTGCGAGAACGCCTGCAAGCTGACGTGCACCCAGAGCCGATGTAATGCGCACAGCGTTTTCAAGCGCCGCCTTGGCTTTGCGGCGCGTATCGGCATCCCGCGATGTCGGATCTTCATGCGCACCAAGCCCGGTCGAGCAGGTGATCTCAAGGCCGCGATCCCGAGCCATCCTGTTCAGCGATGCGGCACGTTCCATGGTGATACCGAGCAGCGAAATCTCGATCCCGTCAAAGCCCAGATCAGCAACGGTCGACATGATCGGATCAAGGTCGTCGGTCCAGCGCGTCATCCAGAGGCCGGAATGAATCCCAAATTTCATGATGTCCACCGAATTTGTATATACACATTAGTTCAATCAAATATGACGGTCAATCACGCTCCTGCAGGCGCAGTTTCTTGCGATTGATTTTGCCCGAGGAGGTCAGCTCGAAGGACTCGACGAAGGCGATCTCGCGCGGCGCCTTGTAGCCAGCGAGCCTGTCCCGCACATGATCAACCAGCTCCGCTTGAAGTGTCTGTGCGGGTTTGTCCTTGAAGCCTGCCGCCAAGCGGACAAATGCCTTGACGATTGAACCGCGCTCGGGATCCGGTTTGCCGACAACAGCAGCTTCGGCGACAGCCGGATGCGCAATCAGGCATTCTTCGACCTCCGCCGGTCCGATACGGAAACCGGACGATTTGATCAGATCGTCGGATCTGCCCTTGTACCAGAAATAGCCGTCGGCGTCGCGCACCGCCAGATCATGGGTGCGCATATAGGGCCCGAGACGAAGCTCTGCCTCTTTCTCCGGGCTGTTCAGATAACCGATATAGCGGGTCGGCGCATCCGCATTGGTTGCGATTTCGCCGATTTCGCCGGGTGCAACCTCTTCTGCATCGCCGTCCACCAGCAACACTGTGTGACCAGGATAGGCAAGTCCCATCGATCCTGCGCGGCGCGGATAAAGCGCTGCGCAATTCCCGATCAGATGGTTAACCTCGGTCAGCCCGTAGAACTCGTTGCAAACGACATTGAGAGCGTTTTCCGACCATTCGAGGATCTCTCCGGCCAGCGCCTCGCCACCCGTGCAAATCACGCGCAGCGACAGATCGTGGATATCGCGGGGTTGCGGCGTCTGCGCCAATCGCCGGATCGCGCTCGGTGCGAGAAAGCTGTGCGTGACCTTGTGCCGGGCCATGAAGGCAAAGGCCCATTCGGCTGAAAACCGGGCTTCTGAGGTAACCACAGGCCGCCCGGCAAGCCAGGCCGGAAACAAAAGGTCCAGAAGCCCGCCGACCCATGCCCAGTCGGAAGGCGACCAGAACACCGCATCCTCGTCCGCGAGCGACAGGTTGAAGAACAGGTTGATCGATGGCCTGTAGGATGCCAGCACGCGGTGCCCGTGCAGGATGCCCTTGGGCATGCCGGTCGAACCGGATGTGTACATGAGCAGCGCCGGATCGTCCGCGCCTGTAAGCACCGGCACGAAATCGTCCGGTGCAGGACCGCTCAGAACCGCATCCAGATCGTCTTCTTCGCCGCGGCATCCGGCGACAAGGACGTGTTCGACCCCAGGAAAGAGACTTGCCCGTTCCGGCCGCAGCGGAGCCCAGGCGCGTTCGGTCGTAAGCACGATCCCGGCACCGCAATCATTGAGCGCGTGCGCCAGCGTATCGGGGCCATAAAGCTGCGAAAGCGTCACCGCAACGGCGCCGATTTTGCAGACCGCCATGTGGGCGATTGCAGTCTCCGGCCGCATGCCGCAATGCAGGCCGACATAATCGCCGCGGCCGTAGCCCAATGCACGCAGTCGGGCGGCAAGCGCGGTCGAGGCACGGTCCACGTCCGCGAAGGTCATATGCGCGACGCTGCCATCGGCCTCTTCGATACTTATAGCGCGCCTGTCCCGGCTCTCAGGACCGAGGTAGCGCCCTACCGTCATCGAAAAGATATTGCAATCGGGTTCGATGACGATTTCCAAACGCCCGTCGGGGCGCATGAGCCCGATTTCCGCCAGATCTGCCTCGGACCATTCGTCAAGCGGTTTCACGTGAATCTCCGACGATTTCCAGAATGAGGCCCGGTTCGTTTTCGCCTGCCGCACGAAGCCGCGCCTTGCGACCGACGGCCTCGGGATTGACAATCCGGCCAACCGCCTGATTGTCGGCACCGTCAAAACGGACCAGCGCAAATGCGCCGCCGGGACCGTCGGTCCGATGGATGATGGCAGCCTCACCCGACAGTTCGATCCAGTCATGGGATCCATCGGACGCAAAGAGGTCTCCAAGGGCGTTGGAACGCGCCGGCGGCATGGTCACGCGGCCGGTTTTACGGCATTTCGCTGCAACTGCACGGCCCGCGCGAAGGCCATCCAGATGCGGCGCAATGCTGCCCTCGGCCAGCGCGTAATCAAGGGTCAACCGCTTCTTCAATTTTGCGCGCCTTCGAGCACGGTCACTGCACAGGTCGTAGCGATACCCCCATGGGTGTCGGCCACGGCGTAGCGCGGCAGTTTCTCCAATTGCAGCCCGTCATGATAGGTTCCCTCGATCTGCCGAGCGCATGTAATCACCTGGGCGATGCCGGTTGCACCGACCGGAGCGCCCTGACCCAACAGCCCGCCGGAGGGATTCACCGGCAGCCGGCCCGAGAGGGCGAAACCGCCGGCCCTGTGCTCGGCCAGAAGATCATCTGAAAGCCCAAGCGCCTCGATGGCCTGGAGCTGCGCGCCGGAATAGGCATCATAGAGTTCCGCCAGCGCAATCTGCCTTTCCGGCTTGTCGATACCAGCCATGGCATAAGCCCGTTTTGCCGCTTGCCGCTTGCCTGCAAAATGACCGGGATCAGGCCGGTCCCCAAGCCGTACCCGGTCGTTGGCAGATCCAATACCGGCAATGCGGGCCGCACTGCGACGTGCTTCAGGCGCGTGATCTTCTTGGCTCAGAATAACAGCCGCCGCACCGTCGCTCAGCGGCGAACAGTCCAGCCTGCGATAAGGGTCGGACACCATCGGCGAACCCCGAACGTCATCGGATGAAACGCTCAGCGGCAGATGTGCGAGCGGGTTTGAACACGCATTGGCATGGTTTTGTACCGCGATCGATGCAAAATCGTCGTGGGTAGCGCCGCTGCGCGCCATGAATGCCTTGGCCGACAGCGCATAAAGCGCGGTCGAATGGACGCCGGACATGCCGTCACTCCAGACGTCGAAGGAGTAGCCATAGAGTTCCGAGACCTTTTCGCCGCCCAGATAGGACGCGGATGGCTCAAAGCCGACGACCGCGACCCTGCGGGCCAAGCCCGACAGAATCATTGCAACGCCAGCCTGAACGGCGAGCTGACCGGATGCACCGCCGCCTTCCACCCTCTGGCAGGCGATGCCGAACAAGCCGAGGTCATCGGCCAGCACGGAGGCCGGATTGAGTTGCATGGAAAAGAAATCGCTTTCGCTGGCGACCACAAGCGCATCGATGTCTGCACGGGAAAGCTGGGCTGATGCCAGAGCCTCGGCAAATGCCTCGGATGCCCATTCGCGAAAACCGCTGCCGTCTTTGCGGCGGTTAAAGGCAGTCATGCCCGTTCCGGCAACCAAGACCATCACGTTCTCCCTGGGACGGCGAGCAGACAAAAAGTCCGATTATTTGTCAATACAAATTACAAGAGATGACCCACGAGCCCGGCACGATGAAATGACACGCTTCGCAATGATGGAAGCATGGCGTCAAGACAAGCCGTTGCCTATCGACTGTGCGGAAACGATCAAGCCTGCCTGAGCGGTCTCTTGCGCACTGTCCAACCCGCCATCGCCAGCAGGATAAGGATCGAGATCCCGA
>JBCCOK010000046.1:0-39655 GCA_039025395.1 Pseudomonadota bacterium
CGGCGTCGTTGCGCCGCTTGCCCGATGACCCACATCGCGCTGCGCGACGCGCCTACCCGAATGAACCGATCTTCCGCCATCAAATGCTTCAAGCTAAACCAGAAACGCTCTCACCATCCAATGTGCATTGCGGTAAACCGTAACGTTCCCGTTACCTCCCATTGACGCCCAAATTATCCCATGATATCCCAAATCTCATTGAGGGGATGTGCTGGAGTTATCCCCTGGCGGATCTGAAACAGGCGATGCGACGCGGGAATGGTCCACCTGCGCGGCTCGCGGTCAGCAGTCCCCGGAGGCAGCATGGTATGGTCTTTAGACCTGGAAACGGCGGTCCTGCGTAATGAACCGGTTCCTGTCGAACGCGACGAACAAGATCGACTCGAAGGGAAGGGTGTCCGTACCCGCTTCCTTTCGCAGCGTTCTGACGCGTCTCGATATTCAGGAGCTTTACGCCATACAGGATTTTATCTTTCCGGCCATTACCATTGGCGGGCCGGATTTGTTGGACCGTCTCGAGCGGACCATCGAGGGCGGCGACCCGTTTTCCGTCGATCCGAACGATATGTCTCTCTTGATCCATGGCGGCGGCGTGTTTTTGAAGATGGACGGCGAGGGCCGTTTGATGGTGACCGATTTCATAAAGGATTACACGGGCATAACGGATCAGGTAACGTTTGTCGGACGGTCCGATCACTTTCAGCTTTGGGACCCTGTTTGCTACGAGGAAAAAAGACAGGAAGCCCTGAGCCGGCGCATGGCGGGGGGTACGTCTCGCGCCGGCCAAGGAGAAACGGGATGAGTGCGCACTCTGGCGGCATGGCAAATGGCGCCGGTGGCGGACCAGTGCGTCATATCCCGGTTCTTCTTCAAGAAGTCCTGTCCGCGCTTAAGCCGGTGCGCGGACAGGCAATACTGGATGGTACCTTCGGCGCCGGCGGGTACACCAGGGCTATTCTGGAAACCGGTGCGAATGTAATTGCGCTTGACCGCGATCCTGACGCGATTGCTGCCGGAAGAGAACTGGCGGAGATCTACGGTCACAGGCTGCGGCTGCTTTATGCGCGTTTCAGCGACCTCGATGCCTATGCGCCGCGAGGTGGCCTCGATGGTGTCGTGCTCGATATCGGCGTTTCATCGATGCAGTTGGACGAGGCAGACCGCGGGTTTTCGTTTCAAAAGGATGGTCCGCTCGACATGCGCATGTCGCAGTCGGGGCCCACTGCGGCAGAAATCGTCAACACGCTCAAAGTGTCGGATCTTGCGCGTATCTTCGGTTTTTTGGGCGAAGAGAAGCAGGCCGGCAAGATTGCGCGGGCGATCGAACGACGGCGCCAAACGCAACGCTTTACCTCCACGCTTGACCTCGCCGGCCTTATCGAGGGCGTCAAGCCGCGCCGGCCTCAGGACAAGTTGCACCCGGCGACAAAGGTGTTTCAGGCGCTGCGGATCTTCGTCAATGAAGAGTTGAGCGAACTGGTCAGCGCGCTGCTCGCGGCGGAAAGGGCACTGAAACCAGGCGGCAGACTTTGTGTCGTGACGTTTCATTCTCTGGAGGACCGCATTGCGAAACGTTTCTTTCAGGACCGTTTCGGCCGCGGCGGCGGCGCTTCGCGGCACATGCCTGCAACTGAACCGTCGGCTCCCACTTTCGAGCCAGTCGTCAAGGGGGCGATTGGTGCAAGCGAGGCGGAAGCGCAAGCCAATCCGCGTGCGCGCTCCGCAAAACTGCGCGCGGGGCGGCGTACCGCCGCGCCGGCGGGCAACGTTGATGAAACGATTTTCGGGCTGCCCAATCTTCCTGGAATAGCGGCAATAGGGGGATAGGTGCCGTGCTGAAGAAGACGGATATTGTCATCATCGGGTTTATGGCTGCAGCTGCAGTCGTAACCTTCCACATCAAATACCGGGCCGAGGCGCGGCTTTCCGAGATCAGAAAGCTGGAGGCGCAAATCCAGCTGGAAGAAAACACGATTAATCTCCTCAATGCAGACTGGAGCCTGCTGGTTCAGCCCGGCAGGCTGCAGGATCTCGTCGCAAAGCATCAGGGCGAACTTGGCCTCGAAATCACGGAACCGCATCAGATCGTCCGTCCGGAAGAGTTGCCGGCGCGTGTCCGCGATCTTCCGGATCCGGTACGCGAACTGATTGTCGAGATGCCGGACCGGGAAACGCTGACGGGTTCGGTGGAGCAATGAGGCATTTTTTCAGCGGCATGAAAGCCGGACTGCGCCGCCGGACGGCTTCCGGCAATGAGCGCATGATGGCTTCAGCAACGGCGCAGAGCCTGTCACGAAACAGGACCCGCAATCGCATCGCCGTGGTGATGATTGGCGTATGCGTTGTCTACGCCGTCATCGCCGGGCGGCTCATCCAATACGGCATGCGCGATCTTGAGACGGTCTCGGGCATTGCCCGGGGCAGTGAGCTTTTGGCATCGAGGCCGGACCTCATCGACAGGAAGGGCCAAGTGCTGGCGACGGACATACGAACGGTTTCACTTTATGCCAAACCGCACAAGATTACCGATCCTGACGAGGTGATCGAGCGGCTTGCAACCGTCTTGCCCGAGCTTGACGTGCGCACCGTCTACCGGAAACTGCAGTCGCAATCGCAATTTCAGTGGCTGCGCCGTCAGTTGACCCCGAAACAACAGAACGAAATCCTTGCCTTGGGCATTCCCGGCGTCGGATTCCGGCCTGAAAAGCGCCGCTTTTACCCGGGCGGACCAACGGTCTCGCACATTGTCGGGCACGTCAACATCGACAACAAGGGCATCGCCGGCATGGAGAAATATGTCGATGGGCAGGGTCTGGCCGATCTTGCGGCTGTCGGCATGACGATTGAGCGGCAGTTGGAGCCTGTTCGCCTTTCGGTCGACCTTCGGGTTCAGCATATCGTTCGCGACGAACTGTCGGCTGCGATGCAGCGTTATCGTGCCATTGCTGCCGGCGCTGTGGTGCTGAATGCAAAGACCGGCGAGGTGATGGCCATGTCGTCCTTGCCCGATTACGACCCGAACCTGCCCGCGCAGGCGCTGGAAAAGGACCGGATGAACCGCATGTCCGCCGGGACCTACGAGATGGGTTCCACGTTCAAGGCATTTACAACTGCCATGGCTCTCGATTCCGGTCTTGTTACGCTCAACGACAGTTTTGATGCCCGCCGTCCGATCCGCATTGCAGGACACACGATCTCAGATTTTCATGGTAAACACCGGATCCTGACGGTGCCCGAGATCTTCATCTATTCATCGAATATCGGCACGGCCAAAATGGCTGATGTCGTGGGCATCGACGGCCAGCGTGAATTCCTCACCCGCATCGGCCTGTTGACGCGCATGCAGACGGAACTTCCGGAGGTCACAAGACCAAGCCAGCCGAGGGAATGGAAGAAGATCAACTCGATCACCATTTCGTTCGGTCACGGGGTGGCCACGACGCCCCTTCAGACTGCGGTTGCAGCGGCTGCGATGCTCAATGGCGGCAAACTGATCGCGCCGACATTCCTGCCGCGCACCGAAGCGCAGGCCGACGCGATCGCCAAACAGGTGATCAAGCCAGAAACAAGTGCGGCGATGCGATATCTGATGCAGATGAACGTCAAGAAAGGGTCCGGGCGACGCGCGGCAGTCCCTGGCTTCCGCGTCGGCGGCAAGACCGGCACCGCGGAAAAGGTGGTGAACGGACGCTATTCGTCAGATTCCCGCTTTAACGCGTTTTTGTCGGCGTTCCCGATCGAAGATCCGCAATATGTCGTGCTGGTGGTGATCGACGAGCCAAAGCCGGCCGAGGGCCAAAGCTCTGCAACAGCCGGTCTCAATGCCGCACCGACCGTCAAGGCCATCATCCGCCGTTCAGCCGCACTTCTGGGTGTCCGGCCGACATTCGGTGAGGGCGAAGACGCCTTGCTCGTGTCATATTGAGTCTGACATAAAACGTTATGTATCAATCGGTCTCGCAGCAGAAAACCGGGACCGGCCCGATAAGGATTGATGGCACGACACGATGAAATTGAACCGATTGGCCGGGGAATTTGCCACAATCCCAACCGAACATGCCGACCTTGAAATCGCGGGCCTTTCAGCCGACAGCCGGGAGATCGAGCCCGGATTTGCTTTCATTGCAATTTCCGGGCAACGCACGGACGGCGCCAACTTCATAGCCGACGCAAAAACCCGCGGCGCTGCGGTCATTATCGCAGCAGCAGAAAGCGACTTCACCGATCCTGGCTTGCCGGTGGTGCGGGTTGCCGAGCCGCGGCGGTTTCTTGCCAAGGCGGCAGCCAATTTCCATAGCGCTCAGCCGGAAACCATGGTTGCGGTCACTGGAACTGCTGGAAAAACCTCGGTTGCATCCTTTACGCGGCAAATCTGGGAACATTGCGGGATCTCTGCTGCGATGATCGGAACGACGGGTGTCGAAGCCCCGCATCTGAAGCAGTATGGGCAATTGACGACGCCCGATCCGGTCGTGTTGCACCACGCGCTCGACGATCTCGCCCGTGAAGGTGTGACCCATTGCGCGATGGAAGCATCAAGCCACGGCCTCGATCAGCACCGACTGGACGGGGTTCGCCTTGCAGCCGGAGCGTTCACCAATCTCGGGCATGACCATCTCGATTACCATCCGACGATGGAGCACTACTTCGCGGCCAAGATGCGTCTCTTCGAAGCGCTCCTTGCGCCGGGTGCGCCTGCAGTCATCTTTGCCGATGACGACTGGTCGCAACGTGCTGTTGAAACGGCGCGCGGCCGTGGCCTCAAAGTGCTGACCGTCGGTCGCAGCGGTGACTTCTTAACGCTCAAACGCGTCGAGCATCAACGCAATCAGCAGATTGCCGAGATCCATCATGACGGTGAAATCTACCAGGTCAATCTGCCGCTTGCGGGGGATTTCCAGCTTTCCAACGCGCTTGTAGCGGCCGCATTGGCAATCGCGACCGGAGCGCCTGCGCGCTCGGTGCTGAGCGCTCTTGACCATTTGCATGGTGCGTCGGGTCGGCTCGAACTGGTCGCGCGCACCTCAAACGGCGTGCCCGCCTATGTGGACTACGCGCACAAGCCGGAAGCGCTGGAGCAGGTCCTGCAGTCGGTCCGTCCTTTTACCACCGGCCGCGTCATCGTGGTTTTCGGTTGCGGTGGAGACCGTGACCGGGCAAAGCGGCCCATGATGGGCGAGATCGCGACACGGCTGGCTGACGTCGTCATTGTCACCGATGACAATCCGCGCAGCGAGGAACCCGGCGCCATCAGGGCGGAAATCCTTGCCCAGGCACCAGGTGCGCTTGAGATCGGCGACCGTGCCGAGGCGATTGCAGACGCGCTCACAATGGTTGCGGAAGGAGACACGCTCGTGGTTGCGGGCAAGGGCCATGAAGAGGGTCAGACGATCGGCGACGAGACACTTCCGTTTTCCGACCATGAGGAAATCAGGCGGGCGATCGCAAAACGGGCGCCGAAGACCTGGCTGTGGACGATGGCCGACATGATGGATGCGATCAGCGGCCGGCCGGTGGGCGACCTTCCGAAGGGGATCGAAGGCATTTCAATCGACAGTCGGACCATTTCCCGCGGAGAGGCTTTCTTTGCCATCAAGGGCGACAGGGTCGACGGTCATGATTACGCGAGCGCTGCCGTTGCAAACGGCGCTGCGTTGCTTGTGGTTTCGGAAGCGAAATTACCGGCGCTTGGCCGAATGACAGCGCCAATGATCGTGGTCGATGACGTAATGGAGGCGATGACAAGGCTGGGTGTTGCCGCCCGGGCGCGTACCAAAGCACGCATTATCGCGGTCACGGGATCGGTGGGAAAAACCTCGACCAAGGAGATGCTCCGTCATGTTCTCTCTGGGCAGGGACTGGTCCACGCTTCGACGGCATCATTCAACAACCATTGGGGCGTGCCGCTGACGCTCGCGCGCATGCCCGAGGAAACCGCCTACGGGATCTTCGAAATCGGCATGAACCATGCCAATGAAATCCGGCCGCTCGTCAAGCTTGTCCGCCCGCACATAGCAATTGTTACGGCCATTGCCGCGGCACATCTCGGCAACTTCAAGAACATGGCGCAAATCGCTGCCGCGAAAGCCGAAATCTTCGAAGGAGTCCAACAGGGTGGATTTGCGCTGATTAACCGCGACAGCGAGAAGTCCGCGCAACTGAAGAAAGCCGCTGATGCCTGCGGCATTCCCCACATCTATATGTTCGGAGAGCACAAGCAATCCGATATCAGGCTGCGGAAGTGGCATCCTATGGTTCAAGGATCCCATGTTGAGGCTGATGTTCTTGGCGAGGCCTGTTCCTTCGAAATCGGTGTGCCTGGCAGGCATATCGTGCAGAATGCGCTGGCGGTTGCCGGCGCCGCAAAACTGGCCGGAGCCGATCTTGCGAAGGTTGCAAGTGCATTCCGTGATCTGGTCCCCGCCGACGGGCGTGGGACCCGACACCTTCTGCAGGCCGAGGATGGCGCCTTCACGCTGATTGATGAAAGCTATAATGCCAACCCGGCATCGATGCGGGCCGGTATCGAGCTGCTTCGCGACACGCCGGTGGCCGAAGGCGGCAGGCGTATTGCTGTCCTTGGAGACATGCTGGAACTGGGGTCGTTTTCGAGGCGGCTGCATATCGAATTGCGCGCGCCGCTGGAAAAGGCGGGCATCGACATTGTGCTGCTTGCGGGGCCGGAAATGACAGCGCTCGATGAGGTGCTTGCCGAACCGATCGATCACCGCCACGAGGCCTCTGTCGACGCGCTGAAAACGGTGCTGCTTGAACGGATCCGCGGCGGTGATGCGGTGATGGTCAAATCATCCAACGGCATCGAATTTTCGAAGATAATCAGCGCCTTGCTTGACAAGTATCCGGCGGTATCCGAGAGCGGTGTGGGACAAAAAACGCATGAGGGGGTATCCGCTTAATGCTTATGTGGCTCACCGAACTCTCCGATCAACTTCAAATATTCAATCTTTTCAGATATATAACCTTTCGGACCGGTGCAGCTACACTGACTGCGGCGTTTATCGTTTTTCTGTTCGGGCCGCGAATCATTGCCTCATTGAGCCTGAGGCAGGGACACGGCCAGCCCATTCGGGCGGACGGGCCGCAAACCCATTTCAAGAAGGCGGGTACGCCGACGATGGGTGGTCTGATGATGCTTACCGGGATCATTGTCAGTTCGTTACTTTGGGCCGATCTTTCAAGCGTTTACGTGGTGGTGACACTGCTTGTTACGCTGGCATTCGGGGCAATCGGTTTCTATGACGATTACCTCAAGGTTTCAAAGCAATCTCATCTGGGCATGTCGGGCCGTTGGCGGCTGCTTGTCGAGTTCCTGATCGCCGGCGGAGCGGTCTACGCCATCATGGTCGCGTCGCTGGCTGCGGGCGGCGGAAACGGGGAACATTTCGGCTCATCCGTTGCCTTTCCCTTTTTCAAGGATTTGCTGGTCGACCTTGGCATCTTTTACGTGCTTTTCGGCGCCTTTGTCATCGTTGGGGCCGGAAATGCGGTCAACCTCACAGACGGTCTTGATGGCCTGGCCATCGTGCCGATCATGATCGCTGCGGCTTCCTTCGGCGTTATCGCCTATCTGGCCGGAAACGCAGTGTTCGCCAACTACCTGCAGATCCATTTCGTTCCGGGGACCGGAGAGCTGGCCGTTGTGCTTGGAGCGGTCATTGGCGCAGGGCTCGGTTTTCTGTGGTTCAATGCGCCACCGGCTGCCATCTTCATGGGGGATACGGGGTCCCTGGCGCTCGGCGGCCTGGTTGGTACCGTCGCTGTTGCGACCAAGCATGAGATCGTAATGGTGATCATTGGTGGCCTGTTCGTTGCCGAGGCACTGTCAGTGATCATACAGGTCGCATCGTACAAGCTGACCGGCAAGCGCGTTTTCTTGATGGCACCCATCCATCATCATTTCGAACGTCTCGGCTGGACCGAAAGCCAGGTTGTCATACGGTTCTGGATTATCGCTGTCGGTCTGGCGATGCTTGGTCTCGCAACGCTGAAACTGCGGTGATTGAATGATTGCGGCGACTGCTTTTTCGGGCAAGAAGGTTGCGGTTTTCGGCCTCGGCGCCTCCGGTGTCGCGACCGCGCGCGCGCTTCTCGCAGGCGATGCGGATGTGGTCGCGTGGGACGACAATCCCGATCGAGTCGAAGAGGCGCGGCGCGCCGATATCGCTGCAGCCGACCTGCGAATGCTTGACTGGTCGCAGGTCACAGCCCTCATACTTGCACCGGGCGTGCCGCTGACCCACCCAAGGCCCCATTGGAGTGTGGATCTGGCGCAGCCGGCGGGCGTCGAGATCATTGGCGACGTCGAGATTTTCGTCCGAGAGCGGCGCAAGCAGGCACCGGGGTGTTCGTTCATTGCGATCACCGGCACCAACGGCAAGTCGACCACAACCGCTCTGATTGCTCACATTCTGCGGCAGGCCGGGCGCGATACGCAGCTTGGCGGAAATATCGGAACCCCGGTTCTTACGTTGGCGCCTTTGCAAAACGGGCGCTTTTACGTGGTTGAATGCTCCTCCTATCAGGTCGATCTGGCGCCGACACTGAACCCGACAGCGGGCATATTGCTTAACCTGTCGCCCGACCACCTAGATCGCCATGGGAGCATGGAGCACTACGCTGACGTCAAGGAGCGGCTTGTCGCCGGCAGCGATCTTGCAATTGTCGGCGTCGACGATCACTGGTGCGTGCGGATTGCAGACCGTCTGGAACAAGCCGGCAAACGGGTGGTGCGGATTTCCAATCGGGACGTGCTCGCAGACGGCTATTACGCCGCGGGCTCGACGATCAGGCATGCCTCCGGCGGGACATCGCGTGCGGTGGCCGAGCTTTCGGGCATCGCAACACTGCGCGGTGCCCATAACGCACAGAATGCTGCCGCAGCGATTGCCGCCTGTACGAAGGTCGGTCTTTCCGAAGCGGAGGTGATCGACGGGCTGCGAAGTTTTGCCGGGCTGAAACACCGGATGCAGCCGGTCGCACGCCGCGGCAGGGTGCTCTTTGTCAATGATTCAAAGGCGACGAATGCCGATGCGGCAGCGCCGGCCTTGTCAAGCTACAAACGGATTTACTGGATCGTCGGCGGGCTGCCAAAAGAGGGCGGCATCGATGCCTTGTCGGACTACTTCATGCATCTTGCAAAAGCCTATCTGATCGGCGAAGCCGCCCCGGCTTTCGCTGCGACACTAGGGGACAGTGTCGACTACGAAATCGCCGGGACGCTTGAGCGTGCGGTCGAGCGGGCAGCGGACGATGCGGCGCGGGACGGGGATGAAGAGCCGGTGGTCCTGCTTTCGCCCGCCTGTGCGAGCTTTGACCAGTTCAAGAACTTTGAAATACGTGGGGATGCTTTCGTGCACCAGATCGCCCAATTGCCGGGCGTGACGATGCTTATCGAAACGGGGGATGTTTAAAAATGGTTAGCCGTGCAGAACGGGGACCGATTTCAGACTGGTTCTGGACCATCGACCGGACGTTGCTGGCGATTTTCGTCGCACTCGTTGGATTGGGATTTATGCTGTCTTTCGCCGCCAGCCCGGGCGTTGCCGAGCGGCTCGACATCGACAGCCTGCATTTTGTCAAGCGGCACGCCCTGTTTATTGTACCGGCGCTCGCGGTGATGATCGGCGTATCGTTTCTGTCGCCGAAGCAGGTCCGCCGCAGCGCGCTCATCCTGCTTGCGCTCTCGATTGCCATGATGGTGTTCACCCAATTCTATGGCTTCGAAGCCAAGGGTTCGCGGCGGTGGTTCTCAATCGCCGGATTTTCCGTTCAGCCATCGGAGTTTTTGAAGCCCGCCTTCATTGTCATCTGCGCGTGGCTCTTTTCGGAGCATTCCCGTCAGCCCGACATCCCGGGCAATCTGTTCGCCATCATCCTGTTCGGCATCATCGTTGCCTTGTTGGTTGCCCAACCCGATCTGGGGCAAACCATTCTTGTGGCTATTTGCTGGGGAACGCTGTTCTTCATGGCTGGCATGCCCTGGTTCTGGATTTTGCTGCTCGCCGGTGTTGCCATCGCGATGTTCATTTCAGCCTACTTCGTTTTTCCGCATGTGGCGGGCCGCATTGACCGCTTCTGGACAGGGGAGGGCGATACGCATCAGGTCGATACGGCGCGCGAGGCGATTATTCGCGGCGACTGGTTCGGACAGGGTCCGGGAGAAGGCACCATCAAGCGCATCCTGCCCGACAGCCATACGGATTTCATCTTCTCCGTTGCAGCAGAAGAATTCGGAATCGTCTTCTGCCTTGCGCTGGTGCTGATATTTGGTTTCATCATGCTGCGCGGCCTTGCGCATGCGAACCGCGAGAGCGACGAATTCACACGGTTGGCGATTGCCGGTCTGACTATACTCATCGGTCTGCAATCGATGATCCATATCGGCGTCAATCTCGAACTGTTGCCCGCCAAGGGCATGACGTTGCCGCTCATCTCCTATGGCGGATCATCGATGCTGGCCATTTCGATTACCGCGGGCTTCATTTTGGCACTGACGCGTCGAAATCCGGAAAAACGTGCAACGGTCAGGCAAAGCCGCTTCCACGAGCCGCCTCTACCGACAGAAAAGGCGGTTTGATGGAAAAGCCGGTTCTGCTGTGTGCCGGGGGTACGGGCGGTCATCTTTTCCCGGCTGAAGCGCTGGCCCATGAGTTGCGCAGCCGAGGCGTCAGAGTGCATCTGGCGACCGACGACCGCGCCGAACGATATGCCGGGCGTTTTCCGGCCGACGAGACGCACATCATTCGGTCGGCCACGATCACCTCCAAGAACCCGGTTGTGCTTGCCCGTACGGGCTGGCAACTGTTTCAGGGCCTGCGCCAGTCCGGAAAACTTCTTGCGCGCGTGCGGCCTGCCGTTGTCGTCGGATTTGGAGGCTATCCGACATTGCCGCCGGTAATGGCGGCAAGCCGGGCGGGCATTCCTTCGATCATACATGAAGCCAATGCCGTGATGGGACGGGCCAACCGTTTCCTTGCCGGGCGCGTGACCGTGATTGCCGGCGGCTTTCTGACGGCAAAAGGCACGGGATTCGACGAAAAGATCGTCATCACCGGCAATCCGGTCAGGCCCGACGTGCTTAAGGCTGCGCAGACCGACTATGCGCCAGCGGAAGAGGGCGGACCTTTCAAGCTGCTCGTTTTCGGCGGCAGCCAGGGCGCGCACTTCTTCTCCGAGATCATGCCGGAAGCGTTAATCCGTCTGCCCGTTGCACTGCGCAGCCGGCTGCGCATCACGCAACAGGCACGGCCGGAGGACGAAGACACCGTTGCACGGTTTTATGAGGATAACGTCGTCGCGGCGGAAGTTTCGCCATTCTTTGACGATATGGCCCGACGTGTTGCGGATGCCCATCTCGTGATTTCGCGTTCCGGTGCATCAACGGTCTCTGAGTTGTCTGTGATCGGCCGGCCTTCGGTGCTGGTGCCGTTTCCCCATGCGCTTGACCATGATCAGGCGGCAAATGCGGCAGCGCTTGAAGCGAAAGGCGGTGCACGGCTCATCCGCCAGTCGGATCTGGACGCCGAGGTGCTGTCACAACTGCTGATATCGTTCATGGAAGCGCCGAAACAGCTTGTCGAGATGGCACACAATGCCAAAAATGCGGGTCAACCCAATGCGACCCGCTTGCTGGGCGATCTTGTCGCCGATTTGGCCAGCGGGAAATCGCCACTCGAAAAACGAGGTGCGCAAGTATGAAGATGCCGCAGAATATCGGGCTGGTCCATTTTGTAGGGATTGGCGGCATCGGCATGAGCGGGATAGCGGAGATGCTCAACAATCTTGGCCACAGCGTTCAGGGTTCGGATATTTCCGACAACGCGAATGTGCAGCGGCTAAGAGAGCAAGGTATCCGGATCGAGATCGGACACCGGGCCGAAAACCTCGGCGAAGCCGAGGTGCTGGTGGTGTCGTCCGCAATCCGAAAGAACAATCCGGAACTCATGGCGGCGCGTGATCGGGGCATTCCGATCGTAAGACGGGCCGAGATGCTTGCCGAACTTATGCGGTTCAGAAATGCCGTGGCCATTGGCGGAACGCATGGCAAAACCACAACGACGTCGATGGTCGCAACACTGCTCGACGCCGGCGGGTTGGATCCGACGGTCATCAACGGCGGCATCATCAATGCCTACGGAACCAACGCCCATATGGGCGGTGGCGAGTGGATGGTCGTCGAAGCGGACGAGTCCGACGGTACTTTTTTGAAATTACCGGCAGATGTTGCGGTTGTTACGAATATCGATCCAGAGCATCTGGATCACTACGGAACGTTCGACAAAGTTCGTGAAGCATTCGCACAATTTGTTGAAAACGTGCCGTTTTACGGCTTCGGCGTCATGTGTGTCGACCATCCCGAGGTGCAGGCACTCGTGGGCCGGATTGATGATCGCAGGGTCGTTACCTACGGTCAGAGCCCGCAGGCGGATGTGCGCTATCTCAATCACCGGATGGATGGCGCAACCTCCCTGTTCGATGTTGAAATACGCGACCGCAAAGGCGGCAAGACCACCAAGATGAAGGATCTGAAATTGCCCATGCCGGGCCGGTACAACGTGGCGAATGCAACGGCGGCGATTGCCGTCGCCCACGAGTTGGGGCTGGATCAGGCGTCGATTGCCAAGGGGCTTGGCGCCTTTAGTGGCGTCAAGCGACGCTTCACCCATGTCGGCAGTTGGCGTGGTGTCGATATCTATGACGATTATGCGCACCATCCGGTCGAGATCCGGGCTGTGCTGTCAGCAGCGCGAAGCGCTTGTTCCGGCCGCGTGATCGCCGTGGCACAACCGCATCGCTATACGCGACTTCACAGCCTTTTCGATGAGTTTTCCGCCTGCTTCAACGATGCCGACGTGGTCGCGGTCGCACCCGTATTCGAGGCTGGGGAAGAGCCGATCAAAGGTGTCAATTCGGAAGCGCTCGTCAACCGTATTCGTGCCGGCGGCCATCGCGATGCGCGGGCGTTTGCGGGACAGGAAGCCCTTGCGCCGCTCATTGCCGCGATTGCTCGGCAGAACGATTTTGTTGTTTGTCTCGGTGCCGGCAGCATTACTGGCTGGGCGGCTGCGCTGCCCGGCGAGCTGGAAGCGCAAGAAGGTCATCGGGCATGATTGCGAAGAACACCAGCAGTTTTCTGGGCGATATGCCGGATCTGTTTGAAGGCCTGCGCGGCCGCGTCACTGAAAACGCTGCGATGGACAGCGTCACCTGGTTTCGTGTCGGCGGACCGGCCGATATTATGTTCCAGCCCGCGGATGAAGATGATCTGAGCGCGCTTTTGAAGAAGCTGCCAGGCCACGTGCCTGTGCTCTGTATCGGTGTCGGATCAAACCTGCTGATCAGGGATGGCGGCATCCGCGGTGTGGTAATCCGGCTCTCTGCAAAGGGTTTCGGCGGCATCCGCCAGATTTCCGACACACAGATGGAAGCAGGCGCCGCCTGCCCGGACAAACGGCTCGCGGCGGCAGCGCATCAGGCCGGGATCGGTGGCTTTCACTTCTATCATGGCATCCCCGGTGCTATTGGCGGCGCGCTGCGGATGAATGCAGGCGCCAATGGTACGGAAACCTGCGACAGGGTCATCGAGGTTCATGCGCTCGACAGGAAAGGCGAAAAGCATGTGCTGAGCAATGCCGATATGGGCTATGCTTACCGGCACTCCGGCGCATCACCCGATCTGATCTTCACCCGTGCGGTCTTTGAAGGTTACCGCGAAGACAGCGAAACCATCCGCAAGGAGATGGATGCCGTCCAGCATCACCGTGAAACTGTTCAGCCGATCCGCGAAAAGACAGGTGGCTCGACTTTCAAAAACCCGGCTGGAACATCGGCGTGGAAGGAAATCGATGCGGCCGGCTGCCGGGGTATGATGGTTGGCGCCGCGCAGATGTCTCCCATGCACTGCAATTTCATGATCAACACCGGCAATGCCACCGCGTATGACCTTGAATCACTCGGTGAAACCGTACGGGCCCGCGTGCTTGAGCATTCGGGAATCCGGCTTGAATGGGAAATCAAACGGCTGGGCGCATTTCGCGATGGCCAGATGGTGCAGGAGTTTCTCGGGCGGATGTTGTGAGCAGTCGAACTTGAATGCGGCTCGTTTTACAGCGTGTTGAGGACGATCACGGTGCCGGCGATCCGGATAGAGAGGACCAATCAACGCGATGGAGCTCATTCCTGTAGATTGCGGTTGGCCGGGCGAGGCAGATAACCCCGGCAAAGTGTCAAGGCCACGATCACGAAAGCCTGGAAGAGCTATGTGAGCCCAGCGGCAAATCGGATTGGTCTGTGCCGATTGTCTGGAAATGGTCGTTTTTTCCGATCCCTTTGATTTGTATCCTGCGGCAATTGATAAGCAGGTTCAAAACAGAATGGCCCTCATTGACAACAGGACGAAAACCGCTGTGAAGCCGAGCGTATGTCCGCTGGACTGTCCGGACACGTGTTCACTTTCAGTGAGTGTCACTGACGGCAAGATCACCGCCGTTCGCGGTTCGAAAGCCAATCCATTCACGGACGGCGTCATCTGCAACAAGGTTGCGCGATACTACCCCGAATTCGTCCATGGCCGGGGGCGGCTCACCCATCCGCTCAGGCGTATCGGTGAGCGAGGTACAGGGCGGTTCGAGCCCGTGTCATGGCCGGAAGCGATCGATCTCGTCCATGACGGTTTCAGCCGGGCGATCGACAGATACGGTCCCCAATCGGTTATGCCCTTCAACTATGCGGGGCCGCATGGTGAACTGGCCGGCGGATCAATGGACAGAAGGTTTTTCAATAGGCTCGGTGCGACCCAGCTCAATCGCGGTCCGTTGTGCGGGATTGTGCGCGGCACCGCCTATACCAGCCTTTACGGCTCTGCGCCTGGAATGCCACCGCAACAGGCGGTCGATGCCGACCTCATTGTTGTGTGGGGTAACAATGTCACCGTGTCCAATCTCCACCTCATGCACGTTCTGAAGGATGCACGCAAACGGGGGACGCGTCTGATCGTCATCGACCCAAGATGTACGAAGATTGCTGAACGCGCCGATCTTTTCCTTCAGGTCAATCCGGGAACCGATGTGGTCCTTGCAATGGGTGCGGCAGCTGAACTCGAGCGGCGCGGTGTTCTGGATAAAGCCTTTATTGCACGCTGGACGAACGGCTTCGATCGCTACATGAGACAGGCGCGCCAGTATTCGCCGGATAATGTGGTCGACCTCTGCGGTATAAGCGAAAGTGAATTCGAGCAATTCGTCGGTATGTATGCGGAGGCGAAAACCGTTGCGGCTTCCTTTGGCAACGGGATCGAGCGCGGGCGAAGCGGCGGCTCGGGACTGCGTGCCGGCATGGCGCTTCAGGCTTTGACCGGCAACCATGGACGGCGGGGTGCGGGCGTCATTGCCAAGCCCGGAATTGCTGCGCCCAAGACGACCGCGCGCCTGCAGAGGCCGGACCTCGTGCCGCCGGGAACGCGCGTCTTCAACATCGTCGACGTGGCGCAAAAACTGCTCGACGACAGTCTCGATCCGCCCGTCAAGGCCATCATGATCTACAATCACAATCCGGTCTGCACGCACCCTGATCAGAAGAGCCTCATGCGGGCGCTGCAGCGCGAGGATCTGTTTATCGCCGGCTGTGACGTGGTCATGACCGACAGTATGGTTTTTGCCGATGTCATCCTACCTGCGGCAAGCCATTTCGAGTTTGATGACGTTTATGGCGCCTATGGACAGAACTATGTCCAACGCGCCGCGCCCGTGATCGCACCCGTCGGGGAGAGCCTGCCAAACACAGAGATTTTCCGGCGGTTGGCGATGCGCTTCGGCTTCAATGATCCGATCTTTTCGGAGACGGACCGGGAACTGATGGATCAGGCGTTCGACGGAACGGACCCGCGCATGCAAGGATATCGTCCGAGCGAAATGCCGCTTGACCGGGCGCTTGAGATGACGATGCCGCAGGGCGACGACCTGATCATGTGCGCAACAGTATTTCCAGCCACTGCATCGGGAAAGATCGAGCTTTTTTCGGATGATCTGGAGAGCCGTTTCGGCTACGGCGTTCCACGGTATGAAACGGTGTCGCGCGGATTTCCCCTCGTCCTCATTTCCCCGTCCTCCGATAAACGCACCAACGCAACTTTTGGCGGATGCGAGGCGTCCGCAGAGCCTGAATATGTGGAGATAAATCCGGCTGATGCAGAGGCGCGGGGCCTGACCGATGGCGCCATGGCGATTGTGAAGAATGATCTTGCGGAGGTCTCACTACGGGTGCGGATCAGCGATGGCGTGCGGCCGGGCGTGCTCTATTCACCAAAAGGCACGTGGCTGCATACGAGTTCGACCGGCCATACCGTCAATGCGCTCATCTCCGCGGCAACGCGGACCGACATCGAAGACGGCGCTTGCTACAATGAAACCTTCGTCGATATCGAACGCACGGATTGAGAAAGGCGGGTTGCAGCAATGCTGACGGACGAAATGCAGGATCTCATTCGCCGCTATTCGGCAGGCATGGTGGCAACGATCAACGAAAGTGGAAGCCCTTCGGTTTCGCCAAAAGCAACCTTTGTCATTCTAGACCCTGAGACGATTGCGTTCGGAAATCTGCGGTCGCCCGGAACACTTGCCAATCTACGCCGCAATGCGGCAATCGAGGTGTGCTTTATCGATGTTTTGTGCCGCAAGGCGGTTCGCGTCACCGGCACCGGATCGATTATCGCGAAGGCCAAGGCAAGCCACGCGATGATATCGGCTTTCGAAGCACAATGGGCAGACTATGTGCCGCGCATGTCGGCCTTCGTGTCAATTGCCGTGAGCGAAGCGGAAATGATCCTTTCGCCGGCCTATGACATCGGCCATACCGAAGCGGATCTGAAGGCGGCAAATCTGGCTCGGCTGAACGCGCTTTAGACAGAAGCTTCTAGCTCATCTTACCCATGAGTTGTTCTATTCGCCTCTTGTTTCATTGCCGTCCCGTTCAGCCATCAATTCAGACAGGGATGACCGCGCTTTGCCATCGCCGTCAAAATTGGCGGGTTTCAGCCATTCGGCGATCAGGTTGCGTGTTTCCGGCCATTCATTGTCGAGGATTGAATAGCAGGCCGTATCACGGTTCATGCCCTTTATAATCACATGGTTGTAGATGATGCCTTCGAAGTGGAAGCCAAGACGGCGCGCCGCAGCGCGCGATTTGGCGTTGAGTGCGTTGCAGCGCCACTGCATGCGCCGGTAGCCGAGATCGTCCATGGCATGACAGAGCAGCAGAAAAAGAGCCTGCGTGGCGGCGCGGGTGCGCTGCAGGGCCGTCGAAAACCAGATATGGCCGATTTCAATGGCTCCGTGCTCGGCGCGGATATCAAGAAACGCCGCTTGGCCGCAGGCGGTACCGATGGCGTGGTCGCGGACGGCGTAGAATATCGGGTCGAGACTGGCCGACTGTTGGCGCAACGTGGCTTCGTAGGCAGCAAAGTCCGTCCACGGCCCGTATTTCATGTAGTCCCAGATCCGGTCTGCTTCTTCGCCCTGATGGGTCGCATCAAACAACTCATGCGCATGTCGGGAGGCGTCCTGCGGCTCCAGCGTCACCCATTCACCGCTCAGCAGTTTCCTCGGCGGAACAAGTGCTTTCGGCCATGTCTTCAACGGCGCGCCCGACAGCGGCCGCCGGTATAGCTCTTCATGCTCGGAAAGCGCAGACATGGGATTTCTCCATCGGTTGGCGACGAGGGCGTGGCAGCTTCCTAAGGCGGAATTGAACTGATAGAAATGGCCAATAGGTCTAATTTCGGGCAAGCCAATTCTCATGATCGCGCGCAGCTCAGTTGTCTTTTCAGTCGATCGCACATCAGGCGTGCCTGTGTTTCAGCAGGTCTATGAGGCGCTGCGTGAGCGCATATCGGCCGGCTTGCTTGCCTCCGGGACCCGACTGCCGCCGACACGTTCGCTTGCCGTAGAACTGGGCGTATCGCGCTCGACCATTGTCACCGCCTACGAGCAACTCGTCGCGGAAGGGTACGTGGAAGGCCGGCAGGGGTCGGGTTACTCGGTGTGCGAGATGGGCGACGTCGAACTGGTTTCCCAACCAAGCCTCGCGACCCAATCAAAAGCCGTGCCAGCTCTTTCCGGTCCGCGTCCCTTCAGCCCGGGCGTGCCGGATATGCGCCACTTTCCCTACCGGCAATGGGCGCGCTGCGTGGCGCGCGTTGCGCGCAACGAACCGGAGGCGCTGATTACGCCGGGGGCGGACTTCGGCGATCTGCGGCTGCGTCAGGCCATATGCGAGCATATCTCGCTGTGGCGCGGTGTGCGCGCGGCTCCCGAACAGGTTTTGATCACCGCCGGTTCAGGTGACGCGCTTGAGATCTGTGTGCGTGCGCTCGCGAAGCCGGGGCAAAGCGTTGGGCTGGAGGATCCCGGTTACCCGCAGATCAGGAACTTCGTGAGCAGCCTCGGGATGCGCGCGCACTGGCTGCCGGTCGGGGCCGACGGTGCCGAACTGCCGCCATCGAGCGGGGCGAAAGTGCCAAGCATTGTTGTTTTGACCCCGACCCAGCAATATCCGCTTGGCGGTGCGATGGCCCCGGGACGTCGCCTCGAATTCCTCAATTGGGCCGAGCTTGCCAAAGCATGGGTCATTGAAGACGACTATGACAGCGAATTCCGTTATGCCGGCCGCCCCATTCCAGCACTTGCCAGTTTCGGCACCAGTTCGCGTACGATTTATACAGGCAGCTTCTCGAAGATCTTCTCCAACAATCTGCGCCTTGGCTATCTGGTATTGCCGGAAACGCTGATTGAGACCTTTACCAGAACGCTTCAGAGGTTCGGTGGAAAGGCGTCGATCATGCCGCAGCGGCCACTGGCAGTGTTTTTTGAGGACGGCGAGTTTTACCGGCATCTGCGCAGGGTGCGGCGCATTTACGCCGAGCGCCGCCGTATCCTTATTGATCTGTTGCGTACAGCGCTCGGACCGGATGCAAGAATCGAGGACCCGCAGGCCGGTATGCAGTTTGTCCTACGCCTGCCCGACCACTGCGATGATCGGGCGCTTTCGAAGATTGCGGAAGGGCAGGGCCTGTCTGTTTCGGCGCTTTCGTCTTTCTACGCTGTACACGCGCCGCGCAAGGGTCTGGTGCTCGGTTTTTGCGGTTTTTCGGCCGAAGAGCTGGAGGGTGGAGTTGCGGCATTGGCGCCGCTTGTGCAGCGCGCGCTCTGAAAGTCGACCGAGCAATTTCCGACCTGCGCTTGCTTCCACTTCGATGGTGACAGCCCCTGCGATCCCAATGCGGCGGAAATAGGTCTGGTTCCGTCAAACTTCGTTAATGCCAGAGCTTTTGTTTGATGGGTACGGCCTTAGTGAGTCCGCAATTGCGCGCTGCGTTAGGAGAGCCCGGTTAAGCGTCGCGTGCTTTCCGGAACTTGTATCAGCGCATCGGAGGGCGACACGCATGAAAATCAGCTATGCAACCCATACGGTCTGGTCAAATCCCGGGTTTCACCGCAGCACGCTGTTCGAGCTACCCGATACACCCGACCGCATAGCCGATGCGCTTGAAAACTTTATGATCCATCATGCCACTGCCCAATTGCTGGAAATCCGGGTGCCTGAAATCGCGCGCCGTGATCGGCAGTGTCAATCAGTCGAACGCCTTCTCGACGCTGCCCTGTCGCGCAATCGGGGCAACGTTCGAACCCAACGAGCGCTCGGCGAATATCTTTATGTGGGTAGCCGGGAATTCGCATTGACGGCAGCAAGTATTCTCCGTTCGCTGGGCATCGAAGCCCGTTTGCGCGTCGGCTTCGTGGATTACCTTTCGCATGGTTACTGGAAGAAACATTGGCTGTGCGAATACCGTGCTGACAATAGCTGGAAGCTTCTTGATGCCCAGCTTGGCTGGCGCGCGCGGGGTGCCTACAGAATCCGGTTTGGTTCCGCCGACGTGCCAAGAGACCGTTTCCTTTCCTCAAGCGAGATCTGGCAGGAAATCCGGTCCGGACAGATAAAGGCGACGGAGTGCGGCCATCACGTTGGCGAAACCGGCGGAGTCTGGCTTCCGGCTGTCGGCATGCTCAAGGATGCAGCCGCATTGAGCGGCTTCGAGCCTGTGGCCAATGATAATTGGGGCCCCGCCGTTGCTTTCAGCCGCGACAGGGCAGTCTCGCTTCAGGATTATGACAAGCTGGATGCGCTTGCCGTCGCCTTCGCCGATCCGCCGCAATCGCCGTTCGAGGCGCGTGCGGTGGCAAAGGCGTTTCCATGGTCTGTTCCAGGCAGTGCCATTACCAACAGTGTTGACGAGGTGCCGCTCGAACATGTGGTCACACGGCGGGTTGTCAGGCCTTATCATGTGCATGCGCGGATCCAGGAGGCACGCGCAAACGTTTAAAGTCACGTTTGTAGCCGGCATTTAGACGATTTGCAGCAAATCCTGTTGCAAACCGCGCAACTCTCTGATTCTACTGGCCTTAGTGTTTCCGTATTTTGAGTCGATCCGGTTTGCAGGCGGCGCAAACCGTCTCTGACTCAATGCGCTGCAGCAGCGACGGAAGCCAAACGGGGGTCGGTTATGAAGGACAAGCACGTCGCAGTTCTCTTGGGCGGGTTTTCGTCGGAGCGGCCCGTGAGCCTGTCGTCAGGCAATTCGTGTGCCGACGCCCTTGAGCAGGTCGGCTATCGTGTCACCCGCGTTGACGTGGGCCGTAACGTTGCTTCGGTCCTTGCAGACCTCAAGCCGGATGTCGCTTTCAACGCGCTGCATGGTCCGTATGGCGAGGACGGCACAATCCAGGGCATTCTGGAGTTTCTGGAGATACCTTACACCCATTCGGGCGTTGCCGCTTCGGCTATCGCCATGGACAAGCAACAAGCCAAGCGTATTGCGGCCGCTGTAGGAATCCCGGTTGCCGAAGAACGCATCATGGACCGGCGCGACATCGGATCGGTGCATCCGATTGCGCCACCCTACGTGATCAAACCGGTGGCCGAAGGCTCGAGTTTCGGTGTTCTGATCGTGCACGAGGACCAGCCGCATCCGCCGCAGAGCGTCAGCACCGATGACTGGCCATACGGCAATCGGGTGATGGTGGAGCGATTCGTCCACGGAAGGGAACTGACCTGCGCGGTTATGGGTGACCAAGTCCTTGGCGTGACGGAAATTTTCCCGTTGGGACACAGTTTCTACGATTATGAAGCGAAATACGCGGAAGGCGGCTCAAAACACGAGTTCCCGGCAAGAATTTTACCAAATATTTACCAAAGGATACAGAAACTGTCTTTGATGGCGCACCAAGCTCTCGGGTGTCGCGGCGTAAGCCGTTCTGACTTTCGATATGACGACCGTTTTTCCGAAGACGGTGATCTGGTCTGGTTGGAGGTGAACACGCAGCCGGGCATGACCCCGACGTCTCTGGTGCCGGAACTTGCTGAACTCGCCGGGTACAGTTTTGGTGAACTGCTTGCCTGGATGGTGGAGGACGCGTCTTGCATGCGTTAAGGAACAGGTGGGTAAGAGGCCGGCGCAACGAAATGTTTCGCCTGACCGAAGGCACGGCCGTTTTCGGCCGTGTTCTGCCACGTGTTCTGCGTTGGCCGACCCGTTACTTCACAGCTCTGGTCGACGGCCGCGTCGTCATTCCGCGCCATACCGGCACACTGGCTGCCGCCGCTCTGTTTGTGATGACCGGTCTTTATGGCGTCTTGCAGGGGGGGCACCTCCATGCCCTTGCGGAAAAAACGACGTCGGCCGCCGGCTTTGCCATCGATGGTGTCGAAGTGGATGGCAATGTCGAAACGTCGCCGATCGATATCGTGCAGCAGCTCGGGCTTGATGGACACACATCCCTTCTGACGCTCGATGTCGATGAGGCGCGCAATACGATCCTTGCGCTGCCGTGGGTTTTGGAGGCCGATGTCAGAAAGGTCTATCCCGATATTGTCGACGTTAGGCTGGTCGAACGAAGCGCCTTTGGAATTTGGCAGCATGGTCAGGAACTGTCGCTCATTGAACGCAACGGAAGTGTCATCGAACCGCTTACGGACGGAAAGTATGCCCACCTGCCACTCTATGTCGGCGTGGGCGCGGAAAACAGCGCTGCTGCCATCGATGCCGTTCTTGATCAATGGCCGGAATTGAAGCCGCAGATCATGGCTCATATCCGTGTTGCCGACCGGCGTTGGGACATTCGCCTTTTCAATGGCATCACCGTCCGGCTTCCTGCAGAAGACGCCGCATCAGCACTTACCCGGCTTCGCCGTCTCGATATGGAAAACGACCTGCTCGGGCGTGACATCGCGAGCGTGGATCTGCGTCTGGCTGACCGTGTCACGATCGGCCTTACCGATGCCGCTGTTGAACGCCGTGACAACGCCGTAAAGGCGCGGCAACGCCTGTTGAAAAAACGGGAGCGCAGCTCATGAGCGTTTTCCGTCCGCAGACCTTTAGTGTGCCGCGTCTCAAAGCGCTGCCGCCAAAGCGCTCGAGTGTGGTCACGGTGTTGGATATCGGATCAACGAAGGTCGTATGTCTTATCGGCAAACTCGAGCCGCGGGACGACATGCGCTTTCTTCCGGGCCGGACTCACGATATCGAAATCATTGGCGTGGGCCATCACAAATCGCGCGGTATCAAGGCGGGCGTCATCGCCGATCTCGATGCGGTAGAGAGTTCGGTGCGCATGGCCGTGCACACAGCGGAAAAAAGGGCGGGGCTGACCATCGAGTCCCTGATTGTCAACGTTTCCGCGGGGCGGCTGAAAAGTGATATCTACTCAGCAGAAATCGATCTGGGCGGGCAGGAAGTGGAGCGGTCCGACCTGAAACGAGTGATCGCGGCCGCAGCTGCGCAGGTGAGCAACGGCGATCGGTCGATCCTGCATTCGCTTCCCACAGGCTTCAGCCTTGACGGCGAACGGGCGATCCGCGACCCGCTCGGCATGTATGGCGACCATCTCGGCGTAAACATGCATGTTCTGAGCGCAGAGCAGGCGCCGCTGCGGAATCTGGAGCTTTGCGTCAATCGTGCTCATCTAACGGTTGAAGCCATGGTCGCAACACCATATGCAAGCGGCCTTTCCGCTCTCGTTGATGACGAGGCTGAGATCGGTTGCGCCTGTATAGACATGGGCGGCGGCACAACGACGATCTCCGTGTTTGCCGAGGGCCGCATGGTGCATGCGGATGCCATTGCGTTGGGTGGTCACCATGTGACGATGGATCTTGCGCGCGGACTTTCGACACGGCTGGAAGACGCTGAACGCCTTAAAGTGGTGCATGGTTCTGCGCTACCGGGATCCGGCGACGAGCACGATACCGTGTCGGTGCCCCCGATCGGCGACTCCGAAAACGATCTGCCGGTACAGATGCCGAAGGCGCTGCTTGGCCGCATCGTCAGGGCGCGCATCGATGAAACGCTGGAAATGATCCGCGATCGTATTCAGCGCTCAGGCTATGCACCGCTGGTCGGTCGCAGGGTCGTACTGACAGGCGGTGCAAGCCAGTTGACTGGCATTGCTGACACAGCGCGGCGGATCCTCGCGCGGAATGTGCGCATTGGCCGTCCGCTCGGCGTGGCCGGACTTCCGGCCGCCGCCAAGGGACCGGCGTTTTCAACAGCAGTTGGGTTGATGATCTACCCGCAGATCGCAGCACTTGAGAGCCATGGTAGTGAGCGGGCTGGGCGGTATCGGACAATAGGCGGCGGCGGTCCCTTTGCCCGTGTTGGACAGTGGTTGAAAGAGAGCTTTTAGAGTTGGAATTGGCCGACGCGGCAGGCGGCCAAGGTGAAAAAGGAACGAGGTGCCATGACTATCAATCTGCAAAAGCCGGATATCACCGAGCTTAAGCCGCGGATCACCGTATTTGGTGTTGGCGGCGGGGGCGGCAACGCCGTAAACAACATGATCAATGCCGGTCTTCAGGGCGTCGACTTTGTTGTCGCAAACACCGATGCGCAGGCATTGACGATGACGCGGGCCGACCGGGTGATTCAGATGGGTGTGGCGGTGACCGAGGGCCTCGGCGCCGGTTCGCAGCCCGAAGTCGGGTGTGCGGCAGCGCGTGAATGCATCGATGAGATCAATGACCACCTCAACGGAACGCATATGTGTTTCGTGACAGCCGGGATGGGCGGTGGAACCGGAACCGGCGCTGCTCCGGTCGTCGCTCAGGCGGCTCGAGAGCAAGGTATCCTGACAGTGGGTGTCGTGACCAAGCCTTTTCATTTTGAAGGTCAGCGCAGGATGCGCATTGCCGAAGAAGGTATCATCGAGCTTCAGCAGGCCGTCGATACGCTGATCGTTATCCCCAACCAGAACCTTTTCCGCATTGCCAACGATAAGACGACCTTTGCGGACGCCTTTGGCATGGCCGATCAGGTGCTCTATTCCGGCGTTGCCTGCATCACGGATTTGATGGTCAAGGAAGGCCTGATCAATCTGGACTTCGCCGATGTTCGCTCGGTAATGCGGGAGATGGGCAAAGCAATGATGGGCACGGGCGAAGCGTCTGGCGAGGGCCGCGCAATGGCCGCCGCAGAGGCTGCCATCTCCAATCCACTGCTTGATGAAACCTCAATGCGCGGTGCTCAGGGCTTGCTGATCTCGATCACCGGCGGGCGCGATATGACGCTGTTCGAAGTCGACGAGGCAGCGACGCGCATCCGCGAAGAGGTCGATTCCGATGCCAATATCATCCTCGGTGCGACGTTTGACGAGGATCTCGAGGGTATTATTCGCGTATCCGTGGTTGCGACCGGGATTGATCGTGTAGGTGCTGGCGAAGAGGCTGCAAAACCGAAGGCGCCTGCCGCCATCAAACAGCCGGCCAGTCGCCCGGCTGCACAGCCGGCAGCGGTCGCGACAACTCCGGCAGATCCGGTAGAAACCACCATCAGGCTCGCCGAGGCGGAACTCGAGCAGGAGTTGGCGATTGCGGTCCCTGATCAGCCGGCTGCTGAGAACGATGACTTTCAGCCGCAGAGCAAACTTTTCACCCAGGCCGAGCAGCCGAAGTCTCCGGTGCAAAGCCGCGCCACGCCGCAGCCCGTTGCGCCCGCCGAACCCGCCGGCAACCCGGTGCAGTCTCCTCCGCAGCCAGAAACAGCACCGCAAATGCCGCGCATAGAGGATTTTCCTCCTTTGGTTCAGGCTGAGGTCGACCGGAAGCAGCAGCCGGGCGTCGAACAGGACGAACGCGGTCCTATGGGTCTGCTGAAGCGTATTTCGCACAGTCTTGGGCGGCGAGAGGACGAAGAAGGCGCAGATACGCGCGCGGCACCTGC
The DNA here is from genome assembly GCA_039025395.1 of Pseudomonadota bacterium. GTDB lineage: Bacteria > Pseudomonadota > Alphaproteobacteria > Rhizobiales > Rhizobiaceae > Hoeflea_A. The sequence goes on from JBCCOK010000046.1 coordinate 25,286, forward strand.
GCCTTCAAACCAGCGACGGCCGTTGTCCGCTGAAGCAAGCCTTTACGCGCCACGCAAGGGCGGGACAGACAATCAGGGCAGAAGTACGCCGGCAGGATCGGTCCAGAACGAAGAGGACCAGTTAGAAATTCCGGCGTTCCTGAGGCGTCAGGCCATGTAGCGACCCCACGACCGCGACTCAATCTTCAAGACTTCCGAAGCGATTCACAATGAATCGCTTCGGTTTTTCGCATCGTTGGGAAGGTCCTGTTTTGTTAACGGCTCATTAAAGAATATTAATGCGACTAATTATTTGATTTTATTGCCTAAATTTGCCGTAACATAAGGTAAAAAACCGTGATTTGGATTGTCCTGAGCGCACACGTATCTTCGCAGCGTGGGGATTTAGTCGGGACTTAAGGGTACTCCGAAAACATTGAAATCATACGTGGTTTTGCGACTGCGCGTGTTTCTGTAAAGTTTGCGGACTGCCTTGGCTGAAGGCATCAGGCTGATTGAATGCATATGAATTTTTTTGGCTACCAGACGACCATCATGAACAGCGCTACGCTCTCGGGGGTGGGAGTGCATAGCGGTTCACAGGTCGCAATCACATTCAAGCCTGCCGACGCGAATAGTGGCATCATATTTGAGCGAAAATACGACAACGGTGAAATTCACCAGATAAGAGCCGTTGCATCGCAGATATCAGCGACGGATCTTTGTACGGTTTTGGGTGACTCGGCCGGTGCGAGTGTCGCGACTGTAGAGCATTTGATGGCCGCATTTTACGCGATGGAACTCGACAATGTCATCGTCGAAATCGATGGTCCGGAAGTGCCCATTATGGATGGCAGTTCGATCGTTTTTATTGATGCTCTCGAGCAGGCCGGGGTCGATATACTGGGTTCAAAACGCCGTTATTTGAGAGTCTTGAAGCCTGTCAGGGTCGAAGCTGGCGCGTCATGGGCGGAGTTCGTGCCCTATGAAGGCACCCGGTTTGAGATCGACATCGATTTCAACTGTAAGCTCATCGGCCGGCAATCATGGAAGGGCGATATCACGCCTGAGACGTTTCGTAATGAACTTTCGCGGGCAAGGACATTCGGTTTCATGCGCGATGTAGAGTTTCTTTGGGCATCAGGGCACGCGCTTGGATCTTCGCTGGAAAATTCCATCGTCATCTGTGAGGACGACACGATCATCAACCTGGAAGGCTTGCGCTACGAAAATGAGTTCGTCCGCCACAAAACACTGGACGCGGTCGGTGATCTCGCTCTTGCCGGTGCCAAGTTTATCGGCTGCTACCGGTCCTATCGCGGCGGGCACCGGTTGAATTCTCTCGCGCTGCAAGCGCTCTTGAACGATGCGAGTGCCTATGAAGTCGTAGAGACATCAGAACCGCGTGATGCGCCACGCGGTGGAGAACTGGTCGCCGTCAGCGGGCCCATGTTCGCACCTTGGACCCAGTAAGGGCCTGATTCGTTCACTCTTGTGATGTTGGTCCGGTGGCACGGCAAACAGCGTCTTGGTTTGCTGGCGTTACTAGCGTGAAAAATGACTGATCAATGCGGTAGAGCGGATCAGATTTGTGGTCGTTGCATACAAATTGCCACAAAAATGTACGAAAACTGCGCATGACATTGCACGAGGCCAACGAGCGCTGCTATTAGGTGTTCGGTCGGCAAGAGCACGGCAAGCGGGCCTGTCGGGTATGGAGCGCCTTCGTTTGATTATAAAGCTCCAACTGGACTATACCGTGTTTGCAGATTGGCTGAGCTAAGAAGATTCTTGGGGGTTTGAACCGAGATGTTGCACAAGACTTTGATCCCTTACGTGAAGACGACGCGGGCACTGCTGGCAGCGGCAGGGGTCGGTACATTGCTTGTACTCGGAGGCTGTCAGAGCGATACCGATGTCGATATTAATGCGCTGAGCTTTGAAGCGGAGCCGGCCGATGTGCTTTACAATCAAGGGCTTGCCAACATGAATGCCGGCAAGCTGAGAGAGGCCTCGCGCAAGTTCGAAGCACTAGACAATCAGCACCCGTACTCGGAATATGCCCGTAAGGCGATGGTTATGAATTCATTCGCCAATTATCGAATGAGCCGCTACACCGAGGCGATCTCCACCGCGCAGCGCTTTATCAGCCTTTACCCCAACTCTGAAGATACGCCTTACGCATATTATCTGATCGGTCTTTCTTACTATAGGCAGATACCGCAGGTGACACGCGATCAGCGGACGGCACGGCGGGCTATCCAGGCCTTCAACGAAATTATCGAACGCTATCCCGATTCCGAGTATGTGGAAGATTCGGAAATCAAAATCAGATTCGCCCGCGACCAACTCGCAGGCAAGGAAATGCAGATCGGCCGCTACTACCAGGAACGCAAAGAGTATGCCGCCGCGTTAAACCGTTTCCGCTCCGTTGTGGAGACTTATCCGAATACGCCGCAAGTGGAAGAAGCTCTAGCGCGTCTTGTCGAAGTCTACTATTCGATGGGCCTTACACAGGATGCCCAAGCTGCTGCCGCGGTGCTCGGTCACAACTTCCCTGACAGCCAATGGTATGCCGATTCATACAAATTGCTGCAGACGGAAGGATTGGAGCCTCGGGAAAACGGCGGCTCATGGCTGGCGCGGGCCGGCGCGCTTATCATCGGGTCTGATAGCTGAACGGCAGAAATGACGAGGTGTTGGCGGGAGTGATCGCAGCCGAGCGCTGCACATGTATCCTCCAAGACTGCCGCAATGCCGGACACGTGCTTCAATCTGCGCAATACCGGCAAAGCGCATCGAGAAACTCATGCTGACACACCTGTCGATCCGGGATATCGTACTGATCGAACGGCTTGATCTGGCCTTTGCACACGGCCTTTGTGTTCTCACCGGCGAAACCGGCGCCGGCAAATCCATTCTTCTTGACAGTCTCTCGTTGGCCCTTGGCGCACGTGGTGACGGAAGTCTCGTAAGACACGGGGCAGAGCGCGGTCAGGTAACCGCTGTTTTCGACCTTGATGGCGATCATCCGGTGCGGCAGCTCCTGCGTGACAACGGTTTCGAAGATGATGGCGACCTGATCCTGCGCAGAATGCAGAATACTGACGGGCGCACCAAGGTGTTCGTCAACGACCAGCCGGCAAGCGTTGCGCTGATGCAGCAGTTGGGCAAGCTCCTGGTCGAAATCCATGGTCAGCACGATGATCGAGCGCTGGTGCAACCGGATGCGCATCGCCGCTTGCTTGACGCCTTTGGCGGACTTCAATCCCGATCTCGGCAGGTCGCAGACCTGCATCAGAGCTGGCGGGCTGCGGACAAGGCTGCTGCCGAACAGCGTGCCCGGGTTGAAGAGGCCGCACGCGAGGCCGATTACCTGCGTGCGTCTGTCGAGGAGCTTGAGCAACTGGCGCCAGTCGACGGGGAGGAAGAGGAACTTGCCGAGCGGCGCGCGCGTATGATGAAAGCGGAAAGGATCGCTGCCGACATCAACGAGACCAACGATGTCCTGTCGGGCCACGCCTCGCCGGTTCCGGTCCTGGGTTCCGTGCTGCGCCGGCTTGAACGCAAGGCCGCTGAGGTTCCTGGTCTCCTCGACGATATCATCGCTGCGCTCGATGCCGCGATGAACCAGCTTTCGGAGGCGCAGATGGCAACGGAGGCGGCGCTGGCGGAGGCTGAATTCGATCCCCGTGAGCTGGAAGCGTGCGAGGAACGGCTGTTTGCATTACGCGCAGCATCACGCAAGTATTCGGTTCCGGTGTCAGAACTGCCCGCGCATGCTGAACGCATGGTGGCCATGCTGACTGAACTGGACGCGGGAGAGGAGAGACTCGCCCATCTCCATGCCAAGGTTGTGGAATGCGAGAAAAACTACCTCTCGGCGGCGCAATTGCTGTCACAGCAACGGCACGATACGGCGGGAATGCTCGAGGCTGCCGTGATGGCCGAGCTTCCTGCGTTGAAGCTGGACCGTGCCGAATTCATCGTAGAGATCAAAAGCGACGCCGACGAGGGTGGTCCTCACGGCTTTGATCATGTGGCTTTTCATGTGCGCACCAACCCGGGCGCGCGGCCGGGACCGATTCTAAAGGTTGCATCAGGTGGTGAGCTGTCTCGTTTTCTCCTGGCGCTGAAGGTTGCTCTGGCCGACAAAGGTTCGGCGCCGACACTCGTTTTCGACGAAATCGACTCCGGTGCTGGTGGCGCCGTTGCAGATGCGATCGGCCAACGTCTCAAAAGACTGGCCGACAATGTGCAGGTGCTTTCGGTGACGCATGCGCCGCAGGTCGCTGCCCGCGCTTCCACACACATGCTGATCGCAAAGGGGCCGAGCGGCGACGAGACTGTGACCACTCGGGTCAGCATGATGGACAGCAAATCCCGCAGGGAAGAGATAGCGCGCATGCTCGCCGGCGCCTCGGTCACTGACGAGGCGCGCGCGGCGGCCGGGCGGCTGCTTTCGGAGAACCCCTGAGACCGATCAGTCTCTTCGCAAGTCAGCCAAAACCTGTAGTGCCGATTCTTGAAACGGCCGTGCCTGAAAACGTCAGCGCCTGGAAGCAGAAAGGAGAGAGCCGTGGAGATGAAAACAATTCTGGAAGACTTCGATGAAGCCTACAACAAAGCCTTCAGTAAAGGCGACGCCGATGGGTGTGCTGCGTTCTTCACCGACGATGTTATGTTGCTGCCGCCGGGCGAGCCGATGATCCGCGGCAAGGAAGCGTTTATTGCTTCATACCGGTCCCGGATTGGACGGAATGCGGGTGGCACGCACAGAAATGCGCTGGTTGACTTCGGTGTCGATGGCAATCTTGCCTATCAGATCGGCACATTCTCCGTTGAAGACTCGGCCACCCCCGAAAGGGGCAAATTCGTCAATATCCTGAAACGCCAGCCGGACGGCTCGTGGAAAGTGAGCGTATCCATCTTTAACAGCGACACGCCTTAGATGAGACGAAGCGTAAGGTTCAAACAAAAGACCAACGGGCGGGCCGCGCATGGCTGACGCGACACTGACTCCGACACTCAGGACCAAGCGGCTGGTCCTACGGCCGATGACCCTGGAGGACTGGCCCGACTATGAGGTGCTGATGCAGTCGGAAAGGGCCGCCCATATGGGCGGGCCGCATTCGCTCGAAAGCTCATGGGGCATGTTCTGCCACGACGCGGCGCAGTGGATTTTAATGGGCCACGGCGCGCTGATGTTCGATGACCGTCAGACCGGTGCCTGCCTTGGCCAAGTCGGCATCAATCACGGGCCGCTTTTTCCCGAACATGAACTTGGCTGGTTTGTCTATGCGCATGCCGAGGGCAAGGGCTACGCCTACGAAGCCGCGCAGGCTCTGCGCGATTGGGCCTTCGCTGAAGGAGGGCTTTCCACGCTGGTAAGCTATATCGATCCCGATAATACGCGTTCCCGCCAGCTGGCCGAAAGACTCGGCGCGGTCCTCGATCCCGACGCACCGCGTCAGGATCCGAAGGCGCTTGTCTATAGGCATGTCAGATAAATTGAGCGGCTAGCCGTTTGCGGGTCATGGCATTTGAAGGCTGTGGTCTCAAACTATGGCTTGATCAAAACGGATACTCTAAAACCTGCCACGTCAATGATTTGCGGATGGCGAACATGTCCGAGAAAACCACAGCAGTCGATGTTTTGAGTGAAGAGGAGGCGGTGCGCGAGCTTGCACGGCTTGCCGAGGAGATCGGCGAACACAACAGACATTATCACACCGAAGACACGCCCGTTGTATCGGACTCTGAATACGATGCGCTGAAGCTGCGCAACCTGGCCATCGAAGAACGCTTTCCGCATCTCAAACGGGTCGATTCGCCAACCGATCGCGTCGGCGGCGCGGTTCTGGACAAGTTCGACAAGGTGACCCACCGGGTTGCGATGCTTTCTCTGGACAACGCATTTTCTGACGACGATGTGCGCGACTTTGTCGACCGGGTGCGCCGGTTCCTGAAGCTTTCGTACGACGCGCCGCTGGCCTTCACGGCTGAACCGAAGATCGACGGATTGTCCCTGGCACTGCGGTATGAAAGCGGAGAGCTTGTCACAGCGGCAACACGGGGCGACGGAACGGTCGGCGAAAACGTAACCGCCAATGCAAGGACGATCGGCGACATTCCGCGCCGCCTCAAGGGCGATGTGCCGGACGTGATCGAAGTGCGCGGCGAGGTCTACATGACGAAGGCCGATTTCATGGAACTCAACCGCAGGCAGGCCGCGGCCGGAAAGCAGACCTACGTCAATCCGCGCAATACTGCAGCGGGATCGCTGCGGCAGCTCGATTCCGCCATCACGGCGAGCAGGCCGCTGAGATTTTTTGCCTATGCATGGGGCGACAACTCTTCGCTTCCGGCCGACACCCAGTTGGGTGTGGTGGAGCAGTTCGGTGCATGGGGCTTTGTTGTCAATCCGCTAATGAAGCGCTTTACAAGCATTGACGGGATGATCGAACACTACCGGCTGATCGAAGCCGAGCGGGCCGAACTGGCCTACGACATCGACGGGGTTGTCTATAAGGTTGACGATCTGGCACTGCAGGCGCGTCTTGGTTTCGTCTCGCGCAGCCCGCGCTGGGCGATCGCGCACAAGTTTCCGGCGGAAATCGCGACGACGCGCCTTAATGGCATCGAAATTCAAGTGGGCCGAACCGGAGCCCTGAGCCCGGTCGCACGTCTCGAACCGGTAACGGTTGGCGGTGTCGTCGTCTCGAACGCAACCCTGCACAACGAGGACTATATCGCCGGCATCGGCAACAATGGAGAGCCGATCCGCGAAGGCCGCGATCTGCGCGTCGGCGATACCGTGACGATCTACAGGGCCGGAGATGTCATACCGAAGGTCATGGATGTCGATCTGTCAAAGCGTCCCGCCGACAGCGTTCCATACCGGTTCCCGAAAACCTGCCCGGAGTGCGACAGTCCAGCGACCCGCGAGTTCAATGAAAAGACCGGCCGAACGGATTCAGTCCGCCGCTGCACGGGTGGCTTGTATTGTCCGGCCCAAGCAATTGAGAAATTGAAACATTTCGTTTCCCGCAATGCCTTCGACATTGACGGGTTCGGTGACAAGCAGGCAGAGGCTTTCTATCGCGACGGGTTGGTCAGGAACCCGGTCGATATCTTCACATTGCAGGCGCGTGACGCCGAATCCAAAACGTCGAAGCTGCAGGAAAGGGAAGGGTGGGGCGAGCAGAGTGCCGGCAACCTTTTTGATGCAATCGAGGCGCGCCGCTCGGTCGATCTGCACCGGTTCATCTATGCCCTTGGCATTCGCCATGTGGGCGAGGGCAACGCCAAGGTGCTGGCCCGGGTTTACCGTTCTGCGCGTTTGTTTGTCGATACTATGCGCTTGGCCGCTGATGAAGAAGGCGAAGCATGGGAAGATCTGGTGAACATCGATGGCATCGGGCCTGTCGTTGCGCGCGCCATAGCGGAGTTCTTTGCCGAACCGCACAACGCTGCCATTGTCGAGCAACTGCTTGAGCAGGTCCATCCGGCTGATGCACAGGAGGTTGCGACGGATACGGCATTTTCGGGAAAAACCATTGTCTTTACCGGGGCGCTTGAGCGCATGTCGCGGGATGAGGCGAAGGCGATGGCGGAGCGTCTTGGCGCCAAGACAGCGGGTTCGGTATCGAAGAAAACGGATCTGGTGGTGGCCGGCCCCGGGGCAGGATCGAAACTGCGAAAGGCATCTGAACTCGAGATCGAAGTGATCGACGAAGATGAGTGGTTCGCGCGCATCGGCGAATGATCAGTTCCGTTGAAAGACGTATCACACATATTCGTGTGACAGGTCAGCAATGTTGACCTAATCTTGTGGGCCTCTGTTTCCAGACCGTGCTTGCATGCCACCATCCGATGAAACGGACGAAAGAAGATACGACCTGAGATGCCGTTGAGGTTCAACGCCGATTTCCGTGACGGAATGCGTATGTCGTTGCCGATTGCCGCAGCGGCGGTACCATTTGGCATGCTGTTTGGTGCGCTTGCGGTGGAAAACGGCATGACGATCGGCCAGGCAGTTCTTATGAGCGCAACGATCTATGCCGGCGCCAGCCAAATGGTTGGAATCGATCTGTTTGGAACCAATGTCGCGCCATGGCTGATCGTTCTGTCGATCTTTGCGGTCAACTTCCGCCACGTTCTCTATTCTGCATCTTTGGGCCCCAAGATCACCGGGTTCACCTTTCCACAAAAAGCCGTGGCGTTTTTCCTTATGATCGATCCGCAATTTGCAGAGGCTGAGAAGTTCCATGAGAAGGGTCGGCCGATCACATTCAGCTGGTATATCGGCATGGGCATTCCGATCTACGTGCTCTGGGTTACGGAGGCTGCGATCGGTGCTTATTTCGCCGGCTTTATAAAAGACCCCTATGCATTTGGTATCGATCTCATGCTGCCGATCTATTTTGTCGTACTGGTGATGGGATTTCGCCACCGCAAGAACTGGCTGCCGGTGGTGGTTGCCAGCGGCGTTGCATCAGTCATCGCCTTTTATACGGTCGGCTCGCCCTGGCATGTGAGCATCGGCGCGGCTGCCGGCATCGCCCTTGCAGCCGTCATGGCGGGTGGTGATCCGGCGCCCGAACCGGCGGATGCGGAAGCGGAAGGGGCATAGGATGTTCGGTCTTCCGGAGATTACCTGGATCATCATTGCCGGCGCGCTTGCCACTTACGCAACGCGTGTCGGTGGACATCTGGTTTTGTCGCGCTTCGAGCGGATCCCTGCGCGTGTGACTGCCGCACTGGACGCGGTACCGGCAGCGGTGTTGACCACGCTGTTTGTTCCCGCGGCGGTGTCGAACGGGCCGGCCGAGTTCATTGCATTGGTTGTCGCAGCTATTGCCGCGCTGCGGCTCGGCCTGGTTTCTGTTTTGATCGTCGCCACCGGCGTCGTCGTTGTCCTTCGCGCTGCGGGGCTGGGTTGATCCTGCGCGCTTGTCGGCTGTTCGGCCTCGTCGATCAGAGCCTTCGCAAAACCATTGCGAGCGATGCCGCATCGCTGTCAAAACAGACGCCGGGCAGTTGCATGGCTGCATGATGGCAAATACCGTGTTTGAACCGGTCATGAGCGATATTCAGGAGCGATGAATGCGAAGGTATTTGGGGCTGTTTTGTTCGTTTTTTTTGCTATTCACCATTGGCAGCGTCTCGGCTCAAGATGTCTGGAAAGCGGAACGTATTTCGCAACCGGAAGGGTTATATGCCGGCGAAGAGATGCTTGCGACCAACGGGGTTGAAACACTCACATACTTCAAAGCAGGTGATCCGGAAAAACCACTCATTGTCTTTGTGCCCGGCGGGTTTCACCTGGCCCGGGTGGCCTATGGATATCCGGGCGGTGATGAGAAGGACTTTCTGGCCTACTGGCTTGGCAAACAGGGGTATTCCTTCCTCGGTGCTTCCTATCCGACGGGAAACAAGGTTTATTCGAAATCATATCCTGGCTATACGATCCGCGACTGGGGCAAACAGGTTGCGGCTACAGCAAAATTCTATATCGATGAAAACAATCTTTCCGGCGAGATCATAGTCCTCGGCTGGAGCGCTGGGGGACAGATCGCGCAATCCGTTTACGAGGCGTCGCAGGACGCCGGTCTCGACATGAGCCTTTTCGTGGCCCTTGCTGCAACACCGCCAGCGCCGCTTCTGGCAGAGGAACCCGGATCAATTTCCATAGCTCCCAACGGATTGTCAGCAGCACCGCAATTCTACGAGATTTTCAAAGCCTATGTCACCGCTCAAGACGAACTCAACGATCATGTCATTATGCCGTGGGACAGATTTGAAACCGACATTCTCGGCGATATTCCAGTGGCATTGAATGGCATCATCATCGCCTCGCGCTATGAAAACGGCACGTTCGTCAAGGACCTCGATTGGGCCATTGCCGATACCGGAGCACTCAAAAAAGCGGATTTTCCTTACATCGTTACCATCTCAGGCGACAAGGTATTGGACAACGACCATGCCCTGACCGATCGTGGCAATTGGGGTATGTTCCAGATTCAGCATCTGTATCGCGGGATCATTCTTCCGGCACTGTCAAAATCTGAGGAGATCCCGCCCGCTGACTGGCAGCACCTCATGGATCTGATGAGCTATGCCACCTCGGGCGCGCTTAACGCACGTGTTCCCGGCAATCACTTCTTTTGGTACGGCCAAGTTGGCGCGCGCGAAACCGTCCAGAAAATCGATATGCTGCAGTTGCGGGCGCAAAACCTCAAGGCAAACCTTGCCGCAGCCGTTGCTTCGATCGGTACCGAATAGAGAGCACAATGCGTTTGAGTTCCGTCGAAGCCGATAGCCGCGCGGAAAATCCGAACTCTCGGAAAGAAACAAAAGAATGATTTCCTATGTTACAGTCGGTGCCGATGACATCACGCGCGCGAAGCGGTTTTATTCCGCGCTCCTGCCAGCGCTTGGATACGAGCTGGAGGAAGGCCCTGAGGGTCTCAGTTACGCGCTTCCCTTACAACAGGACCAGTCTCCAGTTCCGCCGGAATTCTACGTAAAGCCTACCTTCGATGGGCGCCCGGCTTCGGCCGGCAACGGTTCCATGGTCGCTTTTGAGGCGCGGAATCAGAAGCAGGTTCGTGACCTTCACGCCGCGGCACTTCTGGCAGGCGGTTCTGACGAAGGCCAGCCGGGCTTCCGTGCTTCTTATGGACCTCAATTCTACGTTGGTTACCTTCGCGACCCTCAAGGCAACAAGATCGCAATTTTCTCCAGCAATCCGAACGAACCTGGACGGGACGGGTAGCGCGGCCTGACATATGGCCGGGCTGTCGGATCATCGCTTTGAATGGTCTTCTGCCTCAGCGCACAACCCTGAAACGGGGTTGCTCATGACCCAATCATAACCCCAACCGAAAAAACGATCATCGACTTCAGCCCTCGGATTGGGTTTCGCCTTCAATGAAAAATCGAAAGGAACGGAAATGCCTGACAAAGAGTACGTCTTAACGATGGCCAGATACAATATGTGGCAGAACGGAAGTCTGCTTGCGGCAGCAAGTGAGCTTCCAGCCATTGAGCGCACAAGGGACCGGGGTGCTTTTTTTGGCTCAATCCAGAAAACACTTTCACATATTTTTTGGGGCGACAGGATCTGGATGAACAGGTTTGCCGGAACGCCACCTCCGAATGGAAGTATTACGGACTCGACTGATTTCATAACCACTTGGGAGCAGTATCTTCTTGACAGGGCAGCGTTTGACAAAACGATAGTGGAATGGGCCCACGGCGTTGTTCCGCAGTGGTTCGAGGGTGAACTCACCTGGTATTCCGGCGCGATTGGCCGGGAACTGACAAGGCCCAAGAAGTTGCTGGTTATGCAGCTGTTTAATCATCAGACACATCATCGAGGGCAGGTTCACGCGATGCTGACGGCAGCGGGCGCGCGGCCGGAAGACACTGATATTCCCTTTATGCCGGAACGATTTCTCACCTTGTGAAATCCTTCGCAGACGCTCTGCCGGCAACGGCCTGGAGCTCGGTGCAGACAATCACGGCATTGCGCATGCGATCTGTATTTCCGCAAGGTGAACGGCCATTGTGCGAAGACAAGGCCATTCGTTATCTTCTTTTCGCCGGTCAAATGGAAGAATAGATTTTCGGCTGCAAAGGAATTGCGCAGTGTTAGAACGTATCGCCGTCCTCCGGCACCTTGGGCGGCATTGAAAGGATAGAGATGACGACGGTATTTGAGGCAAAGAAGATACTGACAATGGACCACAATCGGCCCGTCGCTACGCATGTTGCAGTGCGCGATGGCGTGATTGTCGGCGTTGGTGGTCCGGACTGCGGTGACGGCTGGGGCACCATCACCCGAGACGATCGGTATGCCGGTCATGTCATCCTGCCTGGACTCATCGAAGCCCACGCGCATGTTTCGGCAGGCGGCATATGGCGTTTTACCTATTGTGGTCACTACCTGCGCACAGATCCGGAGGGGACCGATTGGCCGGGTGTCGCCGATGACGACTCCCTGATCGCCCGGCTCCGGGATATTGCAGCGCAAACGCCCGAGGGCGAGCCGGTCGTCGGCTGGGGTTTCGACCCGAGTTTCGTTTCTGGTCGGCGTCTTGATCGCGATCATCTCGACCACGTTTCCACGGCGCATCCGGTGGTGGTCAATCACTCGAACGGTCACGTTCTTACCGCCAACTCTCTGGCTCTGGAGCGCGCGGGCCTTGGCCGCGACACAAATATCGAGGGCGTGCAGCGCCGGGATGATGGCGAGCCCAACGGAGAACTCCACGAATTCGCGGCAATGGGTCCGGTCGCGCGCGTCGTGGGTTTGAGTTTCGAGGTCCTGACCGACGCTGAGGCTGTAAATGCCTATGGCAAGGTGGCGCGAGGATGCGGTGTCACGACGGTTGCCGATCTATTGTCAGGTCTCCACGACGATGAGGTGCGAATGCTGGAGGGTGTTACCGGCGAACCTGATTTTCCGGTTCGCTATGTGCCTATCATGAATGCCATGGTGGATGTGCCTGAGCGCGAGGCGGAGCGGGCAGTTGCTTTGCGTGGCCGGTCGACTGAAAAACTGCATCTTGGCCGCGCCAAGCTCTTTACCGACGGGTCCATCCAGGCCGGTACGGCAATGCTCAAGCCGCCGGGCTATTTCGCCATGGAAGATCACGGGATCTGGAACATGGAGGTGGAGCACTTTCGCGCTGCGGTCCGCGCGTTGCACCATGCTGGCGTGAAAACGCATATTCATACCAATGGCGACGCCGCCTCAGAACTGGCCATCGAGGCGATCGCGGACGCGATGCTCGCGACGCCGAATCCTGACTTGCGGCACACGCTGGAACACGTGCAGCTTGCCGGTGTCGACCAGTTCAAGCGTGCGCGTGCTCTTGGCGTGACCGTCAACCTTTTCGCCAACCACCTGTATTACTTCGGAGATGTGCATTGGAGCAAAACCGTCGGGCCGGATCGCGCAGAACGCATGAACGCATGTGCGGACGCCTGGTCGGTTTTCGGTGGCGATTTCGCGATCCATTCCGATGCGCCGGTAACCCCCATGAGTCCGCTGACAACAGCCTGGTGTGCCGTGAACCGGATGACAGAGCAGGGTCGGGTTCTCGGGAATTCGCAGCAGATTGCGGTCGCACAGGCGCTTCATTGCATCACGCTGGGCGCTGCATATGTGCTCAAGATGGACGATCAGGTGGGCTCGATCCAGTGCGGCAAACGCGCAGATTTGTGTGTCCTCGACCGTGACCCGACTGAGATCGATCCGATGGAGTTGCGTGATGTCCGGCCCTTGGCGACGGTCCTCGGTGGTCAGGTGACCGGGTAATGGGCATGGCCACGAAGATCAATCGATGTTGCTGAAACACAGGTTTTCAGGAGCGGGTGGGCCGCTGCGGAATGTTCGTTGTCGGCTCGGAGGCGGCCCTCGCGGCAGCGCGCCGCGCCTGCCACCCTATACTCGCGTCAAGTAGCCGTCGGAATAGGCTTTGGCCGGATCTTCAAAAATAGCCATTGCCGTTGCCATCGGCCGGAAGCCAAATTTTTCATAAAGCGGCTCTTTCCCGGGAGCGGCATAGAGGATGATTTTGTCGTGAAATTTGGACATATCAACCAGCCGCCGGATGATCTCACCTCCCAAACCTCTTCCCTGGTGGCTGGGGAGCAACGCAATGTCGCACAGATAAGCGCAATCTGCGCCATCAGCCAACACCCGCCCGGCTCCGACGACCCTTCCATCGTCTAGAACAAAGCACTTGAACATGCTGTTCGAAAATGTCTGTTCCAACTTATGGGGGTCCCGTTCACCCAATGGTGCCAACCTGTAGACCTCTGCAAGGTCATCCCAGTCCAATCCGGTAAGGTCTTCTGTCCAAGTAATGGTCAACACAAGTTTCCTTTGCGCAAAAACATCGACACTTGCTGCGACGACAGGAACAACCTGTTTTTCCTGCAATGAGATGAATACCGTGAGATTTCTCAGCTCTGTTTGTCAAAGAATGCGAGGATTTGCTGCGCAGCCCATTCCGGCTTTTCTTCGGGAACCCAGTGTCCGCAATCCTCAATAACGCCACCCTCAACATTGTTCGCCACACGCCGCCACGATTCCAACGCAATCGGCCCCCGGCCTCGGCCGCCCGGGCCAGCGAAGCATAGCACTGGTAGGTCGAGCTTTCCCTCTGCGAGAAAGGCCTCGTTGTCCGCTGCGTCCTGGTATTCGGCTCTGTAGAGGTTAAAGCCCGCGCGCATTGCGCCCGGCTGTCGATATGTACGTAAATACTCAGCGACTGCTTCCTGTGAAATTGCGTCAGGCCGGTGGCCCCAATTGCGGAAAAAAAACTCGAGATAGATGTCTTCCCGGCCGGCGACCAAAGCTTCGGGAAAGTCCAG
>JBCCOK010000047.1:0-38807 GCA_039025395.1 Pseudomonadota bacterium
CTTTGGATCGCGCAATCCAAAGGACGCCTGCGATGAGCGCCAGGTACATGATTATGGTTGTGAGAAGCTTCGGCCACGGCCGCACCGCCAGTATGACGGACAGGACAGTTGAAATCGCAATCAGATAGCCAACTTTGTGGCTTGACGCCCGAGGCGGAAAGGGCGGCCACGAAAACGCCAGCCAGTAGGCCACCAGGATGGCGATCGCAACGCCACAGGCGCTAAGCGAAATCCGTAACTCGCTGCCGGCAAAAAGTGTTACCGCGCCGACGAGAATAAAGGACAGGAGGAACGGAGCGACAGCCGCCTGAAAGACCGGGCTTTGCGGGTCAAACAACATGCGCCAATGCTCCGTGTGCGTACACAATCATTGTTTTAAAGATGAGACCGTTAAGTTATGGTGGCATCATCTATTTTCAAGTCCGGCCTCAGTAAACAGACCTTACACAATACACACCGTTCGCAATCAATTGACGGTATGGGTGCACAAAACCGCCCGCGAGTACATCGTCTGGCGCCTGCAGCTTTCAGCTTGCGCGGACCCTATCCCGATTGAGCCATCAATCCTGGGAAAAGTCCGGAACGATCCGCGGAATGGAGTCGACCGACACGTCGAACAAAGCCGTGACGGCATAGTAGATGGCATAGATCACTGCGGCGACAATGCTGGTCAGCATCAGCTTGCGCCCCATCTGCAGTTTCAGCGGTGCGCTTTCAGCCGTGCCAAGCGTGACATCGCTTTCATCGGCTTGAGTGCGTACGCCTATCGGCAGGATAGCAAAGAGCGTAACCCACCAGATAATAAAATAGACAGCAAACCCGCTCAGGAATGACATCGACAGCCCTCACCGCAATCTATATTTGACCTCACATCACACCTCTTCCAGTTCAACAAGCGTGCCGCAAAAGTCCTTCGGGTGCAGAAACAGCACCGGTTTGCCATGCGCTCCTATTTTCGGTTCGCCATTGCCCAGCACTCTGGCACCTTCGGCCTCAAGGCTCGCCTTTGCGCTTTGTATGTCGTCCACCTCGTAACATATATGGTGCATTCCGCCGGATGGATTGCGTTCAAGAAAAGCAGAAATCGGCGACGCCTCACCCAGCGGTTCGAGCAGCTCGACCTTGGTATTTCCGAGATCGATGAAAACCACTGTCACGCCATGCTCGGGCAGGCGTTGAGGTTCCGATACATTCGCGCCCAAAACATCACGGTACTGTGCCGTGGCAGCATCGAGCGCAGGCACGGCGATTGCCACATGGTTGAGCTTGCCGATCATTGGCATTTTTCCTTTCGCCCGATCTCACACACGGGTGACAAATACGGTCATTACCGGCTTTTTGCCCCAGATATCGCGCGCCGCCGAACGAACGGCCCGGCGCACGGCCTCCTGAACAACGGAAATGTCACGGCGTCGCGCACGCGGAATGCTCTCGACCGCGCGGATGGCGGCCTCCTCAAGGGCATCGCTCAGCAGCCGGCCCTCATCGTCGGCTTCCGGCATGCCATGGGTGCGCACCGACGGATCGCGGAACAGCTCATGTTTGCCGGTCAACAAGACATTGACGGCAATATGGCCGACATAGGAGAGCTTTCGCCGTTCACCGATCCCCATCTCGTCGAAATCGCCGATAAGGTCGCCATCTTTGTAGATGCGGCCGTGTGCGACCTCTTCGATGACTTCCGCCGGACCCGGCGCAAGCCTCAAAAGATCCCCGTTTCGCACCCGTGGAACCGAAGAGATTCCGCATTGATGGGCAAGTTCTGTCTGCCCGATAAGATGGGCGGCCTCACCGTGAACGGGCACGACAATGTCCGGCCTGACCCATTCGTACATCTGCTTGAGCTCGTTGCGGCGCGGATGACCGGAAACATGCACAAGCGCGTCGTCGTCGGTGATGATGTCGACGCCCTGCTCTATCAGGCCGTTCTTGATGTCGAGGATGGGCTTTTCATTGCCCGGTATAACCCGGGAAGAGAAAATGACCGTGTCACCAGCCCCAAGCGAAACGTTGCGCATCTCACCGCGCGAGAGCTTGGCGAGTGCAGCGCGGCTCTCGCCTTGGCTGCCAGTCAGGATGATGACGATCTTGTTCCGGTCAATGTACCCGAACTCCTCCTCGTCAATGAACGGTGCGAGCCCATCCATGATCCCGAGATCCGTCGCCACATCGACGACACGCTTGATCGAGCTGCCGAGCAGCAGGACCTTCCGGCCAGCGGTTGCCGCTGCCTCGGCAATCGAACGGATACGGCCGACATTGGACGAGAATGTCGTAACCGCAACGCGCCCTCTGGCTGCCGATATGATTTGAGCGAGCCCGTCGCTCACGGCCTGCTCGGATGGTGACACGCCTTCGCGAAGCGCGTTCGTCGAGTCGCATATCAGGGCCAATACACCGTCATCGCCCGCCTTTTGGAACCGGGCTTCGTCGGTCAGCGGCTCAAGGGTCGGCGCCGGATCGATCTTCCAGTCGCCGGTATGGATAATCCGCCCGGCCGGCGTATTGATAATCAGCGATACCGGCTCGGGGATGGAATGGCTTACCGGCACCGCCTCGATGGAGAAAGGACCAATCCGGAAGCTATCGCCCGCGTGATAGATCTTGACGGGAATGTCTTCGGCGTACCGGTCATAGGTAAGTTTTGCTTCGAGCAGGCCGGCCGTGAACGGTGTGACAAAAACAGGCACGCGCAGATAAGGCCACAAATCAGCGAGCGCCCCGTAGTGGTCCTCATGCGCATGGGTGACGACGATTGCCTTCAGGTCGATTTTCTGGTCTTCGATATAACGGATTTCCGGAAAGACCAGGTCGACACCGGGTAGATCCGGCCCCGGAAAAGCCACGCCGCAGTCGACGATAATCCATTCACGTCTTCCGGCCGGCCCGAACCCGTACAAAGCGAGGTTCATGCCGATCTCGCCGACACCGCCGAGCGGCAGGAATACCAGTTCGTCTGCTTTTGCCATGAAGTTACGTTACTCTTTGCGCATCTATTTGAAAAACACGTCGCCGGCGGCAATCTTGCGCACCGTCTTGTCGTCTTGTACCAGCACAAGCGATCCACTCTGATCAATTTCCGCGAATATACCGCCAATCGTTTGCTGGTGCAGTTTGACCTGGATGTGCTTGCCGATCCCTTCTGCATTGTCCAGCCATGAGCGCCGGATCGCCGCGATGCCGCGCCCGCCGTCCCAGACGTCGAGAGCCTCACCCATTGTCATGAACAGGCGAGCGAAAAGCTCGTCCGGAGAAACGCCGGAACCTTCGGCCTGAAGTGTCGTTGTGCGGTACATCGTCTGCTCCGGCGCATGCGCGACATTGATCCCGCATCCGATAACAACGGCTACCCTGCCATCATGCAGTGTCTCGCTCTCAAGCAGAATTCCGGAGATCTTGGCACCGCCAATCAGGACATCATTCGGCCATTTGATGGTCGCATTGGCCGCTCCTGGGGGAAGCACGGCCGTGATCGCGCGATGCACCGCAAGCGACACCGCAAGCGGAAGGGTTGCCAGATCTGCAGGTTTGGCCACATTGATCAGCAGAAGCGATGCGTAGAGGTTTCCTGCTTCTGAAACCCAGCTGCGCCCCCGCCGCGCGCGGCCTTGAAGCTGCCGCCTTGCAGTAATCCACAGACCGCCAGGGTCGCCGTCGCGCGCACGTTCTAAACAGGCCGTATTGGTGGAATCAACGTCATCCAGCGCAATGTGGCGAAAACTCGCATAGTCTCGGTTCAATGCGCTAGCCAATCACAAACAGGGTGCTGGCGGCAGCATCGGCGGCGCGGCCGATCGGGCCGCCGACAACGACATAGCCAAGAACAAACAATCCGGAAGCAACCATGACAAGCCGCAATTCACTGGCGACCGGCATGAAACCGGTTCTACCCTCGTCAAACCACATGATCTTGACGATGCGAATATAGTAGTAAGCCCCAACAACCGATGCCAAAACACCGATGACCGCCAAAGGGTAAAGGCCGGCTTCAATCGCGGCGAGAAAGACAAAGTACTTTGCAAAGAAGCCGGCAAGGGGCGGAATGCCGGCGAGCGAAAACATGAACAGCGTAATCGTCGTTGCCATTAGCGGATTGGTTGAGGCGAGACCGGAGAGGTCGTCAATCTGCTCGACATTGCCCTCTTCCTTTCTGCGCATTGCGAGGATGCAGGCGAATGTGCCAAGCGTCGAGACCATGTAGATGAGCATGTAAATGACAACGCCGCGAATACCCACCTGCGAACCCGCCGCGAGCCCGACAAGCGCATAGCCCATATGTCCGATGGATGAGTAGGCCATCAGTCGTTTGATATTCGTCTGGCCAATGGCTGCGAAGGCGCCAAGCACCATCGATGCGATGGATACGAAGATAACAATCTGCTTCCAATCCGGCGCGACTGGATCGAAGGCTTCGATCACGACCCTGACCAACATGGCCATGGCAGCGATCTTGGGCGCGGCGGCAAAAAATGCGGTTACAGGCGTTGGCGCCCCCTCGTACACATCCGGGGTCCACATGTGAAAGGGCACCGCAGAAATCTTGAAGGCAATGCCCGCAAGCAAAAAGACCAGGCCGAAGATGACACCCAAGGACCGGTCGCCGCTTGCCAGGGCATCGGCGATCTGCGGAAACCCGATATGGCCGGTAAAACCGTAAATCAGAGATGCGCCGTATAGAAGCATCCCCGAAGAAAGCGCGCCCAGGACAAAGTATTTGAGGCCCGCCTCGGTCGATCGCGCGCTGTCGCGATTGATTGCTGCAACAACGTAGAGCGCAAGGGCCTGCAGCTCGATACCAAGATAGAGCGCGATCAGATCGTTCGCGGAGATCATGAGCATCATGCCGAGCGTCGACAGAACGATCAGCACGGGAAATTCGAAGCGGTCGATCTGCTCTTCCTGGGCATGACCAACCGCCATTGCCATGGCCGTGATAGAGCCGATCAGCGTTAGAACCTTCATGAAACGCGAGAATGGGTCCTGCAAAAAAGACCCGCCGAAAGCGAGGCCATCGCCCGAAAGCAAAACCAGAACGCCGGCAATGATCAGCAGCGCAACCGCGAGGCCGGTAACCATCGACGAGGAATCGCGGTTCGAAAAAACACCGATCATCAACAGGACCATAGCGCCAACCGCCAGAACGATTTCCGGCAAGGTAAGCTGCAGACTTTGCATCAGGAGTTCGCCTGTCATCCGTTGAATTCCTTCGTCAATCCGTAAGCGACAGGTTGCCGGCCGCCTCGAGCGCTGCGTTGTAGTTCAACAGCAGCGCGTCAACAGAAGCCGTGGTCACGTCGAAAATTGGCAACGGATAAACACCGAAGAAAACGATCAGCGCAGCCAGTGGATAAAGGGTGATTTTTTCACGTGTCGACAGATCAAGCAGCGATTTGAGGCTTTCTTTTTCCAGGGCGCCGAAGATCACGCGTCGATAAAGCCAAAGCATGTAGGCGGCCGAAAGAATAATGCCCAGCGTTGCAAAAACAGCGATCCAGCTGGCCACCTGAAACACCCCGATCAGCACAAGAAACTCGCCGACAAAACCGGACGTTCCGGGCAAGCCGACATTCGCCATGGAGAAAATCATGAACACAACTGCGTAGTGCGGCATGTTGTTCACAAGGCCACCATAGGCGGCGATCTCGCGTGTGTGCATCCGGTCGTAAATCACGCCTACGCAAAGGAAGAGCGCCGCGGACACCAGACCATGCGACAGCATCTGGAATATCGCGCCTTGCACACCTTGCGCGTTGGCGGAGAAAATCCCCATCTTCACGTAGCCCATATGGGCGACCGACGAATAGGCGATCAACTTCTTGACGTCATCCTGCATGAGCGCCACCAGCGACCCCCAGATCACCGCGATCACCGAAAGCGAAAAGATCAGGAGTTCCAGATCGAGCGAAGCAAGCGGAAACATCGAAAGCGAGAAGCGAATAAAGCCGTAGCCACCGAGTTTCAGCAATATGCCCGCCAGCACGACGGAACCGGCAGTTGGCGCCTCCACATGTGCATCCGGAAGCCAGGTGTGGACCGGCCACAGGGGCAGCTTGACGGCAAAGGACGCAAAGAATGCTAGCCACAGCCATGTCTGCATTTCCCGCGGAAATGTGTGCTCTTCCAGCATGAAAGGAATGGATGTGGTTCCGGCATTCCAGTACATCGCCATGATAGCCAGCAGCATCAGCACCGAGCCGACAAGCGTGTAGAGAAAGAACTTGAACGCCGCGTAGATACGTCTCTTTCCGCCCCATACGCCGATGATCAGATACATCGGGATGAGTCCGCCTTCGAAAAAGACATAGAACAGGACGATATCCAGAGCGCAGAATGCCCCGATCACCAGGGTCTCAAGGATCAGGAAGGCGATCATGTACGATTTGATGCGGTACTGAACCGATTCCCAGCTCGCCAGGATACAAATCGGCATCAGGAACGCAGTCAGAACGACGAACAGCATCGAGATGCCGTCGACACCCATATGGTAGTTCAGGCCGTCTCCAAGCCACTGCGCGCGTTCTTCAAACTGAAAGCCGGGATCCGTATTGTCGAAAAACGCCCAGATGATCAGCGAAAGCAGGAAATTGAACGCGGTGACAATCAGCGCGACATTGCGAATGTTGCGGCGGCTCGTTTCGCCATCGTCGCGGATCAGCAAGATCAGGATCACGCCGACAAGCGGTACGAAAGTGACTGTGGAGAGAATAGGCCAATCTGTCATCAGACAGTGCTCCCCAGCATCATCCAGGTCACGAGTGCGGCCAAGCCGATCAGCATCGCGAAGGCATAGTGGTAGACATAACCGGTCTGAAGGCGAACCACCCGGTTGGTGATTTGATGGACCCGCGCGGCGATACCGTCCGGACCGAAGCCGTCAATCAACCAGCCGTCGCCGCGTTTCCACAAAAAGTGGCCGAGCCATTTGGAAAAGCGGACGAATATAAGGTCGTACAGCTCGTCGAAATACCACTTGTTGAGGAGAAATTGATAGAGCGGCTGATGGCGCTCGGCGAGCCGCTTCGGCATTTCCGGAGAGCGAATGTAGAAGAGCCATGCGACAACAAATCCGATCGCCATTGCGACAAACGGGCTGACCTTCACCCATTTCGGCACCTTGTGGAACTCATGGACAATCTGGTTTTCGGGCAGCGTAAAGAGCGCACCGTTCCAGAACGTCTCATAGTGGTGACCAAAAAAATCACCGACGAAAACCATGCCTGCAAACAGGGCGCCGAGCGACAAAACGATTAGCGGCGCGAGCATCACCCAAGGCGATTCATGCACATGATGCATCACATCCGCGGAGGCGCGCGGTTTCCCGTGGAAGGTCATGAAAATGAGCCGCCACGAATAGAAGCTGGTCAGCATTGCAGCCACGACCAGGATCCAGAATGCCCAGCCGGCAGCCGGGTTTTGCCCCACAAATGCTGTTTCGATGATCACGTCCTTTGAGATGAAACCTGCCGTGCCCAGCGGCGTCAACGGTAATCCGAATCCGGTAAGCGCAAGCGTTCCGATGATCATCATCCAGTAGGTGAACGGTATATGCTTCCGCAAACCGCCCATGCGCCGCATGTCCTGTTCATCGGAGACCGCGTGAATGACCGACCCGGCACCAAGAAAAAGCAGCGCCTTGAAGAAGGCATGGGTGAAAAGATGAAAAATTCCAGCACCATAGGCACCGACGCCCAAGGCGACGAACATGTAACCAAGCTGCGAGCATGTGGAATAGGCGATCACCCGCTTGATATCGTTTTGAACAAGCCCCACCGTTGCAGCGAAAAAGGCTGTAATGGCACCAATGACCGTGACGACGGTCAGCGCATCGGTCGACAATTCAAAGACCGGCGACATCCGGGCGACGAGAAAGACGCCAGCCGTGACCATTGTGGCTGCATGGATCAGCGCAGAGACAGGCGTCGGTCCCTCCATCGCATCCGGCAGCCAGGTATGAAGGAGAAATTGCGCCGACTTTCCCATTGCGCCCATGAATAACAGGAGGCAAACGGTGGTCAGCGCATCCGCCCGGTTCATCTCGAATCCCAGGAACTCGAATAGCGCATCGCTGTTGCGCGCTTCGGCGTCGGGCATGAAATTGGCCGTTCCGGCAAAGATCACGTCCATAGACACTGAGCCAAACAGAACAAAAAGCCCGAAAATCCCTAGAGAAAACCCGAAATCGCCCACACGGTTGACGATGAAGGCCTTTATCGCGGCCGCATTGGCTGAAGGTTTCTTGTACCAGAATCCGATCAGCAGATAAGATGCCAGCCCCACCCCTTCCCAGCCGAAGAACATCTGCACCAGGTTGTCCGACGTCACCAGCATCAGCATGGCGAAGGTGAAAAGGGACAGGTATGCGAAGAACCGCGGGCGATGCGGATCGTCATGCATGTAGCCGATGGAATAGATGTGAACGAGGGTTGAGACGGTGTTGACGACAACGAGCATGACCGCTGTCAGCGTGTCGATACGAAAAGCCCACTCCACCTGAAACCGGCCAGCCTCGATCCAGGGCAACACCGGCACCTGAAGCAAACCGCCATGGCCGAGCGCCACCTGGAAGAAGGCGACCCATGACAATATTGCAACGACCACCATCAGTCCGCAGGTCGTATATTCGCTGGCACGGGCACCTATAGAACGGCCGGAGAACCCGGCAATAATCGCGCCAAGCAAGGGCAAAAATACGATCAAGTGGTACATCGCCGGATCAGCCCTTCATCATGTTCACGTCTTCGACCGCAATCGAACCCCGGTTGCGATAGAAAACCACGAGGATAGCCAATCCAATGGCTGCTTCCGCGGCAGCCACGGTCAGCACAAACAGCGCAAATATCTGTCCGACCAGATCATTGAGATGCTGTGAAAAGGCGACGAAGTTGAGGTTGACTGCCAGGAGGATTAGTTCGATCGACATTAGAATGACGATGACGTTCTTTCGATTGAGGAAGATCCCGAAAACACCCAGCGTGAACAGTATCGCGCCAACGGTCAGGTAGTGGGCCAGTCCGATTTCCATAGCTGTCCCCCGGCCCCGACTATATGCCCTGCCCGGGCTTTACATCGACCACATCGACCGCGGTCTCTCGGGTCCTTGCGACCTGTTTCGCAACGTCCTGGCGCTTGACGTCTTCCCTCTGGCGAAGGGTCAGGACGATAGCACCGACCATCGCAACAAGCAGGATCATGCCTGCAATCTGGAAGAAATGCACATAGTCGGTGTAAAGGACATCGCCTAGCGCCTGGATGTTGGGCACCTCGGCAAGGTCCGGGATCGGAAGTGACCCGCTGGCCACTGGCTCCACCGTGAAGGCGTTGGCCGCGAAGACCAGAATAAGCTCCGCCGCCAGAATAAATCCGATCAGCGCCCCGATCGGCGCGTATTCCATTACGCCGGAGCGAAGCTCCGCAAAGTCGATATCCAGCATCATAACGACGAAAAGGAACAACACGGCGACGGCGCCGACATAGACAACCACGAGAATCAAAGCCAGGAATTCCGCACCTGTCAGCAAAAACAGACCGGCTGCGTTAAAGAATGTGAGGATCAGGTAGAGTACGGAGTGAACGGGATTGCGTGCCGATATCACCATGAACGCTGCCGCGATCGCAATGATCGAAAACAGATAAAAGAACAGAGCCTGAAGACCCATAGTCTGCGCCTTTGCCTTTCCCCAAACCGACACGCGACGATGAGCGCGTGGCTTCCTGTTTCCACCGGTTTAATCCGGCTGTTTTTCCATCCCGGTCCGTGCAGAACGTGTTGGACCCTGCATTGGACCACCCCTATTCACTGATGCATTTGACCGAACGGCCTCAGAACGCCGAACCCTTAACGATAAGGCGCATCCATCTTGATGTTGCGGGCTATCTCACGCTCCCACCGGTCGCCATTGTCAAGAAGTTTGTCCTTGTCATAATACAACTCTTCACGCGTTTCCGCCGCAAACTCGAAATTCGGTCCCTCCACGATTGCATCGACCGGGCACGCTTCCTGGCAGAACCCGCAATAAATGCACTTAACCATATCAATGTCGTAGCGAACGGTCCGGCGTGTTCCGTCATTGCGGCGCGGCCCCGCCTCGATCGTAATTGCTTGCGCCGGACAAATCGCCTCGCATAATTTGCACGCAATACACCGTTCTTCACCGTTGGGATAGCGCCGCAGTGCGTGCTCGCCGCGAAAACGCGGACTGACGGGCCCCTTTTCGTAAGGGTAGTTGACCGTGGCTTTCGGCGCGAAGAAATAGCGCATCGACAGGAAAAACGCTTCGACGAACTCTTTCAGAAAGACCGATTTTGCGGACTGTGCAAGCGACATCCTCTACTCCCCGCCTTACGCCGACCAGCCGGTCAGCTTGAGGACAAATGCAACAAGAACCACCATCGCAAGAGATATGGGCAGGAACACTTTCCATCCCAGACGCATCAGTTGATCGTAGCGGTAGCGGGGGACAAAGGCTTTCACCATCGAGAACATGAAGAATACGAAACAGACCTTCAGCACGAACCAGACAACGCCCGGCACCCAGTTCAACAACCAGATATCCAGCGGTGGCAGCCAACCGCCAAGAAACAGGATCGTTGTCAGCGCGCACATCAGCACAATCGCCGCGTACTCGCCCAGCATGAACATCATGTACGGTGTCGAGCCATATTCGACCATGAAGCCTGCGACGAGTTCGGACTCGGCCTCGGGCAGGTCGAATGGTGGCCGGTTGGTTTCAGCAAGCGCGGAGATGAAGAAAATGACAAACATCGGGAAGAGCGCCAGCCAGTGCCAGTCCAGGAAACTGTTGGGCAAGCCAATCATCGTCCCAAAACCTGTCTGCTGCGACAGGACGATCTCGGTCAGATTGAGCGAGCCGACGCAAAGTAGGACGGTGATGATAACAAATCCAATGGAAACCTCGTAGGACACCATCTGAGCCGCCGAACGCAACGCGCCCAGAAACGGATATTTAGAGTTTGAAGCCCAACCGCCCATGATGACGCCATAGACCTCGAGCGAGGAAATCGCGAAAACATACAGGATACCGACATTGATCGATGCCACGGCCCAGCCTTCGTCAACCGGAATCACCGCCCAGGCAGCGAGCGCAAGGGTCACCGAAACAAGCGGCGCCAACAGAAAAACACCCTTGTTTGCGCCGGCCGGTATCACCGGCTCCTTGAATGCGAATTTCAGCAGGTCTGCAAAGGACTGGAAGAGCCCGAATGGCCCCACCACATTCGGGCCGCGCCGCATCTGAACAGCCGCCCAAATCTTGCGGTCTGCATAAAGAATGTAGGCGATGAATATCAGCAGCAGTACGAGCAGCAGAACCGTGTGACCGATCATGATCGCCGCGGGCCAGACATAGGTTGTAACAAACGCATCCATTGTCATTGAGTTTGCGTTCCCTACTCAGCGGCTATCTTGGCCGCGCCGCGCGCGAGCGCCGAGCACTCGGCCATTACAGCGGAAGCGCGTGCAATCGGGTTGGTCAGGTAAAAATCCTTGACGATGGATTCGAAGCTACCATCACCGGTCTTTCCGCCGATGGCAGCAAGGGCTTCGATCGCGCGCGCATCGCTCGGCGCGATCTCGTCAACGGCGGCAAGATGCGGGTGGAGCTCGAAAAGAGCAGCGCGGAGCTGTTGCAGTGAATCGTAAGCAAGTCTGCATCCCAAAACATCGGACAGTGCGCGCAGAATTGCCCAATCTTCCTTCGCGTCGCCCGGAGCAAAGGCGGCACGCAATCCCATCTGAACTCGGCCTTCCGTGTTCACATAGAGCCCCGATTTTTCGGTATAGGTCGCACCCGGCAAAATGACATCGGCATGATGTGCGCCGACATCGCCATGGCTGCCGATGTAAATCTTGAACGATGCATCGCGCTCATCGGGTTCTACTTCGTCGGCACCCAGAAGAAACACAACGTCGCAGTCGGCTAACATCTCCGCGGTCTTCTTGCCTCTGGTTTGAGGCACAAACCCGATATCGAGACCGCCGACACGGGCGGCTGCGGTGTGCAGAACAGCAAATCCGTTCCAGTCTTCCGTGACCGCACCCACGTCGAGCGCCAGCTTGGCGGCTAGCGAGAGAACGGCCATCCCGTCTTCGCGTACCAGTGCGCCCTGTCCGATTACAACAATTGGCCGTTCGGCACGTTTCAGTTGTTCGGCAAAACCGATCTTGCCCGAGACGAGATCCGAGAGCGTTTCGGGGCCTGCACCAAGATAGTCGTACCCATAGCGCAGGTCCGTGTTCTCGCTGATGACGCCGATCGGAAAGTCTTCCATTCTCCATCGCTTGCGAATGCGCGCATTCAGAACCGACGCCTCGTAGCGCGGATTGGCGCCGATGATCAGCATGGCATCAGCATCTTCGATGCCGCTAATCGTCGGATTGAACAAGTAGCTTGCCCGTCCGAGCGAAGGATCAATCGCCGAACCGTCCTGGCGGCAATCGATGTTGGGTGAACCAAGTGCCTGCATCAGTTGCTTCAGCGCGAACATCTCCTCAACCGTAGCCAGATCGCCCGCAATCGCGCCGATCCGATCACCGGCCTTTCCCTTTACGACTTCGGCAATCGCGGAAAAGGCCTCTTGCCAGCTTGCCGCCTGCAAACGGCCGTTGCGTTTGACAAACGGGCGATCCAGCCGCTGTGTCTTAAGGCCGTCCCAGACAAAGCGTGTCTTGTCGGAGATCCATTCCTCGTTGATCGCTTCGTTGACGCGCGGCATGATGCGCATGACCTCACGACCGCGTGTATCGACCCGGATAGCCGATCCGCAAGCATCCATTACGTCGATCGTCTCAGTCTTGTCGAGTTCCCACGGGCGCGCCTGAAACGCATAGGGTTTCGACGTAAGCGCGCCGACCGGGCAAAGGTCGATGACATTGCCCTGCAATTCTGAAGTCATGGCATTTTCAAGATAAGTCGTGATCTCGGCGTCTTCGCCGCGGCCGATCAGCCCAAGCTCCGATATGCCCGCGACCTCGGTGGTAAACCGCACACACCGCGTGCAGTGAATGCAGCGTGTCATGATGGTCTTGACCAGCGGCCCGATATACTTGTCTTCGACAGCGCGTTTGTTTTCGTGAAAGCGCGACGAGTCCATTCCGAACGCCATCGCCTGATCCTGCAGGTCGCATTCGCCGCCCTGGTCGCAGATCGG
Organism: Pseudomonadota bacterium; assembly: GCA_039025395.1. Classification (GTDB taxonomy): domain Bacteria; phylum Pseudomonadota; class Alphaproteobacteria; order Rhizobiales; family Rhizobiaceae; genus Hoeflea_A. The sequence continues at coordinate 13,168 of JBCCOK010000047.1, forward strand.
GCAGTCGAGCGGATGATTGATGAGCAGAAACTCCATCACCCCTTCGCGCGCCTTCTTGACCATTGGCGTATTGGTGAAGACTTCAGGCGGCTGGCCCTCAGGACCGGGGCGCAAATCACGCACGCCCATAGCGCAGGAGGCTGCCGGCTTGGGCGGACCGCCCTTGACCTCAACCAGGCACATCCGGCAGTTGCCCGCGATGGACAGACGCTCGTGGAAACAAAAACGCGGGATCTGCGCGCCGGCCTCTTCGCAGGCCTGCAGCAGCGTATAATGATCCGGCACTTCGATTTCGTTTCCGTCGACCTTTATCTTTGTCATGGTCATTCCAGTTTAAGGCGGTCCGCGCCGTTCGGGCATGCGGACAACCGGTTTCTTATTCGGCCGCTTCCAGCGCTGCCAGCTGTCCGGCATTGTAGGTATATTCGTCGATGCGCCGCTCAATCTCGGGCCGAAAATGACGAATGAGGCCCTGAATGGGCCACGCCGCCGCATCGCCCAGCGCGCAAATCGTGTGACCCTCCACCTGTTTCGTAACGTCGAACAGCATGTCGATTTCTTTCTTCTGGGCGTTGCCTGTCGCCATGCGTTCCATAACCCGCCACATCCAACCGGTCCCCTCGCGGCACGGCGTGCATTGGCCGCAGCTTTCATGCTTGTAAAAATAGGAGAGCCGGGCAATCGCCTTGATAATGTCGGTCGACCGGTCCATCACGATGACGGCGGCCGTACCGAGGCCGGACTTGAGGTCGCGCAGCGAATCGAAATCCATCGGGCAATCGATGATCTGATCCGCCGGTACACACGGAACCGACGAACCACCCGGAATAACCGCAAGCAGATTGTCCCAACCGCCACGAACACCACCGCAATGGCGCTCAATGAGTTCGCGGAACGGGATCGACATTTCTTCTTCAAATGTTGCCGGTTCGTTGACGTGACCTGAGACGCAGAAGAGCTTGGTTCCGTGGTTGTTTTGCCGCCCGAAACCGGCAAACCAGGCGCCGCCGCGACGCAGGATCGTCGGCGCCACCGCGATCGACTCAACGTTGTTGACGGTGGTTGGGCAGCCGTAAAGCCCGACATTGGCAGGAAACGGCGGCTTCAGACGTGGTTGTCCTTTCTTGCCTTCAAGGCTTTCAAGCAATGCGGTTTCTTCACCGCATATGTAAGCCCCCGCCCCATGATGAACGATCACATCGAAATCCCAACCGCAGGAATTGTCCCTGCCAAGCAACCCGGCTTCGTAGCATTCGTCGATCGCCGCCTGGAGCGCCTCGCGCTCGCGGATGTATTCGCCGCGAATGTAGATATATGCGGTATGGGCGCGCATCGCGAAACCGGCAACCAGACATCCTTCGATCAAGGTGTGCGGATCGTTGCGCATGATATCGCGGTCCTTGCAGGTGCCAGGCTCGGACTCATCCGCATTGACCACGAGATAATGGGGCCTTTCGCCGACCTCTTTCGGCATGAACGACCATTTCAGACCGGTCGGAAAACCTGCCCCGCCTCGTCCCCGAAGGCCGGAGCTTTTCATTTCTTCGATGATCCAGTCGCGGCCCTTGTCTATCAGACCGCGCGTGTTGTCCCAGTGGCCGCGCGCCATGGCACCCTTGAGGCTCTTGTCCTTCAGGCCGTAGATATTTGAAAAGATCCGGTCTTTGTCCTGCAGCATCCTATGATCCTTCAGCGCGGTTTCTTGCCGAATACACGGACATATTCATCAACACCGCCTCGCGACAACGCCTGCGCCTGCGCGACCCAGTCTTCCCGGTCAATCCTGCCCTTGAATTTCAGCTTCGTGTCCACCCATGCCCTTTCGTCGGCCGTCCAGCTGGCAATCTGCTCGAACGTATAAATGCCGATCGCATGGAGAATGCTCTCGATTTTTGGGCCGACGCCTGAGAGCATTTTCAGATCGTCTTTTTCCGCTGGTTCGTCCATGGCCGCCGGGCGGCTCTGTTCGTCCACAACAGTCGTTCCAACGGCTGAGGTGCTCTTTTTCTTGATCTCTTTTGGGCTTGTTTGTGCGGCTTGCTCATCGGTCAGAGTGGTCAGACCACTCAGCGGCGCGGAGAGATGCCTGCCGTTCTGGGGACCGGGCTTGACGCTCTCGCCCTCACCTGCCTCAAACCTGTCGATGATCTCGCCGAGCCTTTCCGGTGTCAGGTCCTCATAGGTATCCTTGAAGATCATCACCATCGGCGCGTTGACGCACGCGCCCTGGCATTCGACCTCCTCCCACGAGAGCGTCCCGGTTTCATTCGGTTCGAACTGTTTTTCGTTGATACGGGATTTGCAGACCCTGATCAGATCTTCTGAACCGCGCAACATGCAAGGTGTCGTCCCGCAAACCTGCACATGGGCCTTCGTTCCAACCGGCTTGAGTTGAAACTGCGTGTAGAAGGTCGCCACTTCCAATGCCCGAATATACGGCATCTTGAGCATATCGGCGACAGATTCGATGGCGGCCTTTGTGACCCAGCCATCCTGCTCCTGGGCACGCATCAGCAACGGTATGACGGCTGACTGCTGCCGGCCTTCCGGGTATTTTTGGATCGTCGCCTGCGCCCACGCCGAATTCTCCGCTGTGAAGCGGAAGTCCTTGGGCTGCACCGGATCTTCGGCGAGGCGACGAACGGACATGTTTATTCAGCCTCCTCGTTGATCGCGCCGCACCGGGAATTGGTTACGGTGACAAACTCGCAGGCATAGGCGGCCGTGTCCTTTTGCAGGAACACCACATATCTGTCGCCATTGGGTGCCGCGGCCTTGATTTCGAACCCTTGTTCAAGCAGCGTCTCCATCGACTCGCCGGTGGTTGAACTCGATTGTGCCGCAGCCGGTTGAGCGGCAATGAATGCCGCGGCGATTGCGCTCAATGCAATGGCAACGATTGCGTTCATCAACGGTCTACCTCCCCAAAAACGATGTCGAGTGAACCGAGCACTGCCGACACGTCCGCCAGCATGTGGTTTCGGCATATGTAATCCATGGCCTGAAGATGGGCGTAGCCCGGCGCCTTGATCTTGCAGCGGTACGGCCGGTTGCTGCCATCAGACACCAGATAGACGCCGAATTCCCCCTTCGGTGCTTCGACAGCGGCGTAAACCTCGCCCTCCGGCACATGGTATCCTTCGGTGTACAGTTTGAAGTGATGGATAAGCGCTTCCATGGACTGCTTCATCTTTGCCCTTTTGGGCGGAACAACCTTTCCATCGGTCGAGGACACCGGCCCTGTTCTGTGTGGACCCAGCAACAACTCGACGCATTGCTTCATGATACGCACAGATTGGCGCATCTCTTCCATTCGGATGACGTAGCGATCGTAGCAATCGCAGTTTTTGCCGATCGGAATATCGAACTCGAGGTCGCTGTAACATTCGTAAGGCTGCGCCCTGCGTAAATCCCACGCCGCACCGGATCCGCGAACCATTACCCCTGAAAATCCCCAGGCCCAGCAATCGTCGAGGCTGACGACACCGATATCGACGTTGCGTTGCTTGAAAATGCGATTTTCGGTCAGCAATCCCTCGATGTCATCGCAAACCTTGAGGAACGGATCGCACCACTTTCCGATATCTTCCACGAGTTCTTCCGGCAGGTCCTGATGCACGCCGCCCGGCCGGAAATAGGCTGAATGCATGCGGGCGCCGCATGCGCGCTCATAGAAGACCATCAACTTTTCGCGTTCCTCGAAGCCCCACAGCGGCGGCGTCAATGCGCCCACGTCCAGAGCCTGAGTCGTGACATTGAGCAGGTGCGACAGGATCCGACCGATCTCGCAATAAAGCACGCGAATCAACTGACCGCGCATGGGAATTTCGATTTCGGCCAATCGTTCGACGGCCAGTGCGAACGCATGCTCCTGGTTCATAGGCGCGACATAGTCCAGCCGATCGAAATAGGGTACGGCCTGGAGATATGTCTTTGTTTCGATGAGTTTTTCAGTGCCGCGATGCAAAAGACCGATATGCGGATCGACGCGCTCCACCACCTCGCCGTCGAGCTCGAGTACAAGACGCAAGACTCCGTGCGCCGCGGGGTGCTGCGGTCCGAAATTGATATTGAAATTTCGAACGTTGTGTTCGGTCATAGGCTTAGTTCTGATCCCCTGCGGAAAACCATACCGATCCGCAAAGGCAACGGGCTTTCAAACGCTGACTGACGGATTTTTCTTCTGTCTTGTCCATGATCCGGTTCTCTTCGCCTAGTCGCTGGCCTTTTCGTCGCCCGGCAACACATATTCGGCGTTTTCCCAAGGCGACAGAAAGTCAAAGTCACGGTATTCCTGCTTCAGTCTGACCGGCTCGTAAACGACACGTTTGACTTCGTCGTCATAGCGGACCTCAACAAAGCCGGTCGTCGGAAAGTCCTTGCGCAACGGGTGCCCTTCAAACCCGTAATCCGTCAGTATTCGACGCAAATCCGGATGGCCCGTAAAGAGAATGCCGTACATATCGTAGGCTTCCCGTTCAAACCAGTCCGCACCCGGAAAGACGGATGTTGCCGATGGGACAGTTTCGCCCTCACCGACCTCGAGTTTCACCCTGATTCGGAGATTTTGGCGTGGCGACAGCAGGTGATAGACGACATCGAAGCGACGCTGGCGGGACGGCCAGTCAACGCCGCAAATATCGGTGATGTTGATAAACTGGCATTGCGCATCGTCGCGGAGGAACGACAAGAACGGGATCACGCCAGACGGCGTTGTAACGACCGTCAACTCACCGTGCTTCACAAGCGATTCAACGACGAAATCGCCCTTTCGCTCTTCAATATATGCGCGTAGTTCGTCCAGAGTTTCACTCATAGAACGGCCCTTCTAGCGCTCAATGGTGCCTGTACGGCGTATCTTCTTCTGCAACAGGAGCACGCCGTACAAAAGTGCTTCTGCCGTTGGTGGACATCCCGGCACATATATATCGACGGGCACCACCCGATCGCAGCCGCGCACGACCGAATAGGAGTAATGGTAGTATCCGCCGCCGTTTGCGCAGGATCCCATCGAAATCACATATCGCGGCTCGGGCATCTGGTCATAGACCTTGCGGAGAGCGGGTGCCATCTTGTTGGTCAATGTTCCGGCGACGATCATGACATCCGACTGCCGGGGCGAAGCGCGCGGTGCAAAACCGAAACGCTCGGCGTCATAACGCGGCATAGACATCTGCATCATTTCGACTGCGCAGCAGGCAAGTCCGAACGTCATCCACATCAGGGACCCGGTTCGCGACCATTTAATCAGTTCATAAGTTGAGGTTACGAGAAAACCCTTATCCGCAAGCTCACTGTTGATTTCGCCGAAAAACTGGCTTTGCGCATCCGTCCGACTGCCCGAAGCCGGGGCATTCTCGAGGCGCCCGGGAGGGCTCTTGAGCGTAGAGCTGTTGTCACCTACTGCCACTCAAGCGCTCCTTTCTTCCACTCATATACGAAGCCGACTGTCAGAATTGTAAGGAACACCATCATGGACCAGAAGCCGAACCATCCGATATCGCCGAACGAAACAGCCCAAGGGAACAGGAATGCGACTTCGAGGTCAAAAATAATGAACAGGATGGCAACCAGATAAAAGCGTATGTCGAACTTCATCCGCGCATCATCGAATGCATTGAACCCGCATTCATAGGCTGAAAGCTTCTCCGCGTCCGGCGCTTTGAACGCGACAACAAACGGAGCCGCCAGCAGCGCCAGCGCGATGACCAGCGAAATCGCAATAAAAACAACGATCGGAAGATACGAACTTAAGAGTTCGGTCATCTTGGTTGCCTCGCATTTCGGCGCATGCTGCAGCCGCGAACGATTCTAATGTGCCGGTTTACACCATGGGGCAGTACAGTCAACGAAATTGCCTATTCCACGGATAACCTTCTGTCAGGAATCTGGCGCCGGAAATCGCCACATCAAGGCTCTCACGGCCTCCGAGACGGCAAAAAGCGGCAGCGATAACCGGAATATGGGTCTTCCGATGATCCGCGCGAAATTGTCGCGCACATGGCACGCAAAACCGATACTGTTTCCGAATTGAAGATCGCCGTAGCGTTGGAATTGTGGCGCGAGTGACGGGGCTCGAACCCGCGACCTCCGGCGTGACAGGCCGGCACTCTAACCAACTGAGCTACACCCGCGCGTGCGCTTTGCAAATGCGCAAAACGTGAGCGGTGGATTAAGCCGTTACCCAAGGACTGTCAAGCGCTGATCGTCCGCTTTCGCCAATGCCTGACGCGAAACCGCGCGACCGCCCATGCGATCTCTGCCAAGCTGAAAAGGTCCGCTGCACCGCGCGTTTTCTCTTGCACTTGCCGGGTGAAGCGCATAAACGAAGCGGACATTTTCCGAAGGGCGGTTAGCTCAGCTGGTAGAGCGCCTCGTTTACACCGAGGATGTCGGGAGTTCGAGTCTCTCACCGCCCACCATTTCCTGTTTTATCAGCTTGTAATCCTGCAACCAGCGACGAATTGTTCGAGCGCAAATTTCAGGTATGTGCCGCAAGAAGTCCCAGTTTTGCGCGACGGTGATAGCGCCAGTTGAGCAACACAGCGGCAACTGCCAAGCCAAGCGCCAGACCCCACCACACGCCAACCGCGCCAAGCCCCGCGTGGAAAGCCAAGAAATATCCAGAGGTCATCCCGATGACCCAATAACTGACGATTGCGTAGACCATCGGCACTTTGGTGTCTTTAAGCCCTCGCAGGAGACCGGCACCCATTGCCTGCAGGCCATCAACAAGCTGAAAAGCCGCTGCGACCGCCAGCAATGGAACGGCATGCAGGAGCACATCCGATGCGTCGGGATTGTGCTGATCAAGATAAAATCCGATCAGGACGTGCGGTATCGACCAAAAGACGACGGCGAACATCGCGGTGATCGCCACGGCCAATCCGGTCGCGATGATCCCTGCTCGGCCGAGGTCAACCAGGTCTCCCCGCCCATAGGCATTGCCAACGCGCACCGTTGCTGCATTGGAAAGGCCGAGCGGAAACATGAACGCAATACCGGCAAGTTGAAGCGCGATCCCATGGGCCGCCAGCTCGACCGTACCAATCCACCCGATCATCACCGAGGCACCGGAAAAGAGCCCGACTTCGGCCAAAATCATCGCACTGATCGGCCAGCCAAGCTTGAGAACGTCGAAAAACGCCTGCCAATCGGGCCGCCATAAACGCACCATGAGCTGATACTGGCGCAATTCGCTCTTGACGACGCTGTAAGCCAGCAGCAACAGGAACATCAGCAGGTTTGTGCCGAGCGAGGCAAAGGCCGCTCCGACGACGCCGAGGCGCGGCGCGCCTAGATTGCCGAAGATAAAAATGTAATTCAGAAAAATGTTCAACAGCGTACCGGCAACCGTCGTCCACAAGACGATTTGCGCGCGCTCCAGTGCGCTCAGATAGGATCGGAACGTCATTGCAAGAAGGCCCGGGAAAAGCCCCCATTGCGCGACCCGCATATACTCGCCGGCGAGCGCAGCGGTCGATTCCGCCTGTCCCAGGGCGAGGAGAATCGATTCCGTCATCCAGAGCGGAATCATTGCAAGCGCGCCATAGGCCAGAATGACCCACATACCCATGCGCGTAGACCGACGGACGCCGCGCACATCTTTGCGGCCGCGTGCCTGCGCGGCGATTGGCATGACAGCAAGGGCAAAGCCTGATCCGAAAATGTAGAACAGGAAAAACGTCTGTGTGGCCAGAACCACGGCAGCGAGTTCGGGCGCGCCGAGCCACCCGACCATAACAGTATCCGTAACGTTGATCGCGATTTGCGCAAGCTGGGCGCCGATCAAAGGCACGCCAAGGAGCAAAGTTGCCTTGGCATGTCCTGACCATGTCAAAACAGCGTCATTGCCCGTCCCGGAAGGGTTGCGCATAGTGTCCATAACCGACCGAATTCGCGATGTCCTGAGTCCGGCTCACCTGAATAATGCAAAGCGCCTATTCGGGCAATCGTCCGTGATCCCGATGGAGGCGTTTTTCGGAACGCGCGCCATCATCGCATGCCGGATGCCCGGGCACATCTTACAAAGCGGCTGTTGCATTTTTTTCCGCAACAAAAAAGGCCCGGCATGTTTGCCGGGCCGGTGTATCTGCAAAGAAGGGATAAAGCTTAGCTGTTCACAGCATCCTTGAGGCCTTTGCCGGCCGAGAACTTTGGAACGTTTCGGGCTGGAATATCCACTTCCGCGCCAGTCATCGGGTTACGGCCTTTCGAGGCTTCCCGGTGCGAAACGGTAAAGTTACCGAACCCGACCAAGCGAACATCCCCTCCGCCTTTCAGTTCGGACGTGATGGTATCAAACACCGCTTCAACCGCAGATCCGGCATCAGCTTTGCTCATACCGGCTTTGTCAGCAACGGCGCCAACCAATTCGTTCTTGTTCATTTTCCAACCCTCTCAATGTGTTAGGAACGACTCAATACGAGGTGGACGCGATTTTACGATTCAATCGCCGAATAACAATCATAGAGTGCCAAAAACCCCGGAATTCTGGCTTTTTTTGTGGATTTCATCCCCCAAAACGGCAGAAACGGGCCGAAGCCCGTCTCAAATTCGTGTCGTCGCGGCATTTTTCCGCAATTAATGCGCTATGGATGTACCCGCATCATCGCCGCCATTTTCAGTTGAAAGTGGCGTTTCAGCCGCATCCCACTCGATCGGTTGCGGCTGTTTTGTGAGCGCTTTGTCGAGCACTTCGCTCATCTGCGATACCGGAATGATCTCGAGCGCGTTTTTCACATTGTCGGGGATTTCCGCCAGGTCTTTTGCGTTTTCCTCAGGGATGAGGACCGTCTTGATACCACCCCGCAGAGCCGCAAGCAGTTTCTCCTTGAGCCCTCCGATCGGCAGCACCCGTCCCCGCAAGGTAATCTCACCAGTCATGGCGACATCCTTGCGCACCGGAATCGCGGTCATGGTCGAAACGATGGACGTCGCCATGGCGACGCCTGCGGACGGCCCGTCTTTTGGCGTGGCACCTTCGGGCACGTGGACGTGGATATCCCGGCGCTCGAACAATGGCGGCTCAATGCCGAAATCAACCGCACGCGAGCGCACATAGGATGCCGCCGCGGATATGGACTCCTTCATCACCTCGCGAAGGTTACCGGTCACGGTCATCTTGCCCTTACCCGGCATCATGACACCTTCAATCGTCAGCAACTCACCACCGACTTCCGTCCACGCCAGACCGGTGACCACACCGACCTGGTCATTGCGTTCGGCTTCGCCGTAACGGAAACGTGGAACACCGAGATAGTCGGTGACATTGTCTTCCGTAACGTCAACGGACTTTACGCCGTCCTTCAGGATTTCGGTCACAACCTTTCGCGCCAGCGACATGAGCTCGCGTTCGAAGTTGCGGACACCGGCCTCGCGCGTATAGCGACGTACGATGCTCAGCAAAGCATCGTCGCTAACCGAAAACTCCTCCGGCTGCAGCGCATGGTCCCGCACCGCTTTCGGAAGCAAGTGCCGGCGGGCAATCTCCAGCTTTTCATCTTCGGTGTAACCGGCGATGCGGATAATTTCCATCCGGTCCATCAGCGGTGGCGGAATGTTGAGCGTATTCGCGGTCGTGATGAACATCACGTTGGAAAGATCGTATTCCACCTCGAGATAGTGGTCCATGAAGGTGGAATTCTGCTCTGGATCGAGCACTTCAAGCAGCGCCGAAGACGGATCACCGCGAAAATCCATGCCCATCTTGTCGATTTCATCGAAAAGGAAGAGCGGGTTGGCTTTCTTCGCCTTCTTCATCGACTGAATCACCTTACCAGGCATCGACCCGATATAGGTCCGCCTGTGACCACGGATTTCGGCCTCGTCACGCACGCCGCCAAGCGCCATGCGTACATATTCGCGGCCCGTTGCACGGGCAATCGACTTTGCCAGCGACGTCTTGCCGACGCCGGGTGGTCCAACGAGACAAAGGATCGGGCCCTTGATCTTGTTCGAACGACTTTGCACCGCGAGGTATTCGAGGATACGCTCCTTGACCTTCTCAAGACCGTAGTGATCGGCCTCAAGAATGGCGTCAGCCTTGTTCAGATCAACCTTGATACGGGACTTCTTCCCCCAAGGTATGCCCAACAGCCAGTCGAGATAATTGCGGACAACCGTTGCCTCGGCTGACATCGGGCTCATCTGCTTAAGCTTCTTGAACTCCGCTTCGGCTTTCTCCCGGGCTTCCTTGGATAGCTTGGTCTTTTCGATGCGCTCTTCCAGCTCGCCCATTTCATCGCGGCCTTCTTCGCCGTCGCCGAGCTCTTTCTGGATCGCCTTCATCTGCTCGTTCAGGTAATATTCGCGTTGCGTCTTCTCCATTTGCCGTTTGACGCGTGAACGAATGCGCTTTTCGACCTGAAGTACAGAAATCTCGCCTTCCATGAAACCGAGTGCGCGCTCAAGCCGTTCCTTGACGCTCACCGTCGCCAGCATTTCCTGCTTTTCGGGAATCTTGATCGAAAGGTGAGATGCAACCGTATCGGCAAGTTTGGAGTAGTCGTCGATCTGGCTTGCGGCTCCAACCACTTCCGGCGAAATTTTCTTGTTGAGCTTTACGTAGTTTTCGAACTCCGAAACAACCGACCGTGACAACGCTTCGATCTCGACAGCGTTTTCCTCAGGCTCCGGCAGTTCTTCCGCATAGGCGGCATAAAATTCAGCCGTTTCGGCAAACCCGGTGATCTTTGCACGGGCTTTGCCTTCAACAAGAACTTTAACCGTTCCGTCGGGCAGTTTGAGCAGCTGCAGTACGTTTGCGACCGTACCGACATCATAAATATCGCCGGTTTCGGGATCATCGTCGCCAGCGTTGATCTGAGTCGCCAGCAGGATCTGCTTGTCGGCACCCATGACCTCTTCCAACGCCCGGATGGATTTTTCCCGGCCCACAAACAGCGGCACAATCATGTGCGGAAACACCACGATATCGCGCAGCGGCAATACCGGATATGTGGGTGCTTCATTCTGCGGGGTGGTTATGTCATTCATTTTGTTTCCTTTCGGCCTCCGCACGGCCCATTAAGGCACCGGCAGGGCTTTCCGTCACTCGGGACCTAAGTGGAGTATCCAAATTGCCGTTTCAAGCCCACGCTCCACCCTGTCTGCATGCTGGCCGTTGTCCGCTCCGATTCCCCAAACCTCGTGTCTCATAGCAGTTTTGACACCCCAATGCCTCGGGACAAAAGGTCCGCATCCACAACTTCACGGAAGCCCTCGGCCTCAAGACGGCTAGCCTCAAAAAGCAGTGATGCGTTTGCTGACTGTGCAGGGCTCGAGCCAGAACAACGGAAAGGACGCGTGTTTGGTGAAACCCGACCTAGAGCGGAGTTCAGCTTTTGCGGTAGGACGAAGCTACGCCGTCGCGTTGCCTTTTTCCTCTTCCCGTTCGGAATATATATAAAGCGGCCGGGCAGAACCCGAGACGACCTCGTCCGAAATAACCACCTCCTGCACGCCTTCAAGCGACGGAAGTTCAAACATCGTATCGAGAAGGATCTTCTCCATAATAGAGCGCAATCCGCGGGCACCAGTTTTGCGCGCTATGGCCTTGCGGGCAATGCCGCGCAGCGCATCCTCGTGAAAGGTCAGTTCGACGTCTTCCATCTCGAACAAGCGCTGATACTGCTTCACCAGCGCATTTTTCGGCTCGGACAGAATCTGGATAAGCGCATCCTCGTCCAGGTCTTCAAGCGTCGCGATGACCGGCAACCGGCCGATAAACTCCGGAATGAGGCCGAACTTGACCATATCCTCGGGCTCAAGCTCACGCAGGATTTCTCCGACTCGGCGCTCATCCTGGGCCTTCACGGTCGCGCCAAAGCCAATAGACGTCTTCTCGCCGCGGGCGGAAATGATCTTGTCGAGCCCCGCAAAAGCACCACCGCAGATGAAAAGGATGTTGGTCGTGTCCACCTGCAGGAATTCCTGCTGCGGGTGCTTGCGCCCGCCCTGTGGCGGAACGGAAGCGACCGTGCCTTCCATGATTTTGAGCAAAGCTTGTTGTACGCCTTCGCCCGAGACATCGCGCGTAATCGACGGATTGTCGGACTTGCGCGAGATTTTATCGACCTCGTCGATATAAACGATGCCGCGCTGCGCCCGCTCGACATTGTAGTCGGCGGCCTGCAAGAGCTTGAGGATGATGTTTTCAACGTCCTCGCCAACATAGCCCGCTTCGGTCAATGTTGTAGCGTCGGCCATCGTGAACGGCACGTCGATGATCCGCGCCAGTGTCTGTGCAAGATAGGTCTTGCCACACCCTGTCGGACCAACCAGCATGATATTGGATTTGGCGAGCTCGATGTCGTTGCTCTTGGTGGCATGTGCAAGACGCTTGTAGTGATTGTGAACGGCAACGGAAAGCACCCGTTTCGCCTGCCCCTGTCCGATCACATACTCGTCAAGCGTGTTGATGATCTCCTGGGGAGTCGGCACGCCGTCGCTGGACTTGACCATCGAGGATTTGTTTTCTTCCCGGATGATGTCCATGCACAATTCGACGCATTCATCGCAGATAAATACCGTCGGTCCCGCGATCAGCTTGCGGACCTCATGCTGGCTCTTGCCGCAAAACGAACAATAGAGCGTATTCTTTGAGTCGCCGCCGCTACCACCGCTGACCTTGCTCATATTTCATTCCTTCCAGCAGCCTGAACGCCTTTCAGGCCTAGCATCCTATTCGCATCTGCCACCAAGAAAACCCCCTAATCGGGATTCAATATGACAGTCCATCTTCGCGCTATCCAACCATCAATATACAGAGCACCAAAAACAAAGCTATGTGATTTGTCTTGAAAATAACCTTAACGCTCGGAAATTGCGCCATTTTCATGGGCTTTCGGCGCTAAAAGCGCCGATCTGTTGCCGTTTTGTCGCACCCGCTAGAGCGCGGCTTTACCATAAATCAATCCTTTGCCGCTTCCTCCATCGCCATGCGGGACGAAATCACCTGGTCAATCAGGCCGAAATCCTTCGCCTCGTCGGACGTCATGAAGTGGTCGCGATCAAGGGTCGTCTCGATCGTGTCGTAGTCTTTGCCGGTGTGCTGGACGTAGATCTCGTTCAGCCGGCGCTTCAATTTGATGATGTCCTGTGCGTGACGCTCGATATCCGATGCCTGCCCCTGAAAGCCTCCTGATGGCTGATGCACCATGATCCGCGAGTTCGGCGTGGCAAAGCGCATACCGTCCTGACCCGCACAAAGCAGCAGCGAACCCATGGAAGCCGCCTGCCCGATGCAAAGGGTGGAAACGGCCGGCTTGATAAACTGCATCGTGTCGTAGATGGCCATTCCTGATGTCACGACGCCGCCCGGCGAGTTGATATAGAGTGCGATCTCTTTCTTCGGATTGTCGGCCTCGAGATAGAGCAACTGGGCACACACGAGGGACGCCATACCGTCTTCCACCGGTCCGGTGATAAAGATGATACGCTCCTTCAACAGACGGGAGAAAATGTCGAATGCGCGTTCTCCACGGTTGGTTTGTTCGACCACCATGGGCACGAGGTTTAATGCTGTATCGACGGGGTTGGTCATGGTCTTACTTTCTTGGTGCACCGAATGCTGAGAATTCGGGGAATCGGAACTGAGTCTGTTGCGCATACATAGGACGCGAGGGCTCGGCGGTTCAAGTCGTGATGTGGCGCACAGATCAGCGCGCAGAGCAATTGTATTCGATAAGTTGAGAACTGAATGAGCTAGATATAGACCGCGGCGGCATCAAGAGAACCCTCGAGGTTTCGCTGCAAGCGGCAGTAAAACGAACAAGAGATCATGATCCGGACGACCCGGAATTTGCAAATGAGACTGGACAGCAGCACCAATACCGTCGACCTCAATCCTCGTGATCGGGAATTCTACAACAATCCCTACCCGTTCTACGAGGCCATAAGAAACCAGTCGGACAGCGTCTTCTGGAACGACTACGGTATGTGGTGTTTCCTCGGCTATGAGCAGGTCAACCGGCTGCTGCGCGATAAACGCTTCGGGCGTCAGATCCTTCATGTGGCTACCCGTGAGGAATTGGGTATGCAGCCACCACTGCCCGACCTCGCGCATTTCGATGCCGTGGAAGCCCATTCGCTGCTTAATCTTGAACCGCCGGCGCACACGCGGCTTCGCTCCATCGTCAACCGCGCGTTCGTGTCGCGGCAGGTCGAGAAACTTCGTCCCGACATTGAAACTCTGGCTCATTCCGTCATTGACGGCTTCGCGTCCGAGGGCAGCGTTGAGCTGATCAAGATGTTTGCAGAGCCAATCCCGGTCGCGGTGATCGCCCGCATGCTTGGTGTGCCTCAGCCACTTAACGACCTGCTTCTCGACTGGTCGCACAAGATGGTGCGCATGTACATGTTCGACGCGGGCAAAGAGGACCGAAGGGATGCCAATGCAGCGGCACGTGATTTCGCCGCCTGCCTGTCCGAAATCATCGCCGAGCGCCGCAGGAAACCGGCAGACGATCTGATCAGCCACATGATCACGTCCGACCGCGGCGGCGATCGCCTGACGGATGACGAGCTGATTTCAACCAGCATTCTTTTACTCAATGCGGGCCATGAGGCGACGGTTCATCAGACCGGAAATTCAGTCAAGACAATCCTCGAAAACGGCATAGACGCGAATGATTTGTTCAAGGACCCGTCGTCGGTGGAGGCCGCCGTCGAGGAACTGCTGCGCTTCGACGCACCCCTGCACATGTTTACCCGCTACGCTCTTGAGGACGTGAGGATCGAGGATGGCATTGAGATCGCCAAAGGCGAAGAGATCGGCCTGATGCTTGGCGCTGCAAACCGGGACCCAATGAAGTTTTCAGCTCCGTCGCATTTTGATCCTCACCGAAGCGATCAGGGCAATGTCTCCTTCGGCGCCGGTATTCACTTTTGCATCGGAGCACCTCTGGCGCGTCTGGAACTCCAGATCTCGCTGCCAGTTCTCTTTCAACGCCTGCCAGACATGAGGCTTGCGGCCAAGCCGAGATACCGGGACGCCTACCACTTTCACGGGCTCGAGCGGCTCGAACTCGAGTGGTAGCGGCAGATATTTTCTACTGAATCATTGCACGAAGACGATCGGTCACGAATTCCATGACCAGAACGATCACAAAAATCGCCAGGATAATGGCAGACGCGTTCTGATACTGAAAAAGGTCGAATGCGACTTTAAGCTCCTGACCGATGCCGCCTGCCCCGACGAGGCCGAGAACAACCGATGACCGCACGGCCATTTCCAGCGCGAACAGGCCTGTGTTGATCATCGAAGGCATGGCGTCGGGGATGACTGCGCTGCACAGGACCGAAAAGCGGTTTGCACCTTGCGCCGCGAGTGCTTCCTGCGATTGCTTGTCGGCGTCCTCCATCGCTTCGGCAAAAAACCGACCGCAAAAGCCGATTGTGTCGACGATTATCGTCAAGGTTCCTGCAACGGCTCCGAGACCAACGGCGGCCACAAAGAGCAGCGCCCAGACAAGGTCCGGCACCGTCCGGAACAGGGACACAAGCGCCTTGAAAACATATCCGAAGGTGCCCAGCGGTGTTACGCCCCGCGCCGCGAGCCAGGCAACGGGCAGGCTTATGATCAGTCCGATTGCCGTGCCGACAAGCGCAATCTGAAATGTCTCGAGAATACGCCAAGAGATCCGGGTCAAAAACGCCGGATCCGTATTTGGCGGCATCATACGTTCGACAAGATTTGCCAACCTCGGAAATCCGTCTGCGAGACGCTGCACGGAAGGTGCAACGTCTCCGGCCGATACGATGATCACGGCAGCAACGGCAACCACTATTGTAAAGCCGCCAGCCGAAAGGTTGGCTGTCCTGCGCGGTAAAGCGCGCTCAACCATCAAACACCTCCGTCAGCATCGCTTCCGAGACTTGTGGTGCAGGCAGGTCGAAGTGGAGCTTTCCCCGCTTCAGGGCGATGATACGGTCGGAATAGCCGATTGCGTGTTCCATGTCGTGAGAGGTGAAAAGAAGCGTAATGCCGTGATCACTTGCAAGCTTGCTGAAGAGGGTCATGACATCGCGCCCAGCCGCGGGATCGAGGCTGGCAGCCGGTTCGTCCGCAATCATCAGCCGCGGTCTGCGTATCAGAGCGCGCGCAATTGCAACGCGCTGGCGCTGCCCGCCTGAAAGCGTATCCGCCCTGTCCATCGCCTTGGCTTCGAGGTTGACCTCCGAGAGCGCCTGCATCGCCCTGATCCGCCATTCCGAAGGCGCCAGCATCTGCACAGCCGCACGCCAAGACCCCGGATAGCCGAGCATTCCGTGCGTTACGTTCGAAAGCACGGAGAGCTGACGGACCAGACCATGGTGCTGAAACACAAAACCGATCTGCAGCCGGATCCGGCGCAACTGTGTTTTGGTCGGCGAGCCGCTGAATGTCTCGCCTAGGGCAGTAACGTTTCCGCCTGAACCCGGAAGCAGGCCGATGAGGCATTTGAGCAGCGTCGACTTGCCAGTACCGTTGGCCCCAATTAGAGCAATTCTTTCCCGCGGACGGATGTCGATGTCCAGATCGGACAGGACCGGTGTGTCAGCCTGATAACTCTTTGAAAACCCGCGCGTACGGATGATGAAGTCATCGTCCACATGATTGGCACAGCCTGTTGGAAAACGCCGTCGAAAGGACGCTGTGGCCCTCTCGAAACCTGGATCGGACAGAGCGCTCAATCGCCCACAAACGACGAAAACGTATCGACGCCGATTGTCTGGTACATCGAACGCACATAGTCGTAGTCGCTGTCTTCAACATCGGTCAGAAAGAACCCGCCCGAATACTTCTGATTGTCTTCGCCCGTAAGGACCGCAGCCATCAGCGTATCCCCATTGTTCAGGAAGGCATCGCGCACCTTGTCGATCACATCGGCCGGGACATCGTTGCGCGCGACGAGAATATCGTTGGGCAGGTCGCGGCCACGGGCGACAACCGTAAATGCATGATCCGGAAATGCTGAGCGAATCCTGTTCAGATGTCCTAGGTTCATGCCGACGCCTGCAATATCACCTCGGATAAGTGCCTCTATGGCAACATTGCGAGATATGATCTGAGGCTCGTAATCCACCCCATAGTCCAGACCAAGATCGGCAAGCGATTGCGCTGGCCCAAGATGCTGCGACGTCGAACCGACCGAACCGAAGGTGACCGTTTTTCCCTTCAGGTCGTCGGCAGATTTGATCGGCCCACCCGCCATTACCACAATCTGCGCAAAGTAGTCCGGGCGCTGCCAGGCCACGACAATCTTCGGATCAACCAGTTCTTTAATCACGACGTATTCAGCCGGACCGGTCAGGACGAAATCAACCTGACCCGCATTCATGGCCTCGACCGCCGCTGTGCGGGAGTTTACCGGGTAAAGCTCAAACTCCAGGCCGGTCACCGCTTCGAGCTCAGCCTCGAATGCACCGAACTCCTGTTGCAGAGCCTCCAGCCCTTCAATATCCGTCACAGCAAATTTCACTGCGGTATCGGCCATTGCCGATGAAGCCATCGCCACCACGGCAAAAGCCGAAATCACAAGTTTCTTCAACA
This sequence comes from Pseudomonadota bacterium, assembly GCA_039025395.1. Lineage (GTDB taxonomy): Bacteria > Pseudomonadota > Alphaproteobacteria > Rhizobiales > Rhizobiaceae > Hoeflea_A. The sequence continues at coordinate 30,704 of JBCCOK010000047.1, forward strand.
TCATTATCTCCCCGCTCGAAGCCTAACCTGTCTAGACAGGTAGCGTGTCACTACGTTATGGACATGACGTGCGTATGACAGAAGATCAGCACCAGGAAAGCTTCCCGATAAACACGGCCCTCCATCCGCGGACAGGCCGACGCGTAAACGGGACAGGCTCTGGGAGATGAGGCAAACGATGTCACTGGACGAAATCGAAAAGGCCGATGAGGGCATTGTCGAGTCGGGTGCCGAGTCGTCGCCCTGGCTCGTCATTTATCGCACCTTGCGCGACGAAATCGTCTCGCACGACCTTGCCAGCGGGGCCCGGTTGCCAAGCGAAAAACAGCTTTGCGATCGCTTTTCCGTGACACGTATGACCGTTAGACGTGCCCTGCAGGCGCTGCAACACGAAGGCATGTTGATCGCAAGGAAGGGCAGCGGCGTTTTCGTACGGCGCGTCCCACCCTGTTACCAGATTACCGACGGCAAGCGCTTCATTGACAACATAACCGCGCCCGGGGATTCGGTTCTGACCCATACCCTTTCCATCAAGCGCGAGCGCGCGAGGGCGGAAGAAGCAGAGGCGCTGCAGCTGCCACGTGGAGCGAGGCTGATTGTCATCACGCGCCTTCGGCTGATCAACGATGAGCCAACATTCCTGAACGTCAAGCATCTGCCGTCATCATACTTTCAGAATTTCGATGATATCTACGCTCAACGACAATCGGTCGACGATGTTTACCGCCATCATGGGATCCATGACTACGTGCGCAAGGAGACGCGTATCACCGGGGGATTTGCTGCCGAGGGCCAGGCCCAAATACTTGGCCTCGCTGCAGGCGCACCGCTGTTGCTCAGTCAGTCGTTGAATGAAGACAGCGCCGGCAGGCGGATCGAACACAGCAAAGGCTGCTGGCCACTGACTGCGGTCGAGTTTGTGTTTCCGGGACAACGCGAAAGCATCGACGGGACAATCGAGGGATTTGCACAATGAACGCAATTTCGATCCTCAACGGCCGTGTACTCACGCCGGATGGTTTCGTCGATACGCCGCTGCAGATCGAAGACGGGGCAATCGCCGGTTTCGATACGGCGGGTGAGACCGTTCTCGATGCGCAAGGCGCCTATGTCCTTCCGGGCATTGTGGATATCCATGGCGATGCATTTGAACGCAACATGATGCCGCGGCCAAAGGTGTTTTTTCCTTCCGAATTGGCACTGCACGAAACCGACAGGCAACTGGTATCAAATGGCATCACCACGGCTTTCCACAGCCTCACAGTGTCCTGGGAGCCCGGTCTGCGCAGTTTTGCTCACACCCGCGAGCTCTGTAGTGCAATTGCCCGTAACCGAAGCAAGTTGTATTGCGACACGCTCGTCCACCTGCGTTGGGAGACTTTTGCACTCGATGAGGTCGAAGGCGTGCTTGATATCATCGCCGACGAGCCGAATGCCATCCTCGCCTTCAACGACCATACGACGAAATCCGCGGACGGACGCGAGAAACCGCATAAGCTGGCACAGATGAGCGAGCGCACCGGGCTGTCTCAGGACGAGTTTCGCGCGTTGCTGATGCGTGTTTGGTCCAGGAAGGACGAGGTAAAGGAAGAGATTGTGCGCATTGCCCGCGAAGCCCGTAAGGCCGGCGCAATCTTGCTTGCCCACGACGAAGAAAGCGTCGAGCAACGTCAATGGTTCCGATCGCTGGGCGCCATTGCCAGCGAATTTCCTTTGACGCGCGAGACAGCAAGCGACGCGCGAATCCATGGCGAACATGTCGTTCTTGGCGCGCCCAATGTTGTCCGCGGCGGCAGTCACAACGGCGCAATGGACGCCACTGAAGCAATCGCGGAAGATCTCTGCTCTGTCCTCGCGACAGACTACTACTACCCTGCACCGCTGCATGCGGCTTTCCGGCTGGCGACCGAGGGCATCCGCGATCTGGCGGATGCCTGGGCGTTGGTATCCGCAAATCCCGCAGCCGTTGGGGGGCTCGATGACCGTGGGACGATTGAGTACGGACGACGTGCGGACATCATCGTCGTCGACGTTCCCGATGGCGAACATCCGAGGGTCAAAGCCACCTTCGTGGCCGGAAGAAAAGCCTTCGACAGACATTGAGACCGACGCGCTCAGCCGCGCTGATCAAGATCCTCGATCAGCCGGTAGTCTGTCGGCGGATCGGCGCAGACGCCCGGGCCGCACTCGATCAGTGTCGAAACGGCATTGCCTGCCGTCAACAACAGCATCACGAAGAAAGCCACAAGTGCCAGCTTGTGGCCGCCGAACTTTTCATGGCCGGGCTCATCTTTTAGGCCCTTGTACTGGCCTTCGAACAGGAGCATGACGGCTGTGCCCATAAGCACCAGGAAGAAACAGATGCCCGCCCAGGTGTAGTAGTGCAGACCAAGTACAGGTGATCCGTAGGTTCCGGTGCCCGGAACGATATGGAGCAATATCTGCCTAACCGACACGGACCCGCCATAAAGGGCGCCGATCAGCATGATGCCGTAGTGATGGGGTTTGGCGCCGTAGATCAGATTGAGGCTGAGTCCGAAGCCGACCATGACCAGACCGACCCGCTGCAAAAGGCAGAGCGGACAGGGCAGTTCGTCGAGCACGAACTGGAAAACATAAGCGGCAATCAGCACGCCGCAAATGACGAGCAGGCCGACTGCATTCAGTGTTCTCGAAGGATGCGGCGCAACGATCATGTGTCCGCCCTCACAAGATGATACTGAGGGGCGTTGTGGCGTGGTAATCGAGCCAGTAGATGCTCAACATAAGCGTCACCGCGAAGAGCGCATAAGACCAGCGCCAATGATCGATAAATGCCAAAACCATCGCAATCGCCAAAAGCGCAAACAGCAGTGCAATCATCCGCCGCGTCCTCCCTGTCGACAATCAAAGAATCGGAACACCTGCAACGTCTTATCAACAGATGCAAAGACAAACAAAACCCGGCCGCATTGTGTGCGGCCGGGCCCGTGAATTGCCATTTCAATAGCTCAAACCTTGTCCAGAGCCTGCTGCAAATCGGCAATGATATCGTCGATGTCCTCGATACCGATTGACAGTCTCACCACCTCGGCACCGGCGCCGGCCGCTTCCTGCTGGTCAGATGATAGCTGCCGGTGCGTCGTCGAGGCCGGATGGATGACGAGCGAGCGGGTGTCGCCGATATTGGCGAGATGCGAGAACATCTCGAGCGACTCGACAAACTTGATTCCGGCTTCGTAGCCGCCCTTCAGTCCGAACGTGAAGACAGCACCGGCGCCATTCGGCGAATAGGTTCTCATCATCGCATGATTCTCGTCGTCCTCGAGACCGGCATAGGAAACCCAATCCACCTTGTCATGATCCTTGAGCCAACGCGCCGCCGCCACAGCGTTGTCGCAATGGCGCTGCATGCGCAACGGCAGGGTTTCCACACCGCTCAGGATAAAAAACGCATTCATCGGAGAAATCGACGGACCAAGATCGCGCAGGCTGAGAACGCGGCAGGCAATCGCAAAACCGAAATTACCGAACGTTTCATGCAAAACCATTCCTGCATATTCCGGGCGGGGTTCGGAAAGCATCGGATAGTTCCCCGATTTCGTCCAGTCGAACGTGCCGCCATCAACAATGATACCCCCCATGGAATTCCCGTGACCGCCGATAAACTTCGTCATCGAATGGACGACGACATCGGCGCCATGTTCGATTGGCCGGACGAGGTAAGGGCTCGCCATCGTATTATCGACAATCAGTGGAATACCGTGCTTGTGGGCAATTTCCGAAATCGCCTTTATGTCGACGAACTTTCCGCCTGGATTGGCGAGGCTTTCGATAAAGACGGCACGGGTCCGTTCATCGATCTGTTCTTCAATAGCTGATACGTCCTGCGGGTCGAACCAGCGGACATGCCAGCCAAAGCTCTTGAATGCATGTCCGAACTGGTTGATTGAGCCGCCATAGAGTTTGTTTGCGGCGACAAAGTTGTCGCCCGGCTGCATGAGTGCATGAAACACGAGCAACTGCGCACCATGGCCGGAAGACGCAGCGAGTGCTGCGGTGCCGCCCTCGAGGGCGGCGATACGCTCTTCGAGCACGGCTTGAGTCGGATTCATGATGCGTGTGTAGATGTTACCAAACGCCTTCAGCCCGAAAAGCGACGCGGCGTGATCGGTATCTTCGAACACGAAGCTTGTTGTCTGATAGATCGGCGTAGCACGCGCGCCGGTCGTCGGGTCCGGCTGTGCGCCGGCGTGAAGGGCCAGTGTGCTGAAGCCCGGTTCGCTGTTTGACATTAATCTGTCCTTAAAAAATGAGTCGGGCGGCGGTTATCACGTAGGTTTCACGCCAGGTCAAAGATGTTTTTGCCGACTTATCACCTCGGTATGAAAAATTGTTCGCCGTTCAATCAGGCCGAACTCTGATGCCAAGCGATTGATAGCCTTTCAGCCGCACGGGCTTGCGTGCCGAAACCACCCGTCTGTTAACGCCGTTCCAGCTAATCTCCCCAGACAGGCGGCCATACTCGATTTTCGGGCACCGGTTCATGACGACCTTGATACCGGCGGCCTCCGCCATTTTGGCCGCAGCATCGTTCCTGATGGTCAGTTGCATCCAGATGACGTCTGGCAGGTTTTCAAGCGCAAGGATCTCGTCGACAATCTTCGGCACTGCGTGGGAGCCACGAAAAATGTCCACCATGTCGATGCGATGGGGTATGTCGGCGAGCCGCGCGTAGACCGTTTGGCCCAGGATCTGTTCTCCAGCGTGCCCGGGATTGATCGGCGCAACATCATAGCCTTTCGCCAGAAGATACTTCATGGCGATGTAACTCGGGCGAACATCCTTTGTCGATGCTCCGATCATTGCAATCGTCTTGACCGCGTTTAATATGCCGGCGATGTAGCTGTCCGGGTATGTTTCGTGATCCATTTGTATCTCTTGAGCTCTATCGGATTTGATACTTCCTTGGCGGCGTTCGATACCGCTCGACTACGAATCTGTGCATCGGCGAAGACGAATGCTCACCTAATCTTGTCTTGTCGCGGCTAATTTGTGTCTGCACGATGGGGCGTGCGTGTTGCCGCCAACCAGAAAGTACCGTGAAGGAGAAATTCAGGTGACGAAGAGAATACTGCTGATGATCTGCCTCTTTGCAGTCAGCTTTCCTGCCCATGCAATAAGCCGTTACAACACTGAGTCCCTGACTTGTGCACGTATACAGACAATCCTGCAAACGGAAAACGCTGCCATCCTGCGGTACCCGTCACCACGCATCGCCGATCTTACTCTCTACGATATTTATGTTTCCAACAGCCAGTACTGCGATTTTGGCGAGTCCGCCCAAACCGCTTATGTACCTGCACGCGATACGCGGCAGTGCCGTGTGCTGGAATGCCGTCCGGCGGCCGATGACGGTCGAGGAGGACGGTAAGGTCTCAGCGCTACCGATCGGACCATTTCGGATCGCGCTTTTCCAGAAAGGCATCGATGCCCTCCTGTGCGTCGCGTACGAGCATGTTCTCGGTCATGACCCAGGACGTGTAGTCATAGGCTTCAGCCAAGGTCCGTTCGATCTGTTGGTAAAACGCTTCCTTGCCAATCTTCAAGGTCACCGAAGATTTCGAGGCGATACGTGCCGCATATTCATCGCTGGCGCGGCGCAAATACTCTTTCGGAACTATACGATTGACAAGTCCGTATTCTTTCGCGGTCGATGCATCGACCGCTTCTCCTGTCAGCAGCATCTCCATTGCCTGTTTGCGGTGCGCTCCCCTTGAAACCGCAACCATCGGCGTCGAGCAGAACAGGCCGATATTGACGCCGGGCGTGCAAAAACTCGAACTATCGGTGCAGATTGCAAGATCACAGGTCGCCACAAGTTGGCATCCGGCCGCCGTCGCCAGACCATCGACTTCCGCAATAACCGGCTTGGGAAGACGGGTAATCGCGAGCATGACCTGCGAACACAATCCCATCGTCTCTTCGTAAAACGCACGGCCACGGTCTTTGTCTTCGCGATGCGCGGTCAGTTCTTTCAAGTCATGACCGGCTGAAAACACTTTGCCGGCTGCAGCAATGACAACGACGCGCACGGCAGGATTCTCTGAAGCTGACTTGAGCGCGTCCAGAAGGGTCTGCATCACCGCTATCGACAACGCATTCGCCGGCGGATTGTTCAGCGTCAAACGCAAAATACCGCCCGCAAGCTGGCTGACAACAAGCGTGCTGTCGTCGCTTGGTTGGTTGACTGCCGGCTCAGACATGACATTCCTCCAATGCGCAAATCGGGGCGCGCTCACATACCGCAATGTCAACTGGTATATCGGCTGAAACGGACTTGGCAAGTCAGGCTCTTCAGCTTACGTTTACGTGAACGTTAAAGCATGACGATCAATCGATGGGGATCAGGACGATGGCCAAGGTTCTGCTTGAACAGGATGGACGGATCGGTCGCGTAATACTGAACCGCCCCGATGTAATGAACGCAATAGACGATGATCTGCCGCGCGAACTGGAAACTGCGGTTGCGAAAGCCAATGCAAATGACGGCATTCATGTCATTGTCCTGTCCGGAGCGGGCAGTGCGTTTTGCGCCGGTTACGATCTTGCCCATTACGCCGAGGCGCGTGATGGCACGGGTTTCGAAGCCACACAGGAAATGCCTTGGGACCCCATGAAAGACTACGCCTTCATGATGCGCAACACGGAGGCATTCATGTCGCTTTGGCGTTCGCACATTCCGGTGTTGGCAAAGGTGCATGGCTTCGCCGTTGCGGGCGGTTCTGATATTGCCCTGTGCGCCGACATGATCGTTATGGCAGACGATGCCCGGATCGGCTACATGCCAACGCGTGTCTGGGGATGCCCGACTACAGCCATGTGGGTCTATCGCCTGGGGCCGGAAAAGGCCAAACGCATGCTGTTTACCGGCGACACTGTTTCAGGCGAGGAAGCCGAGCTGTTGGGGCTGGTATTGAAGTCCGTCCCGGCGGATCAGCTCGATGATGAGGTCGAAGTGCTTGCAGAACGCATGGCGGGCGTGCCGCGAAACCAGTTGATGATGCAGAAGCTGGTGGTCAACCAGGCCATCGAAGCCATGGGGCTCAAGCAGACACAGATGTTCGCAACGTTCTTCGACGGTGTCACGCGCCATTCACCCGAGGGGCTGAATTTCAAAGCCAGAGCAGAATCGGTTGGCTGGAAACAGGCCGTGCGGGAGCGCGATCTGGGCACATATGACTGGACGCTTGACCGTCCGATGAATTCTCCAAAGGGAAGTTCGGGATAATCGTAGAAACTCGGGATATGCCACACACAATGCTAAAATACAGCAGCTACCAGCCGGTGATGACGGCTGACGAGGTCAATCAATTCCTTCGCTCAGTCTATCCGCAGCTCAACGAAGAATTCAACGAATACTATGCAATTGAGGTATTTCCTGGAGGCTGCCGGGTGCGCCTGGATGCTACGGAAAGACATTTGAGGCCGGGAGGCACCGTATCGGGGCCGTGCCTGTTCACGCTCGCCGACATTGGAGGTTATGTCTGCGTCCTGTCGCACCAGGGACCGGAGGCATTGAGCGTTACGACCAACATCAACATCAATTTCATGCGCAAGTCCGAAGCGGGACCGATTGACGGCGTCTGCCGCATCCTCAAGCTCGGCAAGTCTTTGATGGTTTTCGACATCGAGATGCACGCACCCCCGGACGGCCCGTGTATTGCACATGCAACCGGTACCTACTCAATACCGCCGCGCAAAACGACTGGAAGCTGAAGCGGTATTATATTACCGGTTATTTAAGATATTGTTTTTAAATATTTTTCTTTTTTCATTTGCGCAAAAATATCATTGCAGTCTCTCCATCTCTGATCTATAACGGCGCGCGGACCGGCTCTTTTCGGGGAGCCGGTTCGTTTTCGTCGGGACCTGTCCGACACCAAGCAACAAGAAATGCCTTTGCCACAAAGGTCTGACTACGAAAGAACCTGATTATGAAAACCTTCTCTCAAAAGCCCGCAGAGGTTGAGAAGAAGTGGGTCCTGATCGACGCCGAAGGCCTCGTCGTCGGACGCCTCGCTTCCCTCGTTGCTCTGCGTCTGCGCGGCAAACACAAACCGAC
>JBCCOK010000048.1:0-38171 GCA_039025395.1 Pseudomonadota bacterium
GCCCGATCCTCCATCAGGCCGACATTGTTGATATCGGGCACTTTCGAGCAGCCGACACCCTGGCCGACCCAGCGCACCACATAGCCGAGGATACCTTGCGCATTGTTGTCGAGTTCGCGGGCAATGTCGTCGTCGGTCCAGTTGGGGCGCTCCGTCACCGGCACCGACAATATGTCATCCAGCCGCGCGCGCGGCCGGCTTTTCAGCTTTGCCTGCACCTCGGCGACGTTGACCTTGTGGTAGTGCGTGGCATGCAGCGTGGCGGCGGTGGGCGAGGGCACCCACGCCGTGTTGGCGCCCGCCTTCGGATGACCGATCTTCTGCTCGAGCATGGCCGCCATCATGTCGGGCATCGCCCACATGCCCTTGCCGATCTGGGCGTGGCCGGACAGTCCGCATTCGAGCCCGATATCGACATTCCAGTCCTCATAAGCGGCGATCCAGGGTGCCTGTTTCATATCGCCCTTGCGGATCATCGGCCCGGCTTCCATCGAGGTATGGATCTCGTCGCCGGTGCGGTCGAGAAAGCCCGTATTGATAAAGACGACGCGTTGCCTGGCAGCGCGGATGCATTCCTTCAGATTGACCGTGGTGCGGCGTTCCTCGTCCATGATGCCCATTTTCATGGTGTTTTTCGCCATGCCTAGGATTGCCTCGACCCGCCCGAAAATCTCGTTGGCGAACGCAACTTCCTCCGGACCGTGCATTTTCGGTTTGACCACATACATCGAGCCGGCGCGCGAATTCCTGCGCTGGCCGTGCGGACCGATATCATGCAGCGCGATAAGGCCGGTGATCATTGCATCCATCAGACCTTCCGGCACCTCGTGTCCGTCCCGGTCCAGAATTGCCGGATTGGTCATCAGATGGCCGACATTGCGCACCAGCATCAATGCGCGGCCGGGCAGGGCGAAGACTTCGCCTGCAGGGTTTTTGTATTCCCGGTCGTTGTTGAGGCGGCGCGTAAACGTTTTACCGCCCTTTTGCATCTCTTCCGCAAGATCGCCCTTCATGAGGCCGAGCCAGTTGCGGTAAACGACGACCTTGTCTTCGGCGTCCACCGCGGCAACGGAATCCTCGCAGTCGACGATTGTCGTCAGCGCCGACTCAAGGACAACGTCGCTGATGCCAGCCGCGTCATCGCGTCCGACCGGGCTTTCAGGGTCAATGACAATGTCCAGATGCATGCCGTTCTTCTTGAGGAGGACCGCAGACGGCGCATCGGCCTCTCCATTGTAGCCGACAAACTGCGCAGGATCCTTCAGCTTTTGTCCGCTGCCATCGGTTTGCGCCACAATAAGGTGCCCGTTTTCGACCGAAAGCGATCTTGCATCGTCCCAAGACCCGTCGATGGGGCAGGATTCGTTTAAGAATGCACGCGCCCATGCAATCACCTTCGCGCCGCGAACGGGATTGTAGCTGCCGCTTCGCCCGGCGCCGTCGTCTTCTGCGATGGCATCCGTGCCGTAAAGCGCGTCATAGAGCGAGCCCCAGCGCGCATTGGCGGCATTCAGCGCATAGCGGGCATTCATCACCGGGACGACGAGCTGCGGACCGGCGATTGAAGCGATCTCCGGATCGACATTTTCGGTCGAAATCGTAAAAGCCTCGCCCTCAGCCAACAGATATCCGATTTCGCGTAGAAACGCTGTATAGGCGTCAAGGTCGGTCGGGGCGCCGTTTTCGCGGTGCCATGCATCGATCTTTTCCTGCAAATTGTCGCGTATGGCGAGCAGAGCGCGATTGCGCGGCGCCAGGTCGTGTATCAGATCCGAAAACCCCTTGAAGAAAGCGTCGGCGTCGACGCCGGTGTCGGTCAAAGCTTCTGTCGTGATGAAATCGAAGAGTTGCTGATCGAAAGTAAGGCCGTGTCGTTCGACCGTTGCCATATCGCGCTCCTTGAATGCCGCGGCTGAAAAAGTCGCAGTTCCTTCTCACAGAGCAGGATTCATTGTCAATTTCGGACCGCGGCCGCCGGTTTGTTTGTATTCCGCTCAGTTCCTCAGCATTTGTTTGCCGCAGCGCGCATTCACGCTTGCGTGAATGGTAGGGTAATAGAATTGTAGAATAATTCTGTTTATACTTTTGTTTATGAGGGGTGTTGTTGTTGCGTTGTTTTTGTTGTTTGCGTTTTCCGTGGCTCTGCTTGCTTCGGCGATAGAGCCGGTATTTGCCAAAGCGACGCCGACCCCGGCAACTGCACACACAAGCGCCCAGATGAGCGTTACGGCAATAAAAGACAGTGCCAAATCGGTGCTGACGTCCCTGCACGATAGCTGTTGCCTGGACAAGCATATGAAGCGCAACAAGCGGGCCGGCCCCTGTAAGGCGGACTGTTCCGGCCTTCCACCCCAGTTGATCATGAACTTCATCGGGCCGGTCGCCGCCTACGCGGTATCCCGGCCTCACCACTCGAACCTTGCCGGACATCACAGATTGTTGCGGCCACCCATTTCATGACGTCGCCATGGGCAACACGTCATGCGTATATCCATTCAACGTTACCGAAACGGGAACAAATCCATGATCAGCAGACGCAACCTATTGCTTGCACCGGCGGCCATCCTGCTGGCTCAAAAGGCCACACCCGCAGCCGCGCATCACACCGCAAAGTACCGAAACTTCAGGGTCGATCGACGCTATCAGCCGCAACAGGTGCGGTTTAGCGGCTACCAGCCGGGCACCATCGTCGTCGACCCGCGCAACCACTTCCTCTATCTCGTTACATCGCCGTACAGGGCACGCCGTTATGGCGTCGGCGTCGGACGGGCCGGTTTGCGCTTCAAGGGAGCGGCGTCCATCGAACGCAAGGCCAAATGGCCGAGCTGGCGGCCGACGGACAACATGATCCGGCGCGAGCCGCGCAAATATGCCCGCTACGCCAACGGTGTCCCCGGCGGGCCCAACAACCCGCTCGGCGCGCGCGCCCTCTATCTCTATCGCGGCGGCCGCGATACCTATTATCGCATCCACGGCACAACCCAGCCCGACACGATCGGACGCTCGGTTTCGAACGGCTGCATCCGCATGGTCAACGACCATGTCATCGACCTCTATGAGCGCGTGCCGCTCGGCACCCGCGTCGTCGTGATTTGACGATCCTGCCGGTGGGCGTAGTCGCGCTCACCGGCGTTCCTGTTAGGATGAATTTGGAGCGCAGGCGATAGGCGGGTACCAGCAGGGAAGGCTGCGGCGATGAGCGTTTTGACCGGAATGGTCGGACACGGATTTTACAACGAAAACTCGGCTCCGCAGATGGCATCGATTGAACATGTCTTGCCCTGGCTCGATGCTGCCTGTTCTTCCGTCGATCTTTCCGACCCGTCAGCGGCGATCCGGCTGGCAGATTTCGGCTGTTCCGAGGGCCGCAATTCGGTCGCAGTCATGCAACGCATGGCCGTCCGGCTTCGGCAGCGCTCCGCGTTGCCCATCGAAACGATCCACAGCGATTTGCCGACCAACGATTATTCGCAGCTCTTTGCCCTGCTTCGGCCGCAAGGCCGATCTGCCTTCAACGAACCGGACATATTCTCAGCGGTCGTCGGCGGATCGATGTATGACCGGTTGCTGCCGGCCCGCTCGCTACACATGGCCTTCACCTTCAATGCCATCGCCTTTTTGAGCCGACGGCCGGTCGAGCGGCTACCCGGCTATATTTTTCCAAACGGGCCGAGCGCGCTTCGTGGCATCGGCACTATCAGTGAGACTGAGCGCAAGGCCTTCGCCGACCAGGCGCGTGCGGATCTCGATGCGTTCCTGCGCGTACGCGCAGCCGAACTGAAACCCGGCGGCAAGCTCCTGATCGAGGTCTTTGGCGCAGGTGAGACCTTACGCACCTGTGACGGCATCTATGATGTATTGAACGACGCAATCCTTGCTTTGCTCGAGGCGGGTACGATCAGCCGAGACGATTATGACCGCTATTACCAGCCGGTTTACATGCGCACTCTCGATGAGCTGATAGCGCCCGTCGTCGGCCCTGGCGCGCCCATGGCGGAACTCTTTCAATTGGACAGATCCGATACTTACGAGATCGCGGTGCCCTTCGTCGAAACGTTCAAACAGACCGGCGATATCAAGACCTATGCGCGGGAATTCACCAATTTCTACCGCGCGTTTACCGAAGCCGTCTTACGCGATAGTTTTTCTCATTATCAGGATCTGGATCACCTGATTGACGATATCTATGCCCGTGCCGAACAACTGGTGAGCCGGCATCCCGAACGCTATGAATTTCATTACATTGCGATTGCGGCGTTGCTGACACGCAAGGCTTAGAGCAGGTCAACGCACCGCGCGCGGGCGCCCGTCGGCAATCGCCGTGACGCGTGCCTCGACAAGTGTTCGCAGCCCATCGACATCCGGTGCCTTCACGGTCTCGCGCATGGTGATTTGCGGTTCTTCGGCGCCCCCGGCCAAGGCTTGCTCCAGTGCTGACTGCCGCGCGATCTCGCGTGCCCGCTCCATGGCTTTGTCTTCCGAGTCGAGACGCTCGCTGACCGCCGCACCGTTGACGGCAAACACATCTTCTTGCGGCATGGTTACAAAAACCGTGACGCTGGTGCGGACATGGCCGACAACCGCGCCGATCGCATTGGCGACATCCGCATTGTCCGGGATGAAACTGTCGCATGCGAGCATTTCGGCAATTGCCGGATAGTAGGTCGGCGCCGCGGCACCGACACCGATCAGCGGCCGATCCAGCGTAAGCGAGAATTTCACCACCCCATGCAAGCGCGTAAGCGCCCTGTGAACCGAGTGGGATCTTGCCGCATCGATCTGGGTTTCGCCTTCTTCTGCAAGACTTGCTGCAAGGATCGCCTCGCTCGAAAGGCGTGTCAGCCGGTCAACCGTCATCTGCGCCATCGCTTCAGCATCTTCGGCAATCGCGTTACCGGCGCCGTTCTTGCGCCGTGCCATCAGCGAAGCGCCGAGCAGGGCTGCTTCCCGGTTCCAGTGGGTCTGCCGGCCAAGCACATGCATGGCATCGGACGGTGTAAATCCGGCGATATTGACAAGGCCGCGCGCCACAAGCCGGTTGAGCATCGCAAGCTCCGCCGCGACCGAAAGCACACGGTCGAGCGGCAAGAATTGATCGCCGAGCCGTCCGAGCAGATCCTTTTCCCGCGACTTTAGCCCCGCCGCTCCATGCGCCGGGTTTCCCGACAAGCGGGCGAAACGCCCATCGTTGCGACCGCGATGCGGGGCTTCGCTCTGTCTCTTCAAAACGTCGATGATCGGCGCCGCATCGATATGCGCGGCAAGGCTCAATGGCATCAGCCGGCGCGGTCCGAGCTGCAACACCGTCTCAAGGCCGGACTCATTTGCATGCACTTCCGAATCGCCGCCCAGCCCGTATGTATGCATGGCAACTGCTTCGACCATGGTGCGAAATCCGCCAACAAGGGCGCCGTCCGGATCAAGCCGCGGACGCCCGTCTTCGAGAATCGCGACATCGGTCGTGGTGCCGCCGATATCCGACACCACCGCATCGTTCAGGCCGGTCAGATACCGGGCGCCCACGAGGCTTGCCGCCGGACCGGACAGGATCGTCTCGATCGGCCGGGTCCGAGCGATCTCCGCTGCGATCAGCGCACCGTCGCCGCGCACCACGAGCAGCGGTGCATTGATCCCTGCTTCTGTCAGATGATCTTGCGTTGCGTTGATAAGCCGGTCGATCATGGCAACAAGACGGGCGTTGAGCAGCGTGGTCAGCGCCCGGCGCGGGCCGCCGAGCCGCGATGATAGCTCATGGCTGCACGTCACCGGCAGGCCGGTCTCGCCCCTTAGATAATCGCGAACTGCAATTTCGTGGCTCGGATTGCGCACGGCGAAATAACCGGCTACGGCGACAGCGCCGACATCGTGCCGGAATGTTTCGGCAACCGCTTCGAGCGGTGCCATATCCAGTGGCCTTTCCTTGCCGTGGACCGTGTGCCCGCCGGGGATGAAAATCACCGGATCGCCGCCAAGCGCCTCTTCCAGCCCGTCGCGCTTCAGATCCTGTTCTTCGAACCCGATCATCACCAGCGCTGTACGCCCGCCCTCGCCTTCGACAAGTGCGTTCGTTGCCAGGGTGGTTGAAAGCGACACAAGGCCGATCGTCGAAGCGGGTACATCACCCTTCTGAAGAACGCCGGACACGGCCTCGCCTATACCCACAGCCAGATCGTGCCGGGTCGTAAGCGCCTTCGCCTTGGCGATCACGCCCGCCTCAAGGTCGAACAGCACAGCGTCGGTATATGTGCCGCCGGTATCGATGCCTAAAAACATTGCCCTATCCAAGCAATTGAAGGCCGATGAGGCCTGCTACGCCGACAATGATGCGCCACCATGCAAACAGCGTAAATCCATGTTTGGAAACGAAATCCAATAGCGTACGAACCACAAACACGGCTGAAATGAAAGCAGCGACGAAACCGATCGCGATAATCGTCACGTCGCCGCCTGAAAGCCGGTCATAATTCTGGAAGAGATCGTAGGAAAAAGCGCCCGCCATCGTCGGCATTGCAAGGAAAAAAGAGAATTCCGCCGCCGACCGCTTGTCCGTTCCCATCAGCAGCGCGCCGACGATGGTCGCGCCGGAGCGCGAAGTGCCGGGAATCATTGCAAGACACTGGATGATGCCGATCTTGAGCGCCAGGGACGGCGGAAAGTCCATCACATCCGTATAGCGTGGCTCGTGCTTCCAGCGGTCAACGAAAAAAAGCACGATGCCGCCGAGGATAAGCACGATGCAGATCAACGTCGGCGTTTCGAAAAGGACGGTCTTGATGAAGTCATGCGCCAGGACGCCGACCACCGCCGCTGGCAGGAACGCCAGAACGATGGAGAATACGAACCGGCGCGAACGGGCGTCCGAGGGCAGTGCGAGCGCCAGGGCCCACAGCCGTGTGAAATAGACCGAGAGGATGGCAAGGATGGCACCGAGCTGGATCAGCACCTCGAACGTGTTGCCCGGCGACTCGAAGCCCAGAAAATGACCGGCAAGCAGCAGATGTGCCGTGGACGATACAGGCAGAAACTCCGTCAGGCCCTCCAATATGCCGAGGAGGAGCGCGCCGATGATGGTCTGATCACCCATCAGAGCCCGTTCCTTGCCGAACGCGCAACGCCGTCACCGTGATATCCGCGGCCGGCGGGCGGCCCGGTTGTGACGCCGTTCCATCGACGCCAGTCGGCTCGAACTTCCACTTTCAGATGTTTCAATTTGATCTTGTCTCGCCCTGAAAGTGCCAGTCCCCGCAGGGAGCTTAAGAATCGGCCGCGCTTGTTTTGCCGGGTGCGAAATCCTATAGCTCATTTGCCGGGCTTTTCCAGAAAATTCCGGCGCATGAGACGACAACAAAACATCCTGCAACCGATGCCGACGCTCTATCATCATCCCATGTCCGCTGCTTCCCGGTTTGTCCGGCTTGTGCTGGATGAATATGCGGTCGAGACCGATCTTGTGGAAGAGCGGCCATGGGAGCAGCGGCGCGACTTTTTGGCGCTCAATCCGGCCGCAAGCCTGCCGGTCTATGTCGACGACAGTATGCAGGCGATTTGCGGGGCAGGGGTTATTGCCGAGTTCATCGACGAAACGGTTGGTATCCTCAATCGTGATCGCCGCCTGATGCCTGACGATGCGCTTCAGCGCGCGGAGGTTCGCCGTTTGATGGACTGGTTTCTGATCAAGCTTGACCAGGACGTGACCCGTCATCTCACGCGTGAACGTGTTTTCAAATTGCTCATGCCGAAAGAAGTTGGCGGCGGCGCCCCCGACTCCAAGGCACTGCGCGCCGCGCGCTCCAATATTCAGCAGCACATGCGCTATATCGATTGGCTGGCGGCAAACAGAAACTGGCTGGCCGGTCATGTGCTGACCTACGCGGATTTCGCCGCCGCCGCCGCCATCTCCGCGCTCGACTATCTGGGCGAGGTAAAATGGGAGGAGGAGGCTCCGGCCAAGGACTGGTATCAGCGCATCAAATCGCGCCCGAGCATGCGCCCGCTGCTTTCCGACCGGGTCAGCCGGCTGTCCCCGGTTCCGCACTATGCAGATTTGGACTTTTGACAGATGCTGAACCCTGGACGAAGTGCATCCAATGCCGAACAGCTTAAAGCCTTCTTCAAACTGGAGGCCAAAGCAGCCGGTTTTGATGTGGCGCGCATCGCCGCACCTTCGGCCATCGCGCACGCCGCGCCTGCCCGGCTCAATCTGTTTATCAAGGAAGGCCGCCACGGTTCGATGCAATGGATGGCCGATACGCAGGAACGGCGCAGCGATCCGCGCGTCCTGTGGCCCGAAGTGCGCTCGGTCCTTATGCTCGGGATGAATTACGGGCCCGATGAAGATCCGTTGCGGGTGCTTGCGCAAAAGAGCAAGGCAGCCATTTCCGTCTATGCCCGCAACCGTGACTATCACGACCTGATCAAGGGCAAGCTGAAAGGCGTTGCGGGACGTTTTGCCGCCCGCGCCGGCAGCGACGTCAAGGTGTTTGTCGATACCGCACCGGTGATGGAAAAGCCGCTGGCGGAAAAGGCGGGTCTCGGTTGGCAGGGCAAGCACACGAACCTCGTAAGCCGCGAGTTCGGCTCTTGGCTGTTCCTTGGCTCGATCTTTACGACCGCAAAACTGCCGATCGACCAACCGGAGAGGGACCATTGCGGGCGGTGCCGGGCCTGCCTCGACGTCTGCCCCACCAATGCCTTCCCGGCGCCCTATCAGCTTGATGCCCGGCGCTGCATCTCCTACCTGACCATAGAGCACAAGGGTCCGATCCCGATTGAATTTCGAAAGGCAATGGGCAACCGCATCTATGGTTGTGACGACTGTCTTGCCGTCTGCCCATGGAACAAGTTCGCAAGCCGGGCGCATGAGGCAAAGCTGCAGGCGCGCGAAGACCTGAAAGCGCCGGCGCTCGCCGATCTTGTAGCTCTGGACGATGCATCCTTCAGGACGCTCTTTTCCGGTTCGCCGGTCAAGCGCATAGGCCGCAACCGTTTCATACGCAACGTGTTGATCGCCTGCGGCAATTCCGGCGATCCCGTGCTTGTCGAGCCATGCCGCCGGTGCCTCGACGATGAAAACCCCGAGGTGCGTGGCGCAGCCGTTTGGGCGCTGTCGCAACTGCTTGAGCCACACACTTTCGCGGCGTTGCGAAGAGCGGCTGCTTCCGAAAAGGACGAGGCGGTGCGCTTGGAGTGGGATAGGTCTGTGGCCGAACCGGCGGACTGCGCATAATGCGGCTGTTCATTTTTGGAGCGGGCTATTCGGGCAGGGCAATTGCTTCACGGCTTGCCAACCGTGCCGATTGGTGCGGCGGAACGACCCGCTCCGAAGAAAACTTCTCCGCCCTTAAAGCAGCCGGTCTTCGCCCGTTTGCCTTTGACGGCGAAAGGCTTAGAGATGAAGTCAAACAGGCGCTCCGCGGCGTCACCCATCTTGTAAAGTCGATTGCGCCGGGAGAAAGCGGCGATGCGCTCATGAGGATCACCGGCGGGGACCCGCAAACGATCATGCCAAACCTGAAGTGGGCCGCCTATCTTTCAACGGTCGGCGTCTACGGCAATCACGATGGAAACTGGGTTGATGAGGAAACCGCGTGCCGGCCTTCCTCGAAGCGTTCGGTGCGGCGTGTTGCGGCTGAAAGCCAGTGGCTCGAATTTTCGCGTGGCAGTGACATTCCGGTGGCGGTGATGCGTTTGTCGGGAATTTACGGTCCCGGCCGCAACACCATGATGCGCGTCAAAGCCGGTAACGCGCGACGGCTTGTAAAGCCGGGACAGGTGTTCAACCGCATCCATGTCGATGATATTGCCGGCGCCGCAGATCATCTAAGCGCCATGGAGGCTGATGGCATCTGGAACGTCACCGATGATTTGCCCGCGCCGCCGCAGGACGTTGTGGCATATGCCTGCACGCTGATGGGCGTCGAGCCGCCGCCCGAGATCCCTTTCGAAACCGCCGATCTCACACCCATGGCGCGCTCCTTTTATGGCGAGAACAAACGTGTATCCAATAGCAAGCTGAAAGACAGCGGTTATCGGTTTGCCTGGCCGGATTACAAATCGGCGTTTGATGCCATGTGGCGCGACGGCAACTGGCACGGCCACAGCAAGTCAGGCTAAACCTGATTTGCTCAAGGCCCGGCCTCTTTTGCCTGTCGCCGGTTTCATTTTTGTGCCAACATCCTGATTGGTCACGCCGCTGCCGCGGCAATACACGTCAAGAGAGGATTGGCATGGCACTTCAAGCATCCAAGACACTGTCTCGCCTGGCTTTGGTCATCTTGTTTTCCATAACGGCCGGACTGGCAGCGGCAAAGGAAATGCGCGTTTCCATCCCGGTGGACGGTCAGGCTGTCATCGGTACGCTTGAAACGCCGGACGGGGCAACCGCGCCGGCGCCTGTCGTGCTCATGCTTCACGGATTTACCGGAACCCGCGACGAACTCCCCGTCAAGGACACCGAAGATGGCGTTTTCAAACGCACCGCCCGGGAACTTTCAAACAATGGTTATGCCAGTTTGCGGATCGATTTTCGCGGATCGGGGGAAAGCGAAGGCCAGTGGGAAGACACGACCTTCAGCGGACAAATCAAGGATGCGGTTGCCGCGATTGACTGGCTCAGGGAAAATCCGGAAGTCGACGGCAGCAGGATTTCAGTGCTCGGCTGGAGCCAAGGCGGTCTGGTCGCCACCCACGCCATCGCCGCGCGGCCGGAGGTGACATCGGCCATTTTGTGGGCGCCGGTCACAAATCCGCTTGCGACCTATTCCGGTATTTTAGGCGCTGATACCGTTAACAAGGCCATCGCCGGCGACGCCCAAACGCTGCACACTGTGACCTTGCCCTGGGGCGTTGATACGACATTGAAGGGCGCGTTTTACCATGAACTGCCGACGACGAGCCCGGCTGCCGCCGCTGCCGCCTATCCCGGACCGCTGATGGTCATTGTCGGCTCGCGCGACACCACGGTCGCGCCGCAGCCGGCCGCCGGCCAAATCCTTCTCGATTACCATCCCGGCGAAGAACAGCTTGTCCTTTTTGACACAGACCATGTCTGGGATGCCTTCAGCGGGCCGACCACGCTCGATGAGAAAATGATTCCGACAACGCTCGGCTGGCTCAACGCTCATAATTAGCCAGCAAAATGTCTGCAACAACGGCGCGCCGTCCAGAGGCCCTGGCAATACTGTGGGTATGCAACAAAGATTATGGCACAGTCGTTGAAGGGCCTGCTGCGCGCTTGAAATGCCGCACTGCAAAAAGCTAAGCTCCCGAAAAACAGGGTAGCGTAACAGGAGGAAGAAGAATGAATTTCCAGATAAAGGCGCTCTCGATTGCAGCGGCGATCGCGGTTTCGTCCACGTTGGCCCCCGCAGCCTTGGCTGCGCGCACCGACATTACGGTCGGGGCCCAACTTGAGCCGCCGAACCTCGATCCGACTTCGGGCGCTGCCGGCGCAATCGATCAGGTGACCTATGCGAACATCTTCGAAGGCCTGACCCGGTTCGGTCGTGACGGCAGCATCAACCCGGGACTGGCAGAGTCATGGACGGTGTCCGAAGACGGTAAGGAGTACACCTTCAATCTGCGTCAAGGCGTCAAGTTTCACGACGGTTCCGACATGACAGCCGATGACGTGAAGTTCTCGCTGGAGCGGATCGGTACCGATGAGTCCACAAATGCGCAGAAGGCGCTTTACGAAGACATCGCCTCCATCGAGGTGATCGATCCAAACACGGTGAAGGTCATCCTGTCGGAGCCCAATGGCAGCATGCTGTTCAATCTTGCCTGGGGCGACGCGGTCATTGTGTCACCGGAAACCGCTGCGACCAACGCCACCAACCCGATTGGCACCGGAGCCTTCCGGTTCGTCGACTGGGTGCAGGGTGACCGGGTCGAGATGGAACGCAACCCGGATTATTGGGGCGAGCCGGCAAAGCTCGAAAATGTGACGTTCAAGTTCATCTCAGACCCGACCGCCGCATTCGCAGCCGTCATGGCCGGCGACGTGGACACATTCATGCCGTTTCCGGCGCCGGAGAACCTTCCGCAGTTTGAGGCGGACCCGAGGTTCCGGGTCCTGACCGGTTCGACTGAAGGCGAGACGATCCTGTCCACGAATAATGAGATGCCTCCTTTCGACAACCCAAAGGTTCGCGAGGCGCTCGCCCATGCCATTGACCGCAAGGCCATTATTGACGGTGCAATGTTTGGCTTCGGGACGCCGATCGGTACGCATTTTGCGCCGCATCATCCCTCCTACATCGATCTGACAGCCCAATCCGATTACGATCCGGACAAGGCCAGAGCCCTGCTTTCGGAAGCCGGATTTCCAGACGGTTTCACGACCACGTTGAAACTGCCGCCACCAGTCTATGCCCGCCGCGGCGGCGAGATCATTGCGGCCCAACTGCGCGATGTCGGCATTGAAACGGAAATCACCAACCTTGAATGGGCACAATGGCTTGAACAGGTCTTCAGGGGCAAGGACTTCGGTTTGACGATCGTTGCCCATACCGAACCGCTTGATATCGGTATTTATGCCCGGCCCGACTACTATTTTCAGTATGACAGTCCTGAATTTCAGAAGATCATCGAGGACCTCAACAACACAACGGACACTGCCGAACGCGACATGCTCTTGAAGGCCGCGCAGCGGAAAATCGCCGATGACTTTGTTAACGGCTATCTTTTTCAGCTCGCCAATACAGGTGTCATAAACGCCAAGCTCCAGGGCGTTTGGGAAAATGCGCCGACACAGGCGGCCGATATGACCGGCGTCTTCTGGGAAGATTGAGATTCACGAACACAAGGGTAGGGGCCGGTCTTTGGGCCCCGCCCATTCACCCCCATTGATCAGGCCCGCCGTATGCTCGCCTATGTGATCAAGCGGCTGGTCTCCTTGACCCTAAGCCTCATTGCCGCCAGCATTATCATTTTCCTGGTGATCGAGGTTGTGCCCGGCGATCCCGCCTCCTTCATGCTGGGCCTCAATGCATCACCGGAAACCGTTGCGGCTTTGCGCGACAGCCTCGGTCTCAACGCCTCTGCGCCTGTACGCTACTGGCAATGGATAACCGGCCTGCTCCAGGGCGAATTCGGCATCAGCTATACCTATCGTGTGCCGGTGCGCGAGCTGATTGTCGACCGGATGTGGGTATCCTTGCCGCTGGCGATCTATGCCCTTGCCCTGTCGACGATCATTGCATTTCCGGTCGGCGTATTGGCTGCTGCGCGGCGCAACTCGCCGACGGATGTCTCGATCATGGGCATTACCCAATTCGGCATAGCGGTTCCGAACTTCTGGTTCGGCATGCTGCTGGTCTTGCTGTTTGCCGTCACGCTTGGCTGGTTTTCAGCCGGTGGATTTCCCGGTTGGGAGGTCGGGTTCTTTGCCGGCATGAAAGCGCTGACGCTTCCGGCTCTTGCATTGGCGTTGCCGCAGGCTTCGATCCTGGCGCGCGTCATGCGCTCGTCATTGCTTGATACGCTTGGCGAGGACTTTGTCCGCACCGCGCGCGCCAAGGGTTTGACGCGCCGTCAGGCGCTTTGGCGGCACGCGCTGCGCAATGCCCTGATACCGGTCTTGACGATTATCGGCTTGCAGTTTTCGTTCCTGCTTGCCGGTGCGATCATTATCGAAAATGTGTTTTTCCTGCCGGGCCTCGGCCGGCTCGTTTTCCAGGGCATTACCCAGCGTGATCTGATTGTCGTCAAAAGCGTCATTTTCCTCCTCGTATTTGCCGTCATCCTTGTCACCTTCATTGTCGATGTCACCTACGCGATTGCCGACCCCCGACTGAGGAGGTCTCGATCATGAGCGACACGCCGGTCAATCGTTTCCAGCGCAGGAGCATGTTGTACTCGGCTGCGAGTTCACCGAGCTTTTTGATCGGATTCCTGCTGTCGCTCCTGTTTATTGCGGCTGCTTTCATTTCCTTTTTCTGGACGCCCTACGACGTTACCGACATCGATATTCCGAGCAGATTGCAACAACCCTCGGCACAGCACTGGTTCGGCACCGACGCCTTCGGGCGCGATATCTTTTCGATGATCATGGTCGGCGCACGCATATCCATTGCCGTCGCCCTTGTGGCCGTTGGCATCGGGATCGTCATTGGAGTCCCGCTCGGGCTGCTTGCTGCAGCACGGCATGGCAGTCTCCTCGACGAAATCATCATGCGCACCAATGATCTCGTTTTTGCGTTTCCCGCCCTGCTTATGGCGATCATGATTACTGCGGTATTCGGTCCCGGCGCCATCAACGCGATCACCGCCATCGGTATTTTCAATATTCCGGTCTTTGCCCGGCTGGCGCGCGGCGCCGCCCTGTCGCTTTGGCAGCGCGACTACATTCTTGCAGCACGTGTTGCCGGCAAGGGCAAGGCGCGGATTTCCGCCGAGCACATATTGCCAAACCTTGCCAATCTGCTGATCGTACAGGGCACCATCCAGTTTTCGTTGGGCATTCTTGCCGAGGCGGGTCTCGCCTTCTTCGGACTGGGCACGCAACCGCCCATGCCGAGCTGGGGCCGCATGCTGTCCGAGGCGCAGACGCTCATCTATATCGCCTCTTACGTGGCCATTTTTCCGGGTCTTGCCATCGTCTTCACGGTTCTCGGACTGAATCTCATGGGCGATGGCCTCCGCGACATTTTCGATCCGAAACTGAGGCGGGCGCGCTGATGGCCCTGCTTCAAATTGAAAATCTCGAACTCTCCATCAGGGACATTCCTGTCCTCAAAGATGTTGGTCTCCAGGTTGACGCCGGCGAGGTGGTGGGTGTTGTCGGTGAATCGGGATCGGGCAAATCGATGACCGCCATGGCGATTATGCAATTGCTGCCGGTCGGATCGGCCTGGAGCGGATCGGTCCGCTTTGACGGCAATGCGCTGGAGACATTTACCGAAGACGACATGTGCGCGTTGCGCGGCAATGACATTGCCATGGTATTCCAGGAACCGATGACTGCGCTCAATCCGGTACAGACGATCGGCGATCAGGTGGCTGAGACGATCCTTGTGCACTCTGGAAAATCGCGCAGCGAATCCCGGCAAATGGCGCGCCAGGCGCTCAACCGGGTCGGCTTGCCAGAAGATCAGTTTCCGCTCGACCGCTACCCGCATGACCTGTCCGGTGGACAGCGCCAGCGAGTGGTCATCGCCATGGCGATTGCGCTCAGGCCGAAGCTGTTGATTGCCGACGAACCGACGACTGCGCTTGATGTCACGACGCAGGCGCAGATCCTCAAACTGCTGAAGAAACTGGTTGATGAAGACGGTATGGGCCTGGTCCTGATCACGCACGATCTGGCCGTGGTCGCCGAGATGGCCGATCACATCGTGATCATGAAGGACGGCGCGGTGGTCGAAGAAGGCGATACGCTCGAACTCTTCCGCCGCATGAAACATCCCTACACGAAAGCTCTGTTTGAAGCATCCAATCATGTGCCTCACCGCAACCCGGTCCATGTGGATGGCCGCGGGGAGCCGATTATCGAAGTATGGGGTGTTGTGCGCGATTACCCCTTGCCGCGGCGCTCACTATTCCGGTCGCCGGGTCATTTTCGTGCCGTAGACCATGTTTCGATGGCCATCAGCAGAGGCGAGAATGTCGGCCTGGTCGGCGAGAGCGGCTGCGGGAAATCGACACTGACACGCGCCATTCTTGCGCTTGATCCTGTTCAGGCGGGCGAAATCAGGCTTGACGGCACCCCTTTCTCCTCCAGCACTGCGGAACCGGACCGCAGTCTGCGCCGTCGTATTCAGGTGGTCTTCCAGGACCCCTACAGCTCGTTCAACCCGCGCCACCGCGTCGAGCGGCTTATCGCGGAGCCCTTTCATCTGCTGGACCAGCCGCCCTCGGCCGACGAAAAGCGCCGGCGCATTGAAGCGGCACTGACAAATGTCGGCTTGTCCGCATCGGATGCGGACAGGTACATCCATGAGTTTTCGGGCGGACAGCGCCAGCGTATTGCGATTGCCCGCGCACTGATCATCGAACCGGAGTTGATCGTTCTCGACGAGGCCGTGTCGGCCCTTGACGTTTCGATCCGTGCGCAGATCCTCGATTTGCTGGCAGACCTTTCCGACCGCCTCGCAATCTCTTATCTTTTCATTTCGCACGATCTTTCGGTGGTCCGCGCGATTACGGACCGTGTGCTGGTGATGAAATCGGGACGCGTGGTTGAGGAAGGCTGGACTGAAGAGGTGTTCCGCAATCCTCAGCATGCATATACGCGTCAACTGCTGGCGGCGACACCTATCCTGGACGACGCGCTGAAGGCGCGCGAGGCCCGCACCGTCGCCGCCAAATAGACCAGCATGTAAGGGCCAGTTAGGGAGGCCAACTAGGGAGGAATGTCCGATGGGTATCATGCAAAGCTGGGGTTTTAATCCGGAGAACATATTCATCCATGGTGAATGGCTGTCGTCCGATAGCGGCGAAACGCTTGCACTTGAAAACCCGTCTACGGGGGAAGTGGTCGGTCAGATCGCGCGCGGCGGCCAATCCGACATTGATTCGGCCGTGCTGTCTGCCCGATCTGCGCTGGAGGGTGAGTGGGGCAAAAAGACCGCCCTCGAGAGGGGCCGCATCCTTTCCCGCATCGGCGCGCTGGTGCTTGAACGGATCGAGCCGCTTGCTGAGCTTGAAGCGGCCGATGTCGGCAAACCCCTGAGCCAGGCGCGCAACGATGCGCTTGCACTCGCCCGCTATATGGAGTTTTACGGCGGCGCGGCGGACAAGGTTCACGGCGAAACCCTCCCCTATCTCGATGGCTATACGGTTTATACGCTGCGCGAGCCGCACGGCGTGACGGGACATATTGTTCCATGGAACTACCCGATGCAGATTATCGGCCGATCTGTCGGGGCAGCACTTGCGATGGGCAATGCGGCGGTGCTTAAACCCGCCGAAGAAGCTTGCCTGACCGCCTTGGCTTTTGCGCGCATCGCAGCCGAAGCCGGCCTGCCGGCGGGCGCCCTCAATGTTGTACCGGGCCTGGGGGAAGAGGCCGGAGCGGCCCTTTCCGCTCATCCGGGCATAAACCATGTCTCCTTTACCGGATCGGTTGCTGTCGGTGCGCGGATTCAGGCAGCAGCAGCACGCAATGTCGTTCCGGTCACGCTGGAACTTGGCGGGAAATCCCCGCAGGTCGTCTTTGATGATGCGGACATCGAAAAAGCCATGCCGTTTCTGATCAACGCGGGTATACAGAATGCCGGTCAGACCTGCTCTGCTTCTTCGCGCATTCTTGTCCATCGTGACGTTTACGATGACGTCTTGTTGCGCATGACCGAGCGTTACCGGGCTTTGAGGGTCGGCCCTGCGAAGGACGATCTTGATGTGGGACCGCTCATTTCCGCCCGTCAGAAAGAAATCGTCACCGGCTTTCTGGACGTCGCTGAGAAAGACGGTCTTAATGTTGCCGCGCGCGGCGAAATCGTCGGCGGAGCCCCGCAAGACGGCCATTACCTGGCACCGGCACTGATTGCCGATGTGCCGCCCGAACATCCCCTTGCGCAGGAAGAGATCTTCGGCCCCGTACAGGTGATGATACCGTTTGCATCCGAGGAAGAGGCCGTTGCGATTGCCAATGGCACGGATTATGGGCTGGTTGCGGGCCTGTGGACCGGCGACGGCGCCCGTCAGATGCGCCTCGCGAAGAAACTCCGCTCAGGACAGGTATTCATCAACAATTACGGCGCCGGCGGCGGGGTCGAACTGCCATTCGGCGGCGTTGGCAAATCTGGCCACGGGCGCGAGAAGGGCTTTGAAGCTCTCTATGGCTTTTCTGTTCTCAAGACTGTCGCAGCCCATCACGGATAAGCTTTGGAGGAACGGCCATGAGACTAAGCGGAAAGACGGCGATTGTGACCGGCGGCGCATCGGGTTTTGGCGCCGGGATCGTCAACAAATTCATTGCCGAGGGAGCCCGGGTCATGATCGCCGATATCAATGGCGACGCGGCTGCCGATGTTGCCGTCGCGCAAGGCGTCAACGCTGTTGCGCACACCGTCGATGTCTCGGATCCGATCAGCGTCGCAGCCATGACGGATGCGGCGATTGAGCATTTCGGCCGCATCGATATCCTGATCAACAACGCCGGCGTAACGCATCTGCCCGCGCCGCTGGCGGAAGTCACGGAAGAGGATTTCGACCGCGTATTCGCGGTTAATTGCAAGTCGGTTTATCTGACGGCGCGGTCAATCGTACCGCTGATGAAAGCCGCCGGCAGCGGCGCAATCTTGAACGTTGCGTCGACCGCCGGCGTCAGTCCGCGGCCAAGGCTCAACTGGTACAATGCGTCAAAGGGTTGGATGATCACCGCGACGAAGACCATGGCGGTGGAGCTTGCGCCCGACGGCATCCGCGTCAATGCGCTCACGCCTGTTGCCGGAGAAACGCCTCTTCTGAAGAGTTTCCTTGGTGAGGATACACCGGAAATGCGGGCAAAGTTTCTGTCAACCATACCCATCGGCCGGTTTTCGACACCGGAAGATATGGGCAATGCCGCCTGCTTTCTCTGTTCCAATGAAGCGTCCATGGTGACGGGTGTCGCGATGGAAGTCGACGGTGGCCGCTGCATCTGAACGCTGCAATCGGCATGTCCAGATGCGGTATTCAGGTAGAGCCGGACGTGTTCGAGGACCGATTGGGACTTGACACAATCTGTCCATACTGGCTCCATAGAATTAGACCAATTAAAATATAGGTCTCTGCCGATTCGGGCAAAAAGGCGTTCCGGGTCTTTCGACCGGCTTTCGCCTTGGACCGTCAGCGGCCTGAAACAATAAACCAAAGCGCGGACAATCCGGGAAACCTGTCGGCGTAATTTGTGGAGGAGATGCATGCCAAACATAACCATGTCCGTAAATGGGCGTTCAGTGAGCGCAGAAGCCGAAGACCGCACTTTGCTGGTTGATTTTCTGCGCGACGATCTCGGTTTGACCGGCACCCATGTGGGTTGCGATACGTCACAATGCGGCGCCTGTGTGGTTCATGTCGACGGAGAAGCGGTCAAGGCCTGTACCATGCTTGCGGCCCAGGCATCCGGTTCCGAAGTGCGCACGATCGAAGGTCTCGCCGCCGGCGGAGAACTGCATCCCGTTCAAGCGGCGTTTCAGCAATTTCACGGTCTGCAATGCGGATTTTGCACGCCCGGCATGATCATGGCTGCAACCGACATGATCAACCGCCACGGCGCTTCGCTCGATGAGGCAAAGGTTCGTGCCGAACTGGACGGCAATATCTGTCGCTGCACGGGCTATCACAACATCGTCAAGGCAATCCTCGCCGCTGCGTCCGAGATGGCAGACGCCCAGCAGGCAGCAGAGTAATTCCAATTCAACGCGATAGGGATGCGAACTGTTTCAACGACCACAAGGTTCGGCAATACGTCATTGCGTGCTGCTTAGCCGGCTCTGGAACAGCTTGAATGACATCCGTCAAAGGGAGATTTCAAAATGGGTGCTGAAGGTATCGGCGCACGTGTTGCGCGCAAGGAAGACAAGCGCTTTCTCACCGGCAAGGGCCGGTATACCGACGATATAACCGTACCGGGGATGAAACATGCGGTGTTTGTTAGAAGCCCGCATGCGCATGCAAAAATAAACGGTATCGACAAGACTGCAGCGTTGGAATTGCCTGGCGTCATTGACATCCTCGACGGCAAGCAACTCACCGAAGACGGCATCGGCAGCCTGATTTGCGGCTGGATGATCCACTCGAAGGATGGGTCGCCAATGAACATGGGTGACTGGCGCCCGCTTGCAACGGACACGGTCCGCTATGTCGGTGATGCGATTGCCGTCGTGGTCGCTGATACAAAGGCTCAGGCTTGGGAAGCTATCGAGGCGGTTCATATTGACTATGAGGAGTTGCCGGCGGTAACCGAGTCCGCTGACGCGCTTGCCGAGGGCGCCCCGCAGATCCACGAGAATGCGCCTGGCAATCTGATTTACGACTGGGAAATCGGCGACAGCGCGGCGGTTGATGCGGCACTTGCGAGTGCTGCACATGTCACCAGCCTCGATGTGACCAACAATAGGCTGATACCCAACGCTATGGAACCGCGTGCGGCCATCGGCCTCTACAACGAAGCCGAAGATCACTACACCTGCTGGACGACGTCGCAAAATCCGCATGTGACACGGCTCGTGATGAGCGCTTTCTATAACGTTGCGCCGGAAAACAAGCTGCGTGTGATTGCCCCGGATGTCGGCGGCGGTTTCGGTTCCAAGATTTACATCTATCCTGAAGAGATCGTCTGCCTGTGGGCCTCGAAGCGCACCGGCGTGCCGGTCAAATGGGTCGCCGACCGCTCTGAGGCGTTCATGACGGACGCCCATGGCCGTGACCACGTGTCCAATATCAAGATCGCCTTTGACGCCGATAACCGTATCACCGGCATGAAGGTTGATACCCTGGCCAATCTCGGCGCTTACATGTCGCTGTTTTCATCCTCTGTGCCGACTTATCTTTATGCGACTTTGCTTTCGGGCCAGTACGATGTGCCGAACATCCATGCCAATGTTCGCACTGTCTATACCAACACCGTACCGGTAGATGCCTATCGCGGTGCCGGACGGCCAGAGGCAAGCTATATCGTTGAAAGGGCGATGGAAACGGCAGCGCGCGAACTCGGCGTCAGTCCCGCGGAACTGCGACGCAAGAATTTCATCACCGAGTTTCCGCATGAGACGCCTGTCATCATGACCTATGATGGCGGAGACTTCGGTGCCTGTCTCGATGCCGCAATGAAAGCCGCCGACTACGATGGTTTTCCCGCCCGCAAGGCGGAGTCGGTTGCCAGGGGCAAGCTGCGCGGCATCGGCTTGTCCTGCTACATCGAGGCTTGCGGCATAGCCCCGTCGAAAGCCGTCGGCTCGCTAGGCGCCGGCGTCGGTCTCTGGGAATCGGCCGAAGTGCGGGTCAATGCGGTCGGAACGATCGAGGTGATGACCGGCTCCCACAGCCACGGTCAGGGCCATGAGACAACCTTTGCGCAGCTCGTCGCGGAGCGGCTTGGCGTCGGCATCGACACGGTCAACATCGTCCATGGCGATACCGACAAGGTGCAGATGGGAATGGGCACCTACGGCTCGCGCTCCGGCGCTGTCGGCATGTCGGCGATCTCCGTGGCGCTCGACAAGGTGGAGGCAAAGGCGAAGAAAATCGCCGCGCATCTGCTGGAAGCCGACGAGGCAGATATCGTGATCGAGGGCGGAGAGTTGAAAGTGGCCGGAACCGACAAGACGCTGCCATGGTTCCAGTTGGCGCTCGCTGCCTACACGGCGCACAATCTTCCGGACGGGATGGAGCCCGGCCTGATGGAAACGGCCTTCTTTGATCCGACCAACTTCTCCTTCCCCGCTGGATGCTACATTTGCGAAGTCGAGGTTGATCCCGAAACTGGCGTTACAGACATCACCCAGTTTGTCGCTGCTGACGATTTCGGCACCATCATCAATCCGATGATTGTGGAAGGACAGGTGCATGGCGGGGTGGCGCAAGGCATCGGACAGGCATTGATGGAAACCTGTGCCTACGACGCCAAGAACGGGCACCTGCTGACGGGAAGCTACATGGACTATACCATGCCGCGCGCCGTCGACCTGCCATCGTTCACCGTGGAAACGACAAAGACGGAAAGCCCATCCAATCCGCTTGGCCTCAAGGGCTGCGGCGAGGCCGGCGCCATCGGTTCGCCGCCTGCGGTGATCAATGCCATCACCGGTGCCATCGGTACCAACGATCTTGCCATGCCCGCAACGCCACAGGCGGTGTGGGCTGCCATGAACCGCTAAAGGGAAAGGACACGCAAATGTACAAGACAAACTATCATCGTGTCTCCTCCGTGGAGGAAGCTGCAAGCCTCATGGCCAGTGCCGAAGATGGCAGGCTTCTCGCTGGCGGACACACGCTCATCCCGACGATGAAGCACCGCCTTGCTGCGCCAAGTGACTTGATCGATTTGCGCCACATTGCCGATCTGAACGGCATATCTGTTACCGGAAGCAAGGTGACAATCGGCGCCTGCACCAAACACGCCGATGTCGCCAACTCGTCGGAATTACGCGCCGTTTGCCCGGCACTGTCCGATCTCGCCGGATATATCGGCGACCCCCATGTGCGCAACATGGGCACGATTGGCGGGTCGATCGCCAACAACGATCCGGCGGCGGACTACCCCGCAGCCATGATGGCGCTCAACGCAGTCATTCATACAAACAGCCGTCAGATCGATGCATCTGATTTCTTTGTTGGCATGTTCGAAACAGCCCTCGGCCATGATGAGATCATAACCGCGGTCACTTTCGATGCGCCGCAAAGTGCTGCGTACCAGAAGTTCCCCAATCCGGCATCGCGCTATGCAATGGCAGGGGTTTTTGTTGCCAGGGACGGTAACGGGGTCCGGGTCGCGGTAACCGGAGCGGGAAGCCACGGCGTATTCCGCGCTAGCGATATGGAAACCGCACTCAGCGCCAATTTTGCCGCCGACGCACTTGATGGCGTAAATGTCGATCCTGCCGAGCTTTTGTCCGACCTTCATGCTTCGGCGGATTACCGGGCCAGTCTGGTCAAGGTCATGGCCAAGCGTGCCGTTGCCGCAGCGGAGTAACACACGCTTAGACACAATCACCCGGACCGGCGTCCGGGTGATTTTCGCTGATTGAGACTTATTGAATAACGACGACCTTGGTATCGCGTCCGGGCTGAACCCGCTCATAGAGATCGATAACATCCTGGTTCATCAGCCTGATGCAGCCTGAAGAGGCAGCAGTTCCGATCGATCTCCACTCCGGCGATCCGTGCAGGCGATAAAGCGTATCCTTGCCATTAAAGTCAAAGAGATAAAGAGCTCTGGCTCCGAGAGGATTGTCCAGGCCCGGATCCTGTCCACCGTCCGCATATTTCGCAAGACGCGGCTCGCGTGCAATCATTTCTTTTGGCGGGTGCCAGCGCGGCCAGGGTTGTTTCCATGACACATATGCTTCGCCTTCCCAGGCAAATCCGGCTCTGCCGACGCCGATCCCGTAGCGCACGGCACGGTTGCCGGGCAGCACGTAATAGAGGAAACGTTTCCTTGTATCGACGATGATCGTGCCAGGCTCTTCCCTCGTATTGTAGGTAACGATCTGGCGATGAAATTGCTTTGGCACCTGATCGATCGGAACCGCTGGAATGGTGTAGCCGCCATCCCTTACGGTACCATATTCGCTGGTAAAGACCTGCCTTGGAATATCCGGGCCAGCGCTGACGCACCCTCCGAGCGCGAGAAGTCCCGTCACGCCAATACCCGAAATAAGCTCACGTCGCTTCATGTTTCCCCCTGCTTGTAAACTGAACGATCGAACCTTCATATGCGAGTTTTGTTTCAATAACATTGCCTATTCTGCATTGGTAGGCCAGTAATTCTTTGGTGAACACAACACGTTGGCCGATTATTGCAATCTTGCAACGCCTGCCGGCCCTTGCAAAGTGAACCTCGACGTGTCAGCGTGCGGACGGAACATTAACGGAACAAACTGAAGGCAGTTGTATCGATGCCGATCGTTTCGCCGCATCGTGGTTCGGCCCTTATCGATGGAAGGCAGTCTGAGCGCGCATTGCTCGTCCGCCGCGGCGTCCAGCGTCTTTTGTACGAAATGAAACACGCGCTGCTGCCGGAACTGAACCTTGCCGACGGCCGTCGCGCGGATCTGATCAGCCTATCGGAGAAAGGCGAGTTCTGGATCATCGAAATCAAATCCTCGGTCGAAGATCTGAAAGCCGACAAAAAGTGGTCCGATTACCATCACCATTGCGACCGGTTGTTTTTCGCAACGCACTCCGGGGTGCCATTGGAGATATTTCCCACGGAATGCGGCATGATCCTGTCTGATGGATATGCGGCCGAGATTGTCCGGGATGCACCGGTTCACAAGCTGGCGCCCGCCACGCGCAAGGCGCTGACACTGCGCTTTGCTCGCGCCGGCGCCGACCGGCTTCTTATTGCAGAACAAAAAGCCTACCAGCGCGCATAGACCGGTCGCGCTAAGCGCGGGGTTGACGTTAGACCGGCTTTCCTGCCGTCAGCGCGGCGCGCGCTTGGCGAGGATGCGCTGCAGCGTCCGCCGGTGCATATTGAGACGGCGTGCGGTTTCCGACACGTTGCGGTCGCACATTTCGTAGACCCTTTGAATATGCTCCCATCGGACTCGATCTGCCGACATCGGATTTTCAGGCGGCTCGGCCTTCTCGCCAGGTTCCCGTGTAAGTGCGGCAAAGACATCGTCGGCATCCGCTGGTTTTGCCAGATAGTCGATGGCACCCAGCTTTACGGCGTTGACCGCGGTCGCAATGTTTCCGTATCCCGTCAACATGATAATCCGCGTGTCGTCGCGCGCGGTCCGGATTACTTCGATTAACTCCAGCCCGTTTCCGTCTTCCAGTCTCAGGTCGATTACAGCGTATTTGGGTGCGTTCGCCCTGATCGCTGCTCGGCCTTCCGCGACGGTTTCGGCCAGCTGCACTTCAAAACCGCGGCTCTCCATAGCGCGGCCAAGCCGACGTAAGAATGGCCCGTCATCATCGACGATCAAGAGGGAGGTATCGTCGCCGATAAGCTCACCGGTGCCATTTTCCATCTCAACGCTCGTCATCCGAGTTTCCTTTGTATTTCCTGAACCACTTAGGGTTGGCGGTGTAAAATTCCAGCAGTTTCGAAGCGCGCAGCGACCTCATTTGTCGCCAATTTCCATGGCTGCGCGGGGCCATGTAATCGTCACACATGCGCCTCCCGTCGCTATACTGTTGGTAAAGCTTAGCACCGCACCGGAGCGTTCAAGAAGCGTTTTCGCAATGAACAAGCCCAGCCCCAGACCTCCGGCAATGGCGTCGCCGCCCGGTGGCCGGTGGGTCACATAGGGGTCTCCGATGCGCGACAATACGTCGCCTGAAAAACCGGGCCCGTCATCCTCAATCTTTATGACGACGTGGCCGGCGTCCCATTCGGTGGTGACAGTAACCGCCGAGCGCGCGAAATCGACACCGTTCTCCACCAGATTGCCAAGTCCGAAGACAATGCCAGCATTGCGCTGTCCGACCGGCTCGCCCTGAGATCCGCTCTTTCTTTCCACCTTTATCTCAACGCCAAACTCCCGGTGCGGCGCGATGACCTCCTCGATCAGCGAAGACAGCGGCAGGCGGCGCATATGCTCGTCGTCAGCCGATGCAAGCGTCGTTAGCCGTCGCATAATGTCCCGACAGCGTTCGCTTTGTGTGCGAAGCAACTGCACGTCCTCTCCGAAACGTTCGTCATTTGCCAGCGCGCGTTCCATCTCCCGTGCCACAAGGGTGATCGTAGCCAGCGGTGTTCCGAGTTCATGCGCGGCAGCTGCGGCCAGTCCGTCGAGTGCTGAAAGGTGCTGTTCGCGCTGCAGCGTGAATTCGGTTGCCACCAGAGCATCAGCCAGCTCCTCTGCCTCCGCTGATACGCGGTAGGCATAAAAGGCGGCAAAGCCGGCTGTCGAAACGATTGCGATCCAGTTTCCGGTAATCAGGACGAGGGGCGCGGTAAATGTCTCTCCTGGATACCAAGGCAGCGGCCGGTGATAAAATGCCAGCACCGTGACCGCCGCAACCGCTGTTACACCGAGCACGATGATGTTGCGTACCGGCAAAGAGGAAGACGCGACAATCACCGGTACGCACACCAGAACAGCGAACGGATTGGACAGACCGCCCGTCAGGAAAAGCAGGCCGAAGAGCTGGAGGATGTCGAGGCCGAGGACCAGTGTCGACGTGGTCGGGTTGAGACGATGTGTCGCGGGGTACCGGACGCGCAAGGCCAGGTTCAGAAGCGCCAGACAAGCAATCAGCAGGAAACAGGAAGCAACGGGCACGGGAAACTGGAAACCATACGCTACCCCGAGGACGGTTACGCTCTGACCAATAATGGCAAGCGTACGCAGTCGGATCAGCGTACGCATTCGCAGATGGTTGGCGCTTCGGGTCTCGGCGATGTAGTCGGATAATTCCATGTCAGCCTGCGCTTTTCTGTTAGCCGATAATATTATCGCTTCCGCGCATGTTTGACACGCCGTGTGGCTTCAGCAGATGCCGGATCCTCCGGCCAGGCGTGTTTGGGATAGCGTCCGCGCATGTCGCCACGGACCTCCGCCCATGACCCGGCCCAGAAACCCGGCAGGTCTTGTGTTGTCTGGATCGGCCGCCCCGCGGGCGACAGGAGTTCCAGGATCAGGGGGACCTGCCCGCCGCACACAGCGGGATGTTGGCGCAGACCGAACATTTCCTGCACACGAACGGCAAGCACCGGCGCATCGCCTTCATAGTTGATCGGCAGGTTGGATCCAGCAGGCGTTATGAAATGCGACGGCGCAAGGCGATCGAGTTCACCGTGCAGATCAAACGGCACCATCGCCATCATCCCATGCCTTATGCCAGCCGGGTCGATCCGGTCGAACCGGCTGACACCGGTCTGGTAGGGCGCAAACCAAAGGTCCACTGAAGCCAGCATCGCGGTATCGGACAAATCCGGCCAGGGCGCGCCCTCTTTGTTGTAGAGCCATTGAATTCGGCTCCGCAATTGTTTTGCAGCCTCGGTCCATGGCAACGCGTCGATACCCAGTGTCTCCAGGCCGGACACCATTGCATCACGCAGTGCGTCTATGGGGGGATCGGCGATGACACGCTCTGAAAGCACGAGGCTGCCCAAGCGTCGCACACGCCGCGCCTTGACTGCGCGCGCACTCTCGTTGAAGGCGACTTCGTCCGTTTCGACGATATGATCGGCCAAGACGCTCTCGACTGTCGCGATATCGGTGAAAGCTGCGGCACGGATGCGCTGTGAAGCGGCGCGGCCGGTCAAATCTGCGACGACCAGCATGTCTTGCGTCGCCAGCGGGTCGTCGCGATCCACATAGGCACCACGGCCGTTTGCCAGCGTGAAGCGGCATTCGCCACTCGGCGTATCGCCACGGCGTCTTGCCACACGGTCGGCAAACCCTTGCAGCAACAGCGGCCCGGCCAGCGCCGCAGGCTTCGATGGCTTCGCTTCGGGATTGTCTTTCACAGCCCTTTCGGCGATGCGTCGGGCGAGCTTACGGGCACCTTCTGCCCTCGTGCTGAGGTCGCCGCGCAGTTGGCGCCAGCGTTCATCGATATCGACGGACGAGCCGCCCAGGCCCTGTTCGCTCAGCAGCACTGCAAGCTCGGCGCCGTGGTAAGCGGTCGCTGTTTGTGCCGCGCCCACAACGATTGCCGCCAGCCGCGGCGCAAGGCCGAGACCGCGCATGATTTCGCCCCTTCGCGTCAAGAGGCCGGTGGTGTCAAGCGCGCCCAGGCTCTGCAAGAGTGCGCGCGCCTCGGCAACCGCGGGTCGCGGCGGCGGATCGACAAACTTCAGCGACTCCGGTTCGCGCACGCCCCATGCCGCGCTGTCGAGGAGAAGTCCGCTCAGGTCGCTGGCAAGGATCTGCGGCGGCGTGAACTCGGGCAGGGCTGCCGTCTGCTCCAGCCGCCACAGACGGATTGCAACGCCGGGCTCGGTTCGCCCGGCGCGTCCGGCGCGCTGGTTGGCCGACGCCTGAGAAACGCGCACTGTCTCGAGGCGGGTGATTCCGGTCGCTGGTTCAAAAACCGGCAATCGCTGCAGACCGCTGTCGATGACGATCCGGACGCCGTCGATGGTGATCGAGGTTTCCGCCACCGATGTTGCAAGAACGATCTTGCGGGTTCCCGGCTCCGGCGGGCGAATGGCGGCGTCCTGCTCCTTGCCAGGTAGCGTGCCGTAAAGAGGTGTGACGATTGCGTCGCCAACACCCGCCGCCTCCAAAAGGTCTGCGGTGCGGCGAATCTCGCCTTGGCCCGGCAAAAATGCCAGGATCGAACCCGTCTCCTTCTCCAGGGTCTCGAGCACGGCGGCGCACATGGCAGGTTCGATCCGCTCTCCGGCCGGCCGTTGGCGATAACGGACGTCCACCGGGTAGCTGCGTCCATGAGACTCAACCACTGCCGCATCGCCCAGAAGCCGGGCCACACGCGCGACATCAAGGGTCGCCGACATAACAAGCAGCCTGAGATCGGTGCGCAGCGCCGATTGAATATCGAGTGCAAGGGCGAGACCGAAATCGGCGTCGAGCGAACGTTCGTGAAACTCGTCGAAAATGACGGCCGAGATGCCGGGCAATTCGGGATTGTCGACGATCATCCGCGAGAAGATGCCCTCGGTTACCACTTCGATGCGTGTTGCCGCAGAAACGCGGGTGTCGAGCCTTGTCCGGTAACCGACAGTCTGGCCGATCTTTTCACCGAGCAACCTCGCCATCTGCCGGGCGCTGGCACGCGCTGCAAGCCGGCGCGGCTCGAGCATGATGATTTTCCCGTCTCCCAGCCATTTTTCGGCCAGCAGGTGGAGCGGCACCAGGGTTGTCTTGCCGGCGCCAGGGGGTGCGGCAAGGACGGCCGATCTTCCCTTGACGAGGGCTGACTGGAGTTCGGGTATCGCTTCGCTGACTGGAAGCCTTGGCAGAGGCTGCAACATCGATGATCGTTCACGCTAATCTCACCTCGCTCTACCAGCCCTGCCAATAAGGCGGCAAGGGGATCGGCAAAATCGTGCCGCGCACTCGCTATCGCGCTGCTGTTGCGTTAAATAGGGAAACACGAAAGCCGCACGGAGACGATCGATGGCTGATGAGTCCGGCCGAAGCACACTGGTTCTGACCGGCGCAAGCCGCGGCATCGGACACGCGACCGTAAAGCGCTTCTCAGCCGAAGGCTGGCGGGTCATCACCTGCTCGCGGCAGGATTTTGCGGAAAATTGCCCTTGGCCAGCCGGGCCCGAGGATCACATCAAGGTCGATCTCTCGGACACAGCTGATATTGCTGCCGGGGTGGCAGAAATCCGCAACCGGCTGGAAAAGGAAGGCGGCCAGTTGCACGCGCTGGTCAACAATGCCGGGATCTCACCCAAAACAGATGATGGCAAACGGTTGAATTCCCTTGAAACGCCGATGGATGTCTGGAGCGAGGTATTTCAGGTCAACTTCTTTGCACCCATTCTGATGGCGCGGGGCCTTTTTGCGGAACTGGCGGCCGCAACAGGATCCGTCGTCAATGTCACCTCCATCGCCGGCTCGCATGTCCACCCTTTCGCAGGGACGGCCTACGCCACGTCGAAAGCGGCGCTCTCCTCGCTGACGCGTGAGATGGCAGCGGACTTCGGGCCCCATAATATTCGTGTAAATGCCATTGCGCCGGGTGAGATCGAAACGGCAATCCTGTCCCCGGGCACGGAGAAACTGGTCGAGAAGATTCCGCTGCGCAGGCTGGGATCGACCCAAGAGGTCGCCGACACAATCTATTTTCTGTGCTCCGAACGCTCTTCCTACGTGACCGGAAGCGAGATCCACATCAATGGCGGTCAGCATGTCTAGACGGCAATTCCCTGGGCCGAGTAGATCACAATGATCGATCAGGCGACGCTGATCACCTATCTGGTCATCTTGTTCGGCTTCATGCTGATACCCGGACCGGCGGTTCTATTGACGCTTGCCCGAGCTACCACATCAGGCACGCGCGTCGGCATGGCGACCGGGCTCGGAGTTGCAATTGGCGACATCATCCATACCGCAATGGCCGTTATAGGCCTGTCGGCGATAATCCTCGCATCGGCATTCCTGTTCAATCTCATCAAATATATCGGCGCCGCCTATTTGGTCTATCTTGGCATCCGCGCGATTTTGGAACGGCCCGATCTCAACGGCATTCAGGGCGGAATGCTATCGATCACGCCGCGTCAGGCGCTTCGCCAGGCGGTTCTTGTCGAGGTCCTCAACCCTAAATCGGCGATGTTCTTTCTTGCCTTCCTGCCGCAGTTCGTGCGCCTCGAAAACGGCGCCGTTGCACTTCAGCTCTCCATACTGGGCATTTTGTTCGTTGCGATGGGACTGCTGACCACAATCGTCGTTGCAATCTGCGCAGGCAGTGTTGGCCGCATGCTTCGCCGTCATCCGGCGATTCTTCGCTGGCAAGGCAAATTCACCGGTACCATCTACTGTGCTCTCGGTATCAGGTTGGCGTTGCAGGAAAAATAAACTTCCTCGACAAAAGACTGCCGACTAAGGGTAGGACCGTTTTGAATACCGGACGGTTTTAATATTGACACCAAGTGTGATCACACATAACACCAAAACCATGTCAGAGATTCTACCGATGGGTGAGGCCGGGATTGTCGCCTCCGTTTCCCGTGGCAATACGCTTGCACGAAATACGGGCTGTCCGCTCGAACTGGACTGGATCAATGCGATCCAGACCAACCGTTCGGCCGTCGAACGCCGCTGTGCAACACTTTCTGGCCGCCGTTCCGTCAAGAAGGACGCGCAAGCAGGGTGGCTTCTCAAGGCTGTGACCTGCATTGACCTTACAACCTTGAACGGTGACGACACGGCCGCGCGCGTCCGCCGACTGTGTGCCAAGGCGAAATTGCCCGTGCGCCATGATCTTCTAAAGGCGCTTGGCGTGGCCGACCGGACGATCACGACCGGTGCCGTCTGCGTGTATCACCGTTTCGTGGACGAAGCGGTCCGAGCGCTCGATGGTACTTTTATTCCCGTTGCCGCCGTTTCCACCGGATTCCCCGCGGGGCTTTCACCCCATGAGACGAAGCTGCGCGAGATCGATGCGTCCGTCGCAGACGGTGCCCAAGAAATCGATATCGTCGTCACCCGCGAGCATGTCCTGACCGGAGACTGGCAGGCACTTTACAATGAAATGCGGGACTATCGGGCTGCCTGCGGGCAAGCGAATGTCAAGGCAATTCTGGCGACCGGCGATCTTCGCACGCTGCGCAATGTCGCCCGCGCCGCGATGGTCTGCATGATGGCCGGCGCGGATTTCATAAAGACATCGACCGGCAAGGAAAGCGCCAACGCGACACTGCCGGTCAGTCTGGTCATGCTGCGGATGATCCGGCAGTTTCAGGAACGCACCGGCAACATGGTGGGCTTCAAGCCTGCCGGCGGTATTTCCACCGCGAAGGATGTTCTGGCCTATCAGGTTCTGGTGAAGGAAGAACTGGGGAGGCGATGGCTTGAGCCGGATCTTTTGCGCTTCGGTGCATCCTCGCTCCTTGCCGATATCGAGCGTCAGCTCGAGCATCATGTGACCGGCCGCTATTCGGCCTTCAACCGTCACCCCATGGCATAGGGGACTTCTGGATGTCAGTCGCAGACTATTTCGAATCGCTCGACTATGGCCCGGCTCCGGAAGCCGATGCCCATGTTCGCAAATGGCTTGAAAGTCACCAATCCACTTTTGGGCATTTTATTGACGGCGTCTTCAGCCCGTCAGCCGACGGCGCAAAATTTTACACTTTGGAACCCGCGACCGGCGATACGCTGGCGACGATCGCGCAGGGCAATGCCGCTGATATCGATCTTGCCGTCATGGCCGCGGAAAAAGCCCAGACCTCCTGGCAAGCGCTGGGCGGTCGAAGGCGCGCGCGGCATCTTTATGCTTTGGCGCGTATGGTCCAGCGTCATGCCCGGCTGTTTGCAGTCCTCGAAGCGCTCGACAATGGTAAACCCATTCGCGAAACGCGCGACCTCGACATCCCT
This sequence comes from Pseudomonadota bacterium, assembly GCA_039025395.1. Lineage (GTDB taxonomy): Bacteria > Pseudomonadota > Alphaproteobacteria > Rhizobiales > Rhizobiaceae > Hoeflea_A. Next base: position 31,620 of record JBCCOK010000048.1, read on the forward strand.
CTCGTGGCGCGGCACTTCTATCACCATGCCGGCTGGGCTGAACTTCAGGATACGGAGCTTGCCGATCAGCAGCCGATCGGCGTAGTCGGTCAGATCATCCCGTGGAATTTTCCGTTGCTCATGCTCGCATGGAAAGTGGCACCGGCGCTGGCCTTCGGCAATACGGTTGTTCTGAAACCCGCCGAATCGACGCCCCTTACAGCGCTCCTGTTTGCCGAGCTGTCGGCGCGTGCCGGACTTCCCAACGGCGTATTGAATGTCGTCACAGGCGACGGTTCGACAGGTGCAGCGCTTGTCGCGCATGATGGTGTCGGCAAGATTGCCTTCACCGGATCGACCGAGGTCGGCCGCACAATCCGGGCCCAGACCGCCGGAAGCGGCAAATCCCTGACACTCGAACTGGGCGGCAAGTCGCCCTTCATCGTGTTCGACGATGCAGATATCGACAGCGCTATCGAAGGTGTCGTCGATGCGATCTGGTTCAATCAGGGCCAGGTCTGTTGCGCCGGTTCGCGCCTTCTGGTTCACGAAGGTATACATGACCACTTTATCGCCAGGCTCAAAGAACGCATGAACGCGCTGCGTGTCGGCCATCCGCTGGACAAGGCCATCGATATGGGTGCGATCATCGAGCAAGCGCAACTCGATCGCATCCGCAATCTGGTCGACAAGGGCGTCGAGGAAGGCGCTGTCGCCTATGCACCCGCATTAGCGATGCCTGATGAGGGTTGCTATTATCCGCCGACACTCTTGACCGGCGTCGAGCCCGCTTCGACGGTCGCAACCGAAGAGATTTTCGGACCGGTCATGGTCGCGATGTCGTTCCGCACGCCGGACGAAGCCATCGCCCTTGCAAACAACACTCGCTATGGTCTTGCCGCCAGCGTCTGGAGCGAGAACATCAGCCTTGCACTTGATATCGCACCGCAGCTCAAGGCCGGTGTTGTGTGGGTCAACGCGACAAACCTTTTCGACGCGGGTGTCGGCTTCGGCGGTTACCGCGAATCGGGCTACGGCCGGGAAGGCGGTATCGAAGGCGCATACGAATATCTGAAACCCAAGGCGTGGGCCTCGCGAAAGCCGCGGCAACCGGAGGCACCCATGCCGGTTGTCGAATCCACCGAAAGCTTCGCGCCGATGGCCGTCGACCGGACGGCAAAACTTTATATTGGCGGCAAGCAGGTGCGCCCCGATGGCAACTACGTGCTGCCGGTCATATCGCCGGGCGGAGACGTTATCGGCGAGATGTCAGAGGGAAACCGCAAGGATATCCGCAATGCTGTCGAGGCGGCCCACAAGGCATCCGGCTGGGCGGCATCATCGACCCATCTGCGCGCCCAGATCCTGTATTATCTGGGCGAAAATCTTTCGGTTCGGGCCTTGGAGTTCGCGGCGCGCCTGAGTGCAATAACCGGCTCGACCGCCGAGGAAGCGCAGAGCGAGGTCGAGGCATCCGTCGACCGCCTTTTCACCTATGCCGCTTGGGCCGACAAGTTCGACGGTGCCGTACACAGCCCGCCACTTCGCGGCGTGGCGCTCGCCATGAATGAGCCGATCGGGGTCGCGGGCGTGATCTGTCCGCATGAGGCTCCGCTTTTGGCGTTTGTCAGCCTCGTCGCACCGCTCGTGGCCATGGGCAATCGGGTCGTCGCGGTTCCGAGCGAACGCTACGGTCTGATCGCTTCTGATTTCTATCAGGTTCTGGAAACCTCTGACGTCCCGGGCGGCGTCGTGAACATCGTTACGGGCCGGTCACGCGAACTTGCCGCAACACTGGCCAACCATGACGGTGTCGATTCGGTTTGGGCTTTTGGAGATGCTGCGATTTCCGAGTTGGTTGAGGCACGCTCTGTCGGCAATATGAAAAGAACCTTTGTCGACAATGGATTTGCCACTGATTGGTATGATCCTGATGTTGCCGCCGGTCGGCACTTTCTCCGCAATGCGGTTCAGGTCAAAAACATCTGGATTCCCTATGGAGAGTAACATGCACCGCGCGGCCGAAGCCGGCGGACTGGAAGCCGTATCCAAAGCAACATTACAGGAGCAGATATATTTCCAGCTCCGCAACCGTATCATGTCGGGTTTCTTCCAGCCCGGTCAGGCCTTGAGCACACGCTCGGTCGCCGAAGCCGTAGGTGTTTCGGTCATGCCCGTACGTGATGCACTGCGCCGCCTTGAGGTTGAAAACGCGCTGGTTGTCGGCCACAACCGGATGCTTGTCGTGCCAAAGCTGGATGTGCAGACGCTCATGGAAATCAGTGAAATGCGCGTTGCGCTCGAGTCGCTGGCTGTCGAAAGGGCCGTACCGGCGATGGGTGAAACCGATCTGCAACGCCTTTATGAACACTTCTCGGCCACGAGCGAGAGCATCGTCTCTGACGACATAGATGGCTACCTGAGAGCGAACTGGGCGTTCCACAATCACATCTACAGATGCGCCGGCGCGCCGCTGCTGCTTTCTGCAATCGAAAGCCTTTGGCTCCGCATGGGACCCTATTTCCGCCTGACCGCAGCCGACCATCAGCATCTGGACAACGCCATGCTGATCCATCATGACATTGTCGGTGCGCTCGAAAGGTATGATGTCATCGCGGCCCGCGACGGAATCATCGCCGATATCAGCGCAGCCACAGGCGATCTTAAGGACTGGCTGACGAGCCGGGACGGGCACGAAGCGGCGGAATGAGGTTCAAGAAAATGGGTTATCGAATCCGGCTTGCCGCTGACACGGCTCGTTTTCGGGGTATGAAAGCGCCGCTGTTTGCGATGTTGCTGGTGTTGCTGGCAGGCTGCAGCACGACTGGCGGAGCAAAGGTCGAGTTGAGCTACGTCGCGGTCGACCGCAGCGCCGCTGCGGCAAAGATCAACGCCTATCGCACTGCCAACGGATTGCCGCGGCTGTCGCTTGATCCTGAATTGGACAAGGCGGCGGAAGACATGGCGCGTCTGATCGGGCGCAAGGACAGCATGAGAACGCGCGCCCACAGTGCCAGAGGTCTTGCAAACCGCCTGGACCGCGCCGGCTATGAAAGCTACGCCGGCGCCGAGAACCTCGGAGCAGGCTATGTCTCGTTCGATCACGCGCTGTCTGGATGGAAGGGTTCGCCCGATCATGACAGGAACCTGCTTAATCGGCACGTGACGCGCATGGGCATTGCCCGTGTTCAGCGTCCGGATGGAAAGTATCGCAATTTCTGGGTCCTGATCTTTGCCCGGCCCGCCGAGGATGGGCGTCCGACCCTGTGAACAGGGGAAACTGCGTCCGGGATCTAATGCGGTCGCTTCTTCCGGGTCATCTCCACCGCTATCAACGGCCTATTCTACGGAAACTGGGCTCAGCTGCGATAAGCCTGAATAGCCTCAATTGACCGCGTCATCATTGCACGGCCAACTGCCTGGACGCGTCAGGCCGTCTGGAAGGATCGTTTCTGCGTCGCCGCAGCTCAGATCGATCTGCGACTGTTGAAGGCCGGTGACGCCGGACAGATCGAGTCCCTCGAAGCGGCTCAGGTAAAGGTACGCGGAGGCGAAGTTGACGGATCCCGAAAGCTCTGCATCGCGAAAATCCGCCCTTGCCAATATGGCAAAGTCAAAGTTCACATTGTCCAGCTTGGCACCGGAAAAGACAGCACGCCCCAACTCCGCCTTCTCGAAGTTGACATTGACTATTGTCGATCCGCTGAAATCGGCCCGTTGCATTTCAGATTTTTCGAAGTTCGCATTGGTGAGATCGGTGTCATGGAAGAGCGCCCTGTAACCGACTATTTTTTCCAGATCCGCGCCTGCCAGCGATGCGCCGCCAAGATGCGCCTTCAAAAGATTGGCCTTGTTCATGTTAGCACCTTCGAGCGCTGCGTCACGCAGATCCGTCGATGTCAGATCGGTATCGCTCAAATCGGCATCTGTCAGGGTCGTGCCCCTGAGTATGAGGTTTCGCTTGCGGCAGTCGGACCAGTCGACTCCTGCCCCTGGACCATCAGAACAGCCCGCCATGGCGGGCGGCACGATGGCGGTCAGGCCGGTTAGCGCAGCGGAGACGGCAATTGAAGAAATTGCGGCGGACTTTAGCAGCGGCATAGCACACACTCCAGTTGGTGCCTCTTGATCTTTATATCGCAGAAGACTCCCTTACCTGAAAGTTGTTTATCGTAAGGGTGAATTCAAGACACATGCGCTGCAAAAGTAGTAGAAAGTGACATCACAATTGAAACGTCATGTGACCAGAATTCTCGACGGCGTAGGGACGCGATTATACAGATCAATCGCATCCTGGTTCATCATCCGCACACAACCGCTCGAAACGGCCTTGCCAATGGTCCAGTATTCGGGTGTGCCGTGGATTCGGTACAACGTGTCGACATTGCCCTGAAATATGTAGAGCGCCCGTGAACCGAGCGGGTTGTTGAGGCCCGGCGGCATGCCGCCATTTGCCGCGCTCCACCGTTCCAATTCCGGCTCCCGCGCAATCATTGTCGCGGGCGGAGTCCATTTTGGCCATTCCTGCTTCCACGCAATCCTTGCCCGTCCGGACCATTCGAAACCGGCGCGGCCCAGTCCAACGCCGTACCGCATGGCGCTGTTGTCGCCGAGAATGAGGAAAAGAAAAAACTGGCTCGTATCGACGACGACGGTTCCCGCAGGTTCGGGACCGAAATAGTCCACCTGTCTGCGGTAGAACTTCTCAGGCACCCGCTTCAGGTCGACGGCGGGGATCGGAAATCGTTCGTTCGGCCTCGGACCATACATGAGCGCATAGGTGCGGCTGACCTGGGGCACGAGGGGCTCCTCGGTAACCGGCTGTGTCGTTGTGCAGCCGGCGATTGCCAATCCGCACAGGCTGGCAGAGCCAATCATGAACTGACGGCGTGTCGGACTATAGCGACAAGTCATGACAACCCACCTTCAGGCTGCGTCCAAAATGCCACCGCTGTGGCTTTCCATTGGTGCTGTTCCAACGCTTCTGGCTGAAAAACTGTCGATAGGGCTCGGCTGCAGAGCTTGGAAATTGCTGCGTCAGGTTTGACCGGCTGTGTTGTTTTCATCACGCGGACCTCTGTTGCCTCTTGTCACGGGGGCGCATTGCTTTTTTGAAGATGAATTTCCGACACGCAACCCGCATGCGGATGCAATGGCGGCGTTCGGCCATACAAATGCAGACAGGCATCAACCCAAGGCTTTGCAAGAAAAGCTATCGGGTGGTTGCGATGTCTCGGCGCGGTCGCTGTCGGAGCGTTGCCTCGATCAGGAGGCTGGCGGGCGCAACGGTGTCGCAACGCCCGCTGCAGAGGGCAAGGTGTCTGATTGATTGGCGTAACCGGACGCATCGCCCGGTGTGCTCATATTGCTGGGAGCGGGAAGATACGAGCAATCGACGGAACAGGGCGCGGCTGCTTTGTCGAACACTTTAACATCGCCGCAGCACATGGCATCCGTTTCCGCCACTTGTGCGCTTGCTGCAGCCGAATTCAGCGTTGCAGACGCCTCGCTGTCAACCCAATATGCCTGCGCTCCGACCGTAAAGGTCACGGCGCAAATCGTCAGCATAAACGCGCAAATCCATCGTTTCATGGGCACTGGTTACTCTGATCCGCGCCCGATTTCCAGTCGCCCGGCTTCAACCAATCGTGAGTTGGAAATTGAATTCCGCATAAGGTCGCTCGGCTGCAAGACGGACCGAATTCTGCGGCTGTATGATTATCGGCCATTGATGTAGGTTCATTGATGGATAGCCGGAATATGGGAGGCGGATGCAAGAAGCGTGCTCGAATGGCTGAACAACATTGAACCGTTCATTCGGCAATACGGATTGCCGGGTCTTTTCCTTGATGTCTTTCTTGAAGCGCTTGGAATGCCGCTGCCGGGGGAAACGTTGCTTATTTTTGCTTCCGGTCTCGCCGCGCTCGGCAAGGTCAGTATTGTAGGGGTGGCGCTGACGGCCTTTGCAGCGGCAGTCGTTGGCGACAATGTAGGCTATATTATCGGTCGCAAGCTTGGACGGCCTTTGATCGTGCATCATGGCAGCCGCTTCGGCATTACACACGAGCGCTTGCAGGCCGCGGAGGACATTATCCAGAAGCGCGGTCCGATCATCGTTGCCTTCGCCCGGTTCTTTGTGCTTTTGCGCCAACTCAATGGCATTGCGGCCGGGTCGGCCGGCATGCACTGGTTGCGTTTTCTGATCGCCAACGCCGTCGGCGCAGCGCTTTGGGTCGGATTTTGGACGACACTCGCCTATCGCTTCGGCAGGGATGCATCGGTTATCCCGGAGATCTGGAGCCATCTGTCGCGCGTTGCGATGTTTGCCGTCCCGGGTTTTGTGCTGTTGGCGATTATCGCAGGTGTTCTTTTCTGGATATGGCGGCGGGGAACGGCCTGAAGCCTTAGAGCAAATCTGGGTTAGATTGAACCATTTGATGGCGGAAAATCGGCTCACTCGGGCGCGTGTCCCGAATCTGAAGTTCGCCGGATGTACGGCAGACTCCGTACGAACTTCAGATTCGACCAGGACACGCTATGCATCATTGGTTTGCGTGTGGTTTGCGGATTTGA
>JBCCOK010000049.1:0-37021 GCA_039025395.1 Pseudomonadota bacterium
GCTTGTCGGGGGCAGACGACATTGCGGAGAAAGCTGATGATCCATGTCCCAGGGCCGCCGTTCTCCCTATTCCCTTTCCGACGTTCTTGCCAAGCTGCAGACCGGGCGCGCAGGTGCCGTACGCATACAGGCCGGTTCCCCGCCCTTTCATGAGAAATACAACAAGGCGCTCGCCGTGGTCGAAGCCATCGACGATCTTGCGGAGCAACTGACCGGTGACCGGGAGCATTTCTGGACCCGGCCGCACGGGTGAGCATCGGCGTTGCACCCAATCCGCCGATCAAGCGTCTTTCCAGTCGCCTTCCTTGTTCCACCAACGGTGGGGGTTGTCCCGGTCGTCGAGACCTTTGCACTCGCTGCGCAGTACCTCGGCTACCGTGATCACCGGTTCATAGTAGCTGTGGACTGCGTAGATCGCCTCAATCACCCGGTTCAGAAGCTGGCGATCCCGCGGGATGAAAAAGCGCATTTCATCGACATCCGGACGCTGGCGCGTGTCTTCTTCAGCCCCGGTGGGTGTGCCTTCGAGCGGGCGGTAATACTCGGTTCCGGCATGGGCGCGATAGCTGTTTCGGTCGGTATTGCCCTGTTCCAAGCGCGCCACCTCCGTCACGGCTTCAAAGATACGGTCCACATCTTCATGCGGCGCCTGGAACATAATCAGCCACATGGGTTGCATTTCGATGGGACGCGTATCGAAACCCGATTGCATTATTGTCGTGTCAGTCATGGCTCGGCTCTTGTTTTCTCTCTTCGGTTTCAATGCCGAAAGGCACTTGTTCAGGCAGGCCGCGACCGTCATTCCACCAGCGATTGGGATTGCTGCTGCCCGGGTCGTAGGCGGCACGGCTTGCCCATTCCTCGCGGATGTAAATCACGGGTTCTTCGTAGTGATGCGCATCGATGACCGCATTCATCACATTTTCGAGGATCTTCGCGTTTCGTTCGATGGACACGAAAAGTTGCACCATGGGATAGGTTTCCGTGCCCCCGACTTCAAACCCTTCCAAATGGTTGGTGGTGGTCGAGTTTTCCTGCGGCTGGCCGGTTTCCGCGCCAACGGCTGAAACCGCTGCGTTGCGGCGGTAACGGCCATAGACCAGCGGGTCCACGGCCACAATGGCATCGAGGAGTCGGTTGGCGTCATGCGGCCGCGTTTGGATTTCAAGGCGCCAGACCGGGGCAAGGGTGCCCGATCTCGCACGGTAAGTTTCAAACATCTGTGCTCTCCGGCAATAAAAACTTAGCGAGGCGTAACAGACGACTGCTGACATGTATCTGTCAGCAGTCGTCTGGTATTGTGCCCCATGACCCGCTCGACCCGCTTTTTCGAGATCATCCAGATGCTGCGCCAGGCACAGGCACCGGTCACGGCGCAGCAGATCGCAGAGCGACTTGAGGTGACAAAGCGGACAATCTACCGCGATATCGCCTCGCTGCAGGCAAGCCGGCTGCCGATCGAGGGCGAAGCCGGGGTCGGCTATGTCATGCGATCAGGTTATGATCTGCCGCCATTGATGTTCGACGCGGACGAGTTGGAAGCGATTGTCGTCGGCCTCGCATTGCTTGGCCGAACCGGCGATCGCGGTCTTCAGGATGCCGCAGAACGGGCCGCGTGCAAGATTTCGGACGTCGTGCCGGGCGATGCCGGCCACAGCGTGCCTCACCATGTCTCCAGTTGGAACCGGATTCCCCCGGCGCTTGTGACCGCCGAAACCCTGCGTCAGTTCATCCGGGAGGAGGCGGAACTGCATATTGAATACCTCGACCTTTACGACGCACGTACAAGCCGGACAATCCGTCCATTGGTGCTGATCTACTACATAGACGTCGTGGTGCTGGTGGCATGGTGCGCGCTGCGGCGGGACTTTCGGCACTTCCGTGTCGACCGGATTGAAAAATGCGAGACAACCGGCCGTTGGTTCAGCGGAGTTGGCGAATCTTTGAGGCGCACCTGGGAGAGCCAGGGTCTGGCACCCTGAGGTAAGACGTCGATACAATCTCTCAGTCGATCTTGAGCGGCGCACCACCGGAGATGATCAGGTCTATATCGGTTTCATAGGGAACTCGGGTGGATTCGACGAAGCGGATCAGCAGATTGAACCTCGACACAAGCAGGACAATCTCGCAGGTTTTCTCCCTGTCGAAATGATCCATGAGCGCGCGCAGCGTTTCGTCACCTATGGAGATCTGTTCGGTGATTTCTTCGGCGGCAGCGCATACGAGATTGCCGAGCGTGTCGAGCCCCGTGACCCCGCCCTCGGTGCTCAGGGCACTGATTTCTTCGTCGCTGATACCAAGTTGCCGGGAAAAAAGCAGGTTGTGCCGGTACTCTTAGTAAAGCCCGTATTTGATAGCGATCCGAAGATACATGAACTGGCGGAGTTTCGGATCGATTTTGCCTTCATTGAATAGGATGTTGATCAAGTCGGTAATCTGAACAAAGCACTGCGGTACATTGGCAAACATTCTCAAATTGTTGAGCGACGGCAATTGCGCGAGCCTGCTGCGGACTTCGGTGGGAAGATCAGTATCATCAGGCAGAGGTATGTCGATGCGGTTCTTTCCTGGTTCGAGCGGCGTCATGGGACTCTCCCGGGTTAGCGGCCATGCATGGCTTCAATGGCAGATTGCGTTTATACCAATGGCAGAAACTGTGGCAGATCGGTGTTATCTGCGGTTGTAAACGGAAGCGGGACGGCCTCCACGATGGAACTGCACCTGGTCAAAGCCGATATTACCAGTGTGGAAGTTGACGTCATCGTCAATGCGGCGAACTCATCGCTGATGGGCGGCGGTGGCGTCGATGGTGCCATCCATCGTGCTGGCGGTCCGGAAATCCTGGAGGCTTGCCAACACATTCGCGAGCGTCATGGCGATTGTCCGCCCGGTTCGGCAGTGATAACAGCCGCCGGCAACCTGCCGGCGCAATATGTGGCGCATGCCGTTGGCCCGATCTGGAGCGGTGGCGGCAATAACGAAGCGGAACTGCTTGCGCGCTGCTATCGGACATGTCTTGATCTTTGCGTCGAACATCGTTGCAGAAGCATCGCGTTCCCGAACATCAGTACCGGGGTTTACCGGTTTCCGAAGCCGGCTGCCGCAGAGATTGCCATCACGACGGTGAAAAGCTATCCGGATCGCAATTCGATCGAAAGTGCGCTGTTTGTCTGTTTCGATGATGAGAATTTCGACCTCTACGATCGGCTCCTCAAGGCATAGTGCGCGCAAAAGGCGCGATCTGCGAATCGGTCCGCACGTACACCCGCTCGGCTATACTTGCGGCACGACACGCCTATATGATGATCGGAATTGCCGCTGGCTTCGGGAGGATCAATGACGTGTTGAGTATACGCCCGCTTCTCAATTTCTTTCACAAGGTCTCGGAGGGCGGACTGATCGGCGGCCTTGCCTGTTACATGATCCTGCTGGCCTATGTCCCGCATGACACGCCTGCCGCCTACGCTAATCTGCGGCAATCCATTGCGGCGATCAGCAATTATGTGCTGATTCCTTCACTGGCGGTTGCTCTTGTTTCAGGATTGTTTCTCATTGCAGCGCATCCGCCTTTCATGAACAAAGGGTGGGTCTGGATCAAGGCGCTGATCGGGTTTGTTTTGTTCAAGGCCGTGCTGGCGTTGGTTGCAGCAAGAGCGGATGAGGCCGCACTTGTTTCAGAACGGCTCGCTAATGGCGAGCAGGTGCAGGGTTTGCTCAATAGTGCGATTGCAAATGAATGGATGACCCTCTGGCTGGTGATGACACTGTCCGTTCTTAGCGCAGCCCTGGGCTCTTGGCGGCCGAGGCTGAAACGAAGGGTTCGACCGGCGTCGCAAAGCGGTGCGGAGGTTAGGTCTCTGGAAGATGCTGACCTGCCCGGCAAGAAAGCAGCATAGGCCAAAGGCGCCGCGCAATAACCTCACTTGGATCAAACGCACCAGCTTTCGCGGCGCCCGTGCCACGCATGGGCCAGACCTTCGCGGATCAGCGTAGCGCCGATGTCGCCTTCGCTGTTGCTGATGGTGGCCAGTCTGCGTCCGTACCGGTCATGCCCTTTAAGCACAATGGTGAACGGTTGCGATGACAGTATCTCACTGAGCCGCCGGGTTGCCTGAAGCGCCATTCGGCGCTCGCGCGGGCAGGCGCCCTGCAACTCCGGGGTGTTGAAGGATTCCAGCCTGATACGCTCGCCCGCCAGGCGTATCGTGTCGCCATCAACGACACAGTCATCCCATAGGCTGCCGCCGCAAACAGGCATTTGTGTCGATGCGTGCAGTGCGTCGCTGTCGGCGGGTTGTAGAAGGATGACACCTGCTGTGGCGAATGCGACGACCAGATAGAAACGAAAGCTGCCTACGCGGATGGTCGTGTGAGGCCGTCGTCGTCTGCGTTGCCCGCGTGGTGCGAAGGCTTTGATCGGACGGCCAGAGGCCCGGAAGCTGCGAATCGGCATAGCCCATCCTAGCGGGTCGGCAATGAGCAAATGCTTAAGGCAAGTTTTGGCGACCGGACTCGATTGGGAGACCGCTAAGCGCAGTAGTTCTTCAGTCTTTGCGGCTTTCGGGAAGCAAAGCGATAGAAATTGTCGCAAAATTGCAGTTTTAGCGCCAATTGGCGCACTAATTCAGTCCATCAGGCAAAAAAGAAAAAAAATGATGTTTCGGATGATCCACCCGCTGACCTGGTACGTATAGCCGGTACTTGCAGGTAAAAAATCCCCAACTTTCACAGGAGAACATTTGATGTTCAGACGTACAATTCTCGCCGCTCTTGCAGCGATCCCGCTGGCATTCGGTGTAGTCGCAGCAAAGGCTGCAGACATCGTTGATACCGCTGTATCAGCCGGTAACTTCGAAACACTCGTTGCTGCCGTTCAGGCTGCCGGTCTGGTAGACACGCTCAAGGGCGAAGGCCCGTTTACAGTGTTCGCGCCGACAGACGAAGCATTTGCCAAGCTGCCCGCTGGCACAGTTGAAGATCTGCTGAAGCCTGAAAACAAGGACCAGCTTGTTGCCGTGCTCACATACCACGTTGTACCGGGCAAGGTCATGTCAGGCGATATCGCCGGCAAGAAAATGCCGGTAACGACCGTACAGGGCAGTGACTTGTCGATCGACGCCACCGATGGCGTGAAGGTGGACAATGCATCCGTGGTACAGCCGGACATCGAAACGTCGAACGGCGTGATCCACGTCATCGATTCCGTTGTTCTGCCGAACTAATTGGGTCGTATTTTGATTTAAGAGGGGTCGGTTTTTTGCCGGCCCCTTTTTTTCGCTGCTGACGTGTCTCCAATTGAGAGGCGTTGGTTCGATAAGACCCTTGGCTTTACACATCAAAACAACTGGCATTTGCGGCAATCCATGAACGTAATAATACAGGCTCGAGGAGTCGAATCCTTGTCCTACGCTGTTCGTCCCGACATTCCCGTCCTGACGCGCTTTGAACAGGTGGCTGACGGATCGGTCTATGTGCCACTGCCAGACGACTGGCACATCGGCATTGCCGACGTTGTCAATTCGACTGGTGCCATAGATGCGGGTCGATACAAGTCCGTGAATTTTGCCGGTGCAGCAACGATCAGTGCCGTTACCAATGCGCTCGGTGGAAAACTCACTCTTTTTGCGTTCGGCGGCGATGGAGCCTGTTTCGCGGTCGAGCCGGGTCAGTCGGAAAAGGCGACCGCGGCGTTGGAGCGTGTCGCAGCGTGGGTCAAACGTGAACTCGGCCTAAACCTGCGTGTGGGCGCGACGTCAGTCAGCGATGTGCGAAAGGCAGGCTTCGATGTACGCGCCGCCTATTGGCAGGCTTCCGCACATGTAAAATATACCCTGTTTTCCGGCGGCGGTCTTGAATGGGCTGAAAAAGCCCTGAAAAATGGCGAGATTACCCTCACGCCCGCAGCGGATGCTGCGGACCCTGACCTGACCGGGCTTTCGTGCCAATGGGGACCCGTCTCTTCCACCCACGGCAAGATCATCTCGTTGATTGTCAAACCTGTAGAAGGGGCGCAATCGGATCGCTTCGAAAAAGCAACTCAAGAAATCATAGCGGCGCTGCAGACAGCAGAAACCGCCAATCCGTTGCCCGAGTCAGGGCCCGATGTGATTTGGCCTCAAAACGCTATCGATCTCCAAGCCCGGACGAGACGCGGCAAAGCGGCGCTGGCGTGGAAGAAAGCCGTCACGGTTGCAGTTACGTTCTTTTACTGGACGCTTTTCAAACTTGCGATACCGGTCCGTGGTTTCGATCCCGGTCAATATCGCGCCGATGTTGCAGCAAATTCGGATTTTCAGAAGTTCAATGACGGTCTGATGATGACAGTGGACTGTTCCGATCAGGCGATCGGCGCACTTCAGTCCATCCTGAAGAAGGCTGAAGCCGACGGCATCATCCGCTACGGGCTTGAGCTCCAGGACGAAGCGCAGATTACCTGCGTCGTGCCGTCCGCATTCAGCCGGGATCATATGCACTTTATCGACGGTTCGGGCGGCGGCTATGCGTCGGCGGCAAAACAGCTTCGCATTAACGATTGACTCAAGGCGCGTTACAGCAGCCATGTTGCTGGATCGCATCTCTCATTGCGGTAATGTGCTGTCGATATTGAGCCGAGCAGGTACACATGACACGAAAAGACGGTGCCATCGCAAATGTCGTCCGCAATGCTCCCGGCCCGACGGACATCGCGGTCGATGTGCTGATTATAGGCGCCGGAGCCTGCGGATGCTGTGCCGCACTGGCGGCAAAGGAGTCCGGCGCGAGCGTATTGATTGTTGAAAGGGATGCGACGCCCAGCGGCAGCACGTCACTGTCGAGTGGAATGATTCCGGCTGCCGGTACCGCACTGCAAGAGGCAGCCGGTATCGCCGACACGGCCGAATTGCTCGCCGGCGATCTGATCGCCAAGGCCAAGGACAAGAACAATGCCGCCATCGCGCGCCATGTCGCGGCGGAATCCGCGCCGACGATCGACTGGCTGGCAGAAACGCATAATTTGCCATTCTCCACGGTCGATACATTCCGCTATCCGGGTCACTCGGCCTATCACATGCACGGTGTTCCTTCGCTGGACGGGTCGGAACTACTGGCGACCCTTTTGTCCGCCGTCACTGATGCCGGCGTTGATATCGTTACCTCGGCGCGGGCGAAAACGCTGGTTTGTGATGAAAGCGGGCGGATTTCTGCCGTGGGTGTTGAACGTCCGGACGGGAGCGCGGAGTTGATCGGTTGCGGCGCGCTGGTTCTTGCCTGCAACGGGTATGGCGGCAATCCGCAAATGGTTGAGCGCTTTATCCCGCAAATGTCGAAAGCGCACTATCACGGCCACCAAGGCAACCAGGGCGAGGCGGTGCGGTGGGGAGAACAACTCGGCTGCCGCATTGCCGATATGGGCAGCTATCAGGGTCATGGCGGCGTCGTTACGCCGCAAATGGTCCATCTCGGATGGGCCTGCGTGACGGAAGGCGGTTTCCAGGTCAATAACAAAGGAGAACGCTTCAGTCACGAAAACGAAGGTTATTCGGAACAGGCGATAAAAATCCTGACGCAGCCGGATGGCATCGCCTGGACGATTTTCGATGAACGCTGCCACGACATCGCAAAATCGGTGCACTCGCACCGGGAGGGCGATGCCATGGGTGCTATCGGTTCAGCGCAAACGGTGGCCGCACTGGCAAAGGCCATCGGGTGCAAAGAGGCGGTGCTGGCGCAAACACTGGCCGATGTCGAAGCGATGGCTGCCGGGCAACTGGACGATCCGTTCGGACGCGATTTTACGACGCGGCCGGCACTGCAGCCGCCCTATCGCTTCGCAAAGGTCACGGGAGCACTGTTCCATACCCAAGGCGGTCTCGAAGTGAACGAAGAAGGCAGGGTCTTACTTGCGGATGGCGGTGTGTGTCCCAACCTGTTTGCAGGCGGCGGTGCCGCGCGCGGGCTCTCCGGGCCCTCCGACTGGGGTTATCTTTCGGGCAGCGGTCTCTTGATGGCCGTTACGCTTGGCCGTCTGGCAGGCAGTGCTGCGGCACATCAGGTGTTGCAGAGCACACCGGATCAGCGTGCCGGAGCCGGATGATCCACTTGCGCTTCTCAAGGTGTATTGTCCGGCTCTAGTCACAGGAGAAATCCATGTATGTCGCGATCCTGATTCGGCGCCTGAAGCCCGGAAAAACCTATGACGATTTCATCGCGGCCTGGTACCCGGAAAAAGGTTTCGACATGCCTGTCGCCGGTCCTGATCTGTGTGTGAACATTGCCGATGAGCGCGAAATTGCTGCGATCGCCTATCTCGACGTCGCCGAGCGTCCAAGCCTTGAGGCGGTGCTTGAGCGCGTGGCCGAACAGGAGGCGAAGCGCCATACGCGCATTGATCATGTCATCGAGGCAACAAGCGTGCGCGGGATCTATGAAGTCAAAGACCGATTTGATTTCTCGACGGATGAAACGGTGGCTGCAACGGTGCCTGGGCGCGCCTCTCGTTAGCTGGCGCGAATCCTCCCGCCGGCCTTCCCCTCAGGGTTGGCCCATTGCGCTCGACAGAAAGCCGATAATTGCGCCGCTGACGGTCTCGTTGCTGCCATTCGACCACTGGACCATGACCGGAAGAGGCTCAATGCTGCCGATGCGGCTTTGTTGGTGGCTTGTTCAATTCTGTGTAGACGGTTGCGGACCGGACTTGGAAGCCGCCTCAAACCCAGGGCTGATCCGGGTCGGGCAGGGGAATGGCCGATAGCAGCTCCTTCGTATAGTCCGCTTCGGGCGCATCGAACACTGCCTGTGTTTGTGCGTTCTCGACGATCCTGCCGTGTTGCATGACGATGATGTGGCTGCACAGGCGGCGGATGACCGACAGGTCGTGGCTGATGAAGGCCAGCGTCAATCCCAGTTCGCGCACCAGCTGTTCAAGCAGTTGCAGCACCTGTGCCTGGTTGGAGACGTCAAGCCCGGAGACGATCTCGTCTGCCAGAATGAACTCGGGTTTGAGCGCAATTGCCCGGGCTATGCCGACGCGCTGACGCTGGCCGCCGGAAAGCTCATGCGGAAAACGGGTGCGGAAGGCGACGGGCAAGCCGACATGCTCCAGCGCTTCGTCGACGCGCCTGTCGACCCTGTCGAAACCCTGAAGGTTGAGCGGTCCGGCGATGATGCCTGCAATCGTGCGGCGCGGATTGAGCGATGACATGGGATCCTGAAAGATCATCTGGAACCGGCGGCGCATCGGCCGAAGCATGTTTTCGCTCAAATGGGTGATGTCTTCGCCGTCGAAGCGTATGCTGCCCGACTGTGGTTCGAGCAGCCGCACGAGCGCGCGTCCCAGCGTCGATTTGCCGGAGCCGGAACCGCCGACAATGCCGAGGACGTCGCCCTTGGGGATCTCGAAAGTGAGGTCCTTCAGGATATCGATCTGCGGTGCCCTGCCGATGACCGGTTTGCGGGTCATGTCGGGAAGCGACAGTTTTAGATTGCGCACCTGGTAAAGCGGATCAGCCACGGCGCCACCTCGCTTCAAAGGCTTCCACCTCCGCCGTGACCGCTTCGATCACGTCCGCCGGCACCGGTGTGAGGCTTGCCTGCGGATCGGTATATTTCGGCGTCGCGGCAAGAAGGGCCGCCGAATAGGCGTGAGCTGGCCCTGTAAAGAAGCTGCGCACATCGGTATCTTCGACGATCATTCCAGCATAAAGCACCGACAGGCTTTGGCAAACTTTCGAAACAACACCGAGATCGTGGGTGACGAACAGCAAAGCGGTGTTGTGCCGAGCCTGCATCTCGCCGATAAGGCGCAGGATCTGTTTCTGGACAGTTACGTCGAGAGCCGTTGTCGGCTCATCCGCAATGATCAGCCGCGGTTCGGCGGCGAAGGCGGATGCAATGAGTACCCGCTGGCGCATACCGCCCGACAATTCGTGCGGGTAGCTCGCCATGACCCGTTCCGGGTCGGGTATGTGCACTTCCGAGAGCAGTTCCAACGCCCTGGCGCGCGCATCGGCGCGCGACCATTTGAGAATATCGACCAGCCGGTCGGTAATCTGCCCGCCGATGCGGTGAGACGGGTTGAGCGCGGTCATCGGATCCTGCGGAATCAGCGCTGCCGACGCCCCGATTTGTCGCCGCCGCTCACCCGTCGGCAGACGGAGCAGATCCGTGCCGTCGAGCATGATTTCACCTTCGGCGATTTCGACCGCGCGCGGCAGAATGCCGAGGATGGCCTTGCCAATCATGCTCTTGCCCGCGCCGCTTTCGCCGACGAGCCCGTGCACTTCGCCGACGGCGACATCGAGCGATACCGAACGCAGCAAACGCGGGCCGCCGCGCAGCACGACGGACAGGTTGCGGACCGAAAGATAGGCGCTCATCGCAGCACCGGATCGAAACGGTCCTTCAGCCCTTCGCCAAGTTGGCTGAAGGAAAGGACAGTGAGAAACAGGGCGACAAGCGGAAAGACGAGTACCCACCAGGCCTGATGAATAGAGGTTCGGCCTTCTGCGATCATGCCGCCCCAGGTCGGGAAATCGGTCGAGATCGACAGGTTGACGAAGCTGAGAATGGCTTCGACGATGACCGCGATACCCATCTCCAGCGTCAGCAGGGCGACCATGGTCGGCAAGACGTTGGGCAGGATCTCGGCAAGCATGGTACCGAACCGCGTGCGCCCGGCGACTTGCGCCGAATCGACATAATCCATCACACCCTGGGACATGGCTTCAGCCCTGATGACGCGGGCGAAGCGGGTCCAGTCGATGACGATGACGGCAATGATGATCGAGGTCAGCCCGGTTCCGAGCACTGCGATCAGCAGGATCGCAAAAAGCACCGGCGGAAACGACATCCAGATATCGACGAGACGCGAAATGACCGCATCGGCCCAGCCGCGGAAGTAGCCGGCAATCAGCCCCAGTGTCGTGCCGATCAGGCAGGTTGCTGTGGCCGCAATGAGGGCCACAAGCAGCGCCACGCGGGCACCGTAGATGATGCGCGAGAGAACGTCGCGGCCAAGGCTGTCCGAGCCGAGCCAGTATCCCGGTTCCGAGCCTTGCATCCAGAAAGGCGGCAGGCGCGATGTGAAGAGATCCTGCGCCAGCGGATCCTGCGGGCTGATCCATGGCGCGAAGATGGCGGCGAGCGCCAGAATGGAAAGCCAGCCGCCGGCCAGCCACAGGCGAAGCCCGGCGCGCCGTTTGATGCCTGCGCGCCCGTCAAGCATGGCGCAGCCTCGGGTTAAGCATGGCGTAGGTCAGATCGACAATCAGGTTTACGGCTGTAAAGATCACGGCGAAAAGGATGACAATGCCCTGGATCAGCGGCAGGTCGCGGTTGATCACGGCATCAATGGCCATGTTGCCGAGCCCCTCATAGGAAAACAGCCGCTCGATAATCACCGTACCACCGATGAGAAACGTGAACTGCACGCCAACGAGGGTCAGGGTCGGCAGGATCGCATTGGGCAGGGCTTCCCGAGTGATCACATGGTTTTCGCCATACCCCTTGGTTCGCGACAGCGTCACATAGTCAAGATGCATGGTCTCTTTCAGCGACTGCTTCAACAATTGCGCGATGATCGCCGCAAGCGGAAGAGCTAGCGCAAGGGCCGGCAGAAACATGTGAGAGAGCAGGTCCGCCAGAATGTCGAAGCGCAGGCGCAAAAGACTTTCCAGCAGATAGAAATTGGTGGTGAAGGGAAGATCGAGCGCCGGGGAGACGCGGCCCGAGATGTGAAACAGAGGCAGCAAGACGCCAAAGGCGAGGATCAGCAGCAGTCCCCACAGAAAATCCGGAATGGACAGGGCAACACCGTTGGTCACATCGATGGCGGCTTCGGTCCTTGTGCCTCGAAAGCGCGTTCCGGTCAGTGCCAGCGTACCGCCGATGAGGATTGCGATCAGCAATGCCATCACCGACAGTTCCAGCGTTGCCGGAAGCCGCCCGAGGACCAGATCGATGACCGGCTGGCGCAGCGAGATGGAATTGCCGAAATCGCCGCCAAGCACGCCCTGAACCCAAATCAGGAATTGTTCCACCAGTGGCCGGTCGAGACCGTAGAGCGCTTCAAGTCGGGCGATATCGGCTTCGCTTGCACCGGGCGGCAGCATCATGGCGATGGGGTTTCCGGGAACCACCCGGATGACAAAGAACACCACCACGGCGACGCCGAACAGCGTGATCAGCGTGCTTACAAGCCTGAGAAAAACAGTACGGAAAAGCTGCATGGATGTGTAGGTCTGAGGGGCCGCCGGACAAATGGCGGCCCCTGATTGCTTTTAAGCAGGGCTCATAAGGTGCGGCAGCAGCGCACCGGACGCATGCGGCGTAACCTTGACATTGTCGACGTGCAGGATCGGTTGCACATACTGGATCAGCGGGATGACAAGGGCGTTTTCGGCGATGAACCGGTCGACGTCCTTCCAGCCCTGGATGCGCTTTTCTTCGTCCGCCTCGCCCCAGAGTGGCAGGATCATATCGAAGACTTCCTTGCCGTCCCACACGGAGTGCGGCGAGGGGCCGAACATGGCAAAGCCGGTGGACGTGGTCGGATCGCCGACCGAGTTGCCCCAGTTGTAGAAGGCTGCGGGGGCAAGCTCGTCTGCAGCGCGCAGTTCGAAGTGCTTCGCCACTTCATAGACCTCGATTTCCGCTTCGATCCCGACATTACGCCACAGGCCGACAATAGCCTGGATGATCTCATAGTCCTTCGGCTTGAAGCCGCGGGTCGTCTGGATCTTGAACCGGACCGGATTATCGGTCGAATAGCCGGATGCCGCGAGCAGTTCCTTGGCCATTTCGGGGTCATAGCCGACCGTGATCGACGGATCATAGGCGACATAATCGGGCGTCTGAAGGGTGTCGATCGGCACGCCGTAACCGGAAAGCAGGCGATCGACAATCGTCTGCTTGTCGATGGCGAGAGCCGCCGCCTTGCGCACATTCGGATCGGTCATCACATCCACATCGTTGAGGAAAATCATGCCGATATCCGATATCGCCCGGTCGGTGCCCGAAATGCCGGCTGTGCCTTTGAGGCGGTCATATTCTTCATAGGGCATTTCCAGGGTGACATGTGCGTTGCCGGATTCGATTTCGGCGACACGGGCAGCCGCGTCGGTGACGAACTTAATCGTTACGGTTTCAAACTCAGGCTTGCCGCCCCAGTAGTTCGGGTTGGCCTTCAGGCGCACAAAGGCGTTGCGCTCGAAGCGGTCCACCATATAGGGACCGCTGCCGATCGGCTTTTCCTCGAATCCTTCGGGGCCTACCTTTTCGAAATAGGCCTTGGGCAGCACGTAACCCGTGAGGAACGACATCCATTTGAAGATGGTCGGCTCATATTCGAGCACGTCGGCGGTAATCACGTTGCCGTCGATGGAGAGGTTGCCGATCTTGCCCCAGATGAACTGAATGGGGTTGCCGGTGTCGGGGTTGCCGGCACGTTCCAGCGACCAGACGACATCCTCCGGCGTCAGGGGCGAACCATCATGCCAAGTTACGCCTTCGCGGACGGTCAGGTTGATCTTGGTGCGATCGTCGTTCCAGCCCCATTCGGTTATGATGCCGGGTGCAAAGCTGAGATCGGGTTCCTGGTGAATGAACAGGTCGAACACCGATTGGTAGATGCCCTGAATGGTCGGGTTCACGGCCGAAGGACCGACGGTTGGATCCCAGCTCGGCAGGTTTACATTGTAGGCAATCACAAGCTCGTCGATCTCCTGTGCCACCGCGCTCAGCGGCAGTGTGCCTGCGGCAAGACTGGCCGCGGAGAGCTGCAGCATGCTGCGTCGACTCAATAATGTCATGGTTTGAACTCCCTGATGTTGTCTTTGCTTGGGTTACACCCCGGCCAGTTTTTGACCGAGAAGAAATCCCGATCCCGCCCCCGTTCCAGCGCCGGGCCATACGGCGGCACCGGTCAGGTGGAGGTTCTTTATCGGGGTAGATCCGTCCGAAGTGCCACGTGACGGGCGGAAGAAAAAATGCTGGGCAAGGTGGTGGCTGCCGCAGATCTGGTCGCCGCCGACAAGGTTCGGATTGTCGGCTTCGAGCTCAAGCGGCGAAACGATCCTGCGGGCGCGGATCTTCTTTCGAAGTCCAGGTGCGTAGCGTTCAAGAATGTCGAGGACACGTTCGGCAAAGGGCTCGGCAGCGGTTTGCCAATCGGTGGCGCTGATTGCGCCTGCAGAATCGCCGCGGATCTCATCCGGCGCCATCCGAGCCTGGAGCCAGAGGACGTGTTTGCCCTCGGGTGCACGGGACGGGTCGACTGTTGTCGGCTGACCAACCACCACTACCGGTTCTTCGGGCAACAGGCCAGCCCGAGCCTGGTGATAGGCTAGGGTCATCTGATCGAGCGACGGTGCCAGGTGAACATAGGCGAAGTTACGAAGCTCCGGGCCGGCCTGCCAATCCGGCAGGTCGTCCATCGCAAGATGGATCATCATCGTTCCCGGAGCATGGGTGAAGCGCTCCATGGCCGTATTGTGGTCGTCATCATGTGAACCACCGGTCAGCTCCAGCAGAGCTCCTGGAGAGACGTTGGCAATGACAACCTTGTTGGCCTTGATGGTGCGTTTGTCCTTCAGTTCAATGCCGGTCGCCCTGCCACCTTCGTGCAAGACGCGTACCACAGGTGCATGACATGTTACGGAGCCGCCGCGGGCCTCGAGTGCTTCGACCATCGCCCGGATAATCGTATCGGAGCCGTTTTTGCCGAGCGCCATGCCAAAAGACTGATTGGCCATGGCTTCGAGATAGGGGAACAATGCACCACCAGCGACATCCGGCGCGAAGTCGAGGTGCATGCCCCAAGCGCCGAGGGTTGCCCTGACATGATGAGATTCAAAGGTTTCTTCCAGCCAGTGCCTTGGTGAAGCCATCATGAAGCGGATTAGATCGAGTGCCCCGGCGGTTCCCTTTCTTCGGAAGACTTTCCAACCCGTGCTTGCGAATGCACGTAGTGACATCGGACTGCCCAAAACCCCGAACAGGTGTTCGGCTTCCGCGGGAAACTCGTCGGTCAGTCGCGCCCACGCTTCCGAATCTTTCTCGGAAAATTCCGCAATACGCGCCTTGTTCGTATCAAAGTGATTGCTGATGCCCAGCCATTTCCCGTCGGGAAACACACTTGCAAAACAGTCGCTCGCCGGTGCAAATTCAACACCGTTTTTGCCCAGTTCCTCTCCATATGCCTTGAAAAAATTGGATCCGGCGAATAGCGACAAGTTCATTGCTGCCCAGTCGTGGCGAAAGCCTGCCTCGGTATATTCGCCCGTCTTGACCGCTCCGCCTGGCTCGCTTGCCTGCTCGAAAACGGCCACCTTCCAGCCCTTTGCGGCCAAATGCAGTGCGCAAGCCAAGCTGTTGTGTCCCGCGCCAATGATGATGGCGTCAAGATCGCTCTGATCCATGATCCGTTTCCGTTTCTCCGGGCAGATATTTGCAAATGCAATTAAAAATGTCTAGCTTGAATGTCTGCGGCAGAGTGTGGGGCCGCTTCAACAACAATCAGGGAGTGAAGAGAATGAGTGCGGAGACCGTGTTGGACCAGCTGGGTACCATGTTGCTTTCCGGAGGTGTCGAGGTTGTCGATTGTTCCGGCGTGCTCGGTCCCGGTACGCCGCTGCTGCAATTGCCCGAAGGTTTCGGCGAGAATACACCGAAAATAGAGGTGCACAAGATCTCCGAATATGACGATAACGGCCCCTTCTGGGCCTGGAACTGGCTGAAGCTTGGCGAGCACTCCGGCACCCATTTCGACGCGCCCCATCATTGGATAACCGGCAAGGATTTCGACGACGGCTTTACCGACACGCTGCCGGTCCAGCGCCTCGTCGCGCCCGTTAATGTCATCGATTGCTCTCAGGCGGTCGCAGAAGATCCGGATTTCCTCTTGACCGCAGACGGGGTCAAGGCCTGGGAGGCCGAGCATGGAGAAATCGGCGAAGGCGAATGGGTCGTGCTGCGGTCCGACTGGGACAGCCGCGCCCACGACGAAGCGCTTTTTCTGAATGCGGATGAAAATGGACCGCATTCACCCGGTCCGACCGTCGATTGCATCGAATATTTGCTTTCGAAAGGCATTGTCGGCTGGGGCAATCAGTGTATCGGCACGGACGCCGGGCAGGCTGCCGGCATGGAACCGCCCTTTCCAGCGCATAACCTTCTGCACAAGGCCAATTGTTACGGGCTGGCCTCGCTTGCCAACCTGGACAAGCTGCCGCCGAAGGGTGCGATCATGATTGCTGCTCCGCTCAAGATCGAGAATGGAACAGGCAGCCCCATCCGCGCCCTGGCTCTTGCACCGAAAGGATAGCGATTTTGGCGGCAGTCGACCACGTCATTATCGGATCCGGAATCAACGCTCTGGTGGCCGCATCCTTGCTTGCGAAAAAGGGCAGCAAGGTGCTGGTTCTGGAGCGTTCCGAGATTGCCGGAGGCTGCATGCGCACCGAGGAGCTGACGCTTCCCGGATTTCATCATGATGTGATGGCAGCGACCTTTGTGCTGTTTCTGACCGCGCCTTCCTTTGGCGAACTGGGCGATGATCTCGCTCGTCACGGACTGGAATTCTGCCACACCACCGATCCGACCGCGGTGCTGCGGCCGGACGGTTCAGCGCTGGTGATCAAGACCGACCGGGCGGCAAACGTTTCCACTTTCAACGGCTTACAGGCTGGTGATGGTGATCGGCATGCCGAGGATGTTGGCGCGATCGAGGCCGATGCGCCTTTCCTGTTTTCCATTCTGGGTGGCCAGTTGTGGAGCTGGTCGATGACCAAAATGCTGATCGGTCAGGTCAGAAAACGGGGCTTTCGCGGTCTTGTCAACTGGGTCGGCGATGGAATGGTTCCGGCCCGCGGTTGGCTCGAAACGACCTATGAAAGTCCTCTAATCCAGGCACTTTGGGCGCCGTGGGTGTTGCATACGGGCCTGACGCCCGATGGCACATATTCGGGACAAATGGGCAAGGTTATAGCCTTCGCTCTTGAAGCCGCCGGAGCACCGGTGGCCAAGGGCGGTTCTGCCCAGGCCGTTGCGGCGTTCAGGAGCCTTATCGAGGAGAATGGCGGGGAAGTCCGCAGCGGTATTGATGTCGACAAGATCATCGTCGAGGACGGCCGTGCCGTGGGTGTGATGACCAGTTCCGGCGAGCGCATCGACGCCGGCCACGTCGTTGCCTCTGTCGCACCCGGGCAATTGCATGATCGCTTGTTGCGCGACACGATCACCGACCATCATGACCACGCAAAGAGCTACCGTCACGGACGCGGCAATTTCCAGGTGCATTACGCCTTGGATAAACATCCGGAATGGCTGACCCCGGGACTGGACGATGTGGCCCTTATCCATCTCAATGAAAGCATCGATTCGGTTTCCAAAGCCAGCAATGAGGCTGAGCGCGGCATGCTGCCGGAAACGCCGACCATCTGCGTCGGTCAGCCGCACCGGCTGGATCCGAGCCGCTGCCCGGACGGGAAGGCAATCCTGTGGCTTCAGATACCCGATGCACCAAGCCAGCTAAAGGGCGACGCGGCGGGTGAAATTGCCTGCAATGGGCATTGGGATGAGGATATCCGGGAGGCATTTGCGGACCGGATAGAAGCGATTTTGTCCAATCATATTAAGGATTTCGGCGCGATCAAGCTGCAGCGTCGGGCCTTTTCGCCGGCCGATCTGGAAGCGCTCAACATCAATCTCGTTGGCGGCGATCCCTATGGCGGCGCCTGTTCGATTGACCAGTTCTTTCTTTGGCGGCCATTCCCAACATCAGTCAACAACACCACACCGATCAAAAACCTTCATCATATCGGCGCCTCGACACATCCCGGCCCCGGATTGGGCGGCGGCTCCGGTTACAACCTTGCAAAGAGGATGGGCGGATGAATGAAATGAACATCATAGGCGGCAGTTCTGCCATGCGGCTAGGCGAGATCGGGCTGAACAATTTTGCACCCTACCTGATGAATCGCATTATGGGCCGATACAACAATTCGCTGCGCGAAGAGATGGCGGCGTTGGGCCTGACAACGCCGAAGATGCGTTCTCTTGCTGTCCTGTCGGTGATCGACGGCATTCTGCTGAGAGACCTTGCAGTCTATGCCGTTGTCGATGTTTCGACGCTCAGCAGGACGCTCGACGCGCTGGAAGCGGATGGACTCGTCAAATGCAAGACCGACAGCTCCGACGGACGGGCAAGGCGGGTCTTCATTGCCGATGAAGGGCGCTTCGCCTTCGACAGTCTGTGGCCGCACATGTCGAAAACATATGAACGCATGTTCGTGGGGATCGGACGTGAGGAACGTCAGGCATTTGTCGGCACGCTTCAAAAGATGCTCGCGAATGTTCGCAAGCACGATCTCTAGATAAGCCAATCAGAACAGGGAAAACGGTATGGCCGAACGGTCTTTCAAGGCACAAGTGGAGCATCTGCGTCTGGGCGCAGGTGAAACCTTTACCGGCGAAGGAATACTGGCGATCACAAAGGCTCTGCTGGAATGCGGCGTGGGCTATGTGGGCGGCTATCAGGGCGCACCGATTTCGCATCTGATGGATGTGCTTGCCGATGCCGAGGAACTGCTCGGCGAGCTTGGGGTGCGGTTTGAAGCCAACGCCTCGGAGGCCGCCGCGGCAGCGATGCTTGCAGCCAGCGTGCACTATCCCATTCGCGGTGCCGTCACGTTCAAAGGCTCCGTCGGCGTCAATGTTGCATCTGACGCGCTTGCCAACCTGGCATCTTCAGGTGTCACGGGCGGTGCGCTGATCATCGTCGGTGAAGACTATGGCGAGGGCTCGTCAATCATGCAGGAGCGCAGCCACGCCTTTGCGATGAAATCGCAGTTCTGGCTGCTCGATCCGCGCCCGAACCTGCCGTCCATCGTCCGTTCGGTGGAACAGGGTTTCGACTTGTCGGAAGCCTCCAACACGCCTGTCATGCTGATGGTGCGTATTCGTTCCTGTCATGTGACGGGCAGTTTTGAAACGCGGGACAATGTCCGCCCGCCGCTCAGCGTACGTGAAGCGCTATCCAATCCGCGCCGTGATTTTGCCCGTGTGGTCTTGCCGCCCATGTCCTTTGCGCATGAGCAGGACAAGGTCAACAACCGTTGGCCGGCTGCGGAAAAGTTCATTCTCGAAAACCGGCTGAACGAACAATTCGGGCCGAAGCAGCACCGTATCGGCATTGTGATGCAGGGCGGCATGTATAACGGGGTGATCCGGGCGCTTCAGCGGTTGGGGCTGGCTGATATTTACGGCAATTCACAGGTTCCGCTTTACGTCCTCAACGTGACTTACCCGCTGGTGCAGGATGAGTTCCTTGAGTTCTGCGAGGGCAAGGAATCGCTGCTGGTCGTCGAGGAAGGGCAGCCCGAGTTCATAGAGCAGGGGCTTTCGACAATTCTCTATCGCTCGCAAAGCAATGTGACTATTCGCGGCAAGGGCCTGCTTCCGATG
The DNA here is from genome assembly GCA_039025395.1 of Pseudomonadota bacterium. GTDB lineage: Bacteria > Pseudomonadota > Alphaproteobacteria > Rhizobiales > Rhizobiaceae > Hoeflea_A. The sequence continues at coordinate 19,441 of JBCCOK010000049.1, forward strand.
GCCGGTGAGTATACGGGCCAGGTGATGCTTGACGGGATCACTGACTTCATCAAGCAGGTTGCACCGGAGATCCTGCCGGGCCGTGTTGTCGCGCCGAACTATGAGATGCCGGAAGTCCCGGATATTTCGAAAACGGTACCGATCCGTCCGCCGAGCTTCTGCACGGGCTGTCCGGAGCGGCCGATCTTTGCGGCCATGAAACTCGTCGAAAAGGATCTGGGCGAACATCAGATCACCGGTGATATCGGGTGCCATTTGTTCGCGTCCCTGCCGCCATTCGAAATCGGCGGCTCGACCATGGGCTATGGACTCGGACCGGCGTCGAATGCGGCGTTTGACGGCGGCGGCGAAAAACGCGCGGTCTCTTTCCTTGGCGACGGCGGCTTCTGGCACAACGGCCTGTCGTCGTCGATCGGCAATATGGTGTTCAACAAATCGGACTCCGTCGCCATTATCGTCGACAATTACTACTCGGCGGCAACCGGCGGACAGGACATCCTGTCTTCGCGCGCCGACAATCCGACAAAGGCCACAAATCACCCAATCTCGAAAGCCCTGAAGGGAGTCGGCGTCGAATGGGTGCGCCAGGTAGACCGCACCTATGATGTCGGCAAGATGCGCGACACGATTGAAGAGGCGCTGACGACCGACTATGACGGACCGAAGGTTATCGTCGCCTCGTCCGAATGCATGTTGAACCGCCAGAGGCGGGAAAAGCCGATCCGAAACAAGGCGGTAAAGGAAGGGCGGCGCGTCGAGATACCGCGCTTCGGTGTGGACGAGGATGTATGCACCGGCGACCACGCCTGTATCCGGTTGTCGGGCTGTCCGTCGCTGTCGCTCAAGAAACTCGACGATCCGCTTCGCGATGATCCGGTGGCGGCGATCGATCAAACCTGTGTGGGTTGCGGAAACTGTGGCGAGGTCGCCGATGCAGCTGTACTTTGCCCGTCCTTCTACCGTGCCGATGTGGTGCACAATCCGACCGGCTTTGAAAAATGGCGCGCCAGGATCGGTCAACGCCTTATCGGGTGGCTTCAGGCAAGGCGCGCCCAGTCACGGCTGGACTTTTCCGGAGCCTGAAGATGTCTGTCGAAGAACAGCTCGCGCCGCTGGCGCCGGACCCCCAGTTGGGGGGCATCATCAAGCTTGCGGTTATGGCGGTCGGCGGTCAGGGCGGCGGCGTGTTGACCGGCTGGATCGAGTCGCTGGCCAGGTCCCAGGGCTATGCCTGCCAGGCGACTTCAGTCGCCGGGGTCGCGCAGCGTACGGGTGCCACGATCTACTATGTCGAGATGGCGCCTGCCGGCGATGCCATGCCGGTTTTTTCCCTCGCGCCGGCCAAGGGCGATGTCGATGTTCTCGTGGCCGCCGAAATGATGGAAGCCGGACGCGCGATCATGCGCGGCTTCGTCACGCCTGACCGAACAACACTGATTGCCTCCACCCACAGGACCCTTGCAATCTCGGAGAAGACCGTTCCGGGTGACGGTGTGGCGTCCGCAGACGAAGTCAGGGCTGCCGCCGAAATTGCTGCGAGCAGGCTCATCCTGTTTGACATGGAAAGTGTTGCGACGGAAAACGGATCGGTCATTTCGGCAAGTCTATTTGGGGCGCTTGCGGGATCAGGTGTTTTGCCGTTCGAGCGCGATGCTTTCGAAGAGGCCATACGGCAAAGCGGTCGGGGCGTGGAGGCCAGTCTGCGTGCCTTCTCCGCAGCGTTCGAGCGCGCCGTTTCCGACGACGTTGAGCCCGCAAAAGCCAAGATCGAACCGGAAACTCGGATTGAGCATCCTAGCGGGTCGGCGAAACTTCTTGCGCAGTGGGAGGCGCTGGTGGCGCGAACGGAGTCGTGGCCCGGTCCGGTGCGGGAAATGGCATTGCCCGGTTTGCGCAAGGTGGTTGATTTCCAGGACATCGCCTACGGTTCTGAATATGTCGACCGGGTTGCGGACATGGTGTCACGCGACAATGGGCAACGGGATCATCGGGTGTCGCGCGAGGCAGCGAAGTACATCGCCAATGCCATGGCCTATGACGATGTCATTCGGGTTGCCGACCTGAAAACACGCGGTCGGCGCTTTGAGCGGATCCGCGACGAAATGGGCACACCTGATGAAGCGGTGCTGCAACTGACCGAATTCATGCATCCAAGGGCCGAGGAAATCGCCGGTATGCTTCCGGCGGGATTAGGTCGACGGATTGAAGCAAGTCCGCGCTGGATGAAATTACTGGATCGCCTGTTCAACAAGGGCCGCAGACTGCGCACCGATAAAACGCGGCCCTTCTTGATGCTGTATATCGTCGGCGGTTTGCGTGGCTATCGTCGCCGCACACTGCGCCACGCCCTCGAGCAGGAGCATATGGAGCGCTGGCTCGCCACCGCTACGGGCTATCTTTCGACCGACTACGACCTTGCCGTCGAGGTGATCCGTTGCCGGCGGCTGATCAAGGGCTACTCAGACACCCATGCGCGCGGACTGACGAAGTTCGACAAGGTCATCGGCGCGGCGGATATGCTGGCCGGACGCGACGATGCTGCGGAGTGGGTCGAGCGCCTGCGCGAGGCGGCTTTGAAGGACGAAGAAGGCGAGGCGCTGGACGGCGCGATCCAGACCGTCCAGAGCTTTGTCGTGAATTAATCGAGAATGGCAGTTGCCTCGATCTCGATCAGAAAATCAGGCATCGCCAGTGCCTGCACACCCAACAGCGTATTCGCCGCAGGTGTAACGTCGCCGTAGAAGGCGCCGATGGCCGGTCCGATAATGTCGAGCTTGTCGGGCGAGTAGTCGACCACATAGGTCCGCAGACGCACCACGTTAGCTGCCGTTGCGCCGCAGGATGCGAGCACCTCTGTCAGGTTGGCGAAACACTGATGCGCCTGGGCGGCCAGATCGCCCGGGCCCACCAATTCGCCTTTGGAATCCCAGGCAACCTGCCCGGCAAGATGCAGCAGCCGTCCGCCTTCACTTTGAACAGCGTGGGAGAAGCCGAACTGCACGGAGTTGTACATTGAGTCTGGATTGATGGCGGTGCGGGTCATGTTTTCTCCTTGGACTGGTTGGGAAACTTGGGGCAAGCGTCTGAGATTAGCACAGGCCAGATGACGCGACGATAGTGTCGCGCCTTGACGGTTTTCATGACCAATACGATTATTTGCCGACAAAAGTGATCGTTACGGGCAAGGCGTATATGCCATTGAGCTCCTTCAATCTCATTCGTCGCCGCTGCGTTATTTTAAGCTTGAAATATTCTGCACAAATGTCATATTTTTGTTCTCTGTCAACAGGTTCGTTTCCGTTGATCATGTCCCGCTCTGCTTCCGATCTATTCTCGCTACGCCATCCGACGGCATACCGGTCGCGCAATTTGTCGGGTCGTGGGGCATGACAAACGGGACAATCCATTGATGACAATCAAACATGCTTCATTTGTCCTGCTATAGTCTGTTGTTCGACGGTCGCCTCGCTTGGGGAACGGTCGGTTCCCATTCAGAATAACCAGCCAGCACCACAGGGGAGATCAATATGGCATCAGAAAACGACGAGAAGGGTCTGGACTGGTTGGAGGCGGAACTCGCTGACACACTCGACGAGGATTACGAACTCGAAATGTCCGAACCAGCGCTGTCGCTGGAGATCCGGCGCATCTACAGGCAGATGCATCCACCGTCGATTCCGCGCGCGGATTACTTCCGGCAATTGCTGGCGCTGCAGTCGGAACTGATCAAGATGCAGGATTGGGTCGAGCACACCAAGTCCAAAATCGTGGTGGTCTTCGAGGGGCGTGATTCGGCGGGGAAGGGTGGTGTCATCAAGCGCATCACCCAGCGTCTCAATCCGCGCGTCGCGCGGGTTGTGGCACTGCCTGCGCCGAACGACCGCGAAAAGACGCAGTGGTATTTCCAGCGCTATGTTCCACATCTGCCAGCCGGTGGCGAGATCGTGCTGTTCGACAGGTCCTGGTACAACCGGGCCGGTGTCGAACGCGTGATGGGATTTGCGACGGAAGATCAGGTTGAGGCGTTCTTTCGCGATGTGCCTGAATTCGAGCGCATGCTCGTGCGGTCCGGCATCATTTTGATCAAGTACTGGTTTTCGATCACGGATGAAGAACAGCAACTGCGGTTTCTCATGCGCATTCACGATCCTCTGAAACAGTGGAAGCTGAGCCCGATGGACCTGCAGTCGCGCGTGCGCTGGGAAGACTATACAAAGGCCAAGGAGGAGATGTTTGCCCGCACCAACATCCCGGAAGCGCCCTGGTACATTGTTGAAGGAAACGACAAGAAGAAGGCGCGGCTGAACTGCATGGATCACTTCATCCGTCAGATTCCCTATGGCGACGTGCCGCACGACGGTGTGACGCTGCCCGAACGCGTCTTCAACCCGGACTATGAGCGCAAGGTGCTGCCGCACGAACTCTACGTGCCGCAGAAGTACTAAACGTTTCATCGTTGCGCTGGCGAGCCTCGGGTCCAAATGCGAAGGTCCGAAAGCCTGCCTCCTAAAAAGGGAGAGCCCATGAAAATCTGCTATCAGTCTTTTGTCGACTATGAGAACGGCGCGGTTTATTGGGATGCCTTGAAAGCCCATGTGGATATTGTCAAAGACCCGGAGACATCCGTTGACATAAAAGGCATCACGCCGTTCGACAGCTACGCCCATCCGATCGTCGAATGGCGCTGCGCCCGGGAGATGATCTGCCATGCGGTTGAAGCCGAACGGGAAGGCTACGACGCCTTCATTGTCGGCCATTTCCAGGATGCCGGACTTTACGAGGTCCGATCCGTTGTCGACATTCCGGTCGTCAGCCTCGGCGAAGCGTCGATGCTCTATGCATGCCAGCTCGGTCAGCGCTCGGGACTTGTGACGATCAACAAGCGTTTTATTCCCTGGCACCGCCACCAGATCGTCAAATATGGTCTGGGCGAGCGTGTGACCGGCGTGCACGCGATGGATTTCGAACCCGGGCAAATCCTGAGCGCCATCGGCTCGGCGGAGCGGCTGGCAGACGTCAAAGACCTATTCGAGACCCAGGCACGGCCGATGGTCGAGGATGGCGCCGACGTGTTGATACCCGCCGGTGGTATCCCGATGTTGCTGTTCAGCCAGATCAAGGATCACCGCGTCGGCGATGCGCCTGTCATCAACGGCATTCCGATCGCTGTCAAAATGGCGGAGATGGCGGTCAAGCTGCGCCGTCTGACCGGCCTCGGCGTATCGCGTGTTTCCGATTACGCGAAGGCGCCAGATGCAGTCATCGAAGAATTCATGACGCATCCGAAGGGCCTTTAGAGCAAGCCAGGCTTAGACTGAAGCATTTGACCGAGGCGATTTTGGTCGCTGACTAGGCGGGTTGCGCGCCGTGGTGCCAACCCACCACAAGCGTGAACCAACGCAGTCAGGGGGCAAAATCGCCCGGCCCGTTTACCGATGTTTTTCAAAGGCGTATTCCCTTTCAAGGGTGGCGGAGTATCGGCTCATCGGCGTCGTTGCGCCGCTTGCCCGATGTCCCAAATCGCGCTGCGCGACGCGCCTAACCGAGTGAACCGATCTTCCGCCATCAAATGTTTCAAGCTAAACCTGACTTGCTCTGGGTTTCGAATTAAGCGAGGAGTATCTTGGATGGAATTGGCAGTCCTTGGCGGCGGCAACGGATCGCTCGCGGCAGCATTGGATTTGACCGAACAGGGGCATACTGTCCGGCTATGGCGGCGCGATCCGGAAACGGTTGCGGGCATGAATGCGGATGCGCGGACGATGGTTCTGAAGGATATCCAGGGTTCGCGACCGGTGCAGATCCATACGGTGACCGCTGATCTCGGCGAGGCCATCGCCGATGTACCACTGATCGTTTGTCCGACACCTGCCATTGCGCAGTCCGATATTGCAGCGAGGCTTGGCCCTTTGCTTGCCGATGGTCAGGTCGTGTTCATGCCGCCCGGGTCGTTTGGCACCTACATTATGGCAGAAGCGATGCGCGATTGCGGTAACACGGCCAACGCTTCATTTGTCGAGGCGGGGACCCTGCCTTATCTGACACGCCGGCATGGCAATGACACTGTTGCCATCACCACACGTGCTACGCGGCTGCCGAGCGGGGTTCTGCCCCACAGAAACAGCAAACATTCACTGGAAGTGGTGCGCCGCGCTTATCCGTCCGTTGAGGATGCAGGCGATGCACTCTCCGGCGCGCTGATGAATGCAGGGCCGATCATCCATCCGCCGCTGATTTTGATGAATGCCGGACCGATCGAACATTTCGAGCATTGGGACATCCACAATGAAGGCACGCAGCCGTCCATACGCCGGGTGACGACTGCACTCGACGCCGAGCGCATAGCAGTGCGCGAGACACTTGGCTATGGCCCGCCGCATTTTCCGCTTGCCGACCACTACGACAATGAGGCGGATGAGTGGATGTACGGAAATGCCGCACATGAAAAACTGACCGATAGCGGCGATTGGCGTGAAAACCTGGTGCTGACCGAGCACCGCTACATGTTCGAAGACGTCAAGATCGGCCTGTCGCTTTTGGTATCGGTCGCCGACTGGTCGAAGGTTGCGGCCCCGGTGGCGACGGGCCTGCTATCGATTGCCTCGGCCGTGTGCGCGGAAGATTTTCGCCAAAGCGGGCGGACGCTTGAAAATCTCGGACTCGATCATCTTGACCGTCGTGCGATGGCTGAACTTCTGGAGACTGGCCCATGACAGAGATGACGGTTGCAGCAGCCGGTGCCGGCCGGATGGGCCGCGGCCTGGCGATCGTTTTCGCCTATGCCGGCCATCCGGTACGGCTTGTCGATCTCAAAAAGCGGCAAGAGGCGCCCGCTTACCTGAGGGAAGCCGAGGCGGAAATTTGCAAGACGCTCGACATGCTGGTCGCTTGCGGGATGATCGGTGAAGCGGATACAGATCGGATCGCGGGCCGCATCGCCTACTACGATGCCTCGTCGGCACCAGAAGCCGTGGTTGGGTCGGACCTGATTTTCGAAGCAGCACCGGAGACGGTCGAGGCGAAGCAATCGACCCTCAAATTCCTGTCCGACACTTGCCGGCCGGAGGTTACGATCGCATCGACGACATCGACCTTTCTTTCCAACAGATTGCAGGCAATGGTCTCCGGACCCGAGCGGTTTCTAAACGCCCACTGGCTCAACCCGGCATTTCTTGTGCCGCTGGTCGAAGTGTCCCCCGGCGAAAAGACGGATCCCGATGTCACCGCAAGGCTGGTTACGCTGCTTGAGGCGGTGGGCAAAGTGCCCGTCGTCTGCAAGGCCAGCCCCGGCTTCATCGTGCCGCGCCTGCAAGTCATGGCGATGAACGAGGCGGCGCGTATGGCCGAAGAGGGTGTGGCTTCGCCGGAGGATATCGACAAGGCAATCAAGTTCGGTTTTGGCTTTCGGTTCGCGGTTCTGGGAATGCTGGAGTTCATCGATTGGGGCGGCGGTGACATCCTTCACTATGCCAGTCAAAACATGGTTGAGGCCACCGGCGAAGAGCGTTTCTCCGCGGCGAAGGTCATCGGTGACAATATGGAGGCCGGGCGTATCGGGTTACGGACCGGAGAGGGGTTCCTGAACTATGAAGGGATGGATGTACCAGCCTATCAGCAAGGCCGCTTGAAAGCGTTTGTTGATCTGCTGAAACACCTGGAACTGCTCAGACCGCCGCGTTAGATTGCCCCCTCACTTCAGGTGTCGACAGGAATGAATCGATGCTTTGAAGCAGTAGGTCGTTATGCTCCGGCAGAGAAAGCGAGAAGCGGATGAAGCCCTCGAGCCCGGCCTCGCGGGTTCGGTTGACGATGATGGCGGCGGTATCGAACAGATGTTCGGCCAAAGCATCGGCGCGCTGTCCCTGATCACCCGGTATTCCTGCCATGATAAAGTTCGTGCTGCTCGGAACGACGCGTAAGCCCCCGACTTCACAGGCTTTGGCGACCCGGTCACGTTCTGACAGGATCATTTGGATCTGCTGTGCAAAAAGGTCAGGCTGCTGCAGCGAAGCGCAGGCTGCCGCTTGCGCGGCGGCATTGACCGGACCCATGCCCCGCCCGGCATAAAGCGCAGGAACAAGAGCCTCGGATGCGTGACACCAGCCGACGCGCAGGCCTGCAAGACCGTAGGCTTTCGAAAAGGTTCGCGTCACCATGACATTGTCAAAGCGTTGCGCGAGGCGGTGCACCGATGCGCAATAGTCTTCATCGACAAACTCGCCATAGGCGAGATCAATTGTCAGGATGACATGCTCCGGCAAAGCGATTGACAGCCGCTCGAGCTCGGCGATGGAACACATGGTTCCGGTCGGGTTGTTTGGATTTGCAAGAAACACAACCCGCGTTTTGCCAGTGACAGCCTCAATGAGCGCGTCGATATCGGTTCGGAAATCCTTTTCCGGCGCCTTGACGAGCGTGGCGCCGACCCGGTTTGCGACAATGGCGAATTGGATATAGCCAAAGGCAGGAATGAGAATCTCGTCGCCGGGGCGGGCAAAGCATCGCCCGATAACATCGAGCAGTTCCTCGGATCCGTTGCCGCAGATGATACCATCGGCAGGCAGTCCGTGAATGTCCGACAGCGCTGCGCGCAGTGCTGCGCAGGTGGGGTCTCCATAGCGGTTGATCTGCTTATGCATCTTCTCAATCGCCGATTTGACGTGCGCCGAGGGTGCGAATGGAAGCTCGTTAAACCCCATATTGATGGGCGTCAGGCCTTCTGGCGGCCGCCGATTGATACGGGCGCGTACGGGCAGCGGTCTGACGTAGGGTTCGGGTTGTTTCGATGCACCCGCCACTATTTTGCCTCCGTCGCTAATTGCCGAGGCTCGGGAGCCATAGGGCTATGCCCGGAAACAGGATCAGCAAAGCCACCAGAAGCATTGTACAGCCGATAAAGGGCAATGCCGCAACGTAAATGTCGCGCATCGTCGTGTCGGGCGGTGACACGCCTTTCATTACAAACAGCAGCAATCCGAACGGGGGCGTCGTGAAGCTGATTTCCAGTGCCAGCAACACGATGACGGCGAACCAGATGAGATCGAGCCCCAATGTTTGCGCCAAGGGAAAGAAGATCGGCACGGTCAGCAGCATCATGGACAGCTGGTCCATGAACATGCCGAGGATCAGCAGAATCGCAAACATCACAAGCAGCATTGTGATCGGACCGAGATCGAATGCGGTGGCCCAGCGGATCAACCCGGCCGAGGCGCCTGAAAAAGCCAGCAGCGCCGAAAATGTGGCCGACCCGAAGATGATCAAAAGGGCCATGGTCGTCACCTTCAGCGCTCCGCGTACCGATTTGACCAGTCCGTCCCAAGTCAGGGACCGGTAGAGGATTGCCAGCAAAATGACGCCGAGACAGCCGAAAGCTGCGCTTTCTGACGGCGTTGCGATGCCGAACATGATCACCAGGATGACGCCGATAACGATGGAGACCATGGGAAGAATGTCGACAAAGACCAGCCGTAGGCGTTGTAACCAGCTGATCGGCTGGACCTCATAGGAGGGTGCAGCCTTGGGATCGAAAATCGCCATGCCGAGCACCAGCAAAACGTAGAGACAGGCCAGTACGAGGCCTGGAAGGACGCCGGCAATAAGAAGGTCGCCTATGTCCAGTTCCGCAAGCGTCGCGAGAAGCACAGCCAGGGCCGATGGCGGTATCAGCATGGCCAGACCGCCTGTGCCGAGGATCGGCCCGATGGCCATATGCTTCTTGTAGCCGCGTTTTTTCATTTCCGGCACCATCAGTGAGCCGAGCAGTGCCGTCGATCCCATCGATGAGCCGGAGAGTGTTGCGAATGCGGTGCCGCCGGCGATCGTTACAAAGGACAGCCGCGCCGGCAGTCTGCCCATGAGTTGATCGACCGCCGTGAACATGCGGGTCGCCAGACCGGTAAAGAAAAAGATCTCTCCCATGAGCAAAAACATCGGCACGGGCATCAAATTGAAGCTGGTAACGGTCGGGATTGCATTGTTGGCGAGCTGACCGATGCCGCGGCTGAACTGTGTTGCCAGCGGGCCACTGCCGCCCATGAAGTAAGCGGCACCAATCATGTTTGCAGCAAGAAAGGCGATGGCGACCGGCATTCCGAGAAACATGAAGAACAGGATCATGCCGAGAAGGAAAAAGAGCGCTTCGTACCACTCCATGTCGGCTACTCGTACACGCCGGCCTGCCCGGAATGAAGTGTTTCGGAGCCGATGGTAAAGCGCGCGAACTGAATTGCCATCAGACCAAAGCAGATCGGCATGGCGCCAAGCAGCAGGAACTTCGGCATGTCCAGCGATCGCATTTCAGCGTCGCCAAACTGGTAGGCCTTTTCGGTTGCAAGAAATGTGTAATAGGCGAGCACAAGGCAAACGATCACGCAAAGCCCTGACACGCAGCGGCTCAGCAGCGGCTGGATGCGGGACGGTACTGCGGCGGTCAGAAGCTCTATGAACACATGGCCCTTTTCCCTGACAAGCCAGGGGGATGCGCCCATGACAATGTAGAGAAGGCCGAATTCGGCGAAGGTGAAAATGTGGGAGGAACCGGACATGCCAATCGACCGCGCGGTCGCGTTGAATACGATTCCTACCATGATGAAAACGAGATAGATGCCTGCAAGCAGGGCAAGCAGATCACAGATGCGGTCGATTATGCGCAAGCGTCCTCTCCTGAAGCGGCCACGTGCGGCCAGGCAAACCCGGCCGCACTGTAAAGACTATCGACTTTATTGGCCGCTATACAGCTTGCGCAGTTGCTCGTATGTCTCCGGATCGTCTTCCATCCGGCTCTGCATGCGTGCCCAGGCTGCGTCCTCAGCTGTCTGGACATAGGCAGCGCCGCCTTCCGGGCTGTGGGAAACTAACTGCATGCCGCGCTTCTGCAGCTCTTCAGCGTCGTTGATCCGATCCTGTTGCCGAGCTTCGTATGACTTTTGTTCCCATTCGACGATCACGTCCTGAATGACCTTTTGCGATTCCGGCGAAAGGTTGTTCCAGCTGTCCAGATTCATGATGACGCCGATATCGGTGTTGTAGAACTGCGGATCGACACGATATTTCAGAAACTCGTCCCATTTGAGCTGCATCAGGCCGATGGATGTCCAGGCAGCGGAGTCGACAACACCCTTTTCCAGCGCCGCATAGACTTCCGTAGACGGCATTGACGCCGTGGTCGCATTCAATGCCTCGAAAAACGCATGATAGATGGGATTGTCACGGAGTTTCACACCGGTGAGGTCGAGGACCCCGTCGTCGTTGAAGGTTGGCTCCTCCGACATATAAATGTGAAATTGAATGCCGCCATCCACCCAGCCGAGGTGCTTGACGTTAAAGCGCTTCTGGTGCGCCTGGTCCATTAGCGCTGCACCACCGTTGGCACGTGCTTCCATGGGCGTAACACGCGAAGCGACCATGGCGTCGATTTCAGGAACATTGGCGCCATAGAAGCTGCCGGGCGTGTGCACCATGTCGACGACCCCGTCGCGAACGGCTGCCGGCTGCTGAAACATGCCGATGGCTTCCGGTCCGCCACGGACTTCGATTTCCACAATACCTTCGCCGCGCTTATTGATGTCTTCGACCAGGGCGAGGAAGGTTTGCGTGTAGACAAGGTTTGGCGGAAAGGCATGAACGGCGGAAACCTTATCGACCGCAAATGCCGCACCGGCCGCAACGACCGTTCCGATGGCTGTTGCGGCAGCTGCAACTTTGTTGATCAGTCTCATTCTGAAACTCCCTTTATTGGACCGCTTGACGCGTCCTATTTATGTGCATTTACAAATAAGACGAATTCCAAACCAGAAATCAATCGGATTGTTGCTTTTCAGGCACCGTTTCCAGTTGATCTGCAGAGTATGTTTTGGTTCACGCACGGGAATGTTTCAAACGCACATTGTCCTACAGGTCGTATTTTGCCGGAAACGTTCGCTAAAGTGATTGCTCTTTTCGGCCCACAATACAAACTGGTGAAAGACTGAAAGGAGCCGTTATGTCCGAAGCTGCTCTTCGCCGTCCCGCGCGCGGCGGCCGCAGCGCCCGCCGCGCACTGCGAACCGCACCGGACTTTGCCATGCTTCCGGCGCTCAAGCGCAATCTGCCACTCTGCGAGCCGATGGATGAAGAGCAGATCGTCACAATCGACGATGCTTCGATGGCCATTCTGGAAGAGGTGGGCGTGGTGTTCCGCGATCCTATCGCGCTTGAGGACTGGCGGGGCGCCGGCGCGAAAGTCGACGGTGAACGCGTTTATCTCGACCGCGGCCTCGTGCGCGACCTGGTTGCCACGATCCCGTCGCACATCACTTATCATGCCCGCGATCCAGAAAAAAATGTCGGCATTGGCGGCGCGCAATCGATTTTCGTACCGATGACCGGCGCGCCCTTTGTTAGCGACTTGGAAGCGAAGCGGCGTTGGCCGACGCTTGATGATCTGGCCATGTTCCACAAGCTCGCGCATATGTCGCCAGCGCTGCATTCGTCCGCCCATCACATCGTAGAGCCGATGGATCATGTGGTCAGTCACCGGCATCTGCGCATCACCTATTCGTCGATGAAGTACTCTGACAAGACATTCATGGGCATGACGACGAGCCCCAAGAATGCCGAGGACGTCATGGAGATGTGCGCCATCCTTTTCGGTGCGGACTTCATGGAAGAGCACCCGGTGACCACCGGCAACTGCAATGGCAATTCGCCGCTGGTGTGGGACGAGACCATGCTTGGCGCCATGCGCGCCTTTTGCCGGCGCAACCAGCCGGTGCTTTGCTCGCCTTTCGTACTTGGCGGGGCAAACACGCCAGCCTCGACGGTTGCAACTGTCGCTCAGCTCAACGCGGAAGCCTTGAGCGCGCTCGCTTACACGCAGGTGATCCGGAAGGGTGCGCCGGCCATCTACGGACACTACCTATCGACCGTTTCGATGCAATCCGGCGCGCCGATGGCCGGGACCCCGGAAATCAGCCTGATGAATTTTATGATCGGGCAGATGGCGCGCTATTACGATGTGCCATGGCGCACCTCGAACACGCTCGGCGGCGCCAAAACGTTCGATGCACAATCCGGTTATGAGAGCGCTACCACGCTTTCGGCTGTACTGCATGCAGGTGCAAACTATATCTGGCATTCGGCTGGCTGGAGTGAGGCGGGCATGCATTGTTCGGTTGCCAAATTTGTGGTCGATGCCGAGCAGTGCGCCATGGGCTACCGCATGGCCGAGGGCCTGAAGTGGGATGACTTCGATACGGCGCTGGCAGCGGTCCGCGATGTCGGTCCGGGTGGCCATTATCTCGGTCATCCGCATACGCAGGCGAATTTCGAGGACGCATTCTTCATGCCGAAGCTGTTTGACAACAATTCGATCGAGCAGTGGCAGGCGGAAGGCGCGAAGGAAATCACCGAACGGGCGCTGGACTATGCCAAACGGCTGCTGTCGGAGTATGAAGAACCGAAACTCGACGCGGCCAAGGATGCGGAACTGCTCGATTACATAGCGCGACGCGAAAGCGAAATTCCGGCTGAAGACGCGCTCAATCAGGATTTCTAGGGGTGCTTGAAAAGGCGCAAGAATCCGTCTACGTCACTTTTTTTTTCCAAATACGCTCGCTGAATTGCGCTTCCGGAGTGCAATCATTTGATAACGTTAATGTTTGCGATGAATTCTTCGATCCGTTTTAAAACTGGACGCATGTCAGGCGGAAATCAGACATAATTTCGACGATTTTTCCCACCTTTAAGTTGTATTCTGATTCATGTAACAACTATTGCGTGATGATTCGTTTTTTTATCACGGGGCATATTTGACGGGAGCATTAACATGACCTTCGCAATCGGGGCTGCTGTAGAAGGACCAGACACAAACGGAAATACTCCGCTCGCAGCATTGACCGGACCGCTTGATTTATCAAACCAGTCTCACCTCGATATCCCACATGACCCCAATCTTGCAATTTCGCAAGGCACCATCGCTCTCAGTTTCACACCTGACAGGGTGGACGGCATACAGGCGCTTTTCTCCAAGGACAGCAAAGGCCGCGACAACGGCGAAATCACGGCATGGATTCAGGACGGGTACCTGAAAATCTCCTATCAGTCGGAACTTGGAACCAACTACATCGTCGTGCGCGATGTGCTGATCGAGGACGATACGCCGAACCATCTGGCCGTGTCCTTCGGCCCTGCCGGGTTGGAAATCTATCTGAACGGTCAGGAAGTGGCGTCCGATCCCGGCTACACGCGCGGCCTGAATGAAAACACTGATTCGCTACTGCTTGGCGCATCCGGCTTCGGCAGACTTCACGAAACGTCGGCGCCGCGCGATTTCTTCGAGGGTGAGATCACCGGGTTCGCAGTTTACGACACCGTTCAGACTGCAATCGAGATCGCCAACCTGGCCGACGCGGCAGGCGCTTCCCACGGCACCGGCGTCAGTGATCCGATCACGGAAGAGCCCGAAGAACCAGAAACGGAAGAGCCTGCAGACCACGGTGCAGGAGAGCCCGAGGATCCGGGCACCGGACAGCCGGCGGGACCCGGCCCGGATCCGGTAAATGCGACAGGAACAGTGATCGCGGATGGCAGCGGTCCGGTCTTCGAACTCGCGGGCGACATGGTGTTCGACGGTGACGGAGGCACGCAGCCTGACTACGTTGAGACAGACAACTTCGAGGGTCTGTTGGCGGATCCCGACAACGCGACGCTGGTCTTCAATTTCAACGCCGAGTCGCTGGTCGGCAACCAGACGCTCCTTTCCTCCGACCCCAATGGCGGCTTTACCGGTCAAGAGGGGAACTTCACGGCTCTGCTCATTGACGGCCAGTTGCGGTTCCGCATCGAGACAGATGTCAATCACCGTTTCACGTTGACGGATCTGCCGATTGAGACAGGAACCGACTATCAAGTCGCGATCGTGACCGGAGACGACGGGCTGAGTTTCTACGTCAACGGCATCTTGCAGCGGATAGAGCCAGAGTTCGATGACGTCGCCATGCAAAGCAACGGTGAACTCGTGGTCGGCGCCTGGACCGACACCAACGGCGGTTACGATAATTTCTTCAACGGCACAGTCAGTGACATCCAGTTCTATGAAACCGCCTTGGAGCCCTCGGAGATTGTGTCGCTCGCCGTTTCAGCAGGCTTAGGTCATGCGGCCATGCACGCCGCAATGATGGAAGATCTCCTGCCGGCGTTTGCCCAGGCGCATCACGGATCCGACAAACTTGCCGAGATGGCTGCAGATTTCGGCATCCATGCACATCACGGGCATATCATGGACCCCGTCAACATGATCCAGGGGACCGACGGAGACGATGATCCGCTCGACGGCACGACAGGCTCCGACGCGATCAACGGCCGCTTCGGAGACGACACCATCAACGGCTTGGCAGGCAATGACTACCTGCAGGGTGGATATGGCAATGACTTGCTAAACGGCGGTACAGGCCGCGACGTGCTCGACGGCGGCCATGGCGAAGACCGGCTGACCGGCGGCGACGGCGACGACCTGCTGATCTCCCGCTCCGACGCCCGCGAGCCCTACGTGTTCTACGACCCCAACAGGGACGAAGGCGATCCCGACGGCGAACTCGTAAGCGCTGCCGGCGACGCCTTCGACGACGATCCCGAAAATGCCAAACTCTACCCCGATCAGCCGATCCCGGCGGATGATATCCTGACCGGAGGCGACGGTGCCGACACGTTCTACTTCCAGACCCTGATCAATGGCAAGGAAGAGTTCCTTCTGAAGCACACCAATGACGACGGCACGATCCACTGGCATGGCGTCGCGGGTGAAAACGACGAAGTGCACGACCACTGGGTGGACGGCATCGGCGATGATGTGATCACCGACTACGATCGCGAAGAAGGCGATAAGATCGTGATCGAGGGCCATACCACCTATGACCTCAACATCACACATCACGACACCAATGGCGACGGGCAGATGGACAAGTCGGTGATCGAACTGTTCTCGGATCAGGGTGCCAACGGCGGCGCGCACAATCACGACCGGTTGGGAACGATCACGGTCTTCGGTGACGAGGTCCAGCATGACGATATCATCCAGACCGCCGCACCTGCCTACGGCATCGTAAAGTCGATCACCGATCTGGAAGAAGCGATTGGTCTGCCTGCTGAGTCGGTCGATGCGATTGATCCGGCTGCCGAAGCGCCCACAATTGCTGCCTCGACCTTCGGTGTGATTAACGGCAAAACGCCTACATTTGCTCTCGAAGGAGATTTCACCTTCGATCGCGACGTGGAAAACTTCCGGCGTTACGAGCACACGGACGCCATGGGATCGGACGAAACGTCGATTGCCGTCACGTTCTCCGTGAATGAGCTCCGGACGGATGGTGTTCAGACGATTTTCTCCAAGGACGCCACCGGTTTCAACGAAGGTGACGTGGTCCTGCGGATCACCGGAGACGGATTGCTGCAAGCACGCGTTGAAGGCAGCCAATTCAACGAAAAATACATACTGACTGCGACAGACTTCCCGATCACGGAAGGCGAGACCTATCATGCGGTTGTCTCCATGGGCGGCGCTGACGGTATCGAGCTTTTCCTGAACGGAACCTCGGTCGCTGTCGAACAAGGGCCAACGTTTGGCACCAGCGCGAATACCGAGGAGTTTCTGATTGGTGCAAGTACCGTCAGCGGCGCTCCGGCATTTGACGCCCATGAAACGTTCGATGGCGTCATCAGCGACGTGGTCATGTACGGCGAACGGCTTGATTCTGCCGAAGTCAGCAGTCTCGCACAGGCTGCCGTGGGCGGGGTTCTCGAAATCCCGGATCCCTTTGTCGTCCAGGACGGTGATAACGGCACGGGCGGTACCGACGACACGGCCGATAATCCCGTACTTGAGATCGAAACACAGGATATTGCGGGACATCGCGGGTCTGAGTTCGACTTCCAACACATCACGCAGTTGGAGCTGGAAGAAGGTACGATTGCCTTTGACTTCAACGCCGACAGGATATCCGGTCGCGACACGCTCTTCTCAAAAGACGCCAGCGGCATAAACGACGGCGATATCACCGCGTCGATCAACAACCAGGGCAAACTTCAGGTCGTCTTCGAAAACGGCATCGAGACCCGGACGGTCATATCGGAAGCAGACGTTGTGACTGCCGGGGTGAACAGTGAATTTGTCCTCTCCTTTGACGACGATAGCATTTTTGTGTCGTTGAATGATGTTGAAGTCGGATCGGTAGACAATTCCGGGTTCGGCTGGGATCTTGCAGAAAATCAGGAAACGCTGAAGCTCGGCGCAAGCAATGCGAACCTTGAGTCGGGTTCGGAGGCTATTGGACGCCAGACCCTTGATGGAACGATCTTCAATTTCCAGGTCTTCAGTGAAGGCGATGCTTTGGTCTAGAGCGTATTTGGTTTAGCTTTAAGCATTTGATGGCGGAAGATCGGTTCATTCGGGCGCGTGTCCCGAATCTGAAGTTCGCCGGATGTACGGCAGGCTCCGCACGAACTTCAGATTCGACAAGGACACGCTATGCATCATTGGTTCGCGTGTGGTGGATTTGAAGGTCCTGTGTGGAGGATGCTGAAAAGATGACAGGACCTTCAAATCCAC
>JBCCOK010000050.1:0-36475 GCA_039025395.1 Pseudomonadota bacterium
CGAGGAACCTGTCATGAGCAGCGCCGGGCCGGTTCCTCGAGCACGCAAAAACCGTTCCCACCCTGAAGACTGCCGTCGTGCATCCCTGCAGCGCATCATCGCTCGAGGGTGCCATACGCGCCCACGAATTGGAGATTATCGAGCCCCTCCTTGTCGGCCCGGAAAAACGCATACGATCCGTTGCGGAAGAAGCGGGACTGAGCCTGGACAACATCGAAATTGTCGACACTAAACACAGCCATGCCTCCGCTGAAACCGCCGTTGCCCTTGTCCGTGCCGGCCGCGCGGACGCGCTGATGAAAGGCGCCCTCCATACCGACGAACTCATGGCTCCGGTTGTCGACAAGGAAAGCGGTCTGCGAAGAGAGCGCAGAATGAGCCACGTGTTCGTGATGGATGTTCCGAGCTATGCCAAACCGCTGATTATTTCCGATGCCGCGATCAACATCGCGCCTGATCTTGAAACAAAAGCCGATATCATTCAGAACGCAATCGACCTTGCCCATGCGCTGGGCAATAAAGATCCGAAGGTTGCGATTTTGTCAGCTGTCGAAACCATTACGCGCCGGATGCCTTCCACCGTAGAGGCCGGGGCCTTATGCAAGATGGCCGATCGGGGACAGATTACCGGTGGCCGCCTTGATGGACCGCTTGCTTATGACAATGCGATCTCGCCGGGTGCCGCCCGGCAGAAGGGTATTTCATCGGAGGTTGCAGGCGACGCGGATATCCTGATCGTGCCTGATCTCGAAGCCGGCAACATGATTGCAAAGCAGTTGATGTATCTGGCCGGCGCCGACACTGCCGGAATAGTGCTTGGCGCCCGGGTTCCCATTATCCTGACCAGCCGGGCAGACGATGTGCGCACGCGCGTTGCCTCATCCGCAATTGCCGCGCTTTTTGCCAACTCCGCGAAAAAATGAACGCTATCCTGACGCTGAACAGCGGATCTTCCTCTCTTAAGTTCAGCCTGTACGAGCAATTAGCAGAACCCCGGATGGTGTTGAACGGCCAGGTCGAAGGCCTGGGCTCCAAGCCACGGCTGATTATCCGGCGCGGTTCCCATGTAACCGATCGGGCATTCGACGGAAACACCCAAAGCGAAGCGCTTTCGGGCGCGTTGCAAGCCCTTTCCGATAACTTCGATGATCTCGAGGTGACGGGTGTTGGCCACAGGATCGTGCATGGCGGTCAGAAATTCTATAAGCCTCAACCTTTGACCGACGATGTCGTTGTCGAACTCGAAACACTGAACCCGCTTGCGCCGCTGCATCAGCCGCACAACCTGGCTGGTGTCGTTGCTGCCCGATCCGCTTTCCCGGATGCCCTGCAGGTCGGATGTTTCGACACTGCATTCCATCGCAATCACCCTTGGGTAAACGACACCTTTGCGTTGCCGCGGGAATATTATGACGAGGGTGTTCGACGCTACGGCTTTCATGGGTTGAGCTACGAATATGTGACTGGCGAAATCGCCAAGACACATGCTGACCTCTACCCCAAACGATTGGTCATCGCTCACTTGGGCAACGGTGCTTCAATGTGCGCCGTCGACCAAGGAACAAGTGTCGGTTCGACAATGGGATTTTCCGTTCTCGACGGATTGCCGATGGGTACGCGCTGCGGGCAAATCGACCCGGGTGTTGTACTTTACTTGATTGAACAAAAGAAGATGCAGCCGCATGAGGTAACCGAACTTCTCTACCGCCGCAGCGGTCTCCTGGGGCTGTCGGGCATATCCAGTGACATGCGCAGCCTTGAAAACTCCGATCGACCCGAAGCTGCGCAGGCCATCGACTACTACGTTTTTCGCGCCCGCCGGGAGATCGGAGCACTGAGTGCCGTCATGGGCGGCATCGACGGATTGGTGTTTTGCGGGGGCATCGGCGAAAACTCGCCTGCGGTACGGGCCCGGATCCTTGAAAAACTAGACTATCTCGGACTGTCGATTGACGAGAGTGCCAACGGCAACAACGAGACCCATATTGGCGCCGATGCAAAAAAGCCGGTTCTGGTTATTCCGACTGATGAGGAACGGGTCATCGCCCGGGCTGTCTTCCAGGCATTGCAGCCATGACGGCGCGGTGCATCGTGGTCAGACCGGCCAGTCGCTCCTCTTGCAGCGCCTATTCATCGCTTGTTTCGATCAGATGCTCATAGCGCGCGTCTGTCAGCGTTTTCAGGAAAGCAACCAGTGCATCGATTCGCCGCTCCTCAAGAGCGGGGCCATGCGTCAGCTCTTCAAGTGAAATCGTCTTTTCAAACTCGGTACGGCCCCATGGTTGTCCCGTCTCGGGATTGATTTTCGCCGAATCCGCCTTGGTGTTGTACTGATTATAGAATGCCACAACGGTTCGAAGATCGCTGAAAACGCCATTATGCATATAAGGGCCGGTAACGGCGACATTGCGGAGCGTAGGCACCTTGAACTTACCGGCATGCGCCGGATCGTTAACAGCGCCATTGGCAAGCAGGCCGAGATCGGCGGACCCCTCCCCGCCATTGGCTTTGCGCACCTCTATATTCACCGGTGTGCCGATATTGTGATATTCGTAGCTGGTAAAGGTTTCGCCCTCGACGCCGGGAATGGCCTGGAGCTGATGACACTGGCTGCAATTCGCAAATTGGGCGGAAAAGAAGAGAATGCGGCCTAGTTCCTCTTCATCCGTAAACGTCTCCTCGCCACGCAGATAGCGGTCATAACGCGAATCGAACGGTGCAAACAGATCCGTACGCTCGAAGGCGGCTATCGCCTGTGTCATCGCGTCATAGGTTTCATCGGGGTCATTGAATACGGTTTCGCCGAAATGCGCTTTGAAGGCCGCGATGTAATCCTCGTTTTCTCGAATGCGGTCGGCGACATCTGCCTTGCTCCGCATACCCATCTCAGCCGGATTAAGCGGCGGACCGGCAGCCTGGCCTTCCAGATCGGCGGCGCGACCGTCCCAAAAATGCCCGCCGATATACTCGCCGTCGTCCCGCAGATGAAAAGGCGGGCTGAAGCGCGCATAGCTGGCGGTCGGCGCATTGCGATCGCCAATCGAGAGGCCGTCGTCGCCGAGTGACACGGCACGGGCGACGGGATGCGGAAAGCCATTATCGCGTGGATCGGCGAAACCGGCATCGGGCGAATGACACGTGGCACAGGATTGCGTTCTGTTCAGTGACAGGTTCGTATCGGAAAACAGCGCTTCGCCAAGCTCTTCCACGGTGTTGTATGAACCGCCCTGCGCAATCGCAGCGCCGATGACAAAGAACAGCGAAGTCCCAAACACGGCCAGAGCTTGAATGCGCCTATCGCGCTGCATAAATTTCATCCTGTTGAAACTTATCCAATTAAACTATAGGGGAGTTTCGGAAAAACAAACGCCGTCGTTGTCGCAGCTTAATTTACGGTTTGATCTGCACTATAACACGCCGGTGATTTGATGAAACGCGCACGCAAACGAGCGATCGAGACTGAGATGAGACCCAAGGTTTTTATTGATGGCGAGCATGGTACGACGGGACTGCAGATCAGGACCCGGCTGGCGCGTCGTGATGATCTTGAAGTGATCTCGATTCCGCAGGCCGAACGTCGTAATGAGGCGATGCGCCGGGACCATCTGAATTCAGCGGATATCGCCGTTCTCTGCCTTCCCGACGCAGCGTCAAGACAGGCATTGGAAATGCTCGAAGGCAGCAATTCGACGCGGATCATTGATACAAGCTCTGCCCACAGAACGAATCCGGATTGGGCGTACGGATTCGCGGAGATGGACGAAAGCCAGGCTGATACAATCTCTCAAGCCCGCCGCGTCGCAAATCCCGGCTGTTATCCGACTGGCGCCATAGCCCTTATCCGGCCTTTGCGGCTGGATGGCGTGATGCCGTCCGATTACCCGGTAACGATCAACGCCGTATCGGGATATACCGGTGGCGGAAAAAAGCTGATCGCGCAGATGGAAGACGAGAGCAACGCTGACCATATCGACTCTCAGCATTTCGTTTACGGACTTTCGCTCAACCACAAGCATGTTCCGGAAATCCAGAAATATGCCCTGTTGGAACGCGAGCCGCTATTTTCGCCAAGCGTTAGCCGCTTTGCGCAGGGCATGGTGGTCCAGGTGCCTTTGCATCTGGACATGCTCAATGCGTCGCCGACCTTTGCGGATATCCACGCCGTGCTGAGCGACCACTACGCCGGACAGCAGGTGGTACAGGTCGCGCCTGTGGACGAAGCCGATCAGTTGCAGCGTATTTGCGCCCAGGCTCTTTCGGGTACAAACGACATGCGGTTGTTTGTCTGTGGCTCGCCAGGTGGGGCCCACGTCAATCTCGTTGCCGTGCTCGACAACCTCGGCAAGGGCGCATCAGGCGCTGCTGTTCAAAACATGGACCTGATGTTGGCCAGCTAGGTCGACTGCAGTTCGACCAAACTCTTTTCAAGATACCGGCGGTCGGTGGAGATGGAATTCTTCAGTTTGGCCTACGATTCGACAGGCCTATTGTTGGAGCGCGCAAAAGCGCGGTTAACCACCGCATTCGGCAACGCATAGCTTCCAACGAACGCGCGCCAGTGGGCAACGGCGAAACCGAGCACGATCAGCGCCATTCCCTGATGGATGAGCGCCCATGACATCGGTACCTGCATCAGCAGCGTCACAATACCGGCGACCGCCTGCAGACTGACAAGTCCGAACAGCACGATCGCGCGTTTTGCGTGCGTCGAACCGGGCGCGCGCATGATGCTGTCAATCATGTGAATAAGCACAACCACCCACAGAACATAGGCAAACGTCCGATGCGTAAACTGAACGGTCTTGGCATTCTCGAAGAAATTGACCCATAACGGTTCTGCGACCAACAGGTTGGCGGGAAGCAGGGTGCCGTCCATCAGTGGCCAGGTGTTATAGGCAAGACCGGCATCAAGGCCTGCAACCAGACCACCCAGATAAATCTGGAAGAGAACCATAATGGCGATAGCGCCCGCGACGAACCCGGATGAGGCAGACGGATACGCATCTTGACCGTTTCGTGCCAATCCCCGCGACACCCAAACGATCGCTGCAAAAATCACGCAAGCAAGAGTGAGATGGGTTGCAAGACGATATTGGCTGACGTCGACCCGGTCGACGAGGCCGGACGCGACCATCCACCACCCGATAAAACCCTGCAGGCCGCCAAGCCCGAGAATGACAACCAATGGCATCTTCAGTTGCGGTTCAATGCGTCCGGCAAGCCAGAATACCAGAAGCGGCAGCCCGTAGATCAAGCCGACGCCACGCGCCAGAATACGATGACCCCACTCCCACCAGTAGATGTACTTGAACTCCGACAGGCTCATTCCCTTGTTGATTTGCTGGTACTCGGGGATCTGACGGTAGAGTTCCAATTCCTCTTCCCATTCGGCCTGAGACAGGGGCGGGATCACGCCGTGAATGGGCTCCCACTGGGTGATCGAGAGGCCTGAATCGGTCAGGCGCGTCGCGCCGCCGACAATAACAAGTGCGAAAATGGCAACGAGGACGACCCCGAGCCAAACGCGGAGTATGATACGGTTCCTGTTGATTTCGTTTACGGACTGGGCTGTCGACATCTTTGCCTTCTGCACTTTACGGGATGACATGTGTACCAGACGTCGATAGAAGGCAAGCGCCAACTTGTCTCACGCGCCGCATCGACACTGCAACGAAATGGGCGGTGAAATTCGCCCGGCGGGCTTGATCGCGACGCCGTCGGCGTTACCTCAACCACCAATCAATCAACAACGCAGATCACATGCCCGTCCGTATCCGAAAACTCATTGGCACTATCTTGTTGGTCGTGCTCGTCGTTGTCTATGCTCTGGCGGCCACGACATTTGCCACCTATCGCCTGGCGCAATCGCCCTGGTGGATTCATATGCTGTATTTCATGTTATCCGGGGTGATTTGGGTGCTGCCGGCAATGGTTCTGATCCGCTGGATGGCAAAACCCGGCCGGTAGCCCAGAGACGCCGAGTCGTCTCAAATAGTACTCGTATTGCGTGGGTTGGAAAAAACGTATATTTTTCGGCGTGTTAACCCTAAGTGCAGTCTATTGTCGTCAAAACTGTCACTCACACAGTAACTTAAATATGACTGCATTATTGTTCGCTGCGCGTACCAAGACTTTGAAGTTCTGACGCCTCGACATTGCGTGTCTGATGGGAACTAGGCAGGCCGCCCTCGACTTTGAAGGGCTGCGGACCTGCAGGGTGGCTAAAGGTGCTGAAACCTACCGACGAGATCTGCTTCACAGTCGAGTGCTCCGAAAAATTGGAGCCGCTGGAAGCCGTATGGCGGGTCATGGAGGCAGCACAGGAGATCAGCATCCACCAGACCTATGACTGGTGCCGCGCCTGGACTGAGGCGAACGGTCAGAAACCCCTGCTGATTACCGCAGCCTATGCATCGGGACCCAAATCCGGCGAAACGGCTTTCATCCTGCCCCTGGCGCTTCGAAAATACGGACCGCTCAAGGTAGCTTCCTACATCGGGGCAACCCATAACAACGCCAATTTCGGTGTTTTTTCAGCTGATTTCCTCGAAGATGCGACGCTCGACATCATACGCGATATCGGCGCGCAGATCGCAGAACTGCCGCTTGGCGTCGATTTTGTCTATCTCGACCGGCAACCAGAAGCACGCGCAGAACAGAAACATCCGTTCTTGCAGTGGCCATCGGTCGAAAACCATAATCTGTCGTTTCAAGTCACACTTAAAGACGGGTTTGAAGCGGTTCTTTCGCGCGTCAATGCAAAACGGCGCAGGAAAAAGTTCCGTGTTTCCGAACGCCGTCTTGAAGAGCTGGGCGGATATGAATTCATTTGCGCAAAGTCTGCTGACGAAGCCCACGACTTGCTCGATGCGTTTTTCAGGCAAAAGGCGGAGCGCTTTGAATTTCAGGGTTTGCCCGACGCCTTTAAGGAGGATCGTGTCAAAGCAGTGTTTCACCGGCTTGCAGAAGAAAGCCTGAACCAACAGCGCAAGATGATCGAGCTTTACGCAATCCGCCTCAAACGACCCGATGGTTTCATCTGCGCAATTGCCGCAATCTCTAGAAAAGGCGGAGAGATTATTTGCCAGTTCAGTTCGATTGCCATGGGCGAAACCGAACAGTGCAGTCCCGGCGAGTTGCTTTTCTATCTGCTCATCAAGGATTGTTGCGACAAAGAAGCGCAAGTCTTTGATTTTGGCGTCGGCGACGAACAATACAAACGGTCCTGGTGCGACAAACAGACCGCACACTATGATACGATGATCGCCGTTACGGCTGCAGGCAAAGTAGGCATGTTCATCGCCCGCCTAACGACCGGTATAAAGCGCTTCGTCAAGAGACGCCCGGTTTTTTTCAGATCTGCCAAGGCGCTGAGGCTGTGGCTGGCGCCCGCCCAACGTTAGAACAAGCGCGTCTTAAGCTGCGCTGCGATCCGGCCGGTTTGGCGTCCCGGCGCCGGGACTCATCATCAATAGATTTTCGAAGCCTTCTGCGTAAAAGTCAGTCAGGAACTCCGTGAGCAGGTGTTCTTCGGGCTGAACAACCGAAAAGATCATCTCGACATGGTGGTCGTTCAACAGCTTCTTGACGCCGGCCGAGTTCGCCGGGCCGCATTCGACAATGACAATGTCATACACGTTCGACAGCGATGCAACGATTTCCGGGAGCTTGTAAGAATTGCGCATCGCGTCGCCCGGATCGGCCCTGCCCTGAGGAAGAATGTGAGCGTCCGAAAGACGATCCGCGTGCAATGCTTCGGGCATCGTACACGCATCGATAAGAAGATCTGTTATTCCGGGCAGATCCGACTGCGGTGCCATCATTCGGCTGGGACAGGCCGATCCGGTCAGGTCGGCAAGAAGTGTCTGGAGCCCTTCATTTGCGAGCATTCTTGCCAGCATGACCGAGGTCGTACTGCCTTTGTCGCCTTCCGGTGATACAACAATTGCGATCTTTGCTTCCGACGCAATCAAGTGGCTCGTGATAGCGCTGACGCTGTATTCCGCATCTGTCTTTTCAATGCGGGTATAAGTTTTCGGCGTCGTTGCGTCCCTTTCATCGACATCGCCGTCCGTTATCGTATCAATCCCGGTAACAGGCGCCTGTGGCTCGGCACTATCCTCCTCAACACCGTTCCGGCCGGCGGCATCCGGCTCGGGCAATTCAAAACGCCGCGTCGGCAATTCAGGCTCAGGCGAGCTTCCGTCCGCATTCGTTTCGTTTTCGGCCAGCGATATCGCACTGTGCCCAACAGGACTGTCCTGTTTTGCGGGCGCTGCGGTTTCGCCATGTATCGATCCGCCACTTTCAATCGGCACAGCGACGGCCTCAGGCATTGCAGAATATGCAACAGGCCTCATGGCCCTTCCCGAGAACAGCTCACGCATCATGATAACGATCGCGGCCAACAGTAAGGCGGCAAGCCCGGCAATGATGACAATCGGAACCGTCTTCGGAAAGTAGGGTTCGATCGGTACGAGGGCCTGCGAAATGATGCGAGCATCGGCTGGAAGGTTGCCACGGTCCGACCGTGAAGCTGCCTCGCGGTATCGTATCAGATAAGCCTCCAGCAACTCTCGTTGCGCGGCGGCTTCACGTTCCAGAGCCCGCAACTCGACTTCTTCGCCTCCGGCACGCGCCGAATCCGCTTTCAGCGTTTCGAGTTGCGCGACGAGTTCTTCTTCGCGCAACTGTGCGACTTCCGCTTCACTTTGGAATCCGCGCAGCAGATTTTGCGCTTCCTCTCCGATCTGGTCGTCAATGTCGCGCAGTTGCGAGCGCAAACCCTTGATGCGCGGATGGCCATCGAGCAGTGTGACGGAAAAATCCGCAATATCGGACTGGATGGCGGCTTGCCGCTCGCGCAACCGCCGAATGACCTCGGATTGCGTCGTATTGGCAAACTGCTCGGTTGAATAGCCGTTCTCGATTGCGTTGGCGACGGCTATTGCGCGCGCCTGCGCCTCGGCCTTGTTGGCGCGCACACGACTGAGTTCTGTGGTTATCTCTGCAAGCTGCTGAGTGGCAATCGTCGCTGTCTCATCCACCAGCAAAAGACCCGCCTCGGCCCGATAGGCCGCCACTTTCGCTTCCGCCAACCGCACCCGCTCGCGCAGATCAGCGATTTCCGGCTCCAGCCATGCGGTCGTATCGGCGTTGGTCAGCAGCTTCGCACCGCTCTGGACGTCGAGATAAGCCGATGCCATCGCGTTCGCGACCGTTGCGGAGAGTTGCCGGTCAATCGACCAGAAACCGATGGCGATGACGCGCGTGTTCGCCACCTGATAAACGGTCAGATGCTCTCTAAATGTTTCGATCAACCGTTCTTCCGGTGGAACGTCGTAGGGATTGTTGGAAAGACCGAGAATGATAAGAACGTTGGTCAGCAAGGATGGCTTGGCCGCGGCGCTAAACTCCGGTTCATCGACAAGATTAAGCTCTTCGGCGACCACCTTGATGAGATTGGTCGAGTTGATGATCTCGACCTGGCTGCGAATGCCCTGCTCGTCCAGAAACTGGGTACGGCCACGATCAACCTGTTCGGCTTGCGCAAAAACCTGTTCGCGGGCCTCGATCAGAATGCGCGCCTCGGCGCGGTAACGCGGTGACATCGTGCTCGAAAGGACAAAAGCGACGGCACAGACCAAAATCACCAGCGACAGGATTGCCAGCCGGCGCTCCCAGACGGCAACAAAAAGGCGCGAGATATCGATATCAACGTCATTGCCGCTGCGCTGTGCGCCAGACATGAAAGAGCACTCCGATCCAGTCATCTGAAGGAGTAAAAGATTATGGTAACCTAAGGGTTAAGCACCTGTTTACCGATCGTTTACATCCTGTCTGAATTTGGCGCAACTTATACACGAATCTGCAAATTCAACGAAATCTTCGGCCACTTTACCGGGCATTAACCATGCACGGACGATAAAGGGCATCGTTACGCCCGCCCGGGCCGAAGTTTATGTGTGAGCAATGGCGCCTTTTCAGTTCAAAACCGTCTTCCCTTTCTGCCTGTCGCTTGTGATGCTGGCGCTCGCCGGTTGTTCCGGCTACCGGCCGGCGCCACAGGCCTTTCACCAGGCCGTCGTGGAGCCCTATCGACTTGATTCCGGAGACAATCTCAGAATTACGGTTTTTGAACAGGAAGAACTCACGAATACCTACGGCATCGATCAGGCCGGCTATATCGCGTTTCCGCTGATAGGCTCGGTCAGCGCACGTGGCAAGACCGTCAAGCAGCTGGAGGGGCAGATCGCAACGCAGTTGCGGCAGGGTTATCTGCGCGATCCCGATGTCTCCATCCAGGTCGATCAGCACCGTTCGTTCTTCATTCTCGGTGAAGTGAATTCAGCGGGTCAGTATTCCTATGTGCCGGGCATGAACGTCCAGAACGCCATTGCCATAGCCGGCGGATACACCGCACGCGCCAATCAGGCGAATGTCGACATTACAAGAAAGGTCAATGGGGAGG
This sequence comes from Pseudomonadota bacterium, assembly GCA_039025395.1. Lineage (GTDB taxonomy): Bacteria > Pseudomonadota > Alphaproteobacteria > Rhizobiales > Rhizobiaceae > Hoeflea_A. Next base: position 10,472 of record JBCCOK010000050.1, read on the forward strand.
TTATGACCGGTCGCGTTACGATATCGGATCCAATCCTGGCGGGCGACACACTCTATGTCCGCGAACGCCTGTTCTAACGCTGACGGCGCTGACACCCATGCCGGATTCCGCATCCCTGCGCATCCTTCATTGCTTCCGGTCTCCCGTTGGAGGGATCTTCCGCCATGTGCGCGACCTTGCCGAACATCACCACCGCGCGGGCCACAAGGTGGGCATTATTTGCGATAGCACCACCGGCGGATCCCACGAGGATGCACTGTTCGCCAGCATCAATCCGTATTTGGATCTTGGCCTCAAACGCACGCCGATCCGGCGTTCCATCGGACCAGCCGATGTTCTTACGCTCAGGAAGTGCACCAGTGAAATCAGAAAATTGCAGCCGGACATTATTCACGGGCATGGCGCCAAAGGCGGTGCGTTTGCTCGATTGATCGGCTCACAGTTGCGGGTATCCAGGTCTCGCGTAGCCCGCCTTTATTCGCCGCACGGCGGTAGTCTTCACTACCGGAGCGCACCCTTCACCGGCCGGTTTTACTTCGCGCTTGAGCGATGGCTTTCTGCCTATACCGACGGCGTGGCTTTTGTCAGCGAATTCGAACGCGGCATCTACATGGACAAGATCGGCTCGCGGGCAGCACGCAACCGCCTGATCTACAATGGCTTGGCGGATGAAGAGTTCGAAGATGTCGTTCCCGACAACAGCGCCACCGATTTCATGTACATCGGCATGATGCGCGATCTCAAAGGGCCGGACGTTTTCGTGAAGGCGTTCATCCGCACCGAAGAGATCATCGGCCGACCCTTGACGGCGACAATGGTCGGAGACGGCGATGATAAGGCGAAATACGAAGAGATGGTCTTGGTTTCGGGTCGACCGGAGCGCGTGGCGATGCACTCCGCCATGCCGGTTCGCCACGCCTTGCGGCTGGGCAAGACGGTCGTCATGCCGTCACGCGCCGAGTCGATGCCGTATCTTGTATTGGAAGCGCTGGCGGCCGGCAGGCCAATAATCGCAACCAATGTCGGCGGTATTCCCGAGATTTTTGCAGACAACAAATGCGGCCTGGTGCCGCCCGACGATGTTGAAGCACTTGCCCAGGTGATGGCCCGATCCATCAACCATCCGGAAGAAAAGCATCTGAATGCGCCTAATAAGGAATCCTTGAAAGCAAGGTTTTCAGCCGGCGATATGGCAAGCCGCATGATGGATTTTTACCGGGAATGCAGGTCAGCCTAAGCGAGGCTCAAGAAAACACCGAGACAGCGTTGCAAGCACAGCAATCCTCTGCGAACGGTGAAACAATATTAACCGCCCCGTGATAGCCCTCAAAGCCTGTTTTCAGGGTTTTCGGGCAGCGTTATGAGCGTCGACAGTCAATTTGACAGCAAGGATAACGGGCGGGCAGGCGACGGGGCTGAGCAGGACAGTTTCAATGCCAGCGGCAAGCAGAGCGAAAAAATCGGCAGACTTGCGGCCCAGGTCGCCGGACAAATCGGCGAAGATAGTTACTCCCCGGCTATGGTTACGGGCATCGCGCGCTTGTTCGAAGTGTCTGGCCTTGCTCTGATCGGGGTTGCGATTTTTGCGCTCTATGTCCTGCCAGCCGACGGTCTCAACACGGCCTATGTGCTGATCTGCATCGCCGGCGCATTGTTTTCCGGCTTGCTGTTTCAGATCAGCGACGGCTATCAGTTGCAGTCGCTCCGTCATGTCATGCGCACCTTTCCCACGCTCCTTGTATGCTGGACGATAACGTTTGCAATCATGGCTGTTGCCGCTTTCTTTATGAAGGTCGGCGGCGAGTTTTCTCGATTCTGGTTTGGCTCCTGGTACCTCTCCGGCCTCGCCTACGTTGTCTTTGGCCGTTACTTCATCGCCTTTGCAATTCGTCACTGGGCGCGAAATGGCACCATGGAGCGGCGTGCTGTGATCGTTGGCGGCGGCCCCGCAGCCAAACAGCTTATCCGCGCGATCGAGCAGCAGCAGGACAATGACGTGCGAATCTGCGGGATATTCGATGACCGGGGCGACAGTCGCTCGCCCGCTATTGTCGCGGGCTATCCCAAGCTCGGCACCGTATCCGAACTGGTCGAGTTCGGACGCCTCGCGCGCATAGATATGCTGATACTTTCACTTCCCCTGACTGCAGAAAAGCGTGTCATGGAGATGTTGAAGCAATTGTGGGTGCTGCCTGTCGACATTCGCCTTGCGGCACATTCAAGTGAACTGCGGTTCAGGCCCCGCGCCTATTCGAGTATTGGCGACGTCCAGATGCTCGACATTTTCGACCGCCCGATCAACGACTGGGACTCGGTCGTCAAACGGATATTCGATGTTGTCTTTTCAACGCTTGGCATTTTGGTTTTTTCGCCCGTGATGATCCTTACGGCGATCGCCATCAAGGCAACTTCGAAAGGTCCGGTGCTTTTCGTGCAGGAACGGCATGGCTTCAACAATGAGATTATCAATGTGTACAAGTTTCGCTCAATGTACACGGAAGAGTCCGACTACTCCGGCCGCGCCGCCGTTACCAAGAACGATCCGCGCGTAACGCCGGTCGGACGCTTTATCCGGCGCACCTCCATCGACGAACTTCCCCAGTTTTTCAATGCCTTCAAGGGTAGTCTTTCGCTTGTGGGACCGCGACCGCACGCAATTCAGGCAGCATCGAATGATCGTTTGTACGCCGATGTGGTCGACAGTTACTTTGCCCGTCACCGCGTAAAGCCGGGTGTGACCGGCTGGGCCCAGATCAACGGATGGCGTGGCGAGATCGACGATGACGAAAAGATCAAGCAGCGAACAGCGTTCGATCTCTACTATATCGAAAACTGGTCACTGCTCTTCGATCTGAAAATTCTGCTACTGACGCCGATAAAGCTCCTGAACACGGAAAATGCCTACTGATGGCTTACGCCATCCAAGCTGACACAGGTGCACCTGCCGCCCTTTCGGCGCTGGCGAAACTGTCGTTGGCGATCGCTGTATTCCTCTCCGCTTTCGTTCTCTATGAACCGGCGCCCTACGAGGTCTATATCGCCGTCCTGATGACCGTATGGTTTCTGTTTGGGCTGCGCCTGTCGCGCACAAGCGGCATGCTCCTGGCAATCCTCATGATTTTCAATATAGGCGGCTTGCTCGCGCTCACCGTCATGGAACAGATCCGCCCCAATCTTGTCCTTTATGTCGCGGTCTCGTTTTTCCTGGCATTGTCCGCGGTTTTCTTCAGCGCGGTGATCGAAGCCGACCACCGACGTTTGAAGATCATTTTCGCGGCCTATGTTTTGGGCGCGCTGGTTACTGCACTGGCCGGAATCATCGGTTACTTCAATCTGTTTCCCGGCAGTGAAATGTTTACGCGCTACGGTCGTGCCAAAGGCGTTTTTCAAGATCCGAATGTATTCGGTCCTTATCTCGTTCTTCCCGCATGCTACCTTCTTCATCGCACGCTGACTGGCGGGTTTTTGTCATCGTTGCCGCGCATTGTCATGCTGCTCGTTTTCACCTTGGCGATCTTTCTGGCGTTTTCGCGCGCTGCCTGGGGCCTTTATGCTCTGTCGATACTCCTGCTTGTCTTTTTCCTACTGCTCAAGGAGCGGTCGACAGTCATCCGGTTACGCATTTTTGTTGCCGGTATTGTCGGAGTCTCTCTTCTGACTGTCTCTCTCCTGGTTGTTTTACAGTTTGATCAAGTTTCCGAACTGTTTTCACAAAGAGCAAGACTCCTTCAGGAATACGACGCCGCGCAATTCGGGCGGTTCGATCGCTACGGCCTTGGTTTCATCCTGTCCATGGATCATCCGCTCGGGATCGGACCGCTGGCCTTTGGACGCCTGTTCGGCGAAGACACGCACAACATTTGGCTGAAGGCGCTTCTCGACTATGGCTGGATAGGCTTCGTCGCGTTTGTCATCCTGGTTGTTTCCACCGTGGCGATGGGCTTCAAATGTCTGCTCAGGGACCGCCCGTGGCAGCCCTATTTTCTGTGCGCCTATATCGTGTTTGTCGGCCATGTTCTGATCGCCACTTTTATCGATATCGACCACTGGCGGCATTTCTTCATTCTTCTAGGCATCATCTGGGGCTGCATCGGGCTCGAGGCGAGTACCATGCGCAATCGCCGAGCGCCGCACGCACGGATTGTCAAACCCGCTTAAAGAGCGTCACACGGACTGGATCAGCGAAAACCGATCGACATCGAACATGCCGTAATCGGTTATTTTCAGGTGCGGTATGACCGGGAGCGGCAGGAAAGCAACTTGCAGGAACGGTTCCTCCAGAACGGTGCCGAGATCAGTCGCAGCCTTGCGAAGCTCCACGAGACGCGCATGAACCGTCTCGTAGGGTTCGAGGCTCATCAGGCCGGCGATCGGGAGCGCCAGTTCTGCCATGACATTGCCGTCGTCGACGACCACGAAGCCGCCCTCGATCTCAGCCAAACGGTTTGCCGCCACCGCCATATCGTCCTCGTTCGCGCCGACCACACAGATATTGTGGCTATCATGGCCGACCGAACAGGCGATTGCGCCATGTTTGATTCCGAATCCCTTAACGAAGCCAACGCCGATATTGCCATTCTTGCCATGGCGCTCGACCACCGCAGTCTTGACAACATCCTGTCCGAGGTCGATCTGCGGATGGCCATTGCTGAGCGGTAATTTCATCTTCAGATGCTCGGTTATAATCTTGCCCGGAATGACGCCAATAACAGGCACGTCCCCATCATAAGCGGGCGATTGAAGCTCCTTGGCCGTGAGCCGATTTGCCTTGATACTATTGCGGCCCCTCGGTTCGACATGCCGGCGCCGGGCAAAGGCGCTGTCATCGACAACCACACCGCCGCAAACCACTGTTTCCACGCTGCAGGTCTCGAATTCGTTCAGGACGACGATATCCGCCCGCCAACCGGGTGCAACGAGCCCGCGGTCGCGCAGGCCGAAAATACGCGCTCCCGATATACTCGCCGCCCGGTAGATGGCGAGTGGTTCAACGCCAGCGGCAATCGCCGTTCGGATCATGTGATCCAAATGGCCTGCTTCGCTGATATCGAGCGGGTTCCTGTCGTCTGTGCACAGCGCGATGAAGGGCGAATAACGTTCGGTAATCAGCGGAATGAGTGCATCAAGATCTTTTGAAACCGACCCCTCCCGAACCAGGATGTGCATCCCCTTTCTGAGTTTCTCCAGCGCCTCGTCCGTCGTCGTCGTCTCGTGATCCGTTCGGATACCGGCCGCCAGGTAACCGTTCAAGTCGCGGCCGCGCAGATGGGGGCAGTGTCCGTCAATGGGAACATCGGAGAAGGCATCAAGTTTCGCCAGACAAGCCGGGTCCTGTGCCAGCACCCCCGGATAGTTCATGAATTCTGCGAGGCCGATGACTTTCGGATGATTCTTGAACGGCAAAAGGTCATCAACATCGAGGGCGGCGCCGGACGTCTCGAAAGACGTTGCGGGCACACAACTGCTCAATTGGACGCGAATGTCCATCAGGGTCTCGGTCGCGCAATCGAGAAAGTACTGAATACCGTCCGCACCGATGACATTGGCGATCTCGTGTGGATCGCACACGGCGGTCGTCACGCCGCGAGGCAGCACACAACGGTCAAACTCAAGCGGCGTTACCAAAGACGACTCGATATGCAGATGCGTATCGATAAACCCGGGCACAATGGTCTTGCCGGACACGTCGATTTCGATGTTACCGGCGTAACCGTCGAACGTGCCGACGATGGTATCACCGCATATGGCAATATCCGTCTCGTAGAATGACCCGGTCACCAGATCGAACAGTCGGCCGCCCTTGAGGACGAGATCGGCTGGCGAACTGCCGGCGCCCTGATCAATGCGACGCGCAAGTCGTTCGGTCATTTTGCTCTCCAATATCGCTCAATACCGGTCACACCGGACTATCTTCAAACCGGATCAGGTCATCTCAGGAAGTATATAGCGTAGATCGTCCATTGACTTGGCAGGGTGGCGAACGCTTTGCGTGAAGCGACGCGCGATCCGCGGTTCGTGATACTTTGCTCGCTAATAGTCGCGCTCGAAAAATACACCGGCCTTGGTATTTCCGTCGGTGTCTGCCTCGCCACGAGCCTTGAGATTGTCCGTCAGGTCCAAATCAATGGTAACACGTCCCGAACCATCGCCAAGTCCCTGTTCGAAATTGAAATAGGTTCGGTCGTTGATATAGCGGCCTATGCCGATGGTTGTGCTGCCGTCCTCATTGTCGGTGTTGACGTCAATATCGGCAAGACCCGTCAACCCGCGCAGGCGACCAAGAAATCCGCCCCTCTGACCGGCCCCGCTGACCTGAGCGACCGCATTTGCCAACTGCGCGATCTGAATTGCCGAGAGCTTTGAGAGATTCTTTCCGAAAAACAGGTTGGCAAGGATCTCGTCTTCCGGCAACTGCGGCGACGACGTAAAGGAAATCTCAGGGCTTGACGCCGTTCCACCGACGACAATCGAGTAAGTGGAACTGCCGCTTCGTGTTGTCGTCTGGAAATTCAAAGCCGGATCAATCGGCCCGGTGAATGTGATAATCCCACGGTCAAAATCAAAGCGCTTGGTCAGCATGTCGATGCGACCGCGGATCATCGAAAAACTGCCGATGACACGTGGATCGTTGCTCGTGCCAGATACGGTAACAGACCCGCCGAATTCAGCGTCAATACCTCTTCCCCTGACAAATATGCGAGCCGGTGCATCAACCGAAATATCGAGCACCAGACCGCGGCCGCTGCCGTCCGACGACTGATCTTCACGCGGCGCAAGTTCGCGAGCCTGTTCAATGACGGACGCCGGTGCGTTTCTGTGCACGACTTCAATATTGGGAATTGATGCCGGCAGGTTGTCCGGAAGCGTCACGTCCGCGCGCTCGATTGAAATCGAACCTCCGATCCGTCCCGAACCCATCAATGGGCCTTCAACCGTCAAATTCGCATTGATCCGTGCAGTGGCGATTTCGCTGAGATAGGTGCCGTCATCGACAGATATTGTCAGGTCTGCCGGCAAGCCGCTTGCGGTATTGAGGCTGATGGAACCGCCGGCCGAAACGGTTCCGTTGCGTCCCAGCCTTCCCTCCAATTGCTCGATCCGCGCACTGGTTCCATCAAAGGCAATGGCTGCGTTGATTTCGCGAATGGTCAACGATGTGTTTGAATCAATGAAATCGGCGTCGGAAGCGGTCAATCTTCCATTGATGACAGGGTTGGCAGCGCTTCCCGTAATGGCTATCGAAACCTGAGTGGTACCATCGAGCTGCAGGCCGGATTCGGCCAGTGTGAAGCTGGCGAGTTCAAGCGGGGCCTGTCCTTCCACTTTAAGGTCAAGCCGCCGGTCATCCAGGATGCCAATTGTGCCATTCACGCCAAAATCAACGCCGCTTCCCGAAGCTGAGGTTTGTGTCGTCAAGGTTCCCGACCCGAATGCGCCGCTCGAGCTTACGGAGAGAGCCGGCATCCGCGCCCCGCGCGTCGCATCGATCGAGAAATCTGCAATGCGCAAATCGTAAGAGACACTGGGATCTGAGAGCGCGCCAGTCACCATTGCGGTACCCGACAGATTGCCGGTTTGCCCGAGGTCGGTCGGTGCAACATTATCGAGCAGCGACACCGGAAACGAACGGAAATCAACCTGAAGATCGAGTGCATCCGAATTGGATGTGTCGATATTGACCGTCCCGGTGATGCCTGCATTTACCCCGTTGCCGGTAATGGCGGTGTCAGTGGTCAGCGTTCCGGTGCGGAATGCCCCGTTTGATTGAACGGCAATTGCCGGCGTGCGCACACCCGGCCGTGCTTCCACGGAAAGATCGGCGACTGCAAGATCGTAGTTGATGTCGGGGTCAGACGCGCTTCCGGCGATTGTCGCCGTTCCGGAGAGCGTACCTGTCTGCCCGAGGCCCGTATCGGCAAAGTTCTCGAAAAACGCAATCGGAAACGCGCTGATCGCAACATCGAAATCGAGCGCGTCGCCAGCACTGCCGCTGATTTCAACGGTACCGGCACCCACGCTTAACGTAGCCTGCTCCAAACGGGTTCCGCTGTCGCCGAGGGTCAGAGACACGGGCTCGCTCAATTGGACCGGAATGGAGCGTATGGTGGCATCGGCTTTCGTAAGTCGGATTGACGTTGCGCTGTCCTGCAGACCCACTTCACCCTCGACAGACAGAGGCGAATCGAACATCCGGCCCGAAACGGCGAAGGGCAATTGCTCGCGGTTGCCTGAAACCCTGCCGTCGATGTTTTCGATCGTGGTCCCGGAAACCGCAACGGTCGCAGCGGTTGCCGACGCGACAAAGCCCTGTAGGTCACTTACATCGTTGACCTCGACCTGGACGACCAGATCCGAGGCTTCAATGTCATTGGACTGGATCCGCGGGGCCGTCAGGTTGGCAGTGATCGCTTGCTTCGCATCATTGTCTGAAAAAACAACCGAACCGGAAAGAGATCCGGCGAGATCATCGCGAAGCAAAAGCGGTCCGAGCGCCTCGAATGATGTCACCGCAAGGTCTAGTTCGCCGGTCAGAATGCCCGCATCATCAGCCACCAGCCTGCCGTTTGCCGTTGCGCCCGGAACCGAAACATCCAGCGCATCGACGACCGGCGCTCCATCCTGACCGCCAGAAACGTTTGCCTTCACTGAAACCAGTTGATCCTCATAGCGCCCGCTCACGTCGAGATCGACGGTCGGGATACCACTTGCCGCAATGCCGCTAGCCTTCAATGTGAATTCTTCGAGCGGCTCGTTCAAAATGGAGATCTCGGCGCCCTCCGCTTCCAATTCGAAGTTGGGTTGGGCGACGGGCCCAGTCAGCCTGACGTCCGCCTTCAAGCCGCCCGACAAGCCGTCGCGAAGCGCAGAGAGATCGTTGAGTGACAGTTGGGAGGCCACTTCCAGCGTGCCCTCCGAAAGTTGCCCGCTGCCCATCGCCACGAGGTTGTCGCTATTGATCTCGATATCCGTGAACAACAGTGTACCGGCAATCTGCTGGGTTATTCTCCCGGTCAGCCTGGCAGTCCGCGAACCAAGCAGGCTGTTGAGAATATCCTGCTGCGGCGCTTCGACGTCCGCCTCGACACGAAGATCGAATTCGTCTTGTGCGAGATCGAGTTGACCGCGCGTCGTAAGATCGACAGCGTCGGTTTTCAGCTCCGCCTGTACAATTTCGATTGCCGTCTGCTCAAAAGACCCGTCAGCGGATAGGCGCACGGCGCCGCCGAGCAATCGATCGATTTCGCCCTGCCCCGATGCAACGGAATCCGCTTGAAGGATGATCGTAGCCGTGCCTGACCTGTCGCGAAAATCGATGGCTGAAGAGCGGCCGGAAACAGTGAGATTTGAAACCGATCGGGCACCTTCACTCAGCGACGCTACGGTACCGGTTAATGCCCAGTCGGCTTCATCGAGGCTGCCTTTGAGAGTGGAACTGATACGCGCATAGCCGATCGCGAGAGTCGTATTGTCATCGACGGCAAAGGAGACTTCGTTTCCGGCAGCACCGAATTCAAGGTCCGCGCTGATATCGACCGTGCCGGTATCTGCCATGACACCGCCGGACGCATTGACGGACAGCAGCGCAGAACGGGCATTCAGCGTCTTGATCAGCAAGGTACCGTCACCATCGCGCTCGACAGAGACATCGATATTGGTATCGCCCGCAAAAAACGGCGTTATTCGACCGGGCAGCAATGGACCGAGAAACCCGGTCAGATTGCCATCGACGGATTGTTTTTCGTCTGTCAGCGACAAAGCGACATTGCCCTCGACCGTTCTGGCACCGTCCAGTTCCATACTGAGACTTGCCGTCCAGTTGTCCATCGGGCCGCTTCCGTCGAGGCTGACATTCAGCGCAGGCAGGCCGGTAATGTTCAGTGCGCGCGCCAGAAGGCCGTCGGCCGGTTCGTTGGCGTCCAGCTTCAGAGACAGTTCACGGCTTTGCGGCGCGATAGTCCATTCAGAGGCGATTTCTCCTTCCGTTCCGTCAATACGGACCAGATCGAGCGTGCCGGCAATGTCGAACGGCTCATTGCGCAACAGGACTGAGCCCGTCAGTTGCAATAAGGCTTCCGCACCCAGAACGGGCTCAGCCAATTGCAGTTCTGGCAGGAAAATGTTGTCGATCTTGATTGGGATGGAAGGCAGAGAGCCGCCCTCCCCTGCATTGTCCTGTTGGCCCGGGATCGGTTGCCGCGACACAGACAGCCGAGCAGCCGTCAGGCGGTTCACCTCGACCTCGCGCGAAACAAGTTTGCCGAGCGCGATATCTGCTTCAACGCCGTCAGCAGACAACCAGATGCCCTCACCGTCCGCGACAGTAATTCGACCGATCTTCGGACTTCCGCTCAAAACTCCGCTGAGTTCACTTAACTCGATTGTTCGATCGTCGGTGCTAATCACTGAACTGATAAGAGATGCGGTGTACCGCAGACCCGGTCCGGTGCCCGACAGACCTGCAAGGACCAGAACCGCGATGATCACGACTGAGGCCAAAACCGCAAAGATTCGAATGAGTAATTTCATCGACAACCGGTGTTTGCGCTACGTGGTTTGCAGCGAGACTTTAGCATGGGAATGCAGATCCTAAAAAGCCTGACCCAAACCGAGATAGATGCCGAAGTCCGGATCGCCGGAAATCTCGTTGAGCGGGATGCCAAAATCAAGGCGAAGCGGACCGACAGCCGTAAAGTACCGCACACCTGCGCCGATACCCGTAAACCAAGTTCCGCCGTCGCCCGGCGTCGACGAGGTGAATGCACCGCCGCTGTCGATAAAGGCTGCAATGCCGATGCTTTCCGTAACGCTGTACCGCGCTTCTGCTGAAAGTTCGACAAGCGAGAGGCCCCCGGTCGGCGTATCACCTATTCGCGGGCCTGCAAGCTGAAAGCCATAGCCGCGAATGGAACCGCCTCCACCTGCGTAGAAGCGCCGGTCTGCAGGTATCTGGGAGAGGCTCGAACCGACGATCGACCCTACAGCAGCCTTGCCGGCCAGAACCAACGTCCTTGCCTCGTTCACGGCGCGATAGGTGCTGAAGGCCGCCTGCATGCGCAAGAAGGCGTTGTCATTTTGCGCATCATAGGCTGGCTCGGCAGCCAGCAGTAGCCGATAACCGGTTGTCGGATTCAGCCGGTTGTCGCGTGTATCCTGCACGACCTCAGTCGGCAAAGAGATCAGCAGGCTTGTTGCCGGACCGACTGTATCATCGAATTCGGCATACTCGACGTTGAGGCTGATCTCTCCGGTCAGTTGGTCGTTGAATTCGCGCGACAATCCGGCACTTGCACCGATCGAGCGCTTTTCGAACGCGTCAGTATCCTGAAATTGCGCTTCGATCCTCGAGGTAAACGTGGTGGTCGGCCCCCAAACACCGGGCTTTGTAAAGGTCGCGGCAATAAGATAGTCGAACGACGAAGAGAAATTGGACCGTCCAATTCCCGAAACGGATCCCTCAAGCCGCAACGACTCAGCCCTGCCGAAAAGGTTCCGGTTAACCCAGAACGCCTCCGCGCCGAGCCCGTCATCGGTTGCTGCCGTAACGCCGATACCGAATGTGCGTGACTTTCGCTCCGTGACCTCAATCGTAATGGCAACCGTGTCGCCAGGCCCAGGCTCCTCAGCCTCCGAAATCACCACGCTGTCGAAGACGCCCAGACCGCGCAAGCGCTTGGAAGCATCGGACAGCCGCTTTGGGCTGAATGTATCGCCTTGCGGGATATCGGCCTGCTGAAGGATGAATTCCGGCTCAATGTTTTCAGCACCAGTGACCGTGACTTCGCCGAACACCGCCATCGGTCCCGGATCCAGCCGCAGGTCAACCTCGATCTCTCGTCTATTATGATCCGCGATGATCTCGCGGCTCGCAATTCTTGCAAAGGCGTGTCCTTTGTCCCGCCACGCCTCGACAAGCTGGCGTTCGGCATCGACGATTGCCTGCGATTTCGCCGGTTGGCCAACAACGATTCCGAACTCCGTCAGATCGATCCTCTCACCACCGGTCGTTCGTGCATCGGGTTGGCCAAAGGTAAAGGATGGCCCGACGTTGATCTGGATCTGAACGGTGTTGATGCCCTGGTCGAGGGGTGCATCAATAGGAACGGTCTCGAACGGGCTTCCATTGATCAATATGTTCACCGTGCCGCCATAGTAGGCTTCGGCGAACAGAGCTCCCACGAGTCTTCGCTTGTCGTTCCTGGCGCGGGTCAACAGGCCGACAGTCCCCGAGGGTGGCGTCTCCCTGTCAGAAACAAGAAGGGAAATGGCCTCAAGCCGCTCCTGCTCCTCCGGATCGTCAACGGTCAATTCCACGGTGTAAGAGACAGGATCGGGAATGTTCTCAATGACCTGTTCGGCCGACTGCTCCCGTCCCCAAAGGCGTATGCCAAAGATTTCAAACGCGAAAGACGGCGCGACGACTGCAGGCAGCATCAGCAGAGCAATCGCGGCTCCAGCGGCAAGACCCTTTAGCCGTCCCGGAACGCGCCGATCGAATTGCCGCCACCCGCTGTGAGCATTAGACCACATGGGACATTGGCCTCAGGCAGAACTTCAAATATGTCCCCGTTGTTGCCATACCGGCCTGTTCCACCTTTACACCCACCCACCGGAGTAAAACCGCCGAGATTGTTGCGCGGCGAATGGTTTTTTCTAACCCGGAGGCGGCGGTGCGGCCAGTGTCCCAGAGCGCTTTGCAAGTCCCGAAAGCCACATTGCACACAAAACTCTGATTACAATGGATAACGCAAACGCCCCCTTACCGAATCCCGAGCAGTTTCGGCACCATAGTGATACCCGAATCAGGCTCAAAAATCGAGACTTGTGATCAATTGTGCAGGTATGGTTAAAGCGCCGCCTTTATTTCTTCTTTCCAGTTATCCCACTGCGATTCATCGCCTTTCAGGCCCAGGATTCCCTCCCTTATCTTGGTCATGCCAAAGCCCCAGGCTTCGCCAACCGTGATGTGCGGCGGCATGACGAACTCGCCTGCAGAGACAATCGCATCGATCAGGAATGGCTTTTCGGAATTGGAGGCCGCCTGTATGGCCGGCAGGATTTCATCGACAGTCTCGACGCGGACCCCCTCTCCGCCGCATGCGCGTGCATAGGCAGCAAAGTCAGGATTCAAAAGGTGCGTCGCCGACTTGTTGTAGGCGTAGCCTGAAACAGCCATTTCCATTTTGACGAAGCCGAGTTCGCTGTTGTTGAAAACCACGACCTTCAGCGGCCATCCATAACGCACTGCGGTCACGAAATCCTGCATCGCCATACCGAAACCGCCATCGCCGCAAAGCGCCCAGACTTCGCGACCCGGTTCGCAAGCGATCGCACCCAAACCCGTTGGCAAGCCGGAGCCAAGTGATCCATGGTTGAATGAACCAACCATGCGACGCCCGCCCCGCAGCCGCATCTGGCGCGCGAGCCATACGGTGCACTCGCCAACGTCACTGGCAAAGACAGCGTCTTCGGAGGCGTGATCTGATACCGCCTTGGCGATGAGTTGCGGGTGAAGCGGATTGCTGCTGTTTTCAAGCGAGCCCTGTTTTTCGGTGTGCGCGAGCCATGAATCCGAACGTTTCTTCTGCTTTTCAAGGTAGGAGCTGTCGGCCTTGTCTTTGATGAGCGGCGCAAGCAGGGCCACGGTTTCCTTGACGGTTCCGAGAAGACCGACCGTGACCGACGCGCGGCGACCGACATTCGCGACGCGGCAATCGACCTGGATGATGTCGGGGCCGTCGGGCAGAAACCAGTCATAGGGAAAATCGGTCCCGAGCATCACCAGAACATCGCAATCGCGCACGGCGTGATAACCACCGGGGTTGCCGATCAGGCCGGTCATTCCGACCACCGGCCCGTCGTCGTAATCGAAAATCTCCTTGCCCTTCAAAGTATGCACTATGGGCGCATGAATACGCTTGGCGATATCGACAATCATGTCCTTCGCGCCATGGCAGCCTGCGCCGCAGAAAAACGCAACCTTCTTGCCGGCATTGATGACGGCGGCGGCCCGTTCGATCTCGGATGTCGGCGGGATCAACTCCGATTGCTCGGTTATGACATGGTAACGCGACCTCAGGTTCGGAACGGTTTTTTCCGTGACATCGATGGGCAGTTCGATGCGTACGACATCCCGGTCGATCAGGGCTTTCTGAATGGCGATCTGTGCGAGCCGCGGCATTTGCTCCGCAGTCTTGATCGCCGCCTGGAAACCGCACACTTCGTCAAACATTTTCTCCAGATTGACTTCCTGGTGATAGGCGGTGCTGCGTTGGCGGTGGCTGATCTGACCGGTGATTGCAACGACCCCGGCCAGCTCTCTCTTTGCGCTGTAAAGCCCGTTGATCAGGTGGAGCGCCCCGGGACCGACAGTGCCCGCACAAACGCCGATCTTTCCGGTCAGCGTCGCCTGACTGTAAGCCGCGTAGGCTGCGTTTTCCTCGTGCCGCATGGCGATCCACTCAAAACGGCCATCGCGCCGGATGGCTTCGAGTAACGGGTTGAGTGCATCGCCCGTGACCCCGAAGATTTTCGTTGCTCCGGCTGCATGCAGGCTGTCCAGCAAAACCTCGCATACGTTCTTCTTCGACGCCATCATCATCTCCCATCTGGTATTCGACAGTTTTCGCGAGGTTTTAGCACCCGTAAAGACTGCGACCTTAACCGGCTTTAGTATCAATCCATTGTCGGCAGTGAACGCAGGGGCATGCAAGCGGTTTTTTAACCGCTACTTGACTTTGGCTGAAAGAACGGGCGGTTACCCGCACCTACTTGCTTGACGCTGCGGCAATCGGCGGGCAATCGTTCAGCCGGCAGGTCCATGCTTGCCGATGGATTGGAACGATAAATGAGGACAGACAATGACGCAGACCGCCGCGTATGACGACAGCAACATATTCGCCAAGATCCTGCGGGCGGAGATGCCGTGCCACAAAATCTATGAGGATGAGACGACGTTTGCCTTCATGGACATCATGCCAAGGGGAAACGGCCACTGTTTGGTCATTCCCAAACAAGCCGCACGGAATATTCTGGATGTTGAACCCGTAACGCTGGCAGACGTGATCGCTACAACACAGCGCCTTTCAAAGGCCGTGATCAAAGCCTTCGATGCTGACGGCGTGACGATCCAGCAATACAACGAGGCAGCGGGCGGACAGATTGTCTACCACCTGCATTTTCATGTTATCCCGCGATTTGAAGGCATCAAGCTTCGACCCCATTCCGGTGAGATGGAAGACAATGATGTCTTGAAAGCCAACGCGGAAAAAATAAGGCAGGCGCTTTAGCAAGGGATCTGCGGCGCAAGTGCGCGCACTTGCCTGTTTGGCAGTATCTTGTGCCCGCCTGACGCTCGCAACGTTCAGCTTGCGATATAGGCTTTCATGTCCTCCGCTTCTCGCTCGGCCTGCTCGATCCGCATGCGGACGACGTCACCGATAGAAACAATGCCTCCGATTTTACCGTCCTTCTCCACCGGCACATGCCGAAAGCGTCCTCTTGTCATGATTTCCATCAATTGGCTGACGGTGTAGCTCTCGTCGCATACGGTGACATTGGAGGTCATGACCGCTGTAACGGCCTTGCCCAGCACTGATGGGCCATCCTCGGAAATCGCCCTGACGATATCACGTTCTGAAATGATGCCGCAGATGTGTTTGTCATCGTCGACAACCACAATCGCTCCAATTCTGTGGACGGACATCTGTTTGCCGGCTTCTGCCACCGTAATGTCCGGCCCGATGGTGAAAACATCGCGACCCTTCTGGTCCAGTATTGCCTTTACTGTCATCGATTCCTCCCTTCTGCAGGAGCAGGCCGCTCAATCCGCGGAAAGAGCCGCGAATTTCCGATACGCGCCAGCTCTGACACGATGGTGCGCCCCTCGATTGCCAATTGCAATGGGAACGGGACAGCCATTCCAACCGCAGCGGTAAAGCACGCAACGAATCAGACGACAATCAAGTGAATGAAGTTAAGCTGATAAAGAACTGTTTTATATAACCTTTCCTCTCGACTGAAACACTGCGAAAACACTGTACGGACGCAGTTTTCGGTCCCGAAGCTTATCGACTGTCAAAGAGCGGAAAAAGAAAGAAACCGAACAGGAAGCCGCCCACATGGGCTTCCCACGCGATTTGTGCGCCTTGCGGCGCTCCGGCAGCAAACCCGACCGCTGCAAGAGCATTGATTCCGAACCATATGGCCACATAGATGACGACGGTCCGGTTTGTCATCGCCTCTCTCAGGCTTTGCAACGGCAGCAAATGCGCATTCAGCCTGTCGAAGCGGCCATCGAGAGGAAAGGCAAATCTTGCCGCCGCACCCATCAAGGCGGAGACGACACCCGAAGCACCGATCATCGGAACATTGCTCTGCTGATTGACTGTCCAGTAGACCGCAGCGGCAACTATCGCAGAAACGACCCAAAAAACCAGCAACTTGGCGGTACCGATACGCCGCGCAACGATCGCACCGAACGCCATCAGCCAAATGGAATTCACGATGAGGTGGGCAAATCCACCGTGAAGAAAGGAGTAGCTTACGGGGCTCCAAAGCCAGGCATAGGTCTGTTCGGATGCGCTCACCGCATAGCGCAGAGGGATGAAGCCGCCCTCGACCAGAACCTGAAAGTCCTGCGTACGCGTCAAAAAATAGCTGCGTGTGAGTTGGATCAGCCACATCAGCGCCAGGATCCAAACGATCACGGAAGGCAAATTGAACATCGGTTGACGTGATCTGGGCCGTTGCAGCCCCGTCATGTGTTCATCCGAATCGTCATCCGGTTGACTGTTTGCCATAGGGGCGCCTTTTCCAACGAATACCCGGTTCCATATAGCAGCAGCCAAAGAAAAAGAAGCCGTCTGACAGATTTGTCAAACGGCTTTGGTCGGGCCCCACCCGATTTTGGAGTTTGTGCTGTTCGCCACAAGGAGCCGTGGCTGTTCCGTATCCGCAATCTATGACATACCGGCACGGCACCGGCAATTTAAACCTATTGTTATCCTTAATTTCGTTGTCCTGTTACCACACATAAACACAACCTATAATAGAAATTAGAATTCGAGATGTGTCAGATTCCTTTCAATCCGAGCCGCGTTGATTACCGCTTGTTAACCAACACAGCCTATTGTGCAAACCTATATTTTGGATCGGAACACACCCCAATGCTTTTTGCAAAAGGCACCGCAGAAGCGGTATTGAACGAACCGGAAGAAGACACGACGTTTCAAAACGTCGCCGTCGACCTGCATGGCCGTCTGATGTGTGCCGATTTTACCGAGTTTGAGTGCGTTGCCACGGAAATGTCGCCGGGCGAAGTCCACTTCAAATGTTCTGCACTTCCCCGCATCGACGAACGCATTGTTTCATACATTGATCACATTGGACGCATCGAAGGCAAAGTTACCAAGATGCTGGAGAACGGTTTTCAGATTGCCGTCAGCGCGACCGAAAGAAAACGCCAAAAGCTGGCTGCTCAACTCACGTGGTTTGCAAACCGGAACGAACTTGGGTTGCCGGAGGATCGGCGTCACGAACGTATCGTGCCACGCAATCCGAACGCTGAGATCAGACTTGCGGACGGCGATACCCATGCTTGCAGGATCGTTGACCTTTCGATGTCAGGCGCAGCACTCGAATTGGATGCGCAACCTGAGCTGGGTGCACACGTTATCCTCGGTACGATGAGGGCGCGCGTCGTCCGGCATTTCGAAGGCGGGATCGCGATCGAATTCGCCACCATTCAACTGCCGGAATCAATCGAAACATATGTCTAATTGGAATAGCGACCGAGTTTGAACCTGTAGAGCAACTTCCGCATCACGATGATCCTGCGATTGAATTTCACATCAACGAATGCGTGCAGCAAGCTCTTCGGCCTGTCCTTCGAGTTCGAGCGCATTCAGGTCGAAATTCTTAAGAAATTTCCAACAATTCGTCTCTATTTCTAATGCGAGATTTTGCCTGATCGCAAAACTTAGCTGGCATGATGTCTCCACTGTGACGGGGAGACTTCGCTATGAAATCAACGGCTTTTGTAAAGAGTGCACTGTTCGGTGTACTGCTGTCATTGCCGTTTGCGGTAGATGCGAATGCGTCGAATATGACAACGCTTGGCCTCACCAGCCAACCAATCGGACACTATGACTTTTGCAGAGTATATCCGAAGGAATGCAATGTAAGGTCACGTAAATCCAAGCCGATGACGCTGACCGAAGCGTCGTGGAACACGATCCTCAGGATCAACTATTCGGTCAATCGTGCAATCCGCCCGCAAACCGATGAGGAAATGTTCGGTGTCGAAGAGCGCTGGTCATTTCCTAAGGATGTCGGCGATTGCGAGGACTATGTGCTACTGAAGCGGCATATGCTGATGCGCGCGGGGTTCAAGCCGTCTGACTTGCTTATCACCGTAGTGCGCCAGTTGGACGGTTCCGGCCATGCCGTGTTGACGGTGCGTACGGATCGGGGCGATTTCATCCTCGACAATATGCGCGACAAGGTCCTGCTCTGGTCGGAAACGGAATACACGTTTCTAAAGCGGCAATCGTCACTTCACACCGGCAAATGGAAGAAGCTGCAGCACAGCAGCTCGACGCTCGTCGGCAGTATCAAGGAAAATTGACGCATTCTGGAAATTCCTGATTGGCTGATTGGCCGCACACTGCGCAAACGGGTTGCGCGATAGACACCGAAAAAGGCCCTGGTCGGTCCCCACCCTTCCCGTCTCGGACCAGGCCTTTGGGAGCCGGCTCTGCCGGCTCCCTCCCCCGTTTTTGGCCTTGTAGGCTATAGCCTTAATCGAGACGCATGAGTTGCTCGGAAAATCGGCGCGCATTTTCCGTATAGTGCCCGGCGGACCATCTCAGCATTTCAACAGCCTTTTCATCGAGCATACGTGCCACCTTTGCAGGGGCTCCGATGACCAGGCTGTTATCGGGTATCTCCTTTCCCTCGGTCACAAGCGCGCCTGCGCCAATGAGGCAGTTGTTGCCAATACGCGCCCCGTTCAGCACGGTGGCGCCCATCCCGACAAGGCTGTTATTGCCGATGGTGCAGCCGTGCAGGATCGCCTTGTGCCCAATCGTGCAGCCTTCACCGACGCTAAGCGGAAAGTCCTTGTCCGTGTGCAGAACGCAGTTTTCCTGAATGTTGCTGCCGCGGCCGACAACAATTGGTTCGGTATCGCCGCGCAGGACGCTGCCAAACCATACTCCTACATCTTCACCCAAAGCTACATCCCCGATCACGATGGCTGTCTCGGCCACCCAGCAAAAGCCGTCCGGCAATTTCGGTCTGACCTCACCCAGCTTGTAAAGTGCCATCATTTCCTCCTTTAGAGATCGGGCCGATCCGCTTGCGACCACCTCGATCACGTGCAAACAGGCGTCAATTTTTACCGTCCATTAACCAAGATCCGAAATCATACCCTTCACGCCTGTTGCGGTGCCGATCATTCCGGCCTGGAGCAAGCTTCACTCGCTTTGGACCCAGCGGACTTTCTATTCATGAACCAGGATACGCCGTCAACGTCATCTGACGACTTTCAGCCTCTGGTCTCCTCACGCCTGTTACGGAAAATGGCAATATGGATTGCAGCGCTTGGCGTCATCACAATTGTGCTCAGCATCGGCGGCCGGACCATCGGCGAGCGAATCGTCATGAGCGGTCACACAGATGACACGTCGCCCGTCTCGATTTCACTGAACGGCAACGCCATCGTTATTCCAGCCAACGCAATCCGCTTCGAAAACCAACGCGAAGGCGGCGTACACAAACGCGTCGACATCTACTTTACCTGGCCCGACCTCGAGGGATACACAAACGAGAACAGCGACCATTTCAACCGCGTCGACAAGGCCACGCATCTGATTTTTCTTTCGCTTTCGCAGCGCACCATGCCGATGGACATGTCAGCACGGCTGGAGCCGGTCTACAGCAGATTGGTCGATGGCGGCGACGGCACCAAGGATAGCGGCCTCTTGGCCTATGCCTTCTCCGAAGACACCCGTTATTCTGGTGAGATCCTTTATGTCGGCGCCCGCGATAACGGGCCGGCATTTGCGGCACGGTGCCTTCGTGAGGAGGGTCTTCCGGCCGGATCCCACCCCTGTATGCGCGACGTAGACGTCGGACGCGACATGAGCGTCACCTATCGGTTTTCACGCAACCTTCTTCCGGAATGGCGACGGTTGGACGCCGCAATCAAAGCCTATATCGACGGATCTATAAACGAGCCTCGAGACAAGTCGGCATCGTAGCCGCCATCCAATCAACGGATGTGTTGTAAATGAGCGGAATGCGCTGCAGAAGCCTGCACGCAATCAATGGTCGTCGAGGTCAATGTCCAGGATTGCCATTGAGAAGTTGAACGAGAGATCGCCGTCTTCATCGTCCCGGAACAAAACGCCCAGAAACTCGTCACCGATATAGACCTCGGCGGAGTCGTCTTTACGCGGCCTTGCACGTACCTGCATGTGCGGGTTGAAAGTGCGCTTGAAATAGCTGTCGAGCTTTCGAAGTTCTTCGGGCTTCAATGTGATCTCCGTTGGATTGCCGGCCGGATTTATGCATCGCATATATGCGACTTGAGAGGCTCGCGCGAGATGTTCATTGAAAATCGAGCGAGCCTGCCGGTCGGACAGCAGTGTGTTTATTCGTCGTTCAGCGTCTGATCCATGGACCGCGAAGGTTCCTTGCATCCGGCCTTTCCAACCACCCGTGCGGGAACGCCGGCAACGGTTGTCGACTCCGGAACCGACTTCAAGACAACCGAACCCGCCGCAATGCGGGAGCAGCAGCCGACTTCGACGTTGCCGAGAATCTTCGCGCCGGCGCCTATCAACACGCCGTGGCGCACCTTGGGATGGCGGTCGCCCTCTTCCTTGCCGGTACCGCCGAGTGTAACGCCCTGGAGTATCGAGACGTCATCCTCGATAACGGCCGTTCCCCCGACAACCAGGGCCGTTGCATGGTCGAGGAATATACCCTTGCCCATCCGTACGGCTGGATGAATGTCGACCTGAAAGACTTCCGACGAGCGGCTTTGAAGGTACAAGGCGTAGTCTATGCGGCCCTGTTCCCAGAGCCAGTGTGCGAGACGATGCGCCTGTATCGCATGAAAGCCTTTGAAGTAGAGGACCGGTTCAATGAAACGGTGGCAGGCCGGGTCGCGGTCGTAAACAGCCTGGATGTCGACACGCATGACCGAGCTCCACTCAGGCTCGTCCTTGAGCATCTCATCAAAGGTCTGACGCAAAAGGTTTGTCGGCATATCGGCATGGTCAAGCCGCTCACATACGCGATGGATGACCGCATCCTCAAGCGAGCGGAAATTAAGTATGGTCGAGTAATGATAGGTCGCCAATACAGGATCGTTTTCTGCAGCCTGCAGAGCCTCGGTCCGGATCGCGTCCCAGATCGGATCCATCGTCTTGACGTGCTCTGTCTTCAGAGCCTTGCCAGCAACCATGTTTCTATCCTCCGATCATCGACTTAAGGGCGTTCCGGGTATCGCCGCATGGAACCGTGCCTGCCCGGCTTCCGGCTCCTGTGACACCTTGAACGACTTTAGATAATGATAGGCCAGTTGAATTCAAATTAAAACGGATATGTTTTCGATGATGTCAAAGCACATTCTCGCACGCGACAGCCTCATTGCCGAAAAAAGAGACGAACTCGGTTACCTGATCCTAAACAGACCCCAGCGCAAAAACGCCATAACCTTCGAAATGTGGACGGCGATTCCCGAGGCACTTGAATGGCTTGAGCAGCATGACACCGTGCGATGCATCGTTATCGAAGGCGCCGGCGGCGTTGACTTCTCGGCGGGCGCCGATATTGGCGAATTCGACACGATGCGGGGGGACCCGTCTTCGGCGCAAGACTACGAAATGTCGAATTCCGCAGCGTTCGGGGCCGTTCGAAAATGCCACATTCCGACCGTGGCAAAGCTCCGTGGCATATGCTTCGGTGGCGCTTTTGGCCTTGCTGCAGCAGCCGACATCCGCATCGCAAGCAAGGAGACGACCTTCTCAGTCCCGGCTGGAAAACTCGGTCTGGCCTACCCGCCGGACGCCATGCCGGACATTGTTGAAGCAATTGGTTCGCAAAACGCCCGAGCCATGCTCTATACCGCACAGCATATCGGTGCAGAAGAAGCGCTCAAGCTGGGATTTGTCTATTCACTTTGCGCCTCGGAGGATCTCGAACAGAGGGTAGGCAGCTTCGCCCGCGAGATCTGCGCAAACGCACCGCTTTCCAATCGCGCTTCAAAAGCGGCCATCCGGGCAGCCCTCAGCGGCAACGCCGAAGACCGGAGGCACGCCGATG
Organism: Pseudomonadota bacterium; assembly: GCA_039025395.1. Classification (GTDB taxonomy): domain Bacteria; phylum Pseudomonadota; class Alphaproteobacteria; order Rhizobiales; family Rhizobiaceae; genus Hoeflea_A. The sequence goes on from JBCCOK010000050.1 coordinate 32,804, forward strand.
CGATTGCGCAGTCAACATTCCTCAGCGCAGATTACGAAGAGGGCCGAGCCGCATTCAAGGACAAGCGTCCGCCGCGCTTTGTCGGCAAATAGCGCCAGGCTCCACAATCAGACAGGCTCCAGGTCATCCAGAAAGCTGATGATGGCATTCTGAAATATGTCATTGCGGTCACCGGCAACCATATGCCCTGCGCCCGAAACATCGGCAAGGCGGGCATGTGGCACCAGTTGCAGAAATTCCTCGGCATGATCTTGCGATACCAGTTCTGATTGGCCGCCGCGTACGAGAAGGGTCGGGATTGTCAGAGCCCGCGCTGCCTCCATCCGGTATTCCTCCGGGTTCTCTCGGCCCGCATGGACCGGCCTGGGTCCTGCAATAAAAGCCGGATCCCAATGCCACCGATAGCGTCCGTCGGCACCCAACCGGAGATTCTTGGCCAAACCATCGAGGGATTTCGGCCGGCTGCGATGCGGCAAGTAAGCAGCGATTGCATCCGCCGCCTCTTCCAGCGATGCGAAACCCTCTTCAACGCGGTCTGACATGAAACCGAGGATGCGGTCGACACCGTCGCGATGCATCTTTGGTGTTATGTCGACAAGGATGAGTGCAGAAAAACAGGCCTGCCCTGTCTCGTATTGCGCCATCAAGGACGATATTCCGCCCAGCGAGGCGCCAACGGCAACCGGCTTTGCACCGTATCGGTCTCGCGTTGTCTTGGCGATTTTTGCAACGTCTGCCGCGAAATCTTCAAAGGCATAGGCCTTGTCCGACACCCATTCGCTTTCGCCGTGACCGCGCAGGTCGACCGTGATGGCGGTGCGTCTGTCTGCCTGCAGGCGCTGCGCAGTCTTGTTCCAGGCATGCCGCGTCTGGCCGCCACCGTGAAACAGCAGAACAGGGTTTCCTGCGCCTTTGTAAACACTGGCGACCAGTTTGTTGTCATGCGCGCCGAGGAAGACCTCCGTCATTGCACCGGACCCCTCCCCTGTAACCTCACCGGCTGTCATGTCAGACTTGGCTCCCGTAGAATTCGATCACCGCTGCCTTGAATGTCCGATCGCCGACAGCCGGCATATGATCGCGGTTCAGAATGTCGAAAGCCCGACCGTCAGGGAGCCTTGAGGCCAAGCCTTCAGCAGAGCCGGCGATCGTGTCTTGTGTGCCGACAGCAACCATGACCGGCATGGTCAGCCTGCCAAGGTCCTCGACAGGCACCAGCTGTCTTGACGACTCGATACAGGCCGCAAGGGCGCGCCTGTCCGATTGCGTCTGATCAGCAAACGTCCGGAATGCGCGCGCCTGCGGATCTGTGACCATATCCAGGGAAGGCGCGACGAGCGCTTCGGCAATCGGCTTCCAGTTCCCGACACCTTCAATCATTCCCGATCCCAGTCCGCCGAACACGAGGGTGCGAGCGCGTTCCGGTTCCGCCAGCGCCAGGAAAGCTGCAAGCCGTGCACCCATCGAGTAACCCATCACATGGGCATGCCCGATAGCAAGATGATCCAGCAGCGCAGATGCATCCGAAGCCATGACTTGCGGTCGATAATCGGCCGTATCGTAGAGCTTTTCGCTGTCGCCGTGACCGCGGTTGTCGAGTGCGATCACCCGATAGCCGGCGGCCGACAATGTGCGGACCCAGCCGGGAAACACCCAGTTGACATGGGCGGTGGAGGCAAACCCGTGAATAAGCAGCACGGGAAAACCGTTGCGCGGCCCGGCATCCAGATAGGCTATGCGCACATCGCCGTTGGCGACCTCGCTCATCGGGAGACGCTCGACATCCATCGGAAGTGGCTCCAAAACACTCGACGGAATGGACTTATGCCAATCCCGGACGTTTCTCAAGCAACACGTCAAAAGCGGCTTCGATTACCAGCGGTAAGGCTGATGTGCGGTTTCAAAGGCTATATAGCGGTAAGGCGGTTTGACCTTCCGGCGGTCGGTTTCACAGGCTGAAAAATCTGTATCCAGCACCGTTCAACCTCTCGCACCACAGCCGCATTCCAGCGCACCGACCATCTTTCCGCTACACATTTGGCAACCATGCCTCTATGTTCTGGTGCAAATACTGGAGCATGCTGATGGCCGGGCAAATGATCCCGCACTTCCACAATGATGCCGGACATCCGTCGATCGAAATCGGCGTAAAGAGGTTCATGTGTGTTGGCGCAAAAGCGCCCTTTGATCATCCCCACGAATTTCTCGACATGGGCGACGATGACGAGATTGTTTGCCCCTACTGTTCGACGCTCTACAAGTACAACCCAAGTCTCGGGCCTGACGAAACCATACCGCCAGGTTGCCTGTTAGTACTCGACCCTGCTTGATGCCAGATCCAAGTGGCATCGTCTGATATTGGTGCCTAAAGGCAGAATCAGAAAAATCCCATGCAATCAAATATTGCGGTCATCGGCGGCGGGATAGCTGGACTTTGCGCAGCGCTCACGCTGGCGCAATGCGGGTGTCGGGTCGAGATTTTCGAAAGCAGCGATGCGCTGGACGACGTCGGAGCCGGCCTTCAACTGTCGCCGAATGTGACCCGATTGATGAACAGGATCGGCATCGCCGAAGAGCTTGATAACATGTTGGCGGAACCGCCGCATCTGTCGATTTCGTCTGGCACCGATCTGAAAACGCTCGGGACCATTCCGATGGGCGCAGAGGCACGCAGACGATGGCACGCGCCCTATGGCGTCATCCACCGGGCCGACCTGCAGGCCTTGCTTGCAGAAGCTGTGCACACACAGCCGCTGTGCCGCCTGCATTTGGGCAGAACCTTCACCGCCGCAAGCGAACACGAACTCTCGCAGATGTTGCGCGACGAAATGGACGCCGAACCGGACCTGATCATAGGCGCCGACGGCGTATGGTCTTCAATGCGCGAATTTGCGCCGGGCGCGGGCAAGGCGACCTTCTCAGGCTCGATTGCATGGCGCGGCACCGCCAAGCCCGACGCGTTCGAGCCCCTGAAGTGTGCAGAAAACGTCAACGCATTCCTCGCGCCCAACACCCATTTGGTCACCTATCCGCTTGGACAGCGCGGTCTTGTCAACGCCGTTGCCGTTACGCCGGGACGCCCGACAGCCAGAACATGGGCAACTGCCGCCGAAAGCCGCCAGCTGGTCGAGCTCTTCTCCGGATGGGACGCGCGTGTCACCAGTGCTCTTGAGCCGATTCTCTGGCAGTGCTGGCCTTTGTTCGAAGTGCGCAAAACCTGTTTCCGCGCTGCAACGAAAACGGTCCTCATCGGTGATGCAGCCCATGCCATGACACCACATGCAGCTCAGGGCGCCGCAATGGCGATCGAGGATGCCTGTGCACTGGCGGCCTGCTTTGAAGCGGCCGATGCACGGATTGAACGGATGCTCGAGATCTTTGAGGCGCTGAGAACGAACCGCATCGCCAGAGTGCGCAGGCGCGGCGACTTCAACAAATTTGCCTATCACGCCAAGGGTCCGTTCCGCTTGGGACGAGACATCGTTTTTGCAATGAGTTCACCGGAACAGCTCGCCGCGAGCCTCGATTGGCTCTACGGACACGATGCCACTGTTGTTCAAGACCGACGCTGACAAAAAAGGCCGGCGTTTGACCGGCCTTCTGGCGTGGGTGTTTAGAGCAATTCAGGCTTAGACTGAATCATTTGACCGAGGCGATTTTGGTCGCTGACAA
>JBCCOK010000051.1:0-35861 GCA_039025395.1 Pseudomonadota bacterium
CCACTTCATTGGCATCAACAAAACGCTGGATAAGCGATGTCGGCTCATCATTCTTGAAGTAGTTTTCGACAATGTCCTCGAGCGGCTCGCTCTTTTGTTCGGCAAGACCGTCAAAATAGGCCTTCACGCCTTCGGTCCACGTCGGTCCGGGCAACACCGAATTCACCCGAACCTGGGTGCCTTTCGTCAACTCGGCCATGCCCCGCGTCAGCCCCAGCATGGCAGTCTTCGTTACCGAATAATGGACCATGTGCGGCAAGGGCTTGACCCCTGCCTCACTTGCCAGGTTCACGATGGAACCGATGCCGCGTTCGAGCATGGCAGGAAGAATGATGCGGCTGACCCGAACCGCGCTCAGCACGTTGATGTCAAAGTACCGCATCCAGTCTTCGTCTGTCAGATCCTCGAACGGCTTTACCGAGAAGATCCCGACATTGTTGACAAGCACATCAAGGCCGCCGAGGTCCTCGACGTAAGCGCAGAGGGCTGAGACTTCACTGGGTTCGGTCAGATCACCGGCTTTGCCTTGCACCTCGCCGAACGCGGACAGGTCAGCGACGCATGCATCGACTTCCGCTTCCGTCAGGCCGTGGACGACCACGCGTGCGCCTTCCTCAAGGTACACCCTTGCCGTGGCCTTACCGATACCGGAACCGGAGCCTGTCACCAGAACAAGACTGTCTTTCAGTCCAAGGTCCATGTCAGGGTCCCTTGCCCGCCGCCGACCCGCCGCGTACCGCCGAGTCGTCAGGATTGCCCTTGGATCTGCCGAACACTTTTGACAGGAAAGCCGAAATCTCGGCCCGCCACATATCGATGCCCACGGCCAACAAAATAATGACGCCAAGAACAATGTTCTGAACCGATGAGGGTGCTGCGTTCAGATTGAGACCATTTTGCACGATCACGATCGTCATCGCGCCCATCAGCGTTGCAAGGATATTGCCGCGCCCCCCGGCGAGACTTGCGCCGCCAACCACTGCGGCTGCTATGGCTTGCAGTTCAAGCGTCTGGCCATAGTTCGGCGAGCCCGAATTCAATCGCGCCGACATCAATATCGCACCGACGGCCGTCATAAAGCCGGCAATCACAAAGGTCATTGCCTGAACCTTGCGGACGTTGATGCCGGTCAGCTTCGCCGCGGAAGGATTGCCGCCGACGGCGTATATCTCCCGGCCGAGCTTGGTGAAATTCATCATGAACGCGGCAAGGGCGTAGAAGAACACCAGGTAGAAAAACGGCATCGGGATACCTGCAATCTTCCCGTAAAATACCGGTTCCAGGGCGGGATCGAGGGAAAATATCGGCGAGCCGTTGTTGAAGGTCAGCGCCAGGCCTCGAAAGGCAATCAGCGCCGCAAGCGTTGTGATGAAGGCGGGTATGCGCCCATATGCCGTGATTAAACCGATACCAAGTCCGACGAGAGCGCCGGTGATCAATATCAGCGGCAGGGCCGCGGCAAGAGGTATCCCCATGAACTTCAGCATCTGTGCCAGGATCATGGTCAGCAGCGCGACCATCGAACCGGAACTGAGATCGATGCCGGCGGCAAAGATGACAATGGTCGATCCGATGGCGATCAGGGCAACGATGCTGACCTGAAGCGAAAGATTGGAAAGGTTGCCCGGATTTAGAAAGCGGTCCGTGGTAAGGGCGACAACGATCGCAACGATCACCATCGCTGCAAAAGGGCCTATGAGTTGGGCATCGAAAACCCTTTTCATTGCGCTGCCTCCATTGTCGCAGAATCTTCACGTTCGGCGGATGCCCGAACCAGGTCGTCGTGGGTGATATCGGAAGCTGGAACGACCCGCTTGATGCTTCCATTTTGCACCACCGCAATCCGGTCGCTCATGGCAAGCAATTCGTCATGGTCCGAGCTGATCAGAAGGATTGATTTACCTGCGCTGGTCAGCGCATTGATGAGTTTGTAGACAGCGATTTTTGCGCCGATATCTATCCCTTGCGTTGGTTCGTCGAGAACAAGCACCTGTGCTTCGGAAAACAGCCAGCGGGCAATGACAATTTTTTGCTGGTTGCCGCCGGACAGGAAATTGACGGTTTTCTCTTCAGCCTGTGCAGCTATCTCCAGCTCGTCTATGAGCCTTTCCGTTCCGTCCTTTTCGGCACCCAGATTGAGCACACCGAAACGGGAAATCGATCCCAGCGAAGCCGCGGTGATATTGCCGCTGGCCCGGAAGTTGAAAAACAAGCCATCAAACTTGCGATTCTCCGGCACGAGCGCCAGGCCCGCTTTGATCGCGTCCATTTCATGTCGGACCGTCAACGGCTTGTTGTTGAGAATGACTTCGCCGCTAACAAGCGGGTCAACGCCAAAAAGAGCGTGGGCAATTTCGGTTCGCCCGCTGCCGAGTACGCCGCCGAGCCCCAGAACCTCTCCCTTGAAAAGGTCGAAACTGACGTCATGAACGCCAGCTTCGGTCTTCAGGTTCTTGACCGACAGGATCGGTTGTTTCGTGGCATTGTTTTCCTTGGGGTAATGTTCAGCGATGTCTTCTCCAACCATCGCACTAACGATCTCGCTGACATTGATTTCTGTTTCACCGCTTGCACGCACAACGCGCCCGCCGCGCAGGATTGTGACCTCGTCGACAATCCTTTCGACTTCATCAAGCCGGTGCGAAACGTAGAGGATTGCAGTTCCCCTGCGCCGCATCGTCCGCAGCAACTGATGCAGGCGCTCGATCTCGTTTTCACCAAGCGCTGCGGTCGGTTCATCAAGAATGATCATTTTCGCGTCCATCGCCACTGCGCTGGCGATTTCAACCAATTGCTGCTCACCGACAGACAATCGACCTGTGATGGCCTCCGGCGAAATATCGACCTCCATCTCGCGAAGGACCGCGGCGGCGTCGGTATTGACTTTCTTCCAATCAATCATGCCGAGCCTCGATTTCGGCATGTTGCCGAGATAGATATTCTCGCCGACGGAAAGTGTCGGGACGATCGAAAACTCCTGAAAAACGGTCGCAATACCCCTATCGCGCGCATCTTGCGGGTCCGCGATCTGAACCTGTTTTCCATTGTGGAGGATTTTTCCACTGTCGGGCTGTTGCACACCCGACAGCGTCTTGATCAGGGTGGATTTGCCACACCCATTCTCACCAAGCAGACCGTGGATGGAGCCTGGCATGAGCTTGATGCAGACTTTGTCGTTGGCCAGAACACCCGGATAGGCCTTGCTGACATCGACAAACTCCCAAAGAGGCGTGGTTTGATGATCCATCTGATCGCTGAGCGCTTCTGGTGTTTTGAAATGGTGGAAACGTGGCTGGCCTGTTCCCCGGCGGCACAGGAACATGCCGCCGGAGATCAGGCAGAGGCTCAGTACGTCTTGGAAGGCTGCGGGAACAGCTTTTCCGGTTGCTGCAGGACCGAGACCGCACCGGCCTGATCTTCGATCGAGGTCGGTGTTTCGATCCAGCCCCCTGGATACGTACCTTCCAACGCATCCAGGGTCGCGTGCATGGCAGCTTGGCCCATCAGAAACGGGGATGTATTGACGGTTGCCGTCACGTTACCTGCTGCGATCTCTTCCAGGCCGGATGTATCGCCATCGTTGCCAAGCAAAACAAGATCGGAACGACCCAGTGCCTTCGCCGCATAGGATGCCCCGATTATCATGTAGTCATTGGCAGCAAAGATCATGTCGAGGTCCGGGTGTGACTGAAGAATATCCATACCGGCCGTGTTGCCACCCTCGACATTCCACTTGCCGTCAATCGAGACAACAACGTCGAAGTTTTCATTTTCCTTGATGCCGTCGAGAAATCCGCCGACCCGTTCAGTCGAATGATAGCCCGGCTGGCCTTCGATGATGCCGACTTTGAGCGGTTCGTCGCCATAGTTCTCGATTGCCCAATCGGCGATCGCATGGGTCCCATTACGCTGTGAGTAGCCGACGACACCGTGAATCGGCGTTGGAAAATCCGGAATATCGGAATTGATCATCAGGACGGCGATACCCTGGTCGACGGCCTGCTTGAGCAGCGGCGCCGCTGCGAATTCATCATGGGTTCCAAAAATGATCGCATCAACATCCTGGGTGAGGACATCCTGGATCATACCCATCTGGCCATTGATGTCGGCTCCGCTCTGCGGCGCCAGCATGAAGACTTCCACGCCTTCATTGGCGGCAACTGTTTTGATGCCTTCGCCGATCGCGATGTAGTAGTTGAATTCCGTCGCAGGCGGCATGTAGGCAATGCGGAAAGTATCGTTCTTTGGCTTTATCGCGCTGATATCAGCCTGAGCGCCATCCTTTAGAGGAACCGGTGTTGGATACTCAGCCGCCTGCGCGGTCACGGCAATGCTTGCAAGGCCCACCGCCATTGTTAGATTGCGTAGCGTTTTGATCATATTTTCCTCCCTGATCATTGGAAACTAGCCAAGGAATGGAGCGTCAACGACGCCCCGCACTCCCGGTTTGACGGCAAACAGGCCGCCGGATTGCGGTTCCTTTGCCAACGCATCCTCGTCGCTCATCAGACGAGATGATGTGATAAAAAGTGTATCCAGTTCGGCGCCACCGAAAGCACAGCAGGTCGGCTTCCACACCGGCATCTCAATCACGTGGTCTATGTGACCGTCGGGTGCGATCCGCACGACGCGGTGGCCTTCCCATTCGGCATTCCACACACCGCCCTCTGCATCGACACATGACCCGTCCGGCAGCCCTGGCTCCTCAGCAAAAGAGGCGTGGAGACGCCGCTCCGAAACAGTCCCGTCTGTTATGTCATAGTCGAATGCAACGATTTCGCGATCCGGTGAATCGGCAAAGTACATCGTCGCGCCGTCGGGCGAAAAACAAGTCGAGTTTGCGCAAGAGACGCCGCCGAAAAGCGTGGTGACCGTCAAATCTGGATCGATGCGGAGGACATCTGCATTCGCGGCACCGCTTTTTTCATTCATCCCTCCCAGAATGAAACGCCCCTGTCGGTCCATGCAGCCGTCGTTCAGCCGCGTTTCCTGATTTTCTGGCTGGTATTCGACGACCTTTTCTTCTTCCTCTGTTTCGAGGTCGAACAGCGCGACACGGTCGGCAAATGCAACAATGAACCCGCCATTCTGTCGGGGGGCGAAACAGCACACCCGGTCAGGCATGGGATATACGTTGCTTCTGTTGAGCGCCGGATCATGTGACCAGATTGAGCGCCCTTCTATATCCGTCCACCACACACAACCATCCAAGGGGTTCCAGAAGACCCCCTCACCATGGTGGTTCTTGCAATCAAGAACGAGCGTGGCGTGCAACGATGACCCTCCCAAAGTCTTCTTCTGATATCTGATATACCAAGTTGCATAAACTGGTGTATCAGATATTGTAGATATTGCAACTCTTTTTGGGAGAAGAAATGTCCATTGTCCGGCCAAAGTCCCTCAAGGAACTCGCGCTAGAACACCTGCGCAACAACATTGTCGATGGGACTTTAAAAATGGGGCAAGCCTTGTCGGAGCGCGGTATCTCCGAAGAACTCGGTGTATCGAAGTCACCGGTGCGGGAAGCGCTCGCACAATTGCGTGACGAAGGCCTCGTCATAATTGAGCCCCAGAAAGTCGCACGTGTGTTTTCCCTGAGCGAAAACGAAGTCGCGCAAATATGCGATTTCCGTCAGGCGATCGAAACGGCCGCATTCGAACTGGCGCTGGCGCGTAACCCGGACGAATTGGCCCGTGAAATGGACCGGGTTGTCAAGGATATGACGGCTGCGCAAAAGCAGGGCGACATGCAACAGTATCTCGCTCTTGATACGCTCTTCCATCGGCTGATTTTCAAGCACTGCGGCAACATTTATCTGTCTGCAAGCTACTCGAGATATGTCGGCAAAATCGCCGCGTTGCGGACGCATCTGTCGAGCCTGCCGCAACACACACAGTTGTCCTACAAAGAGCACAAGATGCTTGCCAAGGCAGTCCGTAACGGAAACATGCCGGAGATCCGAAAGCTCTTGGTCGAACATATTGACCGGACGAGGCAAGCCTACTCCATAGCGACCAAAGGAACCGAAAAGGTCGCTGCGTCCTAGACATCATCTCGTTTGGAAAACCCAATCTCTTTTGATCGGAACACCGTTGGACGGCGTCGTAAGAACGCAGATGGCGGGTGTTTGCGCCGGGCTGCCACTGTTTTAGATTGTTCTTTCGGATTGGAGCAGTAGCAAGTCTTACGTGATCAACTGTGCATCCACCGGCGCAAGGTAATTCTTGCCGTTTACCTGCAGACCGTGGCCTGCATAGTAGAACAGGCCGATATCTGCATCCGAGAGTGTGGCCATAAACTCGCGGACCTTGTTGCGCATGTCCGTCAGGGTCAGATCCCGGCCCTCGATGACCAAGAAACCAAGGGATTTTAGCCGGGCCGACATGTCGGCGGCGTCATTTGCCGGGTTTGCGAGTTCGGGAACATGCTCATGGTCGGAATTGCCGATGACAAGCGCCACCCGCTTTGCCGCCCATGCAGCTTCCACCGGCGCCATCAGGGCAACCGTGACGAACAGAAAAACAAATCGGATTGCATGCATAGCCACGCTCCCCGTCAATCAGAACGGTACCGATTGCACTAGGCTAGCATTTGCACGAAAATGAGTAAATGAAAGGCTCGATGAGCCCCAAGAGACATGCGACGGACTGCATGGTGCAGAAACCACACCCCCCAATGGGAAGGCCCCGATACATAGCTGGGGTGATCGTCACCGTAGCCTGCCTTTTGGCACTTGTTCTTGGACAATCGCCATGGTTTCGGATAGCCGAGAATTACATATCCGATATCTACCAGATTCACCTGTCTTCCATGGATCCTCCGAGCGATGACATTGTCATCGTCGGGATCGATGAAGAAACGCTATCGCGCTTTGCCTATCGATCGCCAATCGACCGCGGATTTTTGGCTGAGCTCATCAGGCAGATAGACGCCAATGCACCGCGGGCGGTCGCGATAGACCTCTTGCTCGACACTGAAACCGAAGCATCCAAGGATCGGGCGCTGATATCGGCTTTGAGATCGGCATCGGCGCCCATATTTGTGGCCTATGGTACGACCGAAGACGGACTGACCGCAGCCCAAATGCAGACACAGGAGAGATTTCTAGCCGACGCAGAGCGTGTCTCTGTTGTGTTGGCACGTGACCGAAGCGATGGCGTGGTGCGTCATTTCCGCATTGCACCGGTCAGAGCCGGTGGTCCCATTCCAAATCTGGCTGCCGCAGTGGCCGATGAAGACTTGGGCGAAACGCGAGATATACCCGTTCGTATTGTTTATCCCGGCGGCACAAACGGTAACGAACAGCCCTTCACCGTTTATCCTGCGCACGCGATTGGCGTAATTCCCGGTGAGTGGTTTGCCGACAAATATGTACTCATCGGGTCAATCACCGATGCGATCGACATGTATCGAACGCCGTTTGTTGCAAGCCGGGGTGATGCGCTGGGGTCCTTTCCCGGCGTCGTGGTCCATGCCTTTGCGCTAGACCAACTGTTGCGCAACATCGATGTGCACGAGGTGTCTGCCGGGTTCAGGTTTCTCGTTTCGGTAGCGCTGTGCCTTGCGGGGATTTTCGCCTTGCGCGCGCCGGTATCGCTGCCGGTCCGGATCATTCTGATCGCTATTGTTGCAGTCGTTTATCTGGCCTTGACCGCCTTGCTATACGCCGAGTTCACCTTGCTTTTACCCGTCACGGAGCCGCTATTCGCGCTGTTACTTTGCACGCTGGCCTTTGCCACCTACCTGTGGCAGCGCGACAGAATGGAAAAGAGCTTCATTAAAGCAGCGTGGTCCCGCTATGTAAGTCCGGAAATCGTTCGCCAGCTTATGGCCCATCCGAACCGATTGAAGCTTGGCGGGGAAGAGCGCAAGGTAACCTACATCTTTACCGACGTTTCCGGCTTTACGACTCTGGCTGAATCGTTGCCGCCCGATCAGGTCGGCCGCCTCATAAACGACTATCTCGATGGTCTGTTGGAACTGTTTCGTTTACATGGCGCGACAATCGACAAAATTGTCGGCGATGCCGTAATCGGCTTGTTCGGAGCGCCGATCGCTGATGAGCAGCAGGAGCATCACGCAGTTGTCCTCGCCCTGGAGATTGACCGATATTGCGAAAAATTCAGTGCCGCACAGGCACAAAACGGCATTAAATTCGGTGAAACGAGAATTGGCGTTAATACGGGAAACGCCCTGATTGGCAATTTTGGCGGCTCCAGCTTTTTCGACTACACCGGATTGGGAGACACGATCAACACGGCTGCGCGTCTCGAGAGTGCAAACAAGTCCTTTGGGACCCGCATTTGCGTAAGCGGCTCAACACGCGCCGCAATCAGTGAGATACCGTTTCGGAAGATCGGCTCGGTCAGGTTGGCCGGGAAAGATGCTTTTGTCGAAGTCTTTGAACCGGTGCCTCACCTCCACAAACGGCACATGGAACTATATGCTGATGCCTATGCGAGCATGGAGTCCGGTTCTCCGCAAACCATTGACAAACTTCGCAACATATTGGCCAATTATCCAGGGGACCGGTTAGTGGCATCCCAGATTGGGCGGATTGAAACGACAGGCAACGTGACAACGGAAATGGAACCGTCGAAATAGAGGCCGTTCTTGTGTACCCGATCTTTTGCAAGGCTCTTGTTTCTTTAGCCATAATATTGCTGGCAAGTCTGAGCAGCGTAAACGCCTCAGACTGGGTTGTATTGGAAGCCACGGACACGGCGGAAACACCAAAGCGGGGCGATATCCTTTCCCACAACGACGTTGTTGACCTCCCACCGGATTACCAGCTTGTCGTGATACATCGGGATGGGACGTTGCTGCGCATGGCTGGACCATACTCTGGACCACTGCGCGACTATCGGGTGTTGCCACAAGTCAATGACAACGCCGGCGATACATCTGTTCTCGGTGTTGTTTCAGACCTGCTAAAGAAAAATGACGGGTTGATCTCAACGCTCGGTTCAACCCGGGAACCTCAAACCGGCGATGTGCAAGATAAGGACACCAATCCTTGGCAACCCGTCGTCGGTTTCTCCAGCACCTATTGTATCGACCCCGATCGACCAATCATTCGAAGGGTCAACAGGTCACGGTCTGTTCGGGTCAAACTTGTGTCTCCCGACTTCCAAATAACGGAAACAGAGTGGCCTCAGGGCACCGCGACAGTGCATTTGGACCAGATTATAGATTTGCACCACGCAAGCTACGACTTGCTGATCAGTGATCGACCGGGACGATCGACATTGGTGGTAAGACCTAAAAACCTCTCTGGAAAGAACCTGGAACAGATCGTGTGGATGGCAAAAAACGGCTGTGATCAGCAGGCCTTGCAGTTTGTAAACAGCATGCTCCGTGACAAATAGACGAACAAAGCATCACGTCATCGCCACCCATTTCGCCCGGGACAAACCCAGCGATCGTCCACTATGTGGCGACACTGATGGATTACGCGCTTGAACGCTAGGAAGAAAACGTCATCTTTAAAAAGCGGCCGCACGTGCAGGCTCATAAAACTCAGGTCTCGGTCTCTACGGACCGCAGTGCTGGCTTAGCTAAAGTCGGGAAATCGTAAACCTGCCTCTGCAATTTCCCTGTCCGTGCTGCATGATTCCACTGCCTGCATCACCGTTGATACGTCCGGACAGGATGTTGAACATTTTCTGTCCTTGATAAGGAAAATGCCGGCGCATCCTCAAAATTCCATCGGGCGAAACGGATCCGTCCCAATATCTGCTGCCAACCCCGCCAGAAACACTTCCATCCGCCAGGCGAACCGCAAAACTCTTCTCGTTCCAGCCGCATTGTTTGGGGGTCGTTGTAACAGCCTTCACCCTCCAATATCCATTGTAGCCTTCCAGAGCAAAGCCGCACACTTTGTCTCGCATGCCCTTGATCAGGTCCAACAATTTCGCGGATGGATCAAGCGAACTAAGTTCAATGCCGCTGTTGCCTGCAAAATCTTTCAAGCCGCGCTCGGTTCTGTTGCCCCAGATGCCATCGGGCGAACCAACCGAGCAACCGGTTCTGTTGAGTTCCTTCTGTATGGAAGCGACCAATTCACGATTCAGCTTCGGATTTTCGGCGTCCACATTTGGCAAGGATGGTTGCTCGAGTTTAGCGATCAGCACATCATTTTGTTCCGCGTCTGCAGCATCTGACTTGCCAAACTCTGAAATCCTGACCTCGGCAATGTCGGCGAATTGTCCGTCCGGGAACCTTGACAGATAGTTTTTGAAGTAGACTGGTGAATTGCTGTCTTTGATTGAATTCCAGTACGCCAACTCGACACTATCATCGTTGCGATCAGCGCTTGTGTTGGCTGAGGTTGAGTTGAGGACGACACTGCCGGTTAGCGATGAATTCCCCCAGGGAACCTGCTTGCCGGCTGTCTGGTCAATCACCTCTTTTCGAACCCGACGAAGTATGACAGCGACATCCTCGTCCGGTGTTTCGATGTGATTGATGAACGCCTCCGTGAAAGGGCTATTGTCGCCATCACCATCCAGCGCCACGTTTCCCGGCTGCGTTGCGAAGGTGACCAAGGTACCGATCCCGGTCTCGACGGATGCAAGACCGCGTCCAACCAATGCTGAACGCGTACCCATGGACCGCGCCAGGTCTCTGGCGAGCGGATTGTTGCGACAGGCATCCAGAAAAACGAGATTTGTTTGGGCACCGCGCTCCATCACCGCCATGATCGTATTGAGCTGTATCGCTTCAAAATCGAGGTCGGTTTCGTCAAACAATTGGGTATCGGTAGGGGCAAGATAATTCTTGCCGTCTACCTGCAGGCCATGACCGGCATAATAAAGCAAAGCGATCTCGGCACCGCGGGTGGCGCGACCGAATTCCCGTACCTTTTCTTCGAACTCTAACCGAGAAAGATCGACTCCTTTTATGACTTCGAAATCCAACCGTTCCAGCGATGCAGAAACCGCATCAGCATCATTTCGAGGGTTGGCAAGAGATGGGACATGTTCATAGGCGGCATTACCAATAACGAGTGCAACACGTTTTGCATTTGCGATCGGAATGCCAACGAGCAGGAATATGCTGAGCAAGACAAACGGGCGAAGCATCAATCAATCTCCCGGCAAACTAACAGTATCGGCAAGCACAAGCCATATCGGCACTATAATACTTCAAAAGAATAGGCGGATGAAGTCTCCAAAGCAAATATAAGGGACCGAACGCATTAGTTAAAAGAGGTTTGTCTTTCAGTGCACCGGCCACGTCCGGCTCGATAATCGAAACCGTGTTTCCAATCACCGAAGCGCGGTCGCACGAGCGTTCCGGTCCGTTTCTCATGGTGAGTATCGACTTTCAAGGCCGGTTCGCAGTCCGCATTTTATCCTGTGATTACGACCTTGGTTGAACGATTCAGCATACCACCAACACGACCTGATCTTTCAAGCGCATATGAACCAAAGTGTACACTGAGACCTCTATGTTTTCGGTGAAGACGCCTGTTGTCTAAATTGACGTTTTCACGAAAGAGAACGCAAAGCCGTATTGCAACAAACGGACAACCGAACCGCCGCGCCATCCACTAAGGAGGACTGCAGAAGAAGGCTGTGTTTCATGGCTTCCGCCACCCAAATGCTCCTTGTTTAAATGGATCGTGTTTATTCCCGAAGTACCCGATTAAGATGAGAGCCAACCAAATCCTTCAAATCTCATATTGAAATTCGAAGAGTTTGTCGTTGGGCGGTGACAACACTCAATGACGCAAACACATGGGATTGAGAAGCATCGGCCGAACCCATCTCTTGTCGCCCGTTTTGACCATCTTTGCCAAAGGCAGTATCTTTCTAGGCTCGGGAGACAATGATGATACGCTTGGCTGCGGCTTTCTTGTTGTTGATGGCCCTTGCTACGCATGCCGTAGCTGAAAAACGCGTCGCCCTGGTCTTGGGCAACGGCGCGTACGAACGTGTCGCGCCGCTCGCCAACCCGGAGAACGATGCCAATGTGATCGCAGATGCCCTCCTGCGCCTCGAGTTTGAGGTGATCGAAGGCACCAATCTCACGCGTGTAGAATTTGTCGAGAAAATCCGAGAATTTGCCAGAGCCATGCAAGGTGCCGACCTTGCTCTGCTATACTTTGCCGGCCACGGTCTACAAGTGAATGGTCGCAACTACCTTGCACCGGTTGAAACCGAATTGCTTGATGAAACCGATCTCGAATTCGAGACAATTCGTCTGGATATGATCCTGGCGCAGATGGAACGCCAAGCGCGTACGAATTTGGTGTTTCTCGACGCGTGCCGCAACAACCCCTTGGCTCGAAATCTCGCACAATCAATGGGCACTCGATCCGCTTCGGTCGGTCGCGGGCTCGCACCGATAGAAACCGGAGTTGGCACCCTGATCGCTTTTTCGACCCAACCCGGCAATGTTGCTTTGGATGGGGAGGGCTCCAACAGCCCATTCACTGAGGCGCTTGCCAGGCACATCGAAACCCCCGGCGAAGATATTGGCGTGCTGATGCGCCGGGTCAGACAAGATGTGATCAAAAAGACGGGTGGCCGACAGGTTCCTTGGGACAACTCTTCGCTCACCGGTTCTGTAATCCTGAATCAAAAGAGCGAGGAAAGCGCTGCGGACCGCTTAGAGTTGGAAACCGAAATCGCTAAGTTGCGTGAGCAACTGGAAGCCGCCACCGGACTAACTGCAACCCAACAAAACTCGGCTGCTCTACAGAAGCCGGTCATCTCTATCAATCCGGCAGCCAACCGCTTGGCACCGGAAAGCGATACCGAAAACAGCCAACCTGGCGACCGCATTCCGCTTGACCTTGACCGGCAACAGCGCCGGGCTGTTCAGTTGTCCTTGCGCGAATTTGGTGTCGATCCAGGACCCGCGGACGGCGAGTTTGGACCCAAGACATATCAGGCGATTCTTGCGGCCCGCAAAACACTGGGAATACCGATCGGGACCCATGTCGACCAAATGCTGATTGATCTGTTGCCAACAATCCCGGGATCACTGACACGTTTTGATGGATTGTGGACGATCTCACGGACATCGGATCATTCCGAAAGCTGCGGAATGCAAGGGGGGCCGCAGATACTGGAAATCAAGGACGGCGAAGTCTCTGGTCCGGGTTACGCCGGAGAGGTGTTCGATAATGAATCGATCAGATTTACCCGGACCTTCATTGACAAGCGCAAGAAGCAGCAAGCAGAATTTGTCGGCACAATTGCACCGGAGGAAGGAAACGGCACGTTCGAGACTATAGACGGCAAGTGTCGCGGGCGCTTTGCGCTGTTTCGAGGAAATACACCCAATCGTGCGTTCGCCGACGATCTGAAAGACGACCGGGATCTTGTGACCGCGGTCCAAAAGCAATTGAATAGACTAGGGTGTTCGGTTGGCACCGCCGACGGCGTTTGGGGCAATCGAAGTGAGTTGGGCCTTGCCAGTCTCAGGAAGCATGGAGGCCTGCGCTTTGCCAATGCCGATCTATCATACGAACTGTTGAACGACCTTAACCAAGCCACGCCGCACCTTTGCCCGATAACGTGCCCGGACGGCACGCATCAATCCGGAAGCACTTGTCTTCGGTTCAAGTCCAGGCCCTAGCGTTAATCGGCGCCTTGCGGGACTCTCTTCGCGAGGAAGCCAAAAACCAGATTGGTTTGCGGAGTGTCTCAATTCGTTGCTGGGATCCCTGAGATCGAAACATGATAACAAGGTCGACAGCGAAGCGCAGTTGCTCCTAAAGACTTCGCAAGACAACGCTTCGGCCTGGCTGGAGCGTGTCCGGCTCACCGGTCAAATGTCATTTTGGGCTGTCACTTTGTTTGACCACAAGGGAGCATCCATAACGAGACAAGCCAGTTTCGAATCCGGCCTGTAAGCCCGGCAAACGTTGCATTCTGATTGCTCGGGGATGAAACGGGGCAAGGCGTAAGATAATGTGCTGTGCATGGACTTGATTCTCGGATTGGACGCTGGGTCAAGCGTTTGCAAGGCTGCGGTATTCGATCTGGCTGGGCGGGTCGTATCGTCCGCCAGTACCCAGATGCCCGTCAGCAGGCCGGGCGAAGGACGGGTCGAAGCAGACCCCAACGGCGTCTGGCATTCGGCTTGCCACGCGATCAAGGGTGCGGTTGCGGGTGCCGCCGGGCGTGGGCAGATCATTGGCATGGGTGTAACCGGTGCCATGGTGGGGGCCTGGGTGATCGGTGCGCATGGCGAAATTCTGCGGCCCGGTATCATCTGGGAAGACAGCCGTGCTCAAGCGCTTATTGATGCGATGGTTGCCGAACGACCCACACTCTACTCCGACATCTTTGCCGTTTCCGGCTCCGTTATGCAGCAGGGTTGCACATTGCCGGTGGTCGCTTCTCTCATGCAATCCGAACCCGAGATCATGGCCGAGGCGCGGGCCGTCATAGGCCTCAAGGACTGGCTGAGGATGAAACTCACCGGAGAAATTGCCACGGACCGGAGCGAAGCTGCCGTAGCCCCCGGCGATGCTCGGCTTAACAGGCGCAGTCAGGCGATGTTCGATCTGTTCGCACTGGGTGACCACAAGGATCTTTTTCCAACCCCCAAGGCGTCGCAAGAAATTGCCGGAACTGTAACGGAAGCTGCCTCAAGACTGACGGGTCTCCCCGCTGGTTTGCCAGTGGCAGTGGGCGCGGGTGATGTGATTGCCAATGTCATCGGCGCAGGCGGACTGAGACCCGGAAGCATTACATCTATTCTCGGCACCACCTGCATGGTTGGACTCTGCCATGACGAACCGGTTTTCGAGCCTCCGGACATTGGGCTGCTGTTCCCGATGCCGGAAAGCCATTGGTTTCGCGCGATGGTCAATGTCGCAGGGACACTGAATCTCGATTGGGCGGTTTCTTTGTTTTATCCGGATCTGGCAAAGGACAACGACCGGAACACCAAGGTAACAACGCTGGCAGATGCCGTGCCAATTGGCTCGCGGGGTGTGACCTACCTACCCTATCTCAGTGAAAGCGGAATCATAGCGCCTGTGGCAGATGCGGAAGCCAGGGCACAGTTTGCCGGTTTAACACCTTTGCACGGGCCGGCAGACATGATCAGAGCCGTGTATGAAGGCGTTGCTTTTTCAATAGCCGATCTCTGCGATTTGCTGACAAGGTCCAGTGACGAGCCCCTCGTCTTGACTGGCGGTGGAGCAAGCAGCCCTTTATGGCACGCCATGATCGCAGAGGTCACAGGACGCCCGGTCACGGTGCCCGACGGCGGAGAGTTCGGAGCGCGGGGAGCGGCGTTGCTGGCTGGCGTCGCAATTGGTCGCTTCAGTTCAGTCGTCGAGGCATCGGCGACGGTTGCCGGGGGCGGAAGAACAGTGGTTCCGACCGGCAAAGACGCCGCCGCATGGTCGGCTGCGCGGACCCAATATACCCGAACGCGGGACCGTGCTCTGATGCGGGATTGATCTACTGCAACTGACTTTGGGTTCTACCTGCAAACCGGGCTCTGCCATTGCTTGCACGAAGATAAATCATGGTTAATATTTGACGACATGACACCCACCGCCCGCCATTATCTTGATGATATTGCACAACGCCTAACGGACCCTGCGCTCGGACAACAACTCGCTCCAGCTGTGGATGCCATCGTATCTGCGTACCGCGACGGCGGTCTTACATACATTTTTGGAACCGGCCACTCGCATCTCCTTGCGCTTGACCTCCACTACCGCGCGGGAGGACCAGCTTACGTGGTTCCGGTGCTGGACGAGACCCTGATGCTGCACAAAAGCGCCCGCGCCTCTGGTGCACGCGAGCGGGAGCCGGGTATCGCGGAACAGGTGCTGGCGAACTATCCAATCGGCAAGAAGGATGTGGTGATCGTGATCTCCAATTCCGGTGTGAACGCCGTTCCGGTAGAGGCTGCACGCCATGCAGCAAATACAGGCGCAAAGGTCATCGCCGTTACGTCGCGCGCCTATTCGCAAGCCTCTGCAAAAGGCCGCCCGATCCTCGCAGACATTGCCGACATTGTTATCGATAACGGCTTGCCACCCGGCGATGCGCTCGTTGATTTACCCGGCACACAATTGAAGGCCGGCGCAGGCTCTACGGCCATTGGCTCCGCCCTATTGCAGGCAATCTTTGCAGAGGCGGCGGCACAATTGGCGGCGGAAGGCCCGCCACCAATCTACCGCAGCGCCAATATGCCTGGTGCTGCTGAGAACAATGAGGGTTTGATAGAGCACTACAAGTCGCTGAATCCACATCTATAACAATCACACGAGCAGGGAGTGAAATGTGAATAGACTTTTGAAAACACTCTTCATTACAGGACTTTTGGTGGCACCGCTGCCAGGTTATGCGCAAGTTGAAGTTACGCTTTGGCACATGGAACAGCCGCCCCACCGTGTCGAGCGGATTCAGACACTGATCGATGAATTCAACGCGGCAAACCCGGACGTGGTGGTCAAGCAGGAGCCACAGAACTGGGGCGAAATCTACGCCAAAGCGCCTGCTGCTGTGGCCTCGGGTGCGGGGCCTGACATGCTGTTCGCCATTCCGGATTTCGCACCTATTCTCAAAGACATAGGTGCGCTGTCATCTGTTGCGGATTATGTGGCCGAGCTTGACGCCAAGCACGACTTTGTCGATTCAGCAGTCGAGGCCTATAGCTACGATGATGGCATTTGGGCCGTGCCGCTTTACAACATGACGGTCAACCTATGGTATCGTCCTTCTGTGTTGGAAGCAGCCGGCGTCGACGTACCCACGACCTGGGAGGAATGGCGCGCCGCTGCCGAAAAGCTGACCGCCGATGGCCAATATGGCATGGGTCTTCCTGCAAACAGGCAGCTTTACACCGACCAGACCGTTTATTCGGTGATGTTGAACGGCGGTGCCTCGGAAATCTACAATGAAGATGGCAGTCTGCGGTTCGATAACGAAGACACGGTCGCAGCCTATGGCTTTTATGACTCGATGATGGAATTCTCGCCGCCCGATGCGCCGTCATGGACATGGGGCGAGGCAGAGGCCTGCTTTGCCTCACGTGCGTGCGCGATGATCATGCAGTTCACGGTCATATCCACCTATGACACCCAAGCTGAAGGCGATGCAGCAGACCTCGGTGTGGCAGCAATCCCCGTCAAGAATGAAGGCGACACCCCAGGTACCATCGCCTATGCCAACGCGGTGATGTTCCTGAGCCCTGACGAGGAGCGCCGCGAGGCATCGCAGCGCTTCATCTCCTTCCTGCTGGAGCCCGAAAACTACGGTCGATTTTTGAACATGGAGCCGGGCCTGTTCTTACCGGTGACCGCTGACGGTGCGAAGGCGGAGAGCTTTTGGTCCGATCCGATGGTGCAAAAGTATCAGAGCCAGATCGAAACGATCGTCCAGAACAGCGCGAACGGAAAGCTTTTCGGCTTCACGTCAGGACGCGTTTTTCCCGCGATAGCAGCGATTTCGGGTCAGAACGTTCTGGCCGAAACGCTGCAGAACGTTGTAGTCAACGACATGTCCCCGGAAGATGCAGTCGCTGCGGGTCAGGCCCGCATGTCTGAACTGTCGCAATAGGAGCCTATGCTGGTGCGGCAGGGACCGCTCGCTCTGATCCTTGTTGCTCCGGCTTTTGCGTTGTTGACGGCGGTCTTGGTTTGGCCGCTGTTCTCCGGATTGGCTTTGTCCTTCCGCGATGCCAGGATTGTCGGCACAACCGGGAACCCAGCCGGGTTAGACAATTATGTCGAGGTGCTGACTGACCCGGTGTTTTGGCGGGCGGCGCGGTTATCCCTTGTTTGGGTGGTTGCAAACGCGGTGTTGCAGACCGTGCTGGCACTGGCAACTGCATTGATCCTGCATCAACGATTTCCCGGCGTGCGGATTGCCCGAACATGGATCATCCTGAGCTGGATCGTTCCCACGGTGGTGGTGGTGATGATCTGGCGTTGGCTTTTCTCCACGTCAGGAGGGATGATCAACCCTGCGCTTATCGGTCTCGGCATCATCGAACGCCCCGTTGGCTTCTTCGCCACGCCCACCATGGCCTTCGCCACGCTGGTCTTCATCAATTCCTGGAGGTGGTTTCCGTTCGTCGCGCTCATGATGCTCGCAGGTCTCACGCGAATTCCCACTGACTTGCTTGAAGCGGCCAGGGTCGACGGCGCCAATCCCTGGAAGCGCTTTACGCGCATTATATTGCCTTTGCTTGCGCCAACGCTGACGGTGTTGTTGGTGATCGGTACCTTGCTGTCATTCAACGTGTTTGACGTGATCTGGCTCATGACGTCCGGCGGCCCAGCGGGCGCGACCCGGACCCTGCCCGTGCTCATCTAT
The DNA here is from genome assembly GCA_039025395.1 of Pseudomonadota bacterium. Classification (GTDB taxonomy): domain Bacteria; phylum Pseudomonadota; class Alphaproteobacteria; order Rhizobiales; family Rhizobiaceae; genus Hoeflea_A. Next base: position 18,304 of record JBCCOK010000051.1, read on the forward strand.
GAAACCGCTTTCCGGGGGTACCGTATCAGCGAGGCAGCAACGATTGCGGTGCTGACCACAATTCTGTTGATGGCCTTTGCGATTTTTGCAACGCGTCGTCTTGCCTTGTCGGTGGAGGAAAGATGACCCGCCCGATTGGCTGGACCCTGACCCTTTGGGCTGGCATTGCAGTAATTGGAGGACTGGTCGCGCTGCCTTTCTGGTTGGTCGTATCGAGCTCAATCAAGGCGCCGCAAGAGATCATTTCCCGAACACCCAGTTTCTTTCCGCAGAGCTTTACCACCGAGCACTATAAAACCCTTCTCGCCGCCTCGGATTACGCCACCTATCTCGCCAACAGCGTGCTTGTGGCACTGGCTTCCACGCTGCTGACCCTGGCCTTGGCCATCCCTGCGGGATATGCATTTTTCCGGATCCAGTTTCGGGGGCGAGAAACACTCTATCGCGCGATACTGCTGGCCTACGCGTTTCCGTCAATCGTGGTGCTGGTGCCGCTTTTTGCGCTTTTTGCACGTTTCGGGCTTGTCGATACGAGGGCAGCGTTGATCCTGGTGAATACCGCTTTCGCTTTGCCTTTTGCCATCTGGATGCTGCGTGCCTTCTTTGAGCAGATCCCGCCTGAGATCGAAGAGGCCGCGCGGCTCGACGGAGGGCCGCCGTTAACGGTTCTGCGCCGAATTTTACTGCCTCTCATCGCCCCAGGCGTCGGAGCGGTTGCGATCTTTGCGTTTATTACAAGTTGGACGGAGTATGTCTTCGCCTCGGTGCTGATCCTGTCAGATGCCAAACGAACTGTGCCCGTCGGGTTTTCCGGCATTATTGGTCAGTATCAGGTTGACTGGGGCCTGCTGCTGGCCGGAGCCAGTCTCGCCATCTTGCCAGTCGTGTTGCTGTTCGCGTTGATTGGCCGTTGGTTCGTCACCGGCCTGACAGAAGGAGCCGTGAAGTGAGGCAATCAAGTGGCTGAAGTTTGCCTTGAAAACATCAAGAAAGCCTTTGGCCAGACGATGGTCATCCCGGAGCTTGATCTGACGGTGCAAAAGGGCGAGTTCTGTGTGCTGGTTGGCCCGTCTGGTTGCGGCAAGTCCACGCTCTTGCGGATCATCGCCGGACTGGAAGCACCGAACGCGGGCAAAGTGCTGATCGGCGGGCGAGATGTCACAAGGCTTGAACCCAGTCACCGCGGCGTGGCGATGGTCTTTCAATCCTATGCGCTCTATCCGCATATGACCGTCGCCGAAAACATGGAATTCGGCCTGGAAATGGCAGGCGTCCCGCGTGCGGAACGCCGCAGGACGGTCGAAGAGGTGGCTAAGACGCTGCGGCTGACCGATTATCTGGCACGCAAACCGCGCGCGCTCTCTGGCGGCCAGCGGCAGCGGGTGGCGATCGGCCGGGCCACGGTGCGCAAACCGGATGTTTTCCTGCTTGATGAGCCTTTGTCCAATCTTGATGCGGAACTGAGAGTCGAGATGCGCCTTGAATTGGCGCGGCTGCATCGCGAACTGGGTACAACAATGATCCATGTGACCCACGATCAGGTGGAAGCGATGACCCTGGCGGAACGGATCGTGGTGATGAAGGACGGCCGGATCGAGCAATCCGGTACACCGGAGGCGCTGTACTCCGATCCTGACAATGCTTTTGTTGCCGGCTTCCTGGGTGCCCCGCGTTTGAACATGTTGCCCTGTCGGATCGTTGGTCAGGGGCAAGGCCATGCGCTCGCCGACGTGCCCACCCTGGGCCTCACACGATTGCCGGTGTTGCTCAGAGAACCGAGTGTTGCCCCGCCGTCCGAGGCCGTTATTGGCATCCGTCCCGAATGCTTCAGCGATGCGCAATCGCAGTACAAGGTCACGCTGACAGCGGAGGTCATCGAGCATATGGGCTCGACCGGATTTATCTATACCTCGGCTTCACGGTCTGAGGGTGTCGTCGCGGAGCTGCCGCGCGGTCTGCGCCCGGCTATTGGCGAAGCGATCGATCTGTCTCTCCAGACAGAAACATGCCTGCTCTTCGACTCATCGGGTAACAGGCTTTGAGGCGCCCGAACTGATGTTCCAAAACAACGGCTTCCCAGTTTTGCCTTCAAGTCTGCCTCAACTCCACACGTCGGATTTTCCCCGAGATCGTCTTGGGCAGTTCTTTTACGAACTCGATCTCGCGCGGATATTTATATGGTGCAGTCAGGTTCTTGCAGAATGTCTGAATATCCTCGGCGAGTTCCGGTGTGCCGTCCACGCCTTCCGCCAGAATGATATAGGCTTTCACCAGTTGACCACGCGTTTCGTCGGGCACCCCAATCACGGCACTTTCCATGATCTTGTCATGTTCGAGCAGCGCGCTTTCCACCTCAAACGGGCTGATGCGATATCCGGCCGAAGATATGAGATCGTCAGATCGTCCTACAAACCAAAGATACCCGTCAGCATCGCGTGAGGCCGTGTCGCCCGTATAGTACCAACCGTGACGGAAGGCGTCTTTGACGAGCTCGCCGTCGCGCAGATACCCGTGGAAGAGCCCAGCCGGCCATCCCTGAGACGTGTTGATGCCGATGTGGCCCACCTCCCCGTCCGGGACAATCGCCCCCTCATCGTCCACCACATCGACATTAAATCCAGGCACGGGTTTGCCCATGGAGCCGTGACGCGTTTCCACTCCGGGGAAGTTACCGACGATGCAGATGGTTTCGGTCTGGCCATAACCATCGGCGATGGTTGTGCCGGTATGGGTATGCCAATAGCGGATGACTTCCGGGTTCAGCGGCTCTCCGGCGCCCAGGCATCGCCGCAGGGAAGACAGGTCATATTTGGAAAGGTCCTGTTGAGCAAAAAGGCGATAGACCGTGGGCGGCGCACAAAAGGTCGTGACCCCGATCTCTCCGATTGTTTTCAGATGCGCATCGACATCCATGCCAGGCGCATCGTAAAGCACGGTCGTGCAACCCATCAGCATCTGCGGAAACAACATGCCCCAAGCGGCTTTGGCCCAGCCTGTATCGGTCAGCGTCCAATGCATATCGCTCTCGCGAAGATCCATCCAGAAAAGCGCCGTCGAAGCGTGAGCCAACGCATAGCCGAAGTCACGCGGCACCATTTTGGGCAGCGCCGTGGTGCCGGAGGTAAAGTAGATCATCATTGTTTCGGAAGCCGCAAAAGGCCCGACATCCTCGGCCGTGAGCGATCCATCCTGGGCCGCGCAAAGTGCCTCGAAGGACAGCCAATCACCGGTCGCCTCGCCAATAACAATCATATGCAAGAGAGTCGGACACGCGTCACGAATGGCCTCGACCTTCTCCACATGCATCGGCGACACGATCACCACCTTTGCCCCGGCCTGATTGACCCGGTAAGCAATGTCCTTGGCGGTCAGCAGGTTGGTGCCGGGCATGGAGATAACCCCTGCCTTCATGCAACCAAAGAGCACCTTGTGCCACGACGGCTCCCGACCGATGACGATACAGGCCGCATCACCGCGTTTGAGGCCCAGAGCCATAAGTGCCTGCGCAAACTTGGCCGAAGCAGTGCTCAGCTCCGAATAGGGAATGGCGGCCTTTTCTCCGGAAGGCACGTCGATCGCCAGAAGCGCAATTCTGTCGGCCTCTTTTGCCCGCACGTCCAAAACATCGAAAGCAAAGTTGAAGTGTTCGGGAATTTCATGCTTGTAGCGCTCTCGAGCGACCTCGTAATTTCGGTCGATGTGGTCAAAAGTAATCATCTGCTATCCTTTCATGCAACGTCGCCGATGATATCGCGCGCGATTGCGAGCCTTTGCATTTTAGTTTTTGAGGAGGAAAAGGGGTATCTTGCTCATACCAGACTGTCACTCAAGTTCGGCGAGCAGTATGTCGGCCCTCCCTCCATCGAATAGTTCCCTCTTTTACCCATGAGATCTTTCACCTGACCTTGCAAGAACCGCATGATGAAGTGCAGCATCTGCCAACAACCGGGTGGAATCCAGTGTCGGCAGTTCCGAATTGTCATCATTGATTATGATCGGGATTTCAGTGCAGCCAAGAATTGCCGAATCACATCCCCGGGCTTTCATTTTTTCTATGAGCGCTTGAAAGTATGAAACCGATTCTGCGCGTTGAATATCGTTTACCAGCTCATCCATGATGATTTCGGAGATCTTCAGGCGTTCATTGTTTTCCGGGAGCAAGAAGTCGATCCCGAACCTTGCCAACGCATCTGGATAGACGTCACTCTCGACGAGCCATTGTGTTCCCAAAATACACGGTCTTTGAAATCCTCTGCGACTGGCCTCGCTCGCAAGAACCTCTGCGATATGCAGCCATGGCAATGGCGAGTTTGGTCGAACATACGCCATGGCGGAGTGAATGGTGTTATCTGGGCAAATCAGAAAATCGGCGCCCGCCGCTTTCAGGTGTTCGGCGGACTTCAGCATGATATTTGCAACGCCTCGCAAGTCACCAGCCTCAAGCGCTTCGACATAATCGGCTAGAGAAATGCTGTGAAGAACAATGTCAGGATGTGCATGTTTCCCAAGCAGGACGGGAGCTCTTGAACAAATTGTTCGGTAGCACAAAGCGGCCCCCTCGGCCGAACAGGCCACGATTCCGATTGTGCGTTTTGCGATGTTAGCGGTCATTACGATGAGATCTACCCGATCAAAGGTTTGGCGTTAAAGGCACTTTGGACACCTCAGTCGTTTCTTACACGAGCGCACGCGGCCGTCTAAGCAAAAACACAAGAGCGAATACGTGTGTGACGCAAGCAAATGTCCACTTGCCCTCGACAGCCTCGAAGTTGTCTATGGCCAGGCGAACTCAACAGCTTAAGACAGATCCTTCATCGGTCATTTGTAGTCCTGATCCCGATTGGCTAGGACTATCCAACTGGCTGAAAAAGGGTCTGCAATCGTCCGGATCGCTTGGCTATTTTCTGACGTATCATTGGCATCCTCACAGGGCATTGCCGCGGCGGTTCGGCGGAACAATAAATCAATGTGGAGCTTTCACGTTCTAGAGACGATCAACCATCGATCAGCATGGCCTGGACAGGAGGAGACGCGATGAAGATAGAAAGTGTCGATTTTCTTTATCTGGCGATGCCGCGTGTTACGACAGCGGCCGATGGCAGCCAGGATGCGCTGGTCGTCCGCGTTCGTGCCGGTGAACATGAAGGGTGGGGTGAGTGTGAAGCATCACCGCTGCCAACCATTGCCGCTTTCGTCTGTCCGATGTCGCACGGTGCCTGCCGACCGGTAAAGGACGCGGTGCTGGGAGCGCGCATTGACGAACCGAAAGATATCCGCGCGATCGCCAAACAGGTGGCCTATAATTCGATGGACCTCCTGCAGGCGCCGCACTGCTGGTCGGGTATCGAGATAGCGCTCTGGGATCTTTTAGGAAAGTCGTGGGGGGTTCCCGCATGGTCGCTCTTGGGCTGGCAACGGGCTTACAAAAAGACGCCGTACGCATCAGTGCTGTTTGGTGCCGATGCGCAGGAAACCTGGCGGCGAGGCCGCGACATTCGCGGGCAAGGTTTTCACGCCGCAAAATTCGGTTGGGCGCCGTTCGGCACTTCTGTCGCGGCGGACGCCGATCAGGTCGTGGCAGCAGCCGAAGGCATGGGCCCCGACGCGACACTGCTTGTCGATGCAGGTCAGGTCTTCGGTGAAGATGTCGATGCGGCAGTCGCCCGGTTGCCCGCTATGGAACAGGCGGGGGTTCTGCTGTTCGAGGAACCGTTCAGCGGCCATGCCTACCGGGCTTATGGCGAACTGGCCAGACGCAGTTCCCGGGTCCGGATCGCCGGAGGCGAAGCGGCCCACAACAGGCACATGGCCGAGCACCTTATTGATTTCGGTTCGGTGGGTTTTATTCAGATCGACTGTGGACGTGTCGGCGGTCTGGCTCCCGCCTATGACGTCGCCCGCTACGCAGATGCGCGAGGCGTGACATACATCAACCACACCTTCACGTCGAACCTTGCCCTTTCGGCGTCACTGCAGCCCTATGCAGGACTTGAGGAGCATCAGCTTTGCGAATACCCGACTGGTTTGCAGCCGCTCGCGGCCGAGCTGACGGAAACAAGGATCGTGCCCGACGGCAACGGTCAAATCGGAGTGCCAGACGCTGCCGGTCTCGGTGTAGAGATAAATCAGGCTGCGCTGGAGAAGTACGGGGTCGATATCGAAATCCGGATGAATGGAGACCTGATCTTCCAACCGCCGAAGGTCTAATCGTCAACCACCATAACAGGCACTGCTTCACCGCGACGCCGGAACCTCAATTGTTGCCAAGCGCTGAACGGAGATTGGCCTCCGCACGGGTGATCAGTGCAAGCATTGCCTCTGCCGCGGTCATTTCGTCGCGCGCTCTGACATGGTCGAGAATAGCTCGATGTTCCTCGCAGTTGGCTATGAGTGCTGCCTGAGATCTTTGCGCGCCGCGACGGCTTCCCTCGAAAACCTCAAGCAGCGCGCCTTCCATCGCTTCGAAGAGAAACGTCAGCACACGGTTGCCCCCGGCGAGCGCCATGGCCTGATGAAACTGGACATCCGCAAGGTCAAAGGCACGCCCGCCTGCTTCGTCACTTCCATCCTCTGGCATGGCTTCCGCCGCCTGTCGCATTGCGACAAGAGCGGCGTCGACGGCGAACAACCCGGACCGGCTGGCGTTTCTGCAAGCCAGTGTCACCGCCTGAACCTCCAGGGCGCGACGAACATGCATCAGATCGAATGCGGATCGCGGATCTGAATGGATCAACGAGCGAAGGAAAGCGTCGAACATGGCGCCGTCTGGTTGCCTGACGGTCGCACGTCGTCCGCGGGAGAGGCTGACGATACCCTGACCGGCCAGAATTTTTAGCGCTTCCCGTACGGTTACGCGGCTCACCTCGAACTGCGAGGCGAGCTCTGATTCCGAAGGTAAACGCGCTCCAATATGGAGTTGGCCGACGATCTGAGATGACAGCAGTTTGGCGACATTTTGTGCCGCGGGCAGGCCGTTCGGCAAGGCTATGAGTTTTGTCTGCATCACTTACTTATAATACAAGTTTGTCAGATGAAAAACAGCTTCCGTCGTTCAGTTTGTTTTCGAACCAATTCGGCCATTCACTAAATAACTGATTCTATGAATAAATTTTTTTCCCACCGCCATTATTCCTTACCGGGCATACACTGGCTGCCCAACCTGTCCAGAAATAAGTTTACACACTTGTATAACTCGTTTACCTTTTCGTTTCGCGCTCCGGGTTGTGGTGGGAAGTCAGGTTGCCGGGGTTGCTGCAAGGGAGGAAAATCAAGATGAAATTGACCAGGTTTTTGCTTACGGCCTTTGCGTGTTCCTACGCTGCGCTGTTCACGACCGGCGCCTCGGCCGAGCCGGTGGAAAAATGGTGCTCCGACGTGACGATTGCCGCATTTCCGGGCGGACCGCAGGGCGGTGTTTTTGCCAACAATGTTTACAACGGTTTCCGCCAGGCTGAACTCGATCTGGGACCGGACGTGACCTATTACTTTTCGGATTGGGATCCGAACTTGATGTTGCAGCAGATCCAGCAGGCCGTTGCAACGGGCGTGGATGGTATTGCGGCCTACGGGTTTGCAGGCGAAGCCGCCACCGGCCCGATCGTTCAGCAAGCTTATGATGCCGGGATCATATTCACGACACTCAACACCGCGCTGCGTGAAAGCCAGACATCCTATGCCCCCCAAGGCTTCGGCTTCGTTGGAGCGCCAAACTACCTCGCCGGCAAAGCGCTAGGCGCTGAAGCTGTCGCACGGTCCGGGGCAGCAGAGGGAGACAAGGTTTTCGTTTGGGGTCTCCGCGCTCAGGGCGGCGACCGGGGCCAGCGCACGGTCGGTGTTCTTGATGCGTTCGAAGAAGCCGGGATGGAAGTGATCTACCAGGAGATCGATGCGGCAACCAACGCAAATCCCAACGCCGGCACAGCAACATTTGTGGGCCTCATGGGTGCCAATCCCGACATCAAGATCGTCGTTACCGACCACGGCGGGCTGACATCGAATGTCGGCGTTTACGCAAACGCAGCCGGACTGGAGCCGGGGCAGGTTTATTTTGCCGGCTTTGATATGTCCCCAAACACTGCGCAGGCGATCCAGGAGGGCTTTCAAAATCTGGTCATCGATCAGCAGCCTTATCTGCAAGGATATTTGCCAATCCTCAATATCTGCCTGACCGAAAAGTACGGTTTTGCGGGTCTCGATATCAACACGGCTGGGGCATTTGTCGACTCATCAAATGTCGATGTCCTTGCACCACTTGCTGCCGTCGAAATCCGATAGTTCACTTGGCCCCGGCATTCGAAGTGCCGGGGCTTTTCAGTTTGCAAGGCCAATCCCGTGTCCCAGTCGCCACCTGCCGTACCGCCGGTAATCGAACTGAGGAATGTCTCCAAGACATTTGGTGAAGTGCGATCGCTTTCGGAGGTCAACTTCTCGGTTTTTCCCGGAGAAATTGTCGGACTGTTGGGTGACAATGGCGCCGGAAAATCGACCCTGGTAAAAACGGTGACAGGTTTCCACCGCCCGGATCCGGGAGGCGAAATCCTGTTCATGGGCAAACCTATCGATGACTGGTCGGTGGCGCGTGCGCGCGCGCTCGGCATTGAGACCGTCTACCAGGAGCGCGCGCTGTGCGAAAAACAACCGATCTGGCGCAATATGTTCATGGGGCGCGAACCGCGGACCAAATGGGGACTTTTGGACGTCAAGAAGATGCGTGAAGAATCAGCGCGTCTCATGTCCGAACATATGGGCTTTACCTCGGCCGCAGTGCATCCCGACAACGTCGTCAGCACCATGTCCGGCGGCGAGAAGCAGGGTGTCGCGATCACCCGTGCTCTCTATTTCGACGCCAATCTCGTCATCCTTGACGAACCCACCATGGGCCTGTCGCTGACTGAAACCAAGAAAACGCTCGATTTCGTCAAAGGTATCAAGGAGGCCGGCAGGTCCGCGATCTTCATCGATCATAACATCTTCCACGTCTATCCGGTCGTCGATCGGCTGTTCGTGCTCGACCGAGGCAAGGTCGTGGGCGTTTACGACAAATCCGAGATCACGATGGATGAACTGATCGAGCGTCTCTATCACGTGGCCCGCACCGGCTCGTTGCACTAAGGCAAGACCATGGTTGACGAAGCCGAACAATCACAGCCCGCAAAACCCGCCGACAACCGCGTTGGAAAACCGTCCTTCTTTCGGCGCTACGTCAGCCAGATGGGCATAGTCTGCGTCGGTCTGGCAATGTGGCTAGCCTTCGTCGTGGCCGCACCGGCTGTCTTCACCAATGTCAATATCTACATTGCTTTTGCCCAGACAACGCCGCAGTTCGGGATCATCGCGATCGCGTTGACCTTTGTGATCATCACAGGCGAAATCGACCTTTCGTTTCCGTCGATCATGGCTCTGGGGACGGCGGTTTTCTGCCTTTTGGCACAGGACGGCGTTGCCTGGCCGCTCGCTCTTGCGGCGGGTTTTGCCACCGGCGCGCTCTGCGGCTGGATCAACGGAACCCTGGTGGCCTGGTTGAACATCCCGTCGCTCGTGATCACAATCGGAACGTCGTTCCTGTTCCGTGGCCTCGAACTGGTCATGATGGATGGAACAGGTGTGCCGCTCACCGCACAGGAATATCCGGAGATGCACGCCATTTTCCGGTCACAGCCCTTCGGGATTCCAATCCAGACGATCTGGATGGTGGTGATCCTGATCCTGGCGTGGCTCCTTCTCAACCGCACGCGGTTCGGCGCCCATGTTTTCCTTGTCGGAGACAATCCGACATCTGCCCGGCTGATGGGGATAAAGGCGGTGCGTGTAAAGACACGGGCCTTCATGCTGGTCGGCGTGATGGCAACTTTTGCAGGTTTGATGACCTCGATCTACGGCTTCTATTTTTGGCCAACCACCGGCGAGGGGTTTCTTCTCAACACCATCGCATCGGTGTTTCTTGGTGGCACGAGCGTCTTTGGCGGTACCGGTTCCGTGGTGGGCACGTTCTTTGCGTCATACATTATCGGTGCGATCAATGCGGGGATCGTATCCGCAGGTATCAACGCGTTCTACACACAATTGGCCTTCGGGCTTGTGATTGTGGTTTCGGTGGTTCTGCAGACCCTGATCGACCGGCGGGTGCGCATGCAATCGCTGACCGGACGGTGATTGTCTAAGTTGCCGCCTCGCAGGACGGAGGGGGTATCCATCTGATGGCAGCGCAGGATGATCGGGCCGTATCACGGCAGCAATTCGCAGACAGATAGGCAGGGGTTATGTTGCGGTTACAGGGAGAACACATACTGGTGACCGGCGGAAGCCGCGGTATCGGCGCTGCGACGGTTGAAAAAGCCGTCGCAGAGGGTGCGAAGGTGAGCTTCGTTGACCTTCTCACCAAAGAGGGTGAAGCGCTTTCTGACCGGCTTGGACCGGATGTCTTATTTCAGCAAACGAATGTATGTTCGGCAAACGAATTAAAGCGATCGGTGAGCAATGCCGAGGCGAGGTTTGGCTCGGTTACGGGCCTCGTCAACAATGCCGGTCGAAATTCGAACAGTGATCCGGTCACCATGACCGAGGATGAATGGGATGCGGTTTTCGATGTCGACCTCAAGGCGGCATGGCTGGCTGCGCGATCGGTTTTACCTGCAATGGTCGCCGCAAAGAAGGGCTCAATCGTCAATATTGCCTCGGTCCATGCGACGATGACCTATCCGGGCTTTTTCCCTTACGCGGCAGCAAAGTCGGGTCTTGTCGGAATGACCCGGTCGCTGGCGTTGGACATGGGACAATACCAGATCCGCGTAAACGCACTGAGCCCCGGTTACACGGAAACAGCGCTGGTCAAAGAGTTCTTTGCCAACAATGACCCATCGTTGCAGGAACAGGTTCTGAATGTTCACCCGATGCGACGGATTGCGACACCCGGCGAAATTGCAAACTGCATCGTGTTCTTGCTGAGCGACGAAGCGTCATTCGTAACGGGAGCGGACTGGCGCGTGGACGGCGGCCTGACTGCACGTTTCGCCGGATAGCCCGCGGGTCGCCTAGCTCGAATGCCAAGAAGCGGTCTTGATCAGCCGCGTGCGCCTTGCGGGAAAGCGCCGAGATCGGCCGCAAATTGCGACACGAACGCGAGACCGGCCCCGGATGGCCTTAACGCCGGGGCGCGGTCGATGATTTCGATCCCGGCACGCGCGCCGAAAATGCGCTTTCCGTAACAGATCAGGTGCTCGATGCCCTGCATGGCGAAGACGATGGAAGGGGCGATTGTCCGGTAGGTTGCCGCCGCTTCTTCAATCTTTGCCTCACGAAAGAGTTCATAGGCCCGAACGGCATGATCGATGCAATCGGGCGCAAGGATGAAGCCGCTGCACCCGGCCTGCAGGTTGTCGATCAGTTCCAGACCTGCTCTGCCGTTGAAGACCGGCAGTTTGCGCCCCGTCGTTTCAATCAGACCGGCGATGTCGACGGCGGAACCCTCGGCCTTGATCAGCCTGAAATTCGGGCAGCGTTGTCCAAGCGCAATGATCTCGTCGGCCGAAAGTCCCGTGCCGAGAAAGGCCGGCGCGTTCTGTATTGCAACCGGCAAGGCTGTCGCTTCTGCAACGCGGCAAAAGAAGTCGATCAGCTCTTTGCCGGAATAGCGACCGACATTGGGCGGCTGCAGAATGATCCAGCTGGCGCCTACGGTTTCCGCATGGCGTACCTGGCGGATTTGCTCGGCAACCGAGTTACCGTAAATCGTTAAGGCGAGCGGGACATGCCTCCCCGTGTCCTCTGCGACCCAATCCATCACTGTCACACGTTCGCGCTCGCCAAGCTTGCTGACTTCCGTTGCAAGACCGAGCGCGGCCATTCCGTGCACACCACTGGCAAGACATATCTCCACTTGACGGCGCATCAGACTGCGGTCGAGTTTTTCGGAAGCGTCAAAGAGCGCGTAGACAATGGCATAGATGCCGTGCGGAGTTGGTTTTTCTTGGTCGTTCATCGGCTCTCCTCACGGCGATGCGAATTGGCATCGCGAGACCCTTGCATCACAGCCGGATATCCGGCCCTAAATCGGTTTCACCACTCTGCAATCGATCCGTCTTCATGCCGCCAAACGGGTGCTTTCCATTGATGGCCGATAGCGGCCTTTTCGGCAACGACCGCCTCATCCACCTCAATGCCGAGCCCGGGTCCCTGGGGGATGGGCAGAAAACCGTCGACAACGTTGATCTTGCTGTCTTCCGTCAGGTAGTCGTTGACATCGGCGCCCTGATTGTAATGTATGCCTATGGATTGCTCCTGTATGAACGCGTTGTAACAGACTGCATCCACCTGCAAACATGCCGAAAGCGCGATCGGGCCCAGCGGACAATGGGGCGCAACCGCCACGTCATAGGCTTCCGCCATTGCAGCGATCCGGATCATCTCTGAAATGCCGCCGACATGCGCTGTGTCGGGATTGATGACCGAGGCGGCATTCTGTTCGAACACCGGTTTGAAGTGATAGCGGCTGTAGAGCCTTTCGCCGACACAAATGGGTACGCTGGTATGCCTGTTGAGATCGGCCATCTTGTCCATGTGCGCGCCATCGACCACATCCTCAATGAACATCGGACGCAAGGCTTCGACTTCCTTGATCATGATCTTCGCCATGGGCGCATGAATACGGCCGTGAAAGTCAAAGGCGAGGTCCATCGTGTTGCCAACGGCTTCGCGCACCGCAGAGAGCCGGTTGAGCACCTCATCGACCTTTGCGTGGGTGTCGATAATCTGCATTTCGGCGCAGGCGTTGAACTTGACCGCGTTGAAGCCGTCGGAGCGCAACGCAAGGACGCCGTTGACCAGGTCGTCCGGCCGGTCGCCGCCCGTCCAGCGGTAGGTGCGGATTTTTTCGCGAACCTGTCCTCCGATCAGCATGTGCACCGGCTGGTTCAGCCATTTGCCCTTTATGTCCCAGAGCGCCATGTCGATCCCGGAGATCGCGCTCATCTGGATCGGACCGCCCCGGTAGCAGCCGTTTCGATAGATTTTCTGCCACATGTCCTCGATCAAGAGCGGATTTGCGCCAACGACCAGACTCTCGAGTTCTTGGACTTCTGCAGCCAGTGTCGAAGCGTGACCTTCCAGTATCGGCTCACCCCAGCCGGTAATGCCCTCATCCGTTTCGACTTTCAGAAACGTCCAGCGCGGCGGCACCACGTAAGTTGTCAGCCTGGTGATCTTCATAAATTCGACTTTCTGGAAGTTGGACCCCGGGTCGGATCGATTTCCTCTAAGGTGTGCCCGCTCAGCGACTTGAAACACATCTTGGCACCGTGAGGCAAATAACGGCGGGCTTCCGGACTTTTGAGTCCTTTGGAGATCATTTGATCGCCCCAAGGGTAAGGCCTCGAACAAGCTGCTTCTGGAAAACGAATACAAAGAGCAGAACCGGCGCCAACATAACAACAGCGGAAGCCGACAACTCCCCCCAACGAATCTGTTGATAGCCAACGAAATTGTACAGGCCGACGGGAACAGTCTGAATGCGGTCGGCCAGAACCAGGGAAAACAGGAACTCGTTCCACGAGAACAGGAATGTCAGGATGGCAACGGCGGCAATACCAGGCAGCGCGACGGGAAGACAGATATGACGGAACGCTTCGAACGGCGTCGCTCCGTCCATGAAGGCGGCCTCCTCCATTTCACTCGGCAAATCCTCAAAGAAACCCTTCATGAGCCAGACAACAATCGAGATCGTGATCGCGACGTGCGCAAGAATGAGGCCCAGATAGGTATCAAACAGCCCGGTGCGTACATAAACGACAAAGAACGGAATTAGCATGGCCACCGGCGGCGTCATTCGGGTGGAAAGGATCCAGAACCCATAATCAGCGTTGCCGAAGAACCGGTATCGGGCAAGCACGTAGGCCGTCGGAATGCCCAACAGCAATGCGAGAGCCGTGGTGCCGCAGGCAACGATGAGTGAATTATGGAAGTACCGCCAGACTTCACCGCTCGACAGCACGTTGATGTAATTGTCCCAGATCGGCTCAAAGATGAAGCTTGGCGTTCTAGAGATGGCATCCACCTGACGTTTCAGGCTCATCGTTGCCAGCCAGTAGATGGGAAAAAGGCACCATAGCGCAAAGATCCAGAGTATGAGACGGCGCAGCCATGGTGCCAGTACCCGCCGTAACTGCTTTGCCGGATGAAGCGGCTGCAGCGGACGTCGTTCCTGATCCATCATCGCGCTCATCCTACAAGGCAGCTTTCGGCCGGAAGAGGTTGATCCGCCGCAGGAAGGCCTGACTTGCAATGATGGTGATGATCAGCATGACAATCGCCAGCGCGGCCGCGTAACCCATCGACAGGAATTCAATACCCTGTTTGTAGGCGAGCAGATTCAGCGTTCGGGTCGCCACACCCGGCCCTCCCCCGGTCAGGACAAAGATGATGTCGAACGTCTTGAAAGCATCGATGCTGCGGAACACCACGGCCACGGCGAGATAGGGATAAAGCATCGGCAGGCTGTGGTGCAGGAAGCTGGTGATCGGTCCGGCGCCATCCATCTGCGCCGCTTCCAGCGGTTCTTCGTCCATGGCCGCCAAACCGCCTGCCGCGATCAGCAGGATGAACGGTGTCCATTGCCAGGCATCCACAGCCACGAGCGTGGCAAGTGCCATTCCCGGCGTCCCGAGCCAATCCTGCGGCGGCAAGCCAACCTGCTTGAGAAGATAGTTCGCGACGCCAAGGCTCGGATTGAGCATGATCCGGAAGGTAAACACCGCCGCCACGGGCGTAATCGCCAGCGGCAGCAAATAGATCAGGCGAAGCAGCGGTACGCTCCGCGTCTCATGATGCAGCAACGCGGCGATACCGACACCGAGGACAAGTTGGACTGCTACCGCGAGAATGGTGAAGATGACGGTGATCCGCAGCGCATTCCAGAACTCAGCGCTTTCGAACATCCGTCCGAAATTCTCGAACCAGATAAAGGCAAAATCGTCGGGCGTCACCAGCGACAGGTTGGAGAACGAAAAAACCACGCTGACAATGAAGGGAACCAGCGTCAGTCCAACCAGTAGAACGGTCGCCGGCATAAGCATCAGTGCAATGAATCGTCGGCGTTCCCGTGCGGCCGGTGATGTCATGGTGCGTTTAGCCCTTTCCTGCTGGTCTGCCGGAAAAATCGCTATTCAGCTGTTGCCCCGGATGCAGACCGGGGCAACAGGGACGGAGGGAGGCCCGTCCGGTGACCGCCGGATGTCAGCCGAGATCGGATTCGATCTTCGCGGCTGCCGCATCCATCGCGGTCTTCGCGTCCTTCGAGCCGGTCGCAATCTCATTGATGGCGATTCCGAACGCATCGAGAATCTGCGGTCCTTTTGGATGGAACCATGTGGCCTTGAAAAGATCGCCGTCGCCCGCTTTCAGACTTGCCAGCGCCGTGCTCGCAGCCTGTTCGCCGAAGCGTTTTTGGAAGCCTTCCGATGCCCATGCAGATGCGCGCGGTGTCGCCAGTCCGGCAGCCGAGGAAAGGATGCAGGTTGGCTTCGACACGGCCCATTGCAGGAACAACCAGGCCGCTTCCTTGTTTGCCGAGTTTGAATTGATGCCGGCGGTCCAGTGCCACATATTGGGCTTGATCGCATTGTCACCCGCCTTGGGGATTGTCGCATAGACCGTGTGGCCCGCGGCCCGGCTCTTGTCCGGATTGGCGATATCGGTCGCGAAGTTCGAGGAGTCGCATCCCATAGCAACCGCTTCGGCCATATAGTCGTTAAGACATTCCACCCACTGGTAACTGCTGATGCCGACGGGCCCCGCCTTGTCGAGCACGCCACCATACATTTCCATCGCGGCGACAGCCTGCGGCGAGTTGATGACCACATTGCCGTCAAGATCGATGATCGCGCCGCCGTAGGAGAAGATGAATCCGCCGGCCGGCCACGTGCTGTCTCCAGACGATTTCGCGCGCATGGCAATACCGGCCACATCGTCTGTCTTCAGAGCGACGGCGGCTGCCATCAGCTCATCCATGGTCTGCGGAACAGAAACGCCCTTTTCGTCCATCATGTTCTTGTTCATGAACATCATCTGCGATTCGGCAGTGATGGGCATCAGGTAACGTTTGCCATCCGACCACTGCTGAAACGAGCGCGCGGACGGGAACAGATCTTCGCCGTCCCACCAGGCGGAATCGCTGAGTTCGCTGTTGTCATAGTATCCATCAAGGGTCTCAAGCCAGCCGGCGGTGATCGCCTGACCGATCGCCCAGACCATGTAGACATCCGGAGTGGGGTTGCGCGCGCCGAGCTTGACCGGCAACTCGGCTGTGTATTCGGTTTCGGATTGTGTCTGGATCTCGACGTCGATGCCTGTGAGTTCGGTAAACAGCGGCACCAGCGGCGTAATGGCTTCTGTCCATGGGTGCTGGACTGCGTTCAGAACGATGGTCTTGCCGGATTGCGACTTCCAATCAATATCGGCTGACGTCCACTGCGAGCCGACTTCCTCGAAAGTCGCGGCGAGCAACCGGGACGGATTCACTGACAGGAAACTCGCGCCCGCCAGTGCAGCGCCCGTCTGCATCAGACGGCGCCGGCTGATTGTCAGCCGCGATCCATTCCGCGGCCAGCCTTTGGAATTTGTCATTGTCTCCTCCTCAACCCCTTGGATCGGCGGCACTTCACCCGGGGCAACCAGTTCGTTTCGCAACACCGCCACACGCTCGGTTCGCATCGGTTTAAACGATGCCAGCCCTGCATTTCTGCAAGAAACCTCCCTATTCAACCCATGTTCTGCAAAATTGATGGGATGTATTAAGTAAATTTATAGGATGTCTTGACAATTTTCGTCAAGTGAAACATTGGATGTGAATGCCAATTGATGGGATGTTTGAATCAGTCTGTGGATCAAAGGGCATCTTTTCCGCGTTTTGGCGGGAGGAAACGGAGGAGGAAACGGTCTTGGCCGAGATCGAGTTGAGGGGTGTTGAAAAACGCTGGGGACAACTGACGGCCGTTCGTGACTTGAACCTGAAGATCAAAGATCGGGAGTTTCTTGTTCTCCTTGGCCCTTCAGGATGCGGGAAAACGACGACGATGCGCATGATCGCCGGTCTTGAGCCCGTCACCTCAGGCGAGATTTTCATCGACAATGTCCGTGTAAACGACCGCCCCGCCCGTGATCGTGACATTGCCATGGTTTTTCAGAACTACGGGCTTTATCCGCACCTGTCGGTCCGCGAGAATATCGGCTACCCGCTTCGGCTGCGTAAGATAAAAGATCCCGAGCGCAGTCGTCTGATCGATCAAGCGGCTGAAAAAGTTCATCTGTCCGACTATCTGGACCGCCGCCCGAAAGCACTGTCTGGCGGACAGCGGCAGCGTGTGGCGCTTGCCCGTGCCATCGTGCGCACGCCGAACCTGTTTCTAATGGATGAGCCGCTTTCCAATCTGGACGCCATCCTGAGGGTCTCGATGCGCGCCGAACTCAAACACCTGCACGAGGAGCTGAAGACCACGACGGTCTATGTCACCCACGATCAGATCGAAGCGATGACAATGGCCACCCGCGTGGTGGTGATGAAGGATGGC